>CAYPTY010000004.1:0-103647 GCA_964413935.1 uncultured Balneolaceae bacterium | reverse complement strand
AGGTCGTCACGCACAAAGCGTGATCTCCCCGACTAAAAGGTCGTCACGCACAAAGCGTGATCTCCCTGAAATTCATCATCACCAAAGGATATCGCTCTCGAAACGCTCATATACCTTTTTGGCTCGTTATATGAAAAATTTTGATATATTCTTCATCGCCTGTGATTGGGTCAATCAAAACTACAAAAACTTGCTATGGGACAACGTGAACTTATTTTAATGCTTCTGGCATCTGTAATAACGGGACTGGCTGTATTTGCAGGGATTCAGATTTTCAATAATCAGGAAATTAAGTTTGAAGAAGAAGCCTATGAACAGAAGATGTTGGAATTAGGTGAAAAGTTGCAGTCATATTATATAAAGCCAAAACAACTGGGTGGAGGTGGGCGGTCATATCAAGGCATAAATTTTAATAAGATTCCTTGTCCGCTGGTTACTCTTGGATCAAGTACGAAAACTTGCCAAGATGCGGATGGCAAACACAAACTGGTAATTACTTCTATTGAAAATCATCATGCAAAAGTTATCTCCTTAATCAGGTTAAGGCAAAGAGTCTATGTTGGGAATCTGGAAGTTAAAGCAGATACTGCTCTTATTCTTGGGGAATGGGTTTCTCATTAAGCAATCAGATTACTTTGATCTTATCCCGGATTACATCGTAACATTCTCTTGCATGTGTAAATGGAAAACCATGGCCAACAAATTCAAAGCTGCGGTGTAAATCCACTTTTCCGAATAATCCTTCCATTTCATGCTTTTGGGAGAAGTTGGAAATCTCATCATACCGGGTTTCCAGTAAAATAATGAGCGCTTTTTCCTGAACCGGTGCATGTTCTATCATATTCCTGAAGTAAGCATTCAGATCATTTATGAGTATGTCCTTGTCATGGATATTATAATCATCAACCGATTTGTGTTCGGGATTGTCTTTAAAAAGTTCTTTCCAGAAGGCTTCAATGGTTGAATACACTTTCTTGCCGATCAATGCTTTGAGCTGATTTACTACCTGGGCAACCCGCCGGCCTCCGCTCATGATATCTTCAAGGTATTTGAAGGTTGAGAACAGCACTACTGCATGGGCTTTCTCCCAGTTTTCTTTCGAAACCCAGTGAATACCGAAACCCTGTACAAAAAGGATGTGAATTGAGTCTTGTTCAGAGAACTGATGATGAACCGGCTCATTAAAATAACCACGGTCATTTTTCTTAAACATTACATGATCCGGCAGAATATCATCCCAGGGATCCCAGAAATCAGCGGCCATACCCCACCCGTGATAAGCAATAATTTCTACTTTCCTTGGCGCTGTCTTATTCAAACTATCCATAAACCTTTTCTGAATTGAAAGGCTTAATAATACTTAGTTCAGTCACAAATCCAAACAGATTGAATTGTTTAGTGCTTCCGCTTGACTAGTTCACCAGTCATACAGGTTGTAGTAGGTGCTTTTCTGTGACTGCTGATCCCTTCATCAACTTTTTCCACACTGATGTACATTCCGGAAAGGGAACCACATCTGAAAGCCATAATTTTTCGGCCACACTCATAAATCTGGGAAAGGTTCATACGGCCACCATAGCCGTTTATCCTGATTCAGTTGTCTGGTTGCGTCCCTGGAATTGAAAGACAATAAATAAAAAAGCACCGCCCCTGTGGAACGGTGCCAAATGGATAAAAATCTAAATTTTCGTACTGAATCAGCTGTCTTCCGGCTCTTTCGTCCACTGATACACGGCTGTCATTTTTCCATCGCGGTATACGAATCGTTCAAAGAGACCTTTGTCCCAGACGGTCCCGTCTTTCATATAGCGCTTTTCACGGCCGAAGGCCAGCACATGCGTTGCTTCACTACCTTCTACATTAACGGGTATCACAGCATATAAATCCCATTTAACCGAATCCATCATACCAAAATAACCTTCAAACATTTCTTCGGTTATTTCAGTAACAGACCCGTCTTCCGCATGAATGGTTACGGTATCTGAAGCGTGGGTAAAAATTCCGGCTGCATCCATATTATTGAAAGCCTTGTTCATGGCAATGAATTTGTCATATTCATCGCCGGTTGCCATCATAAATGCTGCTCCATCTAATTCACCGCTTAAAACAGACCCGGCCTTGGGTGTTTCAGCTGCTGGCTGGCAGGCCAAAAAGCCCATCGAGAAAACACATACTGCCAAAATACCTAAGTAATTCTTCATAAATCCCCCATAAAAGTTATTGTTTAAGGCTTGGAATAAAGCGATAATTAAAATATTAACAAAATAAGATCATCTTACTATTCTCTTTTAGGCGAGGCTTTTTTCTGTGTGCGGTTATACTTTGATAGATAGGGCTGTGCTGAATACTTTTTTGTCATCGAATATGCGCCCGGTAAACTGAATCCCAACCGGCAAGCTATTTTGCAGTATGCCCATTGGTACTGATATGGACGGCTGCCCGGTGTGGGGTACCAGAATGGCACTGCTGTTACTTATGTACTCCTGCGAATCTCCAATTTTAACCGGAGGCCTGTTCCAGGTGGGATACACTATGACATCCACCCCCTCCTTATTCATGGCTTTTTCCACAGCCTGCCTGAGCCGGATCCGTTTACGATCAGTAAAAGGTCCAGTGAATCGGGTCCGGCCATGGCCAGGAAAATTTTTTCGGCATCTTCAACACTTCGGGCGATACTGCCCGGCATATCATTTCGAAGATTCAGCGGCACGATACCTTCTCGACTTACCAGCCCCATGGATGGCCTGAAACCGGCAACGGCATTATGGGAGGCCGGTCCACGGATTGATGAACCTGTATCCGTTGCAATACCGCCCATTGCCATATTGGCCGCCACAGCAGCAGCTGTTCCTCCGCTCGATCCTGCGGTGGTGAATTCCGGATTATAGGGATTTCTTGTTTCCCCATAGGCTGGAGAGGCTGTAATGTGTGCACTGATTCCCCATTCAGCCATGTTGGTCTTCGCCAGAATAACAGCCCCGGCTTCTTTCAGCTTTCTGATTACGGTTGCATCCTCTTTAGGAAAAAAACCTTTCAGTGCCAGGGATCCGGCCGTTGTTTCCAGACCGGCTACATTGATGTTTTCTTTCACTACAATCGGAACACCATGCAGAGGCCTAAATACCCCGGTTTTCAGAAATTCCTCATCCAGTAATGCTGCTTCAACCAGAGCAGATTTATTTAATTGAGTGATTGCATTGATTCCATCCGGACCATCGTATAGGCGAATACGCTCCTGATAAATACGCACCAGATCAACGGCTGTAATTTTGCCCTATTTATACGCTTTATGATAGCTTTGAATGGTGAGCTCTTCAACGCGGAATCCTGATGGCTGAACATCGGTGAGTTCCTTGGCAGAACAACCGGCCAGAAATAAAAAGAAGATGGCCGGGAGAATTTTCTGAAGCGACATGCATATCAGTTGAAAGGGGTAATATGTTTGATATTCTGCTACTCAAAATTAGCCACAAATTCATCCAACACAATGCGTTCGAAATATTAAAATTTGTGAAAGACGATGAGCTCTAAATCAGCTGTTTAAATGCTCTACCGCTGATGCTTTATAGAAGGGCTTAAAAAGAAACTGAATCTGAAAGCCATCATCCGTTCTGTATTTATATTCAGCATCCAGCTGTTCAAGTAAATTTTCAACCAGGGTGATACCCAGTCCGCTTCTCTTCTCCTGATCAAATTTCTTGATGCCAACCCCATTGTCTTTATAAATCACCTCAACCCGGCCATCCTCAATCTCTTTTACCTTGATACTGATTTCGTGTCCGCTGTGGCCTTTAAAACCATATTTGATGGAATTGGTGATGAGTTCATTGAAAATGATGCCCAGCGGTACCCCCTGATTAATATTGATGGTCTCCACCTGAATGTCGGAAAGAATGTCAATTTCTTTATCCTCCTTATTCATGGTATTCATAATAATTTGAGAGAGTTCTTCGACATATCCGGAGAAAGATATTGAGGTAAAATCACTGGACTGATAGAGCATCTCATGCACCTTGGCAATGGAAAGGATCCGGTTGGTACTCTTATTCATCATTTCGATGGTTTCCGGCTTTTCCAGTCGGTAGGCCTGTAACTCAAGCAGACCTGAAACCACAGCCAGATTATTTTTTACCCGATGGTGGATTTCCTGCAGCAGGATTTCCTTTTCTTCCAGATTACGTTTGATCGTCTGCTCGATTTCCTTGCGTTCCGTCACATTTTCAACCACGGCCAGCAGTGCATAAATATCACCGATTTCATCCTGAAGCGGAATGGTCCTGAACAATAGATACTGGTCACTGATTTTTATTTCAAAAGATTGCTCATCACCAGCAAGGGTAGCTTTGTAAGCCTCCCTGATATGGTTCAGGGACTCTTCTGCAATCTGGAAAACATCTTCAATTTTCTGGTCGATGAACTCTTCGTAGTCGATTCCCTGTGCCTGGAACTCTGCGCCCCCTGTGAAACGAACCGTTAAATCCCGGTCAACCACGGCCAGGTAACTTCTCGGGAAGTTATCCGTGATTGCAGTTAGCAGTCGCTCCCGGTTCCTGAGTTCTCTTTCCGCTTCAGCACTGTCAGTGATATCCTGACCAATCCCAACAAAGCGAGCTGCTTTTCCCTCCTCATCTGCAATCACTTCTATATGGGCTCCAATATATTTGATGCGACCATCATCCAGTAAAATCCGATGCTCAAAATCTACTGGCTGAACCGATTCTGCAGCAATGCGAATGTTGTCATCCAGAATGTGGACATCCTCAGGATGGATGCGCTCCCTGAATTTTTTGTATAACTCTCTTGGGGGAAGAGGTTTTAGCTCAAAAATCTTAAAGAGTTCATCCGACCATTTCAGGTATTCGGTTTTAAGGTCAAACTCCCAGCTGCCCATACGCGCAAATTCCTGAGCATCCTTGAGTCTTTTTTCCCGGCGTTCCAGTTTCTGATTATTCATTTCCAGATCTGAAACCAGATCAATGAGTGCGTTGTGAAACCGATGGGTGAAAACCGTAATCACACCTGCAACGATGATGGTTACCCCCCCGGTCAGAATCCAGGCCATCACTTGGTACGAACGATCAGAGTATTCCCGCACTTCCAGCACTCCGTTTATAATCATCCAGGCAACAAGAGTGTAGCCCGCAATGGCGATGCCAAAGTAGATCACAGATCGCTTCAAGTCATATACCAGTACTGTGAAAAATGGAATCAGGACCAGAGCGATTTTATCGGTGCCCTCGAGGCCATTTTCAGTGAGATCCGTAAAAATAAAGGTGAATAAAATAATCAGAATCAGGTTCGATTTCAGATTCACCGAAATCGTATTCCTGAGGATGTAAGCTCCAAAGAGTGCTGCTACCGATATAAGGTCCGTATAAAAATCGTAGTTGTAAGTGATGTCCGTAAACGGAAAAAGGCTCAGGGCCAGCACAATAAAAGCCAGTATAGATCCACCCAGGAGGGTGAAATCAAGAAAACGATGTTTCAGCACCTCAATTTCGAGGCGTTTATTAAGGTCGCTCATAAGCGGTTCAGCTGCGGCTTCATACATAGGATGATTTTCGGCCGCATATCCCAAAATTTAATGTTCACCAACAAATAACCTCGAAGATAGCCAAAGCATGTTAAGACAGCATTAGGAGGCTTAGAACCTTAATTTGCAAGTCCTAAAACAATACCTTACTGTTAAATAACTCATTTCAGACAACGCCCTCCTCATTCGCAATTAATGCGAAAAATGCCTTAAGATTTTTCGGGCTTTCGCCGACAAAAATTCAAGAGACAACGATAATATTTAAGGCGATATTCATGGGAAAATTAACTCTTGCTGTATTGTTTTTTTTGGGCTTATCTCTTTCTGCACAAGCCCAGGCCATTACTAAAATGGAAATTAACGTCCGCGTCAAAAGCGGAGCTACCATCAGCTACACCGAACACCTTGAGGTTGAGTATTCAGGCTTTCAGAACGAGGTACCCAGCGTGTTTAAGAGTGAGAAAGAAATCGAATTCATTACCCGCCCTAATCATGAATTCATCATCCTTCAACCTGAGGTTTCAGAGCTTCAGAATGAGTATGGCGAAGGGATGATCATACAATCTGAGGTGCTTGCAAAAGGAAATCCCGAATTTGGCAAGTACCGGCTGCAGATCATCGCCGCTGTAGATTTTGAAAAAACCCCACGAGGCACCTTTATTGGTGATCACTCCACCTCCATTGAATATTTATGAATCCGTAACATGTGATATGATCTGAGATCGCATGCGGCCCCCGGCTTCCGGTTGGGGGCCTTTTTTATTTTCTGCTCACTTTATTCATGGCCTATTATTTATACAAACTTGTTATTCGCTTCACACTTTAAGAGATAGAATTATGGATTATATGAAACTGGTCGATAGCCTATTACAGGACTACAAACTATCTAATCTTAAAAAGACTAATCCTACTTGGCCACATGAGGTTAATAGATCGCTTGCTTACCTTAATATGAACCTATTTAATGTTACATTATCAATAGTATCAATGAAAGAATATTGCAATGTTCCTCAAAAGAATTTCTCCACTCGATTTAAAAGATACGTGGGTAAAGTACCTAGTTCTTACGTTGTACACCATAGAGTAGAAGCTGCTAAAATACTCTTAGATAATGATCACATTGTTTTGACAATTGGAGATATCGGTTGGATTGTTGGTTATGAAAAACCTTCTTCATTTGTAACAATTTTCACAACAAAAGTAGGGCTTTCACCACTTAGATGGAAAATGCGAGATTTTTGAAGAATTAATCGAAGATTTTTTTGAACAATATTTAAGGTCAATTTATTTGTTTGTAGTGTGCTTAGCACATAAACCAACAACTAAATAAATTATGATATGAAACTGCGAAATTTATCTTTCCTAATACTTTTTGGATTAATGCTCTTAGCAACTCCATTAGCTAATGCTGCAATATATCAATGTGATAATGGAGACTGTGTAACCACCATCAATGATGGAGATGGTTTCGATGGATTTACATGGTCAATATCATGTAATGATGGTTCATTTGCATATGGAGAAGTGCAAGGAGCAGAATATGGTGGGAATTGTTTAATGATTTCTACATAAATATGACAACTAAGTTCAATAAAACTTACACAGCCAATATGAAAATCCATATTGGCTGCTTTTTATTAATTACTGTATTCTTCTTAAGCTGTAAAGAGCAGATACCCGAATACATTTCATTATTACCAGAATCTGATTCTTTTGAATATTTAACACCACAAGATTGGGCTAGGATTCAGTCTGATACCACAGTTATCGAAACATGGTATGATAATGAAAACGACAAAGGTGTCATTTTATCTATGGTAACAGACATCTTAGAGACTTCTAATGGTATGTACTGGATCTCCGACTTAACTACAGGCAAACTATTCGAGTTTCATTCAAATGGAAAATTCAATCGTGAATTATTTAGAAGAGGAAAAGGACCATCAGAAATCCTGAGGCCGGTTTCTCTTGCGTTAAATGAGAACTCAAACATCTATATATTAGATACTGACCAGCAGTTGATAATGGTCTCAGATACAAATGGTTTAGAAAAAACTCGATATCATTTAAAGAATCTACCCAATTCATTTGGGGGAAATAAATTAACCATATTGAATAACAATGAACTTATTTGGCCTACCTATCGTGAATCTTACGTTTTGTCAATACGTGATTCTCTGGGTAACATTCAAAAGGACTTAATTAAACGTATCATACCTCAAGGTCATCAGCCTAGTATGCATAATAATATTACGTATGACATTGTCCCATCTAAAGACATCTTATTATATGCCTATCAAGGCACTCCAATTATCTTTGCGAATATTGGTGGTAAAAAATTTATGATTAATCTTGAACCTGACTCGGAATTAGATGAATTGAATACAACATTTGATCTCCGGCCAGCTAATGAGGCGACCACAGTTTCTGTTTTAATAAGAGAGATTTTTTATAAAGACAATAGCATCTGGGTAGCGTATAAATTGAATTTATATGAAATACCGCTTGATTTAAGTTCTGCGATAATTAAACATAGGCTCGTTGACCAAAAAAGAGAGCAAATATTTTATCAGCCTGTTTTTAATACGGGATCAGACATTTTTTTTGTTAACTACAATAAAGCACAGATTTATAAACTACCAATATCAAAAACTAAACTAATTAATATCAGCGAATAACAAGGCGTTTCAAATCGGACGCAGACGGGGTTTCGGCAGGGTTTGTTCTGACATCAAAATTTCGTTACTTCAACAAAAACCAATCCCCGCGCCGTTTAAACGCCGGGTCGTTAAACACAGGTTCGGATTGTGAATCAGCTTGTTTATACTTAAACCAAAAGCTGAATTTCTTTAACCATGAAATACGACTGGCGAAAACTAACCATAGAGGATACCAAATCCCTGAATCATGCCCAGTCTATGGTTCATCAGGCTGTGCAGTTCATCAGTATGGTTGGGCATCAGCTGATAGATCAGGAAGAGGACGACAGTAACACCAACATGGAATGGCTGGATCAGCAAAATATGCTGGCCGGACATTTTGTAAATGGCATCATCCGGGTTGCGTTCTGCTACAACGACTTTTCCCTGAACATCCTTGATACAGCCAATGAAACCATGCGTACCAAAGAACTGGATGGACTTACCATGAAGTCGGTTTTTTCCTGGCTTAAGCTGGAGCTGATTATGAACCGGGCACTGGCACAGGACCTTGAACTAAAGCTGCACTATAAAATTCCACCCCATCCAGTTAATCAGGGTGAAGCATTTACAAAACCTGAACAGAAATACCTTGATGAACTGGCCTGCCATCGTCATGATGCAGTTGCAGCCCTTAATGCATTCCGAAAAGATTGTGAGTTTGCCGGAACTGTGGCTACCTGGCCGCACCATTTTGATACCGGAGTTTACATACCTATTGAAAAGGATGAAGCAGGTGATCCGATCAGATCCTTCAGTATGGGCTATGCCATTGCGGACGATCTCATTGAAGAGGGATACATGTATGTAACCCAGTGGGCAGAAAAGGGAAAACTGAATTATGCTGAGAAACCGGAATTAAAGCATGGTAACTGGCATCCGGGCGGACTGGCAGGTGCAGCTCTGCCCCTTTCTGAAATTACAGGGGCCGATGAACAGAAAGCCTGTATGGACCATTTTCTGTCTGTGACTAAGCAGTGGTCATACGACGCTGAACTCATATAATGCCAAGCCATGAATAAATTTTTACTCTCATTGATAACCATCACCATCTTTTTTTCCTGTGGTGAAAGCAACAGTACCGGAAATCAACGGGTTACACCCGAACTGCCTTTTCGGGATGTAAGCAGCATAAATTTGCCAAGTCCGGATCTGAACGGACTCAGCATGGATGCTGTGGCAGCTGATTTCGACGCCGACGGAGATCCGGATATCTTCATTGCCAATGAATTCGGTCCCAATATACTGCTCATTAATAACGGTAGTGGGGCTTTTGCAAATCGGAGTGCCATACAGCTTCCTTCCAGTGCGCGCGATAGTGAGGATGTGGGAATCGCTGATTTCGATGCGGATGGCGATCTCGACCTGGTGATTGTATCCGAAGATGACCGGGTGAACGAACTTTACTTTAATAACGGAGTTGGCATATTTACCGATGTAAGTAACCGTATTCAGGCTCAGGGCACCTCCAACGCGGTAGCGGTAGCGGACTTTAACAACGATTCCTTTACGGATATCCTGATTGGTAATAATGGACAGAATTTTATTCTGTTGAATCGGGGCAACGGCATCTTTGATGATGAGAGCAGCACACGTCTGCCTCAGATTGCTGATGTAACCCAGGACGTGGAATTAGGCGATGTGGATGGCGATGGCGACCTGGACATCATCAACGGGAATGAGGATCGTAACCGCATCTGGATTAACAATGGCAACGGTTTTTTTGAGGATGAAACCGATGCCCGGCTTCCTGAGCGGAGTACCCTCGAAGAAACCCGGGAAGCGAAGCTGGGCGATGTGGATGGCGACGGTGACCTGGATCTCTTTTTTGCGAATGTACAGGCATTTGTGCCCAATGCCGATCGTCAGAATCGCTTGCTGCTGAATGATGGCAATGGGGTGTTTACCGATGTAACCTCAGATCGGTTACCCACCGATAACGACCGATCTTTCACTGCCTCAATCATAGACCTAGATCAGGATGGTGATCTTGATATCATCACCGGTAATACTAACGGAACCAATTTTGGGGGATCCACACCCTATCGGGTTTATGAAAATGAAGGGGACGGAGTCTTTGCCCTGAACACGGAAGCGTTCTTCCCTGCTTCCATCAGTGGAAGAGGTTTCGATATAACCCCGGCCGACTTCAACGGTGATGGCCGTTTAGATCTTTTTTTCAGCAGCCGGGGCTCAGCTGACCAGCTTCTGTTTGGTCAGTCGAATTAAACAATACCCAGTTCTATCATGGTATTGGCGGTGGCCAGGATGGCTTCCTCGTTGGGGCGTGGTTCCCAGCCCAGCATTTCTTTTGCTTTCTTGTGGCTCATCTCCCGTTTTCTTCCGATATCGGGTACAATTCCGCGCACTTCCTTATCAAACAGGGCAACAAAGCGCATCAGCCAGTCTGGCATTACACGCGTTGGTACTTTATCCGCCCACTCTTTTGGCAGGTTCTCCCGCATGATGGCACCCACTTCCTTAAACCACACAAAGTCATTGGAACAGATAAAACGCTCCCCATCGGCTTTGTCAGATTCCATGGCCAGGATATGAAGGGAGGCAACATCCCTCACATCCACGATCGGGAATCCAACATTAGGAAAGCCGGGAAGTCCGGACGAAAGTGATTTCATGACGATTTCAGCAGAAGTTCCGTAATCTTTTTCCAGGATGGGTCCCAGTACAGCCGAGGGATTGATCACACTCAGTTTCATATCTCCGCCTTGCTTCTCCATAAAGTCCCAGGCCTCTTTCTCAGCGTAGTACTTACTTTTTACATAGGGAGTCACGCCTTCCCCATTCGGGTCGGTCCAGTCATCTTCATCGAATGTAACTTTCTCCTTACCGTATCCAAATGCAATAGATGCTACCGAGGAAGTCAAAACAACTTTTTTTATTGAGTTATTCTTGGCTGCATTTAAGGCTCTCCGGGTACCTTCCGTGGCCGGTTTGATCAGCACACTTTCATCTTTCGGCTGGTCAATCACAAAAGGGGATGCCACGTGAAGCATATAATCACAGCCGGCTGCAGCTTCATCCCAGCCTTCATCCTTTAACAGGTCAACCGCTGCAAATTCAATTTGTTCATCGGGGAAGGAAACATGCTTTCGGTAGATTTCAAGCATGGATTCGCCCCGTTGCATATTTCTCAGGGTTCCCCTCACACGGTATCCTTTTTCAAGTAATTGTATGATGATGTGGGAAGCAATGAAGCCTGAGGCTCCGGTAATCAGTACTTTTTCGTCTTTCATGAGTAAGTTTTTTTAGAAGGCATAAGTGATTTTATATAATGCTTTTAGGCTTAAAAAACAGCACTTAACGGAATCGTAATATGCCCTTAGCTGTCACAAAGCCCGATCCGGGAACTTATTAGCATTAAAAGGCTACACAACAAAAACCCCGAATTATGAGACGTGCCTTTGGAAATCTGCTTCTGATCGGAGGCTTCACCGCTTTCCTTGCTGCTGTTGTTAAGATGTTTGTGGAGAGCGATGCCTTCACTTATTTCGATCCGGATAAACTCATCGAATCGTACACCCTGTTTTTTTTGCTGGGTTCCCTTTTTGTGCTCTTTATTGGTATGGGTATTCTTCGAAGTGTTCCCAAACGGGATTAGGCCGCCTTATGCGTCACTGGTGAGATCTTCGCTGATTTCCCAGAGCTTCTTTGCATGATCCATGTTCCGGGCTTCCATACTGGGCCTGGCGATCTTCCGGTTGATGAAGTACCCTCCGCTCACATCCTTAACATCCGGTGAGGTAGCCAGATAAACCGTGGTTCTGGCGCCCTGTCGTGGGTTTTTGGCGAAGGGCTTTCCCATCAGCCAGAGTGTTTTTACCAGGATGTTTGACTCATCCACAATACCGGTATCCACGAAACCCGGATGCAGGCTGTTTGCTGTGACCCGGGTATCCTTCAGCCTATCCGCCAGCTCCATCGTAAACAGGATATTACAAAGTTTGGAAACAGAATAGGCTTTCAGGGAACTGAAGCCTTTTTCCTGCTGCAGATTTTCCGGATCAAAGGTTGAGCCCCGATGGGCATTGGAGGCCACATTGATGATGCGTCCTGCATCCGCTGCTATCAGCTTATCCAGCAACAGTTTGGTGAACAGAAAATAACCCAGATGGTTTACCGCAAAGGTTTTTTCGATGCCATCGATGGTTTCCTGCCGTTTTGATGCAACGGTACCATGATTATTTATGAGGATATCGATTTGATCAAATTTTTCATTGATGGCACGGGCGGCTTCCCTGATATCATGCTGAATGGCAAAATCACAGAGCACCACTTCAATGGCGCTGTTTGCCGTTTCCCTTACCAACTGATTCCGTGCAGCCAGGGCTTTTTCTTCGCTTCGGCATACCATAATCACATACATTCCTGTAGCGGCAAGCGCTTTGGCTGTTTCGAATCCAATTCCGGCATTGGCTCCGGTAATCACACAAACTTTGTTGGTGTTATTCATAGCATGAACGTTTTTATTTGATTATAGCTTTTAGGCTCAACTGCTGTAACCGACTGTATTGCAATATGATTCAAGAATACCTGAATTCCATAGATAAATTTATCGTGGTTGGCGACCGGGTACTGATCCGGCCCCGGGATATGGAAACCCGAACCAAAAGCGGACTGGTGCTGCCCGCAACCGTAAAAGAAAAGGAAGAAATCCAGAGCGGTTATGTGCTTAAAACCGGCCCTGGTTATCCCATCCCTTCCGGCGACATTGATGAACCCTGGAAAGATCAGAGCGAAGACACTAAGTACATCGGCATGCAGGCCAAACCGGGCGACCTTGCCATCTTCCTGAAAAGCCGCACCTTTGACATCGAATTTGAAAACGAAAAATACCTGATCGTACCTCATTCAGCCATTCTGTTGCTGATCCGAGAGGAAGACCAGTAAAGGATACTAACTACCGATTACCGAGTACCTATGATGAACAGAAGAGAATTCCTGATTAAATCCGCAATCCTAGGATCTGCCACTCTGCTCCCCCTGAACCGCATCGCTCGATTATTTCAGGATGATCCTTTTACTGAAATCCGCCGAAATGTGGGCACCTTCGTACTTTCCGGAGGCACCATCGGCTGGCTGATCAATGATGATGGAATTGTAGTCGTGGATTCCCAGTATCCGGATAATGCTGCTCAGTGCGTGGAAGGTATTGAATCACGCACTAAGGTGGATTTTGACCTGCTACTGAATACCCATCATCATGGAGACCACACCGGCGGCAACATGGCTTTTGCCGGTAAAGTGAAGCATATTGTGGCTCATCAGAATGTACCGGATCTGCAGAGAACGGCCGCTGAGCGTTCTGCTGAACGAAATGGCCCGGAAGTGCTAGAGCGACAAGCCTATGCTGATGTCACTTTCGAAACCGAATGGAGTGAAGACGTGGGTGATGAAACCGTTCACATGAAATACTACGGGCGGGCTCACACCTCAGGCGATTCAGTGATCTACTTCGAAAAAGCCAATGTGGCTCACATGGGTGATCTGGTCTTTAACCGGGTGCATCCCTTCATCGATCGGGGATCTGGAGCATCCATCAAAAACTGGATCGAAGTGCTGAGAAGCACCGCATCCGACCTACCACAGGATGCCATCTATATTTTTGGGCATGGAAACAGTGAATACGGTATCACCGGCAGTGCAGATGATCTCATCCACAAGTCCAACTTTCTGGAAGAACTGCTGGCTTACACCCAAAAGGGCATCGATGCCGGTAAAAGCAAAGAGGAAATCAGCGATCTGGAGGCTTTACCCGGTTTCGAGGAATTCAATGCCCCCGGCTGGGGACTCACCCTGAGCCGCGATCTGAGCACCGCTTATGATGAGCTGACCGAAGGCTGATTCAATGCCCTTTTCGGTGTTTTTCCTGTTTATTTGAGTGATGATCCATCTTTTCTGAATCCTGCTGATTTGCAGATTGGCTATACCCCCTCAGTTCGGAATATAGCTGTACCTGTTCGGGTGTAAGTATATCCATCATCTGAAGATGTGCCCGTAAATGAATAAAACGTAGCTGACCGTAAAACTCTGCACTTTCCATTACCTTTCGCTGCAAATTGTATTCAAAAATAGTATCCCTGTCGAAAGCGGTATCAATTTCCTCTTCGGTCGAGAGGAGTCGTTCGCCGGCTTTGATGGCATCCACCTGCATCTCTTCAAATACCTTTTGAACTTCCTCCAGCTGCCGATCTGAAAGGTCAAATGAACCCGCTTCATAGGCCTCCAGAACGTGGCGGGGACCCGGATAACCATTCAGTTCAGCCGCTTTGGCTAAACCATTGAAAATCATCCCCGAACCGGATCGTAAACCGGCTACATCCTCAGATGAAAGAGCTTTTATGGGTCTGTTTTCTTCTCCGGTGTAGGGCGAGAGGATATCCTCAGCCTGCTTTTCATGCGATTTGTTTGCTTTATGGGACACTTCGCCTTCATGTTTTTTCGATGCTGCTGAGGCGGTCTCTTCCTGCTCAAACTGGGTGAGCTCCTCTGCTTCGTAGCCTCCTACAAATCGGCTGTAGCTCATGTAAGCCAGGGCCCCCATAGTGAGTAACAGGACCAGTGCAATGATGATATTTTTGGGAGTGAGGTTCATGATAAAATTAAATTCAGTTGTTCGGTATTTCCGGGAAAATCAAAACAGGTTCGTTGTCCTCACAGCGCAGTCCCACTGGTTCGGGTATGAGCAGGCAGTCGCTGGTAATTCCCCATCGCAGATGATAGGCTTCCTGTGCTTTACGGTGTTTCTCAACCAGTTCGAAGAATACAGTGGTATCCACACTGCTGTGGTAAGCAAGGTACCCGAAGGGGCCGCCGCATGATTTCGATCCGAAGGGGATAATCTCCCATTCGTCCGGATTGGTGCAGCTTTCACTGACCGCCATCTCCCTCATTTCATCAAAAAGACGCATCACCCGAAAATATTCATCAGCCTGTGTGAGGTTGTTCTCACAGGATAAGCCCATCATGGAAAAGGCGAAAATCAGCAAAATCAGGTTCTTCATGCTACTTTTCTTCAAACTACTTATAGATCCAATTATACTCAGAAAGTACCGTATTTATTGTGAGCCTGTCTACTAAACCATAAGGTTATCTGCAACATTGCAAAAATGAAACTATTCACTTCAGAAGACTTAGTGCAAGCAATCCCAAAACCGGGATAACATCCGAAACTGCATGAATAATCATGGGATAGTATATGCTTTTCGTAATTCTGAAAACGATGGCATAGAGCAATCCCATCCCCAGAGCAGTGAACACCTGTAAAAAATCAAACTGTGTAATTTCAGGTGGATTCAGGGAATAACCAATGTGTGCCAGTGCAAAAACAACGGCAGCAATGATGCCTGCCCGGTTAATTTCAAAACCAAAGATATCTCCTTTCTTATCGAAACCGACCATAGTCAAGAGAACAATGGGAAAAGATCGAAACAGAATTTCCTCTGAAGGTCCAACCACAAAAAAGCGGAAAAATAATTCTCCGGCCAGATTTGAGGGTTTGCTTACATCGTAATAGGCATCGGGTGATTTATCCAGTAAAAACATAAGGATGGTAATGATAACATACAGCCCGGCCCAGATCAGGGTAAAATATTTCACCCACTTCAGGCCTTTATCAGCATTTCCCTTCTGGAAACCCCATTGCTTCATGCTCACACCAGGCCAGAATATCATGATGATCAAAACAGGCAGAGCCTGAGCAAGATGATGGATGATGCCCCACATATAGTTCTGATCCGGATCAAGACGATCAAAAAAGGCAGTATTCTGATCTGCTACATAGCTGCCTATCTGCGGCATAATGAACAAAATCAGCGTAACACCAAGAAGTACAAACCATTTATTATTCTTCATAGCACTAAGTCCATCAGCTCCATTCTTCCTGTTCCAGTAGTTTGCGCGCGATTTCATCCAGGATTTGATCCACCTGCCGTTTTGAGATGTAATTAAGGGCATCCTCCTTCAATCGCTGCATATTCTCAGGGCTTGCATTATCCATGGAGGGATCGGCTGTTTTGATATCCGGATTTAGTCGAAAGTAATCACGGTCGGCTTCTTCGGGTATGGTTTCATACATACGCTGCAGATGATAATCTACCGTCTGGGCGTTGCCCGACATCATAATTTCAATGATGGGTTTTACCCAGCCAATAGCGCCCCAGTCTTTGGCTTTTTCATAGTCATAGGTTTTGGGTTTGCTGCCGCAGCCCAGGGAAACGATCATCATCTGTTCAACGCCCGGATGGACAATGTCGCCGAAGCTCATGGTACGCACTTCGGAATAGGCAGCCAGGGCCGGATTGTTTACAAAAACTCCGCCGTCTATCAGGGGATAGGGTGAGCCCAGTTCATTCATCACCCTGGCCGGTTCGAAGTAGGTGGGAGCGGCTGAGGTGGATCGTGCAATATCGGTGACTCTGAAATTATAAATTCCGTTTTCAGCGCGATGCTGCTTGAAGAAGAAAGGAGAACCGTGTTTGATGTCATAAGCTGAAATAATGCAGGGTTTGAGCAGCTCATGGAACCAAACCTGCCCGAAGTGATCCAAAAGTGCATTTTCAAGAGCTTTGGCACTGTATTTCTCATCGGTGGTTCCGCCCAGAGTACGAAACCTTCGACCCAGTTTTACATCAAAAATTTCATCCCCCCGATCCAGGTAGATGTTCAGTGCATCTTCTGCGGTGAACCTAGGACGGTTTTGATCATCCGGAATGAGCAAGGCCAGGCTCAGGATTCCGCCGGTACTGGTGCCGGCGAAGAAATCAAAAATATCCGCAATCCGAAGATCCGGATTTTCGCTTTGTTGCTGCAGTTTTGCTGCCAGCCGGGTGAGCACCACGCCGGGCAGAATACCCTTGATGCCTCCCCCGTCAATACTCAGGATTCGTACTTTTTTCATCGCATATCCTCATCTCTCGTTAAACCCTTTCCCCATGAAAATTTTATCTCTGAACTTTTCAATCCGGTTTTTTCTGGTTTCAGAGTGCTTTGCACTTCCGAAGTGTAGTAAATATCCTCGCTGTCGACCCGGTGTAAGTGCTTCAAATGCCTGTTCATAGGCTTTGTCCTGCTGAAACTTCTCGCTGAGTTCTACAGGTACATCAAATTGATCCGTACTTTTAAAGGAAACTTCTTTCCCGGCTTTTTCTATTTCGATGGCATCCCTGATTATGGCTTTAATTTCCTTCACATCCTGCCTCATCCGGGTTGAGTTGTGGTAGCAAATTTGTCTTGCAGCCTGCATATTCTCAGTGGGCTGAATAAGAATTTTGCGGGTATTTTTGATCAGAGCACCTTTGAAAAAGCCAAATGCAAAATAATCTTTCATGCCGGAAAGAATGACTATGTTTTTGCCCTGAGAGGTGTAGCAGGGCTGTCGCCACTTGAAGTCTTCAGAGAGCCCGCATTCCAGACATATTTGCCTGGCCAGGAGATGTTCTTCCTGCCATCGGTCAAGTTTTGATATGTAATCTTCAACCCTCCAGTCCACCTCTATGTATACAAAATTACGGTGAGAGAATCATTTCTTTGAAAAGCGTGAAAATGAAAGTTTGAAATTACCAGCGGCCTGCATTCAGCTGTCTGCATCTTCCTGATTCTCAGGCTTTTCCTCCTCATTCAGTAAATCGTACTTCTTCCGCTTCATCTTCCAGCGCTGCAGGGCATATTGCTGCATGTTGCTGACCCGGTCTTTTTCATCAATGATCTCAAAACCCAGCAGCGATTCGATAATGTCCTCCAGGGTGGTGATGCCTTCCATCCCGCCATATTCATCCACAACCAGTGAAATATGTTCTCGCCGGTTCAGCATATCCTCCCATGCCTGAAATAAGGTAGTGGTGCGGTAAAAGACCAGGATATCCCTCTTGATATCCTTCAGCTTCAGGTCGAATTCATCTTCAGCCAGTTTTTCGAAGACCTGTGCCCGGATTACATAACCGGTGATCTGGTCCTTATGCTGCTGATAGACCGGGATTCTGGAAAAATGAAGGAAATCTTTGTTGGTCAGAAACTCCCTAAGAGTCATATCCTCACTGGCGGTAACCACCACCACCCTTGGCGTCATGATATCTGACACTTTGATGGTTTTCAGCTGGATCAGATTCTGGATAATCTTGTTTTCCTTATCCCCGAAAATTCCTTCCTGCGTCCCGATGTTAGCCAGGGCTGAAATCTCCTCCCGGCTGGTTGTAGGAGCCTCTTTCCGGGATAGTACCTTGGTGAGAATAGAAGAAAATATCACCAGCGGATAGGTGATCCAGATCAGCAGTTTTATGGTTCGGGCTGTGAAGGCGGAGAGTTCGCGCGAATAATTGGCTCCCAGGGTCTTAGGTATAATCTCTGTAATTACCAGAATCAGAATGGTCAGAATAGCGGATACCAGCCCGAAGTACGCTTCCCCGAAAACGATCGTAGCCTGTGCGCCCACTCCGGCTGCACCAACGGTATGGGCAATGGTGTTTAAAGAAAGAATAGCGGAGAGCGGCTTATCGATGTCCTCTTTCTGCTGAATCATCAGTCTTGCTGAATCACTGCCCTGATCGGCTTCCGATTGCAGATAGGAGATGGGAGTTGAGAGCAGCGCCGCTTCCAGGATAGAGCAGAGAAAGGAAGTGAACAAAGCGATGAACAGGTAGACAAGAAGTAGGAGCATTAAAGGCTTGACTTATGATTTAACAATCTTCAAATAAAAGATGAAGCTTAATATTCAAAAATCCACTGCAAATCCACGCCCTGACGGCGGTCATTGCCCTGCGTAATAATCAGATCCAGATTCTGATTCACCAGGTATTCCAGCATAAAGAGGGTTTTGGGTGTATTGGCACCGATTTCGTTCACAATACGGAAGAAGGTACGGTCATTCAGGTACCATCCGGTATGAATAGCGGTTCCGCGTTCCCTGCCGATACGGATGGGGTTAACATCCACCATATCCACACCGAAAGCCTGGGTAGCCAGTTGCTCCATTCGGCTGAGCAGTAAATCCAGCGATTCCTCATCTACATCCTCGTTACTGTTGGTACTCACCAGCAGCTGTTCAACCGGACCAAGCCGGTAGTATGGCTGGTCGAACAATACATAGGATATGATATCCTTTCGGTCCATGGGCGGATCACTTTCAAACCGGTACTCCGGTTCTTCCAGGGTACCCTCGATGATGTAGTTGATGAAGACCTGCTGTTCCGTGGATCTGCGGCTGCGTACAGGCGTGTAGCCGAAATTATTGTACACGGCCGGATTGAACGGGTCTCCATCGAAAATGAAGTTAGCTTCTTCCAGCTCGAATCGTTTACCAAGTGGCCGGGCATAACCGGTTTCTGAGTTCAGGCTGCCCAATAATGCCAATGCTCCATAGCTCTCTTTAACGGCATTGATTTCCCCCTCCAGTCCTGAAATATCGATGGTCAGATAATCCCGGTTTCGGAAACTGAAGTCCCTGCCCAGGGTAATATCGGCATCCACATTCATTCGCTGGTAGAACAGGGTCTGAGCCAATATCAGCCCCAGCGTATCGCTTTCAAGGTTAATGGTTTCTACCCCTCCCTCTCCCAGTTTGGAGGAGTACAGAAAGCCATTTTCCAGCTTAAAACTACCTCTTAGTTCTGGTGACTGAATATCTCCACTCAGCCGGTTTCGGGCTGAAAGCCTTATTCTGGCATCCCTGGTATCCGATACCAGAAAATCGGCTGCCTCAATATCCACATCCATGGCCTGAGCAGTAATTCCGGCCAGCTCAACAGAACCACGGGCATCCAGCAAGCCCCCTGCACTCTGTCCCGTAAACTGCTGTATTTCGATGAGGCCTGAATCAACACGGAAGGATGCGTTCAGCCCGTTGATACGAACCTGTGTGAAAGGTACTTCAAAGGAAGCATCCAGAATCTGAATATCCCCACGTGGCACGGGTGCAGAGAAGGGGCCCTGCAGGGTGAGCTGTCCTTCAGCCTTGCCATACACATCGGTCATGAAATCAGGATTCAGGAAATCATCCAGAACCGCCAGATCCAGATCGTCGGTGGTCAGTTTCATGAATATGGGATCATCCGCTTCGGGTACGTTCAGGCTGAAGTTCTGCAGATCAATGCTGAACGGAACACGGGCATCCAGAATCACGGCCTCCTGATCACCGGTAAACAGGCTGGCCTGAAGATCCAGGTTTTCGCGGCTATGAGTGTATTCAGAGGTGCTGACCAGCGAATCCAGCGCAACACCCGAAATAACCGGGTTACGAATCACCAGTTCTCTACGGAATTCAGGGTTTCCGGCCGTACCGCTGAGTAGCAAATCGGCCTCCATTTTACCCTGTACATTCCCCAGTCGGGCAAAAGCCAGTAAATCTTTAAATCTGCTTAGTTCCGTATCTCGAATGCTCAGCTCACCCTGAACCGGTTCATCGGCAAACTGTGTCGCAAAACGTTCGGGATCGCTTAGGCTGAAAGGAACCGACATCCGGGCGAAGAGTTTATCCTCATTTCCCCATCGCCCGATCACATCCAGATCCAGTTGCTCATTCTGAATGTCAATCAGTGTGCTGATCTTCTCGGTGACCATCGTTTTATACTGCAAACCTAAAATTTCAGCAATTCCATTGGCTTCTACTTCCTCATTCTCTCTCAGCAGTTCAAATTCACCGCTCAGAATCCCATCCACTATTTTCTCTTTCAGCATCAGCGACTGCCAGCGGCCAATATTCATTGAATCCGTTTTTACGAAACAGCGCCGAATTTCATCATTAATCCTTGTCCAGGACATCCAGAAATAAGAATTATCTGTGCCGGCCAGGCTGAGGGTATCCGTTACAAATTCGTCCGGACTCCAGCGAAAGTTAAAATCATCTTCCAGCTGATAATTTTCACCTTCTGCGCTGATATCAAACTGCTGAAGGTTGCTCTCCAGAAGAAATTCCTGTGGCTCAAACCGGAAGACTCCGCTCTGTTGAATGGTGCCTGTTTCTACCTTTCCCAGACGCATGTCATAGCGCCCGCGTACCGAATCCATGTCCACCAACCCAAAGGTGCTGACTCTGAAATCCTCAAAAGCCAGTATTCCCAATTCGGGTCCAAGCACATCCAGTTCCAGGCTGTAGCTGTTTTCATTACCGAATAAAATTTCACCCTTTCCGGAAGCCCGTTTTGATTTCAGGTAGTCATCAAGGGTGATGTCGACCAGGTCATAATCGGTAGTAAAGAAAGAAAAACCATCGGAAGTCTGATTGATGCTGCCAGTGATTTCACCGGAAGCCTTCAATGTCTGCAAATTGAATACGCTGGCCAGTGGATTCAGGTCCTTAATGCGAAGCAGGAAGTCGGTTCGGTTCTCCGGATCAGAAAAATCAGTGTAATTCTGATAGGCTGAAATGGTACCATCAGCAAAGGTAGATCGAATAATGGCATTTTCAACGCGAATGAACTCATTTCGAATGCTGACATCAGCTGCGAAATCATCGATGCGGCCGGTATTGAGTGTACCGTCTTCCAGCCTGCTTTTGATGTCCAATTGCAGATTATCTGATCGAATGCCACGGCCTTGTCCCTCAAGCTGAAGGCTAAGGTTAGACCGGGTCTGGCTGAAACCGGTGATGTCGCCCAGGTTGATATTCCCCGCCTGCAGTGTAAATTCATATTCCGGATTCTCTGAATCCGTTGTGCTGTTTGCGGTTAGCTGAAAACTGCTGCCTCTGATTCCGGCTCTCAGATCCAGATTCAGGCTTTCTCTGTTCAGCTTTCCTTTCAACCGAAGCCGGTCCAGCGGCTGTCCTACGATTTCACCTCCGGGAGATTCAAGCTCAAAAATCCAGGGGCGTTCACCGGGCTCAGTCCCGTCCCCCCTCACACTGAACTCCAGATCCAGTTTGCCATCGATTCTTTCATCCAGCAACCATGCCGGGTCCAGGGAAAGGGCCCTTCCTTCCACGCTCCAGATGCCAAGTTCGGAGAAAAAACCGATTGCCCGAATCTCGGCCTGTATACGTTCGGGAGCTTCGGTCTTGAGCAGGTCGATGTCGCTGAATAATTGATCCCCAATAAGCAGGCCTTCCGCATCAAGTCGCTGGAAATATTCCTCATTGATAAACAGCTGATCTATCCCAAGGCGAAATCGCTGCTGACGGAAATCAACGCGTAGTTCCAGGTTTTCGGTTTGCAGGCTATTTACCTTTTCCACAGGCTGATCCAGCGCAAGGGAAGTGAGCTTCAGGCTGCCATTGCTGATGGTGATGAGGGAATCCTGCAGAAAAGACAGGCTCAGATTAAAATCACCGGTTTCAGCCGAAGATCCGCTCAAGCCAATTCGAAACGCATCGAAAGTGCCATCAGCTGAAATTTCATTGATTTGAAAAGGTCGGTTAAATAATTCCGGCAATCTCCCGCTGATGAAATCCAGTAACAGAACCTGATCTCCGTCACCCTCAGCCTCAATCTCCTCAGCGCCTACCTCAACTTTAACGGATGTATTCAGCAAACTTTGCCCACTTTTCAGGATCAGTTCATTCAGGTTCAGAAGACCGTTTTTGTAATCGGCCTGGGTTGATATAAAAACGGTGTCTTTAGCTGCCTGGGTCAGTAATGAAGCACTGAATTGACGAAGCTTAACCGAACTGCTGTCGCTTAAGCTTGCCGTACCACTCAGCTCGATGTCCTGAAGACTGAATTGCTCAGCGTTAAAAGCGGATTGGGTAATCTGCAATACCTGAATCTGAACCGGAGGTCTCCTGGAAGCTGATTTGCTTCCTGATGTATTCCCTGACTTATCTCTGTTCAGGCTCTGCCCAACCGCCCCCCGAATGTGAACCTCATCCAGGGTAGTTTCACCAAAGAGGGCTTGCACAAAGTTATAGTTCAGCTGGATTTCTGAAATAGCCCATTCGGTTTCAGCATCCCGGTAGTGCACATTCCGGAGCAGGATCTGCGACCAGGCATCCCCGTCTATTTCACCGATTTCCAATTTGCTTCCGTTTGATGAGAGCGCTGCCTCAATGCTCCTGCCCGCAAGGTTCAGCATAAATGAACTTTTCAGCGAAAAACGAAAAATAGCCCCAAGCAGGATCAGGCCGAATAAAATGAGCCCGGTGTATCCCAGCAGCTTTCCAATGGTGCTATGTTTTAAATCTTTTGTCATCAGAATGAAGACCCCACGCTGAAGTGAATCCGGTTCCGGTCCCAGAAATTTCCGAAATCCTGCCCATTGAAAAAGTTCTTGTCCTGCAGGGTGGGATTAACTTTATGTGCAAACTCGATACGAATCGGGCCAATGGGTGAGCGGTACCGGATCCCGCCTCCCGTGCCAAAACGGGTAGCATCCAGATTCACATCACTCACATTTCGCCAGAGGGCTCCTCCATCCAGAAAGCCGGTAATTTCCACCCCCTTGATCAGCTTGTCGATGCGCTGCCTCAGCTCTACCGAAAAGGTGTAGGTCGCCCGGCCACCCACCGGAAGATAGAGGGCAAAGTCTCCGGCTTCGTTAAATACCGGCCGTTTAGGACCCAGCTGATCACGGGCATATCCTCTCACCTTGCTCGTACCTCCGTTAAAAAAACGAATATTCTGTGGAAGTGAATCCTGCCCTGCGTAGTTGATCATCCCGCCCTGCACACGGGCTGCAAATGATAGGCTGTTGCCAAGGCGCTCCAGCCTTCGTATATCCATCGCTACTTTCTGAAAGGTGTAATCCGCTTCCCCGAATGGGCCTGAATATTCCAAATAGGGCTGAATAATCCAGCCTTCGCGATTGGCGAAAACCCGGTCCCTATAGAGAGCCGAAACCGAAAGAGAGGAAACATTATAGTTCAGCACCGAATCCGGTAACTGCTCCTGTGCGTTTCGGGTCAGCTGATTGTTAACCGTAAATTCATAACCCAGGGTAGTCGTCAAAAGCCGCGTATACTGATAGATGAAGTTGCCCTGCAAACCGCCTGTGATAATTTCATAGGAGGGTTCAATCAGATGTTCAAAGCTGGAAACCAGCAGGATGGAACTTTTGGTATTGAAGATGTAAGGGAAGAGATAATTGAAGTTGATCCCCTGATCAAAGCCGGATGCCCGGATGGTTGTCTGAAAGCGATGTCCGCGGTTGGACGCATCCCGGTAGCTCCAGGAAACCTGTCCGCGGATTTGCCTCAAAGCCTCAATGAACTCATTGTTCAGATCGCGGTCAAAACCAACGCCAACACTGTATTGCAAAGATCGCAGGTCTCTTTCATAAACATTGAATTGCAGGTCTACCAGATCCGGCTGCTCTTTCTCAATCACGTCCACGGTTACAAAACGGACCATATGATGGTTGTATAACTCGCGCTGCGCGTTTTCCAGATCCCCCTTACTGTAAAGATCTCCCGGGTTGATGCCCGTTTCATGCAGATAATACCGATCCTTGATTTCCTCGGTGCCGGAAACATAGATGGAATCCACATAAACCTTTTCCCCAGGGTCAATTTCGATGCGAACCTCTGCCGAGTAATTCAGGCTGTCGATGGAATAACTCACACCAGAGCTGGCCCGGTAATAGCCCAGGTTGTTCAGCGCCTCGATGATGCGTCCCTGTACTTCAGACTGTTTTACTTCCTCAAAACGTCGGCCTTCCCGGTACGACAAGCGTCTCATGGTGCGGCTGAATCGCCGGCTGTTATAAATTTCGGTACTGTCTTGAGCGGAGGCCCTGCATATTGAATAAACTTCCTGAATAAGGATGGGCCTGCCCTCCTCCAGGGTAAAAACGACATTGAACCTGTTTTTTTGTTCATCCAGTTCAATATTCAGATCAACTTTTATATCCGGAAATCCACGGCGCTGGTAAAAGCGCATAAGCCGGATCCGATCCCTTTCTGCCTCCTCCCGGGTATATCCCCTGTTGTCCACATTCAGTGTAGTAATTCTTTCGATGAAGCTTTTTCCCTCGATGGCAAGAATGCTTTTCAGCACCAGTTCGGAGTAGGTTTTATTGCCCACAATTTTGACATCCCAGCCCGGGCTTTTAGCCGACTGTGCAGATGATGCAGAAATACAGATAAGATTCAGAAGTACGATAGCCGCGACGTACTGAATATGTTGGTTTAGAATGTTCTGCATAGTGAAATCAACCCGGGTAACACTAAGATATTTGACTATATTTGCATATCCTAAAGTATTCATCAGAAATGAACCCCATCAGTAAAGGGATGTTTCAATCAGGGCATACATCTTCAATCTTCATCATCATCAGTGTTTTTCTGATCGCAGGCTGTAAGAGCAGTGAAAAATTTACCGGCTTTGACTACGATCCCCCCGATGTCACCAACACCATCGACAAAGAAGTAGATGAACAGCCCCGAAGACTGATTGGTGCCGGGCAGCCCCGTGTTTGGGTAAGCAATGAGTTCCCGGCGGCCCGGCTCAGTGATTTCCAGCTGCAGGGCGACAGTCTCTACCGCGTATTGATTCAGCCCGAGCTGGCTCCCATAAACAATAGTCCCTGGTATGCTTTTAAAATCTGGAGCGAAGACGGCACCCGCATCCGCCTGCGCATAGATTATGAATCGGGAGAACATCGCTATTATCCGAAATTCAGTTATGACGGTGTCGACTGGGATCCCTATCCGGAAGACCTTGTGCGGGAAGACACCGCCTGTGGCTGTATTGAACTGGATCTGGAACTGAATAGAGACACCCTTCACCTGAGTGCCCAGGAAATTTATACCTATCCGGAAATGCAGGATTGGATCAGCTCGAAAAGTAATCTGACTTTTGTCACGGTGGATACCATCGGCTACAGTCATCAGAACCGGCCACTCGTGCAAATGGAAATCGATGAAACTGAGGAAGGTGAATCTGCAACCCTGGTGGTTGTTGCAAGGCAGCATCCCCCGGAAATTACAGGTTATCTGGCCTCCCGTTATTTTCTGGATGAATTAACCGGAACATCAGACCTGGCGGTAACCTTCAGAAAAAAATTCAGGATACTGGTCTATCCCATGGTGAATCCGGATGGTTCTGACGGCGGACACTGGCGCTATAATGCCGGTGGCGTGGACCTGAACCGCGACTGGGAAAATTTTAATCAACCCGAAACCCGACAGGTGAGCCAGGCTATAACCGCCTATGCGGAATCAGGAGGTGATATCCTGTATGGTATCGATTTCCACTCCACAGACGAGAACCTCTTTTATCCTATTCTTCCGGAGATTGAAAAACCAAAAGGGGACATTACCTACCCCTGGATCCAACAAATTATTGATGAAAACCCGGATGTTCAGATTCGGGTTGAACCCTTTGATACTTCCTCACCTATTTTCAAGAACTGGCTATTCAAAACCTTTGATGCGGATGCACTTACCTACGAGGTGGATGATAACATCGATAGGGTAAAGCTGATGAAGGTCAGCCGTTTTGCGGCCCAATCACTAATGCTAACTTTGACTGAGAAAAGAGAGCAATAAAGTCAGCTTCTTAGTAATTTTTGGTTCACTTTTAGAATAGAGAGATCATTGGAAAACAATATCCTGACCGACGGACTTAACAACTGGAAGCTTCGCCTTATACTCAGCGCTCTGCTCTGCATCTTTGGGCTGGGAGCTTTTGTGAGTATGCTCATCGGAGAATTCGTTTATCTGACCGTGTATGAAAAATCACTGGTGAGTATTGCCATCTTTGTGGTGGGGGTTCCTGCATACCTGATTGCCAGTAATGTGGGCAAAATAGATGAGCGCACCATTGCCGGCTTTCTGAATGCCACCATGGAAAGAGTTGATGGCAAAGTAGAAGTGCTGCTGAAATCAGAAAGTGAGTTAAGCGAATCTGAAAAACAGTTACGGGAAGAGCTTCTTGCCTTTTTTCAGGAAGAGCCCGTACATAATCATTTACCCCTAAAACCCATTAAACAGGCCTACTTCATTTTCCTGTTCTGCAGCGTGGCCAGTTTCGGAATCTGGTATATGGCCTGATTCATAAAAAATTAACATTGGGGATGCATTTTCACACCTCAATCAAAAGCACACTCATGAATCCTCTTTCATTTACCCTTTTCAAGTTCAGCGCAGTGCTAAGCCTGTTGATCCTGTTTGCTGCCTGCTCTGAGCCGGAAGCCATAGACGTGCTGAAGGATTTCTCTGTAACTCTGGTGGATCAGGATAGTGCTGAAGTCACCTTCCCGGACGATTTTGAAGGGCAGCATCTGGTGATGGGTTTCGTGTATACCAACTGCCCGGATATTTGTCCGCTGGTAACCGGAAACCTGAAAAAGATTCAGCTTGAAATGGACAATCCCGATGACGTAACCTTCATCGCACTGTCTTTTGATCCAGAGCGTGATACCCCTGCCGTATTGCACCGTTACCATGAGGCATTCGGGCTGAATAATGACTTCCGTATGCTCACCGGAGACACCACCAATGTTCAGAAACTGTTGGATCGGGTAAAAGTGCGTACGCAGGTGTCCATGACCCAAACCACGCCCGATGGCCGTGAGATTTACTTCCTGAATCACTCCGATAAAATCATTGTGCTGGATACCAAAGGCCGCTGGGTGTATGAATACGGCGGCAGTATGACTCCGCCCGATATCATCATTGAAGACCTTAACAAACTACGATAATGCGTTACCTCCTCTTTGCAATACTCTCGCTCAGCCTGCTTGCATGTGAAAACAAAAAAGCTGAAGAAGATGCCGGCAACAGCATCAGCCATGATCAGATAAAAA
Source organism: uncultured Balneolaceae bacterium (assembly GCA_964413935.1). Classification (GTDB taxonomy): domain Bacteria; phylum Bacteroidota; class Rhodothermia; order Balneolales; family Balneolaceae; genus CAYPTY01. The sequence goes on along the minus strand of CAYPTY010000004.1, from coordinate 75,726 downwards.
CCATCGATATGTGGGCCAGGCCTGCGGCAGCCGGTTCCAACACCGCCGCTTATCTCCTGATCGAGAACGGAACTACCCAGGCCGATACCCTCATCAATGCTTATTCCGATATTGCCGAAGATGTGCAGATTCATGAATCATACACCGCTGAAGATGGAATCATGGGCATGCGCAGAATCCCGGAAATTATTCTGGAACCCATGACCTCCACCGTTCTGAAACCGGGTGGAAAGCATATCATGTTCCTGGGAATGAAAGAAGGCATAAGCGCGGGAGATACAGTACGTTTTGAACTTGAATTCAGGCAGAAAGGCAGAATTCAGCTGCAAGCCCCCGTTCGCACTCCGGGTGGCATGTGATCAGATTGTGATTCAAAGGGTTGGCAGATTTCGTAAGTTGAGTGTCAACCCAAAATCAGTATATGCGACTCTTCTTATTTATTCTGTTAGCAGGTTTCACCACCTCCTGTACCCAAAGTGAAAACCGGGATAAGAATCTTGAACTAACCGCACAAAATATTGTAGACCAGTCCATTGAATTTCATGGACTTGATGCCCTGAACAATGCCCGCATCGCCTACGCCTTCCGTAACTTCGATTACAGCTACGACCGGGAAAACGGCCTTTTTACATACACCCGAACCCAGACAGATTCTGCAGGCCGGGAAATCACCGACAGCCTCAGCAATGACGGCCTCAACCGTTACATAGATGGCAAATACACTGAGCTGGATGCCGAAAAAGATTCAGCTTACAGCAGTTCTGTGAACTCAGTGCATTATTTCACCTTTCTGCCATACAATCTGAATGATGAAGCTGTGGTCAAGGAATATCTGGGAACCACGGAAATCAAGGATAAAACCTACCATGAGCTTAAAGTCACCTTTCAGCAGGAAGGGGGCGGAGACGACTACAGGGATATTTATCTCTACTGGTTTGATACCGATGATTTCAGAATGGATTATCTGGCCTATCAGTTTTTTGTGGATGGAGGTGGCATGAGATTCCGGGCGGTACTGAATTCCACACGCATCGAAGGAATACTCTTCCAGAATTACATTAATTACAAACCGGCATCGGATACGGTTGACTTCATGATGATCAATGAGTTATTTAATGACGGCGAGCTTCTTGAAGTTTCGCGCATTATTAATGAAAACATCGAAGTTACCCTCAGATAAAAGCCCCTCTATATGCCGGAAAAAATATTTACCTACGAATCAGAGAAAATCAAAGTAACCTGGGACAAGGTGAAGTGTATTCATGCAGAAGAATGCGTGAAAGGACTCCCCGAAGTATTTAATGCTGATCAGCGTCCCTGGATTCAACCCGATCAGGCTGATGCAGATAAAGTGGCCGAAGTAATCCATCGCTGCCCAACCGGCGCTTTGCAGTACGAACGCCTGGATGGAGGGGAAGAGGAAAAAGCGCCTTCAAAAAATACCATCACCCTGGTTGAAGATGGCCCGGTTTATGTAGAAGGGGATCTGCTTATCAAGAATCTGGATGGAGAAGTCGTTGCCCGCGAAACCCGTGCAGCCCTGTGCCGGTGCGGGCTATCTCAGAACAAGCCCTACTGCGATAATTCCCACATAAAGAGTGAATGGCAATGCGGAGTGGGTTATGCAACCGACCGGCTTGAGCTTGAAAAAACCGATGAAACCGGTGGTGAACTTCAGATCACCGTTTTCCCTAACGCACCTTACGGCATTGAGGGTAAGTACGAAATGATTGGTGGCGATCAACGCATGAATACGGGAAAGAAAATGAGCCTCTGCCGATGCGGAGCTTCACAGAATAAACCCTTCTGTGACGGTTCACACAAAGATGTCGGTTTCACAGCAGAATGAATGCCAACCGAATTCTTTCCGCCTCAGCTGTTCTCCTTGGGCTTGGAGTGATGCTGGGAGCATTTGGAGCGCACGCTCTGGAAGATTCCGTAACAGCCAAAGCCCTTGAAACCTGGGAAACCGCCGTGCTCTATCACTTTGTGCACGGACTGGCTCTCTTATTCTGTGGACTGGCTCTGAAACAAGACCCTTCGAATGGTAAGCGGATTCGCATTTCAGCGGCTTTCTTCTTTGTGGGGATGATCATCTTTTCGGGAAGTCTCTACGCTCTCGTCTTAACCGATACCCCGGTGCTGGGTGCCATCACGCCCATTGGTGGAATTTCATTCATCATCGGATGGTTTTTACTGGCGTACCATTACATTAAAAATGAAGATGCTAAAAAACAGGACCCTTTATGAAAGCCATCTGGAACGGAAAAGTACTTGCAGAATCAGATCAAACCGAGGTTGTTGAAGGTAATCACTACTTCCCTCCTGAATCAGTGAACAAAACATATTTTAAAGAAAGCAATCACACCACAACCTGCCCGTGGAAGGGCGTGGCCAGCTACTACAGCCTCGAAGTTGATGGTGAAAACAATCAAAATGCAGCCTGGTTTTACCCGGAGCCCAAAGATGCGGCCAGTCAGATCAAAGATCATGTGGCATTCTGGAAAGGTGTAGAAATCTCTGAATAATCTTATTTAGATTTATTCTTCATAAAGTCTTCATATAAGGCTCTTTTCTTTGTGACATAGCTAATTCGTCAACAAGAGCAGATCAACACAAAGATTAGATGTCGCTTACTTTACGCAGCTTTTTATTATTCCTGCTTTGTGGAATAACGTTCACCGCACTGGGTCAGGACGCCCAACTTTCCGGCCGGGTGCTGGACGAAAATGATGAAGCCGTGATCGGTGCCAGTGTTTTCTTGCAGGGCACTTTTTATGGAACGGCTACAAATCTGGACGGAACCTTTGAACTGCAAAAAGCTCCTGCTGGTAAATACACCCTCATCATAAGTGCGGTTGGTTATAAAACGGTTAGGCGAAACATTGAGCTTCCAACTGCGGATGAAATCATCATTATGCTCCAAGAAAAAACCTTTTTTGGTGAGGCTGCCGTGGTTACGGCTACGCGAAGTAGACGTGAACAGGAATCCATTCCCACTCCGGTCGCGGTGGTGCCCGAAGAGGAAATTCAACTGAATGGTTCAACCCGTTTGGATGCTATTCTGGATGAACAAACCGGGCTGAATGTAGTCAATAATTTTGGTGCCGGGGTTCAGCTTCAGGGTCTGGACCCGGATTATACTCTGATTCTCGTGGATGGGGAGCCGCTGATTGGTCGCTCTGCCGGTACACTGGATCTCAGCCGGATTAACGTTGGAAATGTGAAACAGATCGAAGTGGTAAAAGGACCATCATCGGCGATCTGGGGTTCGGATGCACTGGCGGGTGTGATCAATATCATCACCGAAGAAGCCACAAAACCCTTTACCGCAGACGCCGACCTTCGCTACGGTAACTTCAATGCCTATCAGACCTCGACGCGTATTGGCCTGAGGCAGGGAAACTTCAGTTCTAGCACCTTCCTTAATCTGGAAGGAACCGACGGGAATAACCTCTCAAACTCACCTGATGCAGCAGGCTCTTCCACCCCAAGCCTCATCAGCACAGCCTTCAGAACCAAAAATGAATATCAGCTGAACGACCGGGTTAAACTATTCAGTAACCTGCGCTATTACTATGAGGACATCGAAAATGCATTTCCCTTTGAGGTCGCCCCGGCTGATACGGTAGAGGTGGGATCTAATAACATTCTCTCAGACCTGAGCTTCAATCCGGGTGTAGAAGTGGAATTTGACATCCCGCTTACCATTGTAGCCGATTACTACCTCAGTCGCTACAACACCAAAACCCGCTACAGTAATTTTGACACAACGGATCCGGATCTTTTTCAGTCCAATGATTTTGAGCAGTATTTCCAGAAGATTGAATTCAAGAATCTATATGCATGGAATGGCAATAACCTGACCACTCTGGGCTTCGGGCAAAATATCGAAAGCCTGAATGCAGATATCTATGCCGATGGGGCCGACTTCACCAATTCATTTATGTTTCTTCAGCATGAGTGGTTTGCGGGCAGCAGGCTGAACTTCACCGGGGGTTTCCGTTTCGACAATCACAGTGAATATGATCAGCGGCTCACTCCAAAACTTTCTGCACTTTACAAACTGAATGACAAAATTCACACCCGGGCCTCAATCGGAACCGGCTTCCGCGCTCCGGATTTCAGACAGCTTTTTTTAGATTTCGATAATCCGGTTGCTGCTTATTCTGTTTTCGGAGCCCGCAATGCCGTTGCCGGGTTGAACCGTCTGGATGAACGAGGTCAGCTTCGGGAGATCATCGTTTCAGAGAGTCAGCTGCAGAATATTGATGCAGAAACCTCCCTGGCCATAAATGCAGGCTTTGACCTGTATCCGGATCGCGCTACCACCATACGGGTGAATGCTTTCCGGAATAATGTTCAGAACCTGATCGAATTTCAGCCTATTGCTATTCGCACCAGTAATCAGTTTGTGTTCTCCTATTTCAATCTGGATGAGATCAGAAGCCAGGGCCTTGAAGTGGAAACACGCCTGCAGCCCTCAGCCTACTTTGAGAGCCGGTTTGACATTAACCTGACCTTCGGCTTCCAGTATCTGGATGCCAGTCGCGAGATCGAAGTGGAAGGCAACGTAATTGAAGGCGGACAGCTGGTAACTGTAACCGAAACCAAACGCCTGCAGCTTCAAAACCGCTCGGCTGAAAGCGGCAACATTAAACTGTTCGTCAACGACCCGGTAATCGATACCCGGTTCAGCATCCGGGCCAACTACCGGGGCAGCTTTAATATCGGCGACATCAACGGAAATAACCGTTTTGATGAATTTGAAACCGCCGATCCCTACTGGATCTGGGATGCATCTGTTTCTAAAACCTTTAACCGGCGTTTCACTCTGCAGGTTGGAGCGGATAACATTTTTAACTACACCGATCCACGCTTCCTGCCCGGTTTACTTGGAACCCAGTACTACGCAAGACTTTCAATCAACATCAAATAATACCTAATCCAAAAACATCAGTACCAAAATGACATCATTAAGAAACCTTAGCTTCATGTTCGCAGCACTGCTTATCCTGGGCATTGCCTGTGATAACAATACTTCCAGTGAAGAAGACCTCATCATCACAAATACCATCAATGACGTCCCTGCGGATACAGCAGAAACCGGCGAATTCACATTTATAAACCTTACCACAGGTGAAATCGTGGAAGACTCTGTCTCCACCGACTGGGACCTGGGCTTTGCAGCTACCACTATCATTACAAACAGCGGTGTAAGCGGACCCGGCAACGGTGGTGCTTTTATCATCAACAATATTTCTTTTGATGAAGTAACTGAAGTACCATCCAATATTACCTTCAATGAAGATGTAGCAGCCGATAATCTGGCTATCCCTTCCGGATCAGGAAATGGCTGGTACAATTACAACCCTCAGCTTTTTGCGGTATTTCCTATTGAGAATACCACCATCCTGGTTCGCACAGCTACGGGTAACTTTGCAAAAATTGAGATCCTGAGTTATTACGAAGGCAACCCAGATGTGACCGATCCGAGTTTTCTCAGCCCGGCCACACGCCCTGCCTCAAGGTTTTACACCTTCCGGGTAACCGTGAATGAAGACGGTGGAACTACTTTCGAATAAACCGCTATTACTTTGTTCATGTACAAAAAGGCATCTTCGGATGCCTTTTTTTATTTCTGCCCTTTTCATTTATTAAGACATGAAAACAGCACTCTATCTTCTGTTTATTGTTGTGCTTTCCGGCATTAGCAGAGCCGTGATTGCCCAAAATGAGGTACTGCGTGAAATCAATTCGCTTTATGGTATACAGTCCTTCGGCATAGCTGTAAATATGGAAAGGCCCGGCTCACTCGATGAGGTAGAATTCAGGGTCGAGAATATTCAGAAAGCACTGCAGAAGAACATATCAAAGCTCCCGGTGCAAGTTATTCCGGATACACAACTGCGGGAATCGGATCAATACCCAATGCTGATCCTGCACATCAATATCATGGATGCCGGTAATGGTACCTATCCTTATGCAGCCGATCTCACTTTCTATCAGCCGGTGAAGCTCAGCCTGAATCAGGATCTGGGAACAATGGCGGCCACCTGGCAAACCGCTCTGGTCGGGATCGTATCCGCTGATAAGTTCGAGATAGTGGCAACCTCATCCATAGACCTGGCTGATGAGTTCGTTCAGGATTTCTTAAAGGTTAATCTCTGAAACATGAACATAGAGAACTTCTACGAGTACTGTCTGGGCCTGAAAGGAGTGGAGGAGTCTTTTCCCTTTGATGACCGAACCCTCGCTTTCAAAGTGGGCGGTAAAATCTTCGCCATAACGGATGTGGAAGACTTCGAGTTTATAAACCTGAAGTGTGACCCGGTCAGAGCACTGGAGCTCCGGGAGCAATATCCTGAAATCAAGCCGGGCTGGCATATGAGCAAGAAGCACTGGAATTCGGTTTACCCCGACGGTAATCTGGACGATAATTTAATCAGGGAGCTGATCCGCGATTCTTATAATCTGATTGTGGACAGCCTTCCAGCAAAGAAAAAGGAGCAGCTAAAAAGTTAAGCCTGTTTGGCTTCCAGCGTTTGTCTGTACTTGCTTGGAATGAGGCGACCAAAGGTTTTTTTCAGGAAATTCCAGAAAAAGGTGAACTGCCCGAAAAGGGTACCGTAAATCAATAGCAAAACCTGATAAGCCGGGAGAACCGTGATGAGCCAGATGATACTTCTGTACCAGAAGGGATCTTCAGCCTCAACCCCTATCCAGGCAAAGAAGAATTTTTTGACATACAGAGCCGTGAAGCCGGTACATGCAAATACGATGAGTATAATGATTACCTGAAAGGTGCTGTTAATACCCCATCGTTCTTTCAGTTTGTCAATAAATGAGTTTGAATCCATGATTTTTTTTAAAAAACCGGCATGTTATTAATAGATATATGCGCAAGTCGAAGTTCAATGTTAAACAATTGAATGTTGCACACTTGCAATTCCATATGCCGGGGTTTAGTTTCCTGCTGAAAATAACGGAAGGACCCGTGCTTTAGGTACTTATGCAAAAACTTTTAACGGAATTTATCGGAACCTTTTTTCTGGTATTAGGCATCGGTCTCACCGGAAATGAACTGCATATCGGTTTACTGCTTGCAGCCCTTATCTATATCGGGGCACGGCATTCAGGCGCTCACTTCAATCCCGCTGTCAGTCTGGCCTTTTTTATGGCCAACAATTTAAGCATCAAAGAACTTGGAGGCTACATAACAGCCCAGGTTGTTGGAGCATTCACTGCATCAGCACTCATTTTTCAGATCACAGATTACGCTTTCTACACCAGCCCGCCCGATATTACCACCATCGATCAGCATGTAATGATTGAGGTACTCATGACCTTCATTCTGGCTTCGGTTTATCTGAGCATTATGCTGAGTAAATCTTTCCGCAGAAATCATGTATCGGGTCTGGTGATCGGTCTGACTTACACGGCATTAATCGGAATCGGCCAGCCCATTTCAGGTGCCGTTTACAATCCGGCCATTTCCATTGGTTCGGCTGCCTTTGATCTAATTGACGGGGGACAATCCTACAGAGATATACCACTATATTTCATTGCCCCTGCTCTGGGTGGTGTACTGGCTGCAATTTTCCATAATTTCATGGACCGCGGCGATTAAGCAGGCAGTCGGAAAAAGAATATACTGCCGTTACCCTGTTTCGAGGTAACTTCGATATCCGAATCATGGGCACGCAATATACTTTTCACAATGGATAGTCCAAGTCCGGTTCCACCCTTATCCCTTGAACGGGCTTTATCCGTGCGGTAGAAACGATCAAAGAGCTTTTCGAAATGCTCCTGATCAATACCTTCACCCTCATCCACAACGGAAACACAAATACGGTTATCTTTTTCCCGCTTTATTCGGATTTCGATGGTGCCCTTGTTTGAATATTTGATGGCATTGGATACCAGATTGTCCAGCACCTGCTCCATTTTATCGGGATCCACTTCAGCCTGACAAACTCCATCGCAATTCACTTCCAGTTCAAGGCCTTTTTCTTCAGCCAGAATATGATAGGTCTCAACTACATTGTTGGCAATGCCTTCGATGTCGGTGAGTTCTTTTTTCAGAAAACTGCTATCCACATCATAACGCTGAAGCGTTTTGATATCCTCAAAAAGACGGCTGAGGCGTATGGCCTGACGTTTGGCTGTATTCAGATACTTTTGCTTTTTCTCTTTACCCAGATTATCCAGTTCCATCATTTCGAGTGAACCCAGAATGGTGTGCAGCGGGTTGCGAATTTCGTGGGTGATGTCGGCATAAAATTGCTGTTGCTGCTCATTCATCTTCTTCAGTTTGTCATTGTCCTGCCGCAGCCTTGTCGACATTTTATTCAATGATTCTGAAAGGGTGCCGAATTCATCACTTCTCTTCATTTCGATCTCCCGATCCATGCTACCCTGGGCTATATCAAGTGCAGCTTTATTCAGATACTGAATGGGAGCAGCCATATACCGGGCAAACATGAAGCTGACCACCACCACGGCCAGAATGGAAAAAAGCATCCCGGAATAAATGATATGGCGAATGCTGGAGATGGCAGCATAATAATTACTCTTAAGCTGGCTGATCTTGAGATAAGCGGCCGGATTATGATCATTTTCAATATTCAGGTAGGCTACCAGAAAGTCGCTGTCCAGTGCATTCAGTATAACCGAATCCTTGGATGCATTGCTCAATGCAATCAGCAAGTCACTCTCCAGATAGGCCACGGAGTCCGTATTTGAATCCACTGGATATTTCGCAAAACGAATTCCGCTCTGATCAAAAGCGGACACCGTCCATCCGGTATAGCCTGAAAGTTTTTCGAGATCCTCATCAAAAGAGTCCGCATCAAGGCGGGATGCTGCCAGTGCCAGCGATCGGGCATCATTTTCAAAACGCACAATCCCTTCCTTGAGCAGGAAGGTTCGGATCGAAAGTATAGAATAGGTGCTGATCGTAATGATTCCTATGATCAGCAGGATAATATACGTCCAGGCCAGCTTGGATCGTATCTTCATGCAGTCAAAAACTCACGGTTAAAGCCATAACCCACCCCACGGTAGGTTTTAATCAGCTCACCGTACACACCCATTTTAATTCTGAGATTTTTGATGTGAACATCCACCGTACGGTCGAACACGAATTTATCCTCATCCGAGATATGCTTCAGAATTTCATGTCGGGAATAGACCAGTTTAGGATGCTGGAAAAAGAGTTCAGCGATAATGTACTCGGTCATGGTGAGATCCACTTTCTCTTCTTCGATGTACATCTCCTTTTTCTCGGTATCCAGATAAACCTTGCCATATTGAAGCCAGCTCACTTTCTCCGGACTCATTCTTCTCAGATTAGTTTCGATGTGAGCTTTAACCAGATTTAAGCTTGCCGGTTTGGAGATGTAGTCATCAGCACCAAGATTCAGTCCTTCAATTTCATCCGTTTCCTCATCCCTCGCCGTCAGGAAAATGACCGGGATATCTTTTACCACCGGGTGATTCCGGATGTAGGTGCAGATTTCCTTACCGTCAAAATGCGGTACCATAATATCAAGAACGGCCAGATTAATCTGATTGGCGTTCAGATCAATTTTTTCCTTGGCCTCTTTTCCATCTTTGGCCCAGATGACATCGTAATTATTGAGTTCAAGAAAGTTCGCAAGCAGTTCGCCCGGTTCTTCCTCATCCTCCATCAGAAAAATACTGTACTTGGCTGACATAGATCTTAATTTTGGCTGAAAATAGTAAAGCTGCCTTACATTTACGAACTTTAGGCTTTTTAACTCTCAATAGATGCCCCTAATCTGTGTCTTTTAAGAATAAAGTAGTCTGGATCACCGGAGCTTCATCCGGTCTGGGCGAGGCTATGGCCCGGGCCTTTCACCAACAGGGCGCAAAACTCATCCTCTCATCTCGCCGCGAAGAAGTATTGAATGAGCTAAAACAGGACCTGGGGGGTGATGATATTTATGTACTGCCTCTGGACCTCATGCAAAGTGAAAGCCATCCGGCTAAAGCTGCGGAGGCACATGGAATATTCGGCCGCATCGACATACTGATCAATAATGGTGGGATAAGTCAGCGTTCAACGGCAGAAGAAACCACGCTGGAAACCGTACGCAAGATCATGGAGATTAATTTTTTTGGCACGGTTTCACTCACTAAGGCACTGCTACCTTATCTGATCAAACAGGACGAGGCACACATCGTGGTCACTTCCAGCGTCATGGGAAAATACACCATTAAAACACGCTCAACCTATTCCGCATCCAAATTTGCCCTTCATGGTTATTTCGATAGTCTTCGTCTGGAACAGCATGAAAATAACATTCACGTAACCCTGGTTTGCCCGGGTTTTGTAAATACCAACATCACCAAGAATGCCATGATGGGTGATGGTAGCAGTTACAATAAGGGGGGCGAGTTTCATGAGAATGCGATGACTGCGGATCAGTTTGCCCGTAAATTGCTGCCTCAGATTGCCAGAAAGAAAAGAGAGGTTCACATCGCCGGAAGAACAGAAACTTTTGGGCTGATTATGAAACGATTCTTTCCCGGAATCCTGCATCGGATATTGCTGAAGTCGGATGTTGGTTAATTTCGAACATGTCGGCCACCAAACATAACGCATCAGCTCTTCTTCTTGTCTTTGTCTCCCTGCTTATCACTCTGATTGTCGCTGAGGTATCGCTCCGACTTATACTGGGTGATCAGCTTCGAATCGTTAAATCGGAGCGCACCCTGACCTACAGGTATGATGAGCAACTGGGCTGGTTTCCTGTTGAAGGTTCTTCTGCACAGTTTAACCTAACCACCTCCATCAACATCAAGCATAACAGTCGCGGCTTCAGAGATCCTGAGCATACGCCTGACGATCGACCTTCCGTACTGTTTCTGGGCGATTCATTCACCTGGGGTTATGATGTTGAAGCTGAACAGCGTTTTACGGATATCCTTCGAGATAGCTTACCCGGATTAAATATGTTCAATCTGGGCATCAGTGGTTACGGAAACGATCAGCAGCTGCTTTTGCTGAGAGAACAGGCTGATTTTTATCAACCCGATCTGGTTGTGCTGATTTTCTGTGCCGACAATGACCGGCTGGATAACAGCATGAATATCCGTTACGTGAATTATTTCAAACCCTATTTCAGGCTGAATGAGGGAGAGCTTGAGTTACAGGGACAACCGGTGCCACGATCTTCCGTTCACTGGTTTCGTGAGCATCCCTTTTTATCAAACTCCTATATTGTACGTCTTGGTGTTAATGCCTGGTATCAAAACCGGAATCCTGAAAAGTTGCTGATGCCTGATCCCACAAATCAGGTGATTAAGGAGGTTTCCGAATATTCAAATACCATCGGGGCTGATTTTCTGCTTGGGTTTCAGAAGATGGATGTTCCCCTTGCTGCTTTTCTGGATTCTGTGGGAATTGAATACCTTAATCTGGAGAATGAATTGGTTTTCTCATTCAGTGGAAAACACTGGACTCCCGAAGGGCACTCTTATGTTGCCGGGAAGCTGAAACCTTATCTGCAAAGGCTGACCAATTAAGCCAGACGCTTTCGTTTATTCAGAAAGGCAAGAAGAGCCCGGTCGAAATCTGATTCGGTATCCATTTCTTCAAAATCGATTTCAAATTCGGAACAGGCCAGTTTAAAACGCTGAATATACTGCTGTACTTTTTCCTGATAATCGCGGCGCACCTGAGCCGGTAAAACCTCGATTTCTGAACCGGTTTCCATATCCTCAAACACGAATCGTTTATCCGGAAAGGCCAGTTCCCGCTCCGATCTGGCCTCAACCACGTTAAAGAGCAATACTTCATGCTTGCGATGACGCAGGTGTTTCAGGGCTGATATCAGCTGATCATGCTGAGCGCTGTTTTCAAAAAGATCAGTAAGTATAACCACCAGACTGCGCTGTTTGATACGCTCAGCGATTTCATGAATGGCTTCTGCCGAGGCTGTTTTCTTTCGAGCCTGTTCCGCGTCCTTCGGTTCGATCTGCTTCTCCAGCAAACCAAACAGTAACCTTAGGTGGGCATAGGTTGACTTTGCCGGAATCATTTCCTCAATACCTGAAGAAAAAGGAATGAGCCCGCAGGCATCCCGTTGCTTTTGCATCATATACATCAGAGCTGCTGAAAAATGTACCGCATACCTGAGTTTGGACCATTCACTGAAATACTTATACTGCATGGAAGAGGATGTATCGAGCAGTACATAGCAGCGAAGATTGGTTTCTTCCTCATACTGCTTCACATAAAAACGCTCTTTCTTGCCATAGACTTTCCAGTCGATGTGCTTAAAGTCGTCGCCTGGATTGTAGGGGCGGTGTTCGGCAAATTCTACACTGAAACCATGGTAGGGACTTTTATGCAAACCGGACATAAATCCCTCCACAATCTTTTTGGCTTTAAGTTCAAGCGGGGCTAGGCGGGATATGAGTTCAGGATGTAGAAGCAAAATGATTGTTTATTTGATAAAACAGTTGTTGCCTGATATAACGTTTTTTTAAGACTTTAGCATGCTTTAATCAATCCAAAATCTGCACACCCTTGAACAAAGTCATAACCTCAGTAAACGAACTCGACTTCACCCTGGCCGACATCCCAAAGATGCCCGCTCCAACCAAAGTACTGCTGGTGAAACCCACCTACTTTGCCATAGAATACGTAATCAACCCGCATATGGAAGGAAATCTGGGTGAAGTGGATCATATGGCAGCCATGAATGAATGGAAGCACCTGAAAATGGCCTATGAAGAACTGGGACTGGAAGTTTTTGTAGTTGATGGGGTAAGAGGTTATCCGGATATGGTGTTCTGTGCCAATCAGAGCCTGCCATACATCACGGAAAACGGTACCAAAAAAGTACTGATGAGCATAATGCATACAGAGCAGCGTGCTGGTGAGGTTTCGCATATACAGAAAGTTTATGAAGACAGCAGTTACGAAGTTTTCACTCTTGATGATGATTCCATACCTGATTTCGAGGGCATGGGTGATGCCATCTGGCATTTCAAGCATCGTTTGATGTTTGGGGGCTATGGTTTCAGAACATCCATCAAAGCCTATGACCATATCAGCCGCATATTTGACGTCCCCGTACTCGCTTTTGAATTAAATAATCCCCTGTTTTACCATCTCGACACCTGCTTTTGCTCCCTGAACGAGGATACGGTACTGATTTATCCTCCTGCATTTGAGGATGAGGGACTTGAACTCATTTACAAGCTGATACCCAATGTGATTGAGGCCAACAAATACGAAGCTGAGGAGCTGTTCGCCTGTAACGCTACCTGCCCGGACGGCAGGAATGTGTTCATACAGCAGGGGTGTGTGCATGTGAATGCAAAGCTAAAAGAAGCCGGATTTAAGGTTCATGAGTTCAGCACTTTTGAATACCTCAAATCCGGCGGATCCGTGTTTTGCATGAAAATGCTGCTGTGGTAATCTTTACATATCCGGTGCGTTATAATAAAAGCGAATATGTTTGATCTGCCCGTCTTCCCAGGTCTGAACATAGCACTGTTCAATTGCCATCTCGCCATATTCCTTAAACTTTACGCGGGCCCAGGTTTCAGCAAGTACTTTTCCGTTTTCCGGATCTTCAGCAATGGCATGAACTCCGCTGTCTATCCACTCCTCAACTGAATTCAGCCATTCTTCCTGTGTTTTGCGATTTGCTTCCTTTCCCTCAACTTTTTGCCCATTACCTTCAATCTTGACGACCTCATCATGATAGTAGGTGTCAAAGGCTTCCAGTAACTTACCCTTATCCATTAATTCATGGATGTGCTTTGCTCTTTCAAGGTTTGTCATAATACACTCCTGTTTTGGTGTACACTCAATAAAACAGGGATCTGCTTTCCTGACAAATCAAGAAATGATTAAGGGCATAAAAAAACCTCATGCATTTCTGGAACAAATGAGGTTTTATAAATGGGTCAGGCTGTCGGTTAATTTCGGGTACCGTAAAAACGCTCTCTTACAATATAGTCACCATCCCACTCCTGAGTGGCAACCTGCTCTATCTGAACACGTCCACCTTCTTTGAAGGTAACATCTAGTACACATTCTACGGCTGTTTTACCTTCGTCTTCGTTGGCTGTAATCGATCTGATGTCCAATCCGTGGAAATCTGCAACGGATGAAAAGAAATCAATTTCACGCTGACGGTTGGTATCCTTTCCCTTGATCAGTGTGGCATCTTCCAGAATCATGTCACAGTCGTTATGATAGTATTTTTCGAAGGCGTCCATTGCTTTGCCTTCGCCAATCATATTGTAGATGTCGGTAATTTTTTCTTTGTAACTCATGATAAATTTAGTTTGATATTAAATGATTTGATATCACACTAAATCACGCCGATGCACTTATCGTTCAAATTTTTTCAAAAAATTTCAGCTACGCTCGAGCATGCGTTCCAGAGCCAGAACGGCGTACTTGCTCACTTCTGCAGGGACCTTTATCTCGTTGATTACTTCGCCTTCCATGAGTTTATCCAGCGACCAGACCAAATGCGGCAGATCGATGCGGTTCATGGTAAGGCATGGACACATGAAGGGATTCAGGGATACAATTTCCTTATCCGGATTTTCGTCGATGATGCGGTTCACCAGATTCATCTCCGTGCCCACCGCCCATTTGGATCCGGCAGGAGCATTTTCGATGGTCTCGATGATATAGTTTGTGGAACCCGCATAATCAGAAGCCTGAACCACTTCAAAGGTGCATTCGGGATGTACGATGATATTCATTTCAGGGTCCCGTTTGCGCAGATTTTCAATGTGGGATACATAAAATTTTTCATGCACCGAGCAATGCCCTTTCCAGAGAATGACTTTCACTTTGTCGAAGTCGCCTTCGTACTCGAATTTATTCTCAAGTGGAGCATAGACCGCCATTTCGTCCAGCGCTATACCCAGGTCGTAAGCCGTGTTACGGCCAAGATGCTGATCCGGCAGAAAGAGGATGCGTTCTTTTTGGGTGAAAGCCCATTCCAGCATGTTCTTCACATTGGAAGAGGTAACCGTTGCTCCGCCGTATTTACCTACAAAAGCCTTGATAGCTGCAGTGGAATTCACATAGGTAAGCGGCAGGATGGTATCTCCCCAGATTTCCTGCATTTTCTTCCAGCCCCGTTCGGTCTGGTCGATATTAGCCATATCCGCCATGGAGCATCCGGCACGCATATCCGGAAGAATCACGCGCTGTTTTTCTGTAGTCAGCATATCGGCCGTTTCAGCCATAAAGTGCACGCCTTCAAATACAATGTATTCGGCATCATGCTGCTCGGCACAAATCTGTGCCAGTTTGAGGGAATCGCCACGGGCATCGGCGAACTGTATCACTTCATCTTTCTGATAGTGATGGCCGGGAATAAATAGTTTTGCCCCGAAGTGCTCTTTGATTTCGCGAACTCTCTGCTCCATCTCCTCCACACTCATATTGGAGTATTTCTCCGGAAGAGATACCTGTGATTCTACTTCTAAAATGTCTAAGACGTCCATGTTTTTAGTCTGCTCTTAGTCGATCAAATTGAAACTTATGTCGAGGGCTTTCACTGAATGGGTCAGCCACCCGAGGGAAATGTAATCTGCACCGCAATTTTTGTAAGCGGCAATATTGTCGGGTGTGATTCCGCCCGATACTTCTGTGATGATCCCATCCGGGACCAGCTGCGTCCACTCTTTTACTTGATCAGGGCTGCGATTATCCAGCATGATCACGTCCACGCACAAATCCACACATTCCAACACCTGTTCGCGGGACTCCGTTTCTACTTCAATCTTTACCATGTGCCCCAGCGAGGCCCGAATTTGTTCAACCGCATGCTTAATGCCACCAGCGGCCTTGATGTGATTGTCCTTGATCATTACACCGTCATCCAGCCGGAAGCGGTGATTGAATCCACCGCCGCATCGAACGGCGTACTTTTGCAGCATGCGCAATCCGGGCAGGGTTTTCCGGGTATCACAGATTCGAATACTTTTGTCATCCAGTTTTCTAATGCAATTGGCCGTTGCCGTGGCAATTCCGCTAAGATGCTGCATCAGGTTCAGGATATTACGTTCGGCCTGCAGTAGTTTATTCGTGGGCCCGTGAACATCCGCGATAAAATCTCCGGCTCTCAGTTCATCCCCATCCTTCTTATGCAACACCACTTCTGCATCGGCATCAAGCAACCGGTATGCCTGTTCTAAAAGATCTGTTCCGCAAAGAATCCCATCTACCTTGGCTTTGAATTGCCCCCGGCTTTTATGTGCAGCATCGAATATCAGTCCGGAACTCAGGTCGCCGAATCCAAGGTCTTCTTGCAGTGCAAGCTGAAGCGTCTCTTTGAGGTGAATGATGTTCATCCGTGCTGATGTTGGAACAGGAATATTTGTATCTTTTAAAGATTTAAAAATTAAGGCTTTTTTAGCTCACAAGCGACAGCATGATTTACCTCGACTACGCGGCCACCACTCCAATGTCAGAGACGGCACTTCAGGTCTACGACCGGGTTGCCCGGGAATATTTTGCCAATGCCAGCAGTCTACATGATGCCGGATCTTCAGCAGCTCAGATTCTGCAGGCTTCCCGATCAACCATCGGCAGAATCCTGAATGCCGATGCAGATCATATTTATTTCACTTCCGGGGGTTCTGAATCCAACTTCCTGGCCATCGAATCCCTGATTAAAGGCAGCCTGGACAGAGGAAAGCATCTGATCACTACTGCCGTGGAGCATTCCTCCATCGCCAATGTATTCACCAAGCTGGAACGGCAAGGCTTCGATGTCACCCGCCTGCCGGTAGATGCTCTGGGCAACATCGACACCGACCTCCTTCGAAAAAGTATTCGCGAAGATACCATTCTGGCATCCATTCAACATGCCAATTCCGAAATCGGATCCCTGCAGGATATCTTTACCATCGGATCCATACTCAGGGATGCCGGCGTACTCTTTCACTCCGACTGCGTGCAGACCTTCGCAAAACAACCCATTGATGTGCAGGAGCTTCAGATTGATGCAATTTCATTCTCCTCGCACAAAGTATACGGGCCCAAAGGCGTGGGCGGAGTGTGGATGAATCCCGAAAGCGACTGGATGCCCTTCATTCCCGGTGTGAGCCATGAAAGCGGCTTTGTGCAGGGAACTTCCAACACGGCCGGAGTTGCCGCTTTTGCCGCTGCCGCTAAAGAACTTTCTGAACAGCGGGAAGAGCTGGACCGGCATTATAAATTGCTCAGAAAGCGATTTATTGAAGGTGTTGCGTTACTTGAACATGATATTCTGATTCAGGGCAATGCCCATTTCGTGCTCCCGAATATCATCGGACTTCGGGTACCGGGTATTGAGGGACAGTATCTGATGCTGGAAGCTTCTCAATCAGGTCTTGCCATTGCAACCGGTTCTGCCTGTTCCAGTGGAAGCCAGGAACCCTCCCGGACCATGTCGGCCATTTACGAAAATGAACAAGATGCACGTGAGTTTGTGCGTTTATCATTAGGAAAAATGACCACCGGCGAAGAAATTGATAAGGCAATACAGAAAATTGATGTTATCTTAAGCCGTCATTTTAAGAAAGTAAAGATTTAACCAAACGACCTGTTATGATGCGTTTATTTATCAGTGCAGCCCTTTTATTTCTACTGAGTTTTAGCATTCAGAATTCTGCAACAGCCCAGGAATCGGGTGAGGTTGTTGTTATTGAAGAATACAGCGACTATCAATGTCCGGCCTGTGCTTACTTCCATCCCTTTACCGTAAAAATTAAAGATGATCTGGGTGATAAGGTCAAAGTGGTGTACAAGAACTTTCCGCTAAATAGCCACCGCTATGCGCAACTGGCTGCACGGGCTGCCGAGGCTGCTCGGAAGCAGGGCAAACATTTTGAAATGCATGACAAGCTCTTCAAAGAACAAGCTAACTGGTCACGTGGCAATACCTCCACACTGATTCTCGGATATGCGGAGGAAATAGGGCTGGATATGGCACAGTTCAAGAAAGACCTTAATTCTGCGGAAATGCAGGAGCTGATTATGACGGAAAAACAGGAAGGCATTAACAAAGGCGTGAACTCCACACCCACCTTCTTCATCAACGGTGATAAGGTATACAACAACCCCGGATCCTATGAGGTCTTCAAAGCGATCGTTGAGTCTTATCTGGAATGATTTACGAGTTTCTCAATAAAAGTCCTTATTTCGATGAGAGCTGTTTTGTGGCTCCCAGTGCCGACATCATAGGGGATGTAACCTTTGGAGAAGAATCCTCAGCCTGGTTCAATGTGACCATTCGCGGGGATGTCAATTACATCCGCATCGGCGATCGAACCAACGTTCAGGATAACGTCTGCATCCATGTGATGAACCAGACCGGCCCAACCATCATCGGGTCGGATGTCACCATCGGCCACTGCGCTATGATTCACGGTTGTACCATCAAAGACCGGGTACTGGTGGGCATGAATGCCACTATTCTGGACAAAGCCGTGATTGAGTCGGATGTCATCATTGCGGCAGGTTCTCTGGTTCCGCCGAACAAAACCCTTGAAAGCGGATACCTCTACATAGGCTCACCTGCCAAAGCGGTGCGCAAACTCACTGACGAGGAACTGGACAGCATCCCCCGCTATGCAGCCAATTATGTGAAGTACATGCGGGCGTATCAACAGAAAGACACTTACGAAAAAAACCCTTTCTACCCTCAGGAAGACTGATCCCATGCTGGGGCTTTACCTCCACATTCCCTTCTGCAAGCAGGCCTGCTCCTACTGCGATTTCTATTTCGTAACCCGGCAGCTTCACCGTAAAGATTTTGTAGACGCCCTCATCAAAGAGATTCAGTCTTATCAGAACGAACCCGTAGCAGCACAGCCCGTGCAGACCATCTACCTGGGCGGTGGCACACCTTCCCTGCTCCGCAAAGATGAACTCTCCCGTATATTCGAGGCCGTTCATGCCACCTTCCACACCAGCGATCTGCGCGAGGTAACCATGGAAGTGAATCCGGATGATGTAAAACCCGCTTATCTGGCCGATCTGAAATCCCTGGGAATCAACCGGCTCAGTATGGGAGTGCAATCCTTTGATGATGAAGTACTCACCTTCATGCATCGGGCACACAATTCAGATCATGCTCGAAATTGCCTTGAGCAGATCAGGCAAGCCGGATTTGATTCCTGGTCGGCCGATCTGATTTACGGTAATCCCGGTCAAAGTATCGATATGCTGAAAAAGGATATTGAGTGCATGCTGAGTTATGAACCTCCGCATATATCAGCCTACAGCCTGACCATCGAAGACAAAACCAGGCTGGGCAAAGCCGTGAGCCTCGGTCGCATACAGCCACCGGAGGATGAGGAAGTCATCAAACACTATGACCTGTTGTATGAGGAGCTCAGCAATGCCGGTTACGGACAGTACGAAATCAGCAATTATGCCAAGCCGGGATCTGAAGCTGTACACAACAGCAATTACTGGAGGCATGTGAATTATCTGGGTTTCGGGCCTTCGGCTCATTCTTTTATCTGGGATGAGGACGGACAAAAAGCTTTCAGGCTGAACAATAAACGCAATCTGAAAACTTATCTGGAAGATCCGCTGAACGAAGCGGAGGAAATCATGCAGCTGGACCTCATGGACCTGGCTGAGGAGCGCATTATGCTGAGCCTGCGAACCCGCTACGGAATTGACCCGCAAGAACTTAAGGATCGATATCACTATGTTCTGAATGAGTCTCAGTTAAGCTATATTGGCAAGATGAAACGGGAAGGCTATATGGAGGAAAAGGATTTATTGCTGCTAACGCATAAAGGCCGGAGTATTGCCGATCCCATCACCCTCGACCTCATTTCCAGACAGTGATATGGATTATGCACCCATCGTAAATATTCCTTCTGACAGTGGCTTTGGGACCAATAACATCCCTTTTGGAGCATTTGTGACTCCGGATGGTCACCAGCATCTGTGCACACGCATCGGCGATACCGTTATTGACCTGACCGCACTGGATGAAGCCGGTTTTTTTGACGGACCGGTACTGAATAACATGTTTGCTTTTCAGGATTCCCACCTGAACTTTTTCATGAGCATGGGTCGGCCTGCCTGGAAAGAAGCCCGGGAATGGATTCAAAATATCTTTGGTCAGTTCAGCACGGAGGATATCGATAATCCTGAATTATTCTGGGATGCTTCCTATCCGGTGGATGAGGTTAGGCTGCGCATGCCCTTCGACATTCCCGATTACACCGATTTTTATTCCTCAGAACATCATGCCCGGAATGTGGGCCGCATTTTCCGGGGCAATGATAAACTGATGCCCAACTGGAAGCATATCCCCATCGGGTATCATGGCAGGGCCGGTTCCGTGATTTTATCCGGACAGGATGTCCACCGGCCCTCCGGTATGATCCTGAACGCAGACGGCCAGCCCGAATTCAGCGCCTCCCAAAAGGTGGACTTCGAACTGGAAATGGGGTTTGCGGTTGGCACTCCGACCGAGCTGGGGCAGCCTCTCACAGCTGAAGAAGCTCGGGAGCATATCTTTGGCCTGGTACTGGTTAATGACTGGAGCGCGCGCGACATACAGCGATTTGAATATCAACCTTTGGGTCCCTTCAGTTCCAAAAACTGGGCCACCAGTATCTCACCCTGGGTGGTGACGCTGGAAGCACTCGAAGCCTTCAGCTGTGATGCCAGGCCACAGGAGCCGGAACCTGCTAAATATCTCAGGCTAAATGATCCCAGAACCTTCGACATTCAGCTGGAAGTGTGGCTGAAAAGTCGTGACAGTGAAGAAGCGGAGATCATCAGCCGGAGTAATTACAATCAGCTTTACTGGTTGATGGAGCAGCAATTGGCGCATCAAACGGTGACCGGCAGCAACATCCGCAGCGGGGATTTGTGTGCCTCCGGAACCATCAGTGGGGATGAATCCGGTACCTATGGCAGCATGCTCGAGCTCACCTGGAACGGGGAAGAAAAGCTGCAACTGAAGAACGGCGAATACCGCGCCTTCCTGGAAGACGGCGATGAAATAACCCTCCGCGCCCACTGCGAAAAAAAAGGGCAAAAACTCAGCTTTGGTGAGGTGAAGAACCGGCTGGCTGGGGTTATTTAACCAGCATCATCTTCCGCACGAAACCACCGGTGGCTGCTTCCATGCGATAGATGTACACTCCGGAGGCTAATCCAGTGGCATCGAAGGTCACATCATACTGCCCGGCGTCGAAGAAGCCATTCACAACTTCACGGACCAGTCGACCAGTGATATCGTAGACCCGGATCCGAACATCCTGGGTTTGTTCAACACGGAAACGGATGGTGGTGGAAGGATTGAAGGGATTGGGGAAGTTGGGCAGCAGTTCCGCAAAACGGGGAAGCTCGGAATCTACACTCAGCGAAAACACAACCCGGTCGGAGGGAGCAAAACTGGTGTTCTGTGTACTCACCACGATGCCCATGCGATTCAGCCTGGATGCATCCCAGCCCGTAAAAAGTTCAGTGCTGCCACCCGGACTCCCACTCTGAAAAGCCACTTCCGAACTGCCGTCATCGAAATAGCCAATAACCGCAAGGTTTGCCGTTTGCAGGCTGTGATTCAGGTTCACTTTGGGCGAACCGTTAGCGCCCGCTCCCGGAATAAAATCATGGTAATAAGCCGAAATCGGTGCCAGAATCTGTTCTTCCGTAAACAGCTCAGAGAAGCCAAACAGGCTTTCCTCAATCTGTGGGGATGGATAACTTTCCCGTTCATCAAAGCCGTAATCGGCTGCACTGCGGTCTGCGCCGGAAGCATAATGCCACAGATACATTTCGGACAAAGACTGAACCCAGGATGCATCACGGCTCTCAACCTCATCCTGAACGGCCGTCAGGAACTCGATGTCTCGATTGCTGCGGATTCTGGACCAGACATCCGTCCAGAAGCGTTCCCCGAATTTCTCATGATAATAAAGGGCAAAAGTGATGTCTTCATAGGAGCCCGGAATCACCGTTCGGCTTGGGCGCAGGAATATGGGATCTCCGAATGAACTGTCATAAATGTAATTGTAGTAATCATTCACCTCATCATACACAACCTCCTCCATCAGGGTGGCATCCATTTCCAGCCAGCGATCGGAGTCGCCCTGCCACTGAGCATCAGCATACTGAATGGCATGTTTGAATTCATGGGCGATGGTTACTCTTAAGGCTCCCAGCTGATTACCATCCGGATCGGTGTTGTCCGGAAAACCAACAAAGTCATTTTCTACTACGATGCTGGTCTGCACATTACCGCCAAATTCCCGCTGGGTAAAACCATAGGCACCAATGTCCGCCAGCAGAATGGGATAAGTTTCCCCGGGCGGGATGGGATCGGTATAACCCAGGTTGAGAACCTCGTGCCGGTAAGATGAATCGGCCGCGATACCGGCTTCCTCTACATAATCTGGAATGCCGTTGGTGTTGGCATCCTCAAGGGGAACCGCATTAAAACCGGTGGTTTCATAGGTGATGGTGAACAATCCGGAAGGCGTAATATACTCTGCAATGCCGGATACTGAGGGTTCCAGGTAGCTTTCGATTTCGCTTAGAACAGCAGGTGATATCTGATTGCGCTTTTTCTCAAACTCGGCGATGGTAGGCGTGAGGCATTTCAGCCGTGAATTTAAAACCTCAAATTGTTTATCCAGCCTTTCCGGACTGAATACCGCCCGGAATTTATACAGCAGGTGTTCTTCATAGCTGATTTCACCTCGCTCATAAGCTTGCTCAATGGCCGGAAAAGCATGATCGTGATGCTGGGCCACGGCTGGCATCATGTACAAGAATATGATCAGGAATGTGATCAGGAATGCACTATGGAAGACTCTTTTCAGCAAAAATGGAATCCCTCATTTAACGGCTAAATACGTATCTTTTATGTTCGCCGAAATATAACGTTGAATTTAAAGAGATCGTGCGACGGTAACTAATGGAAAAATATAAGGTCATACTTTATTACTACTTCAATCCCATTGAGGAGGTGGAAAAATTCTGTAAGGAACATAAACGCTTCTGCCGTGAGCTGGGAGTGAAAGGGCGTATTTATGTGAGTAAAGAGGGGATAAACGGTACGCTAGCTGGAACTTTTGAACAGGTGGATACCTATGAAAACTATCTGCGATCCATTCCCGGATTCGAAAAAACAGAATTCAAGGAGGATGAATGCGATTACATTCCCTTTGCCCGGTTATCCTGTAAGGTGAGGGACGAAATTGTATCCCTGCATATCGAAGGAGTAGATCCGGAACGGGGCGGCAAACACCTGCAGCCTGATGAGTGGCGCAATGTGATGGAATCCAATGAGGATTTTGTGATCATCGATGTGCGTAATAACTATGAATCCAAAGTGGGGCATTTTGAGGGAGCCATACAGCCGGATGTTGAGAATTTTTATGATTTCCCTGAGTGGCTGGATGAAGCCGACATCCCCAAAGACAAAAAAGTACTGATGTACTGCACCGGTGGCATCCGCTGTGAGAAGTTTTCCGTTTTGATGAAGGAAAAAGGCTGGGAAGATGTGAATCAACTGCACGGCGGCATCCTCAATTATGCCAAAAAGGAGCGGGGCAAACACTTCAAGGGCAAATGTTTTGTATTTGATGACCGCCTTGTGGTTCCGGTGGATGAGAGTAATCTGGAACCCGTCGCGCACTGTGAGATCACAGGTAAACCGGCAGATACTTACATTAACTGTGCCAATATGGAGTGCAACAAGCTCTTTGTGTGCTCTGAAGAAGGCGCAGAAATCATGGAAGGCTGCTGCAGCGAGGAATGCAAACAAAGCGAATACCGCCGACCTTTCGATCCGGAACATGCCTTCCGCCCGTTTCGCAAGTGGTACAATTATTTCGGGGATGACTTCAAGTCCAGAGATCTTCAGGAGTCGTAAAGCCCGTATCGTTGCTCCCTACGCGGTGACTCATCATTTCAAAGCCGGAAGGGAATTCGAAGGATTTACCATCCCGCGTATGATGCACACCCGCTTTCCCTGGCGAAGCCTGCAGGACTGGGATCAGCTGATGGAAGCCGGCCGTCTTGGGCTCCGGGGCAATGACATATCTGCTGGTCACAAACTTAAGCCCAATGATGAGGTTTTTCATTTTAATCCGAGGGTGGTTGAACCCTCCGTTCCGGATGAAATCCGGGTAATTGAGGAATCCGATCATCACTTGATGGTTTTCAAACCCGCGCCCATGCCGATGCATCCCGGGGGGCGGTACAATAAAAACAGCCTGACTGCCATCCTTAAAGAAATGGGCTGGGAGAACCTGCGCATTGTCCACCGGCTGGATGCGGTCACTTCCGGGCTGGTACTCTTTGCCCGCAATAAGAATTTCGCCCAGGAAGCCACCCGTCAGTTTGAAGAGCAAAAGGTAGAAAAAGCTTATGCTGCTCTGGTACGGGGTGTGCCGGATGTAGACGAAAAAACCATCCGATCCAGAATACGCCGCAAAGCCGGTTATGTGTTTGAAAGTGGTTCATCCCTCGAAAATGCCAAAGAAGCTGAAACCCTTTTCCGGGTATTACACAGTGGGCAAAGAAACTCTATCGTGGAATGCCGGCCACTGACCGGACGCACCCATCAGATCCGGCTGCATCTGCGGGAATGGGGCTACCCGATTGAAGACGATCCGGTTTACGGTCCGGATGGCGACCTAAGCAGTCATCGCCCGCAGAATCAGGGTATTTCCCTGCTGAATCGACTGATCGCTATTCCTGAGCTTGGCATCCGCACTGAATTGGAGATTCCGGAGCAATGGCTCAGTCTGCTTTAAAGTAGGCTTCCGCTATGGCGGCAAACTGCTTGGGTTTATCCAGAAAGGCATAATGTCCGGCATCCTCTATAACCACCAGTGCAGCGTTTTTAATGCCTTTTTCCATGCGCTCAGCCTGATAGACCGGAGTGGCATCGTCGTTTCTGCCCCAGAGTAAAAGAACTTCATGATCAATTTGCGGCAAGGTAGATTCCAGATGTTCGGTTACTGATTTGACAAAAGTCTCCCGCATCACACCGCTCAGCTGCTGATAATCGGATGATCCAAGGCTTTTCCAGAGTTCCGTGCTGCGCAGCCAGCTCAAGGAGCGCTCTCGCAAACTACCGGGCAAAATCAAAAACGGTGCCTTCAGGGTTTTTGCGAGATACTTTCTGAAGTAGAATTTTGCCGAACGCTTTGGCTTCATTCCGGCCCCGCCCGTGATCAGCACCTTATCTATTTTCTGGCTGATGTCGACCCGGCTCAACAGCTTCAGCGTAATCCTCCCGCCGAAAGAGTGCACGAAAAGATCCACCTGCTGATCCAACGATCGGATGAAGGCTTCGATCAGGTCGGCATAATCATCGATTGAATATGCCCGGTCAGGTTCATCAGATTCTCCGAATCCGGGCAGATCAATCACATAACAGGTTCTCAGATGAGAGAGTAGTTTAGAGGCGGGCAACATCACCCTGCTGGAGGAACCCCAGCCATGCAGAACAACCAGCGGTTTACCCTCGCCTACTTTTTCATAGGAAATCTGCTGGTTCTGATATGTGAATTGTTCCGCCATTTTATTTCGATCCGTTCCGGATGCCAAAACTTGCTATAAAGCAGCATTGAAAACAAGCTCAGGCCATGTCAAATTGAGGGTGAAGGTAATGAGTCAGGAGAGCACATGAAACGCAGATTATTTTTTTGGGTGGATCAGTTGCACATCAGTCGCAGGGAGCGCGTAGCGGTGAAGTCCCTGTTGCTGATGTTGCTTCTGATTAGTGGAATCAAACCCTTTGTACAGCCCCGGCTGAATTATGATCCGGAGGATTACGAACGCATTCTGGTCGATTTTAAACAACGCTCGGCTTTGCTGGAACAGGAAAAACAAATGACCCTGGCTCGTTTCAGTCCTGATACTAGCCTATCAATGCAGGAGGGAATGGAACCCTCAATGAAATCCAAACCAAAAACAGCTCCGCCTGACAGCACCAAAAAGGTGGATATCAACAAGGCAAGTGTGAAGGAGCTGCAGGCACTTCCGGGAATCGGACCGGCTTATGCCCAGCGTATTGTAGCATATCGGGAGGAGCATGGCGCCTTCAGGAACATTCAGGAAATGACCAAAGTGAAAGGGATCGGTGCGGGTAGACTTAAAAAACTGAAACCGTATATTAGCACCGGAACCAACAATGACTGAATGGCAACGAAAATACTCTGGGCTGATGATGAGATTGATCAGCTTAAAGCTCACATCATATTTCTGGAAAATAAAGGCTTTGAAATTACTCCGGTTGCAAACGGTGAGGATGCCGTATACCTGATCGGGCAGGAGAAATTTGACATCGTTTTTCTGGATGAACAAATGCCCGGAATGGATGGCATTGCTACGCTGGAGAAAATCAAGAACCAGCAGCCCTTACTTCCGGTGGTGATGATCACCAAAAGTGAGGAGGAATCCATCATGGAAGATGCCATCGGCGGTAAAATTTCAGACTACCTGATCAAGCCGGTAAACCCTTCCCAGATCCTGCTCACCACCAAGAAAATCCTTGAACACAAGAAACTGAAAAGTGAGCGTTCGGCCCAGGCCTATCTGCGGAATTTCAATGAATTAAGCTCACGCATCGGACCACATACCAACTGGGAGGAGTGGATCGATATTTACCGGCAGCTTACCAACTGGGAATTTGACCTGAGTGAGGGAGATGAAGCCCTGCAGGAGGTGCTTCAGAACCAGTTTGAACAGGCCAATATCGAATTCGGTAAGTTCATCGAAAATGAATATCCCTTCTGGCTGAAGAATGAACCGGAAAACCGCCCTTCGCTTTCGGTAGACATCATCCCGAAATATGTTTTTCCTCACTTGAAGGAGGGAAATAAAGTGATGTTCTTCCTCATCGACTGCATGCGTCTGGATCAATGGAAGGTATTTGAACCCTATCTTACCGATTTTTACACCATCGAATCCGATTTCTACTATTCGATCCTGCCAACGGCAACGCCCTTTTCAAGAAATGCTATTTTCGCCGGTCTCTTCCCCTCCGAAATCCATGAGCGCTTTCCGGATTTGTGGGAACAGGGGCAGGATGAATCCTCCCTCAACAAGCATGAAGAGGAATTGCTGACCCAGCAGCTGCTCAGGGATGGGTATGAGTTTAAACCCAAATACGAAAAAGTTCTGAATGCCGAGGAAGGAAAAAGAGTGTCTGAACGGCTGAACGATTACATACAAACCCAGCTGTCCGCTTTTGTTTTCAACTTTGTGGATACGCTGGTGCACTCTCGATCCGATTCACGCGTGATTAAAGAAATTGCTCCTGATGTCTCCGCTTTTCGATCCCTCGCAGAGGCCTGGTTCCAGCATTCATCCCTGCTTCAGATGCTCAAAGAACTCGCCTCCCAGGATGTAACAGTAGTCATTACTACAGATCATGGTTCCATCCGCTCCCTGCGCGATACCAAAGTGTACGGCGATCGGGACACAGCCACGAATCTCCGGTATAAATATGGCCGAAACCTAAAAGCGGATGATAAAACAGCCGTAATTACCGTGGATGATCCGCTGGATTACAAACTGCCTCCCCTCGGCCTGGTCAATAACTACATCATCGCCAAAGAAGATTACTTCTTTGTGTATCCCACCAACTACAACAAATTCCAGAACCGCTATCGCGATACGTTTCAGCACGGTGGTGCCTCTCTGGAAGAGATGGTGCTGCCTGTCTTAACCCTGAGACCCAGATAAATGGCTGAGATTCATCAGAGCCGGTCGGTAGAGGAAACCATTGACATCGCCCGAAAATATGCCGAAACCCTGCAGTCAGGCGATGTGGTATGTCTTAAAGGCGATCTGGGAACCGGTAAAACCCATTTCGTCAAGGGTATCGCAGATTTCTTTCACTTCGATATGAGTAATGTCCTTTCACCCACTTTTACCCTCATCAATGAGTATTCAGCTGACCTGCCCATCTACCACTTTGACTGCTATCGTATAGAAAATGAAACCGAAGCCCTTGAAATTGGAGTTGAGGAATATTTCTTTGGTGAAGGCGTTTCGCTGATTGAATGGCCGGAAAAAATTCCGGGTTTAATACCCCAGCACGCTAAAACGGTTGAGATCAGAAATCTTAACAATAACCTAAGAGAAATCATCTTTAGCTGATTGCTATATTTATCCCCGATGGGCGCGAAAAAACTTTCATACCGCTTGGATCTGCTACCGATAATTTTACCCTATCATCGGCGGGCGGATAACGACCTGAAAACAGGCGACCTGGTATACTATGGTCCCAGTCCGGAGTTTTATGGCATCGGGGAAGTTGTAGGTGTGGAAGAAAAAGTCTGCTTGGTCGATTTCCGGGGCACCGGATTGCTGGGCATCCACAAAGATTCCCTCTCCAATAAATACCTGATCCCCATACATAAGCTGAACCTTTCAGGTCTGCTCAAGTCCAAATGATGGACGCTCTGCTCAACGGCATTGCCGAAACCAGCTTGCTGGAATGGATTGCTGTAGTGACCGGAATCCTGAGCGTGTGGTTCTCTATGCGGGAAAACATTCTGGTTTACCCTGTGGGGATTGTAAGTGTACTCATTTATGTGTGGCTTGGATTCCAGTATAAGCTCTATGCCGATATGGGAGTTAATTTCTACTACTTCATTATCAGTCTGTATGGCTGGTATCACTGGAAAGACACCGATCCCGATCGTGATCAGATACCGGTAACCTTGCTGAATGACTGGGAAAAATGGGCTTCCATCCTGATGCTGGTCGGCTCGTTCGGGCTGCTTTATTATTTTCTTGAAGTCTTCACCGACAGCGATGTGGCACCCTGGGATGCAACTACTACCGCTTTTTTTATTATTGCGATGTGGCTGATGGCCCGCAAAAAGGTGGAATCATGGGTAGTCTGGATTATTGGTGATCTGATTTCCATCCCCCTCTATTTTTACAAAGGACTGGTCCTCACCAGTGTACAGTTTCTGGTTTTTACCCTCATCGCGATTGGCGGTTTTATTGCCTGGAAAAAATCCATGGAAAAAGAAAAACTCCAGCTCCAGCCGGGTTAATCAGTATATCTGCATTCCTGCCGGGTGCACTTTACAGAGCAGTAGCTTGCCCGACTCAAAGCTAATTTCAATTTCTTCCTTAACCGTTCTGTTAGACGTGCCATCCCTCTTTCCTACTTTGAGATCCTCATTGTTCAAAGGCCAGGCCAGTCCGCTGGTACGAATTCCACTTACCCTGCCACTTAGTGGAATCAGCGATATAGTGGTGTTGATGGGAAACCGTCCATGATAGGGCGATTCAATGAGGAAAATATCCTGATAAATATCCCGGAAGCAGAGTTCATCAAACCGATCCGAATATTTGTAGACTACGGATAGGTTTTTCAGTCCATGATCGACCCGCTTACCAAAGGCACCCATGATCACGGCAGAACCTGCACCTTGCTTGATGGCGTAATCCAGCGCTTTTTCAAGATCATTGGTTTCCTGATCATCAAGACTCAACACATTCAGTTCAGGATGCTCTTCCTCATCAAAACTATCCATATCACCCAGTATGATATCCGGTGTGATGCCGGCTTCCAGTAGGGTGGTACCGCCACCATCTGCACCTATAATAAGATTGGATTCAGCTGCGGCTCCTTTTAACAGTTCCCGGGGAGGTGCCTCACCGTTGCAAACAATTAAAGCTTTTATTTCTGCACTCATTAACTGAGAATAGGCAAAATCCTTGATTTATCCTTCATTCTGATTTCTTGGCCCAAATGGTTAGTTTCGGGCAAAACTATTCTCTATGTACGAAGTCCTAAAAACAAATTTACTCAAAGAAAGAAGTGTCGCTGTTTTTTCACATCTCAGGCCTGATGGCGACTGCATTGGCGCTCAAATTGGTATCACTCGCTGGCTTCAGCTGAATGGAGTGGATGCCGCCGCTTTTAACGAAGACGATATTCCGGATAATCTGAAGTGGCTCACCGAATACCTGCCCGTTTCAAAACCGGACGCCAAAACTGCCCGGGATTACGACTCCTACCTTTTTGTAGATGGCAATTCACTTCACCGTTTCGGTAAAACTGCGGAACAGGTTGGGCGAACCGATAAGCCCTTGTTTATGATTGACCACCATCCGCAGCCTGACAATATTTTTAAATCAAAGGTCTCTGATGTCAAGGCATCTTCTTCCTGTGAACTGGTTTACGGGCTGATTACCTCGCATGATCCAGATCAGATCGACGAGGGGATGGCCAAAGCACTTTATACCGGCATCCTCACTGATACCGGCTCATTTCAGTTCGATTCAGTAACTCCTGCTACCATGCGTGCAGCCGCCGACCTGCTGGAAAGAGGATCTTTCAAACCGGATGAAGTGATCGGACATATCTATTCATCCCGGCAGCTCAAGCAGCTGAAACTCTTGAGTATGGCTCTGGAAAGCATCCGGGTAATGGATAATGGACAACTCGCCTCCATGTATGTAACCAGGGATATGATGATGATGACCGGAACCTCAAATGAAGATACCGAAGGATTTGTACAGTACCCCCTGAGCCTGGAGGGTGTTAAAGCCTGCGCCTTTTTCCGCGAAGACAATCAAAATGTCAAAATCAGCCTGCGATCCCGATCAGATGACGTAGATGTAAACCAGTGGGCCAGAAAATTCGGGGGCGGAGGCCATAAACGGGCTTCAGGTGCGTTTTTTGATGGCAAACTCGATGATGCCATCCATGAAGTACTGATGGCCGGAACCGAACAAATCAAATGATGAATACCCCGCTGAATCTGCTTCTGATTCTCTGTTTATTCAGTTTTCCCTTTCAGCAAAACTGCACGGAAGAAACACCCCGTAGCGTTGAATCCAAAGTCGCTTCACCTTCAGCTCTACGCTCCATACAGGCCGACACGCTGCCCTCTGCACAGAACTTGAATGGCTCCATTAGCAACAGCCGTGAAACTGCAATCACAACGGCAGTCCGGCAGGCAAGTCCTTCTATTGTGAGTATCACCGTTACGGAAATTGTGGAAGATCGTGGTAACATACAGTTCGATCCCTTTTACGGGTTTTTCCTAGCACCAAGCCAGCGTGAGTTCAACAGTATGGGCTCCGGTTTTATCATCAGCAGCGACGGATTAGTAGTCACCAATGAACATGTGGCCACCAAAAATGCCCGCCGTATTGTTATTTCGATGCAGGATGGTTCGACCCACGAAGCCGAAGTCCTGGGTGTGGACGAACTGGCTGATCTGGCCCTGCTCAAAATCAAAGGGGAGCGTGATAATTTTCCTTTTATTGAATTCAGTGATTCTGATGAGGTAATGGTTGGGGAATGGGCCATTGCTATGGGAAACCCGTTTGGCCTTTTTGATGCCGGCCAGCCCTCAGTAACGGTAGGAGTGGTCAGCGCTACAAAACGGGATTTCCGCCCCGATCCGGATGATCCACGGGTTTATATCGATATGATTCAAACCGATGCCGCTATTAATGTTGGAAACTCGGGTGGTCCGCTCCTGAACAGTGAGGGTGATGTGATTGGGGTGAACACCTTTATATACACCGGCGGCGGTCGGGGCAATGTTGGCCTTGGATTCGCCATACCCAGCAAGCGGGTGATCAAGATCATCGAACAGCTTAAAACCAGTGGTACGGTGGCGCTCGACTACGACCCCGGACTCGAGTTTACCCCCATGACCCGGGCTCTGGTCTATAAATACGGATTACCATCCATTCAGGGGCTGCTGGTAACCAGTGTAAATAAGGACGGGCCAGCATACGATTGTGGTATCATGCCCGGCGACATCATCCTCAAAATCGGTTCAGAACGGGTAAGTTCTGAAATGCATGCCTGGGCACTGCTCAGGGAATATCAGGAAGGAGAAGAAATGCCCATTGAGCTGGTAAGGAAGAATCAGCGATATAAAACTGAAATGCTGTTAAAGAAGAGTGTAAAAGGTTAACTTCCTTCAACTTAATAAAGAGGACATCATGAAGTACACCATACTCATTATCGATGATGACAGAGCCATGCATGTGCTGATGAAAGGAATTCTGGCGAAGGATTTCGAGCTGGTGTACGCTAATGATGCGCAGGAAGGCATCAACAAAATCGCAGAAACACAGGTGGATATGATCATATCCGACATCCACATGCCGGGTATTGATGGTATTGCCTTTCTGGAATCCCTGACCAAGGATGCAGATCGGAAAAATATCCCCTTTATCATCATGACCTCCCAGCCGACGGATGAAAAACAACAGAAAGCCCTCGAGCTGGGTGCTGCCGATTTTATTGATAAGGAGAAACTGAACAGGGATGAGCTGCTGAACCTGGTGAACATGAAACTTGTGGCCAATGTACGCCCCGATAAAGTTGAAGACTGGGTCGGTATCAACCTGAAAGTCATAAACCAGAAGATGATGTTTGCGGCCACGTCCAATGATTTCATCGCTACTGCCCGCAGCCTTTATTCAGAAATCAAGCAGCAATTCGGGATGGAACTCATTACCCTGTGGACGGTACGCGGAACCAAACCCAATCTCATCACCAATCTGGGGCTGCAGCTGCCCGATAGTTACAGTGCCGAGGACTTGGTCGGGGAAGATATCTTTATGGAAACTCTCAGAAGCAGAAAACCTTTTTTCAACAACGATACGCTGCATGATGAAAAAGGCATACTTACTGAATTTTCACAGAAACATGAACTTACCGCTGAAATGGGTGCTCCGCTTTTTGCTCTTACCGATCAGCAACTGGTTCAGCTTAAAATGAAGGTTCCGGTCAATGCCCCTATCTTCGGTTTTGTTTTTATGAAACGTAAACGCCTTATTTCAGAGAAGGAATTCAGGCTGCTTTCCATACTGCTTACCCGTACCGGCTCAATCCTTTACCGCCTGTACCGGGCAATCTGATCTCTAGCTTTTCCGGATAAATTTTTCAACTCTTTGTTCATGCTTATCATGAATCCAGAGTTCGGTAAATGGTTCAATTTCAGCCTGTAACTGTTCCAGCCGTTCCCGCCTGCCTGCGTTTACACTTTGCTTCAGTCTCTGGATGAAATAGCGGTCGTTTTTAGTCAGCTGCTCAGCCCATTCAAGTGTGGATGGCTGCAGGTCATAAGCCGGAACAACTTTTTCGATAATTCCCAGCTCCTGCACTTCACCTGCACTAAGAACAGCGGCCTCGGCCAGTAACTGAAAAGCTTTTGATTTGCCCACTTTCTCAACAAGACGGGTGAGTCCGCCCCACCCCGGCGTCAGATAAAACCGGCCCTGTGTAAAGCCAAACCGGGCTTCTTCGGATGCAATATGAAAATCAAAACTGAGCAGTATTTCGATGCCGCCCCCGTAAGCCAGTCCGTTGATACAGGCAATGGTCCAGACCGGCAGATATTCAATGCGAAGCAGCAGTTCATGAACCCGTTCAGACATGTCTGCTGCCCGCTCACGGTCTTTGATGCTGTGGAATTCTTTGAGGTCGCCACCGGCGATGAATGCCTTTGAGCCCTTCCCGCTCAGTACAAAAGCATTTATTTTTTCATACTCCTCTATAAATTCAACCAGTCGTTCCAGCTCATCAATGACTTCAAAATTAACGGCATTCTGCGCATCAGGTCTGTTAATCGTTGCCCAAAGAACATCAGGCCCAACAAAGGTGACTTCAAGGGCGGTGAAACTGTTCAGATATGCTTCTTCAGGAATTGACTTCACCCAGCAACCAGTTTAAATATTCGGAGTTACCTTCATCTTCAGACAAAGTGAAGGAAACAACGCAGGGGCAATCGTAGCTATGTAAGTCCTTTACAAACTCGGTGAGCTCCGGCATTTTGGAATAATGGGTTTTCGCAATCAGAATAGCTTCCTGATCCTCAACCAGCTTACCTTCCCAGCGATAGATGGATTTCATTGCTGGAATCACATTAATACAAGCTGCCAGCTGCTTTTCAACCAGTTCTCTTCCGATTCGGAGAGCTTCCTTTTCGTCTTTTGTGGTGATATATGCTAAGCGAAGGTTCCGGTACATGACAGCATAAAGTTGGGCAAATACCGTTTAAATATCCATGCCTAAGAAGCCTAAATTGGTTTGTTTAGGCAGGCCATAAACCTTATCTTTCGCAGCTCTGCAATTTGCGAATTGCAGGTAACCGATTGCGAGAGTGGTGGAATTGGTAGACACGCTAGATTTAGGATCTAGTGCCTTAACCGGCGTGGGGGTTCGAGTCCCCCCTCTCGTACTCACTTCTTTTGATTAAAAACAGCTTACCTGTGGATATAACGGTTAACGAACTTTCAAGCGTAAACAAAGAAATCACCATCAAGGCAAAACGCTCTGAACTGGAGCCTGATTTCGAAAAAGCATTTAAAAGCTACCAGAGTAAAATTAATATGCCGGGCTTTCGCCCTGGTCGTGTGCCAATCAGCATTGTAAAGAAACGCTTTGGTCAGGAAATTGAGTACGAAGAAATTAACAAGTACGTACAGAGAGTATTTGAAAAAGAGATTGTTCCGGAGCATCAGCCCATCGGAGAAACCCAGATGCTGGACCTGCAATGGGAAAACGATGAACTGGAAGTAACTTTTAAGATTGGACAGCGACCTGAATTTGAACTTGCCGACCTGAGCAAAATCAAAGTTAAAAAGATGGTGCATGATGTTACCGATGAAGAAGTGGAAGAGGAAATTACCCGAACACTCGAACGATCCGGTAACTGGGAAGATGTGGATGATAAAGCCGGTGAAGAAAGTCAGGTCATCGTGGACGTGGCAAGCCTGGATAAGGACGGCAATGAAGTGGAAGATGAAAAAGATACCGATCAGACCATAGACCTGAGACAGGACTCTGCGGCTGACTTCAAAAAATCCCTGAAAGGTAAATCTGCCGGCGACGTAGTAGATATGAAGCTTAGCGAAGGCGATGAAACCGATCACTTCCGGGTAACCATCAAAAAAGTTCAGAAACTGAACGTCCCTGAAATGACTGATGATTTCATCAAACAGCAGTCTAATGGCGAAGCTGAAAATGAAGATGATTTCAGAAGCTACATCAAGAGTCGCATGCAGGAGTACTACGATCAGACTGCCAATGATTTATTTAAAAATGATGCCGTCGAAGCTTTAGTTGAAGCCCACGATGTCGATATTCCAGATGTACTCACAGAGCAGATTCTGAACTCTTATGTAGAACAGATATCGAAGCAAAGTGGCGGTAACCTGCCACCCGATTTTGATGCTGAAACCTACAAGGAAAACATGAAAGACCAGGCAATGCAGGAAGCCACATGGTCGTTTATCAGCCAGAAGCTGCAGGAGAAATATGATGACATCGAAATCAAGCCGGAAGACATCGACGCATTTATCTCAACAGAAGCTGCACGCTACGGAATGGCCCCTGACCAGCTCAAAAGTTATTACGCACAGAATCCGAACTTGCTCGATAACCTGCGTGTTACCATCCGCGAAGGAAAGGTTTTTGACAAACTTCAGGACGAGCTGAAAGTTGAAGAAATCAGCAAAGATAAGTACCGTAAGGAACAGGAAAAGAAAAACAAAAAGTAGTAATCACTGAGCCAGTATATGAACAACCAGCCCTTATTCTCCCAGCACCTATTTGATCCCCAGCCACAAACTCAGAGCAATCTGGTTCCCGTGGTAATTGAAACAACCTCAAGAGGCGAAAGAGCCTATGATATATACTCTCGCCTGCTCAAAGACCGAATCATTATTCTGGGTACGCCGATCAATGATGTGGTAGCCAGCAATATTGTTGCTCAGCTTCTTTTCCTGGAATCAGAGGATCCGGAAAAAGACATTAACCTGTATGTAAACAGCCCGGGTGGTGTGGTTTCTGCAGGACTTGCCATTTATGATACCATGCAGCACGTGAAGTGTGATGTAGCCACTACCTGCATCGGGATGGCTGCTTCCATGGGTGCCGTACTGTTGACAGCAGGCGCACATGGAAAAAGAGCTGCTTTGAAAAATGCCAAAGTTATGATTCACCAGCCACTCGGCGGAGTGCAGGGACAGGCCAGCGACATCGAAATTGAAGCCAAAGAAATCATCCGCACTAAAAAGCAACTCAGCCAGATTATTGCTGATCATGCAGGCAAAACACTGGAAGACATCATACGGGATTCTGACCGTAACCACTGGATGACTGCCGACGAAGCCAAAGATTACGGACTGGTTGACCAGGTTATGGCCTCGACCAAAAAGAATTCTAAAAAATAAATTATTTGCCCTAAATTAATTTGAGTGAGCGAAAAAGAGAAAAATAGCGACATTGTTCACTGCTCTTTCTGCGGAAGATCCAGCCTGGAAGTAAACTCCATGGTTGCAGGTCCCAGTGTATACATCTGTGACCGCTGTGTGGAGGATGCCTCCTCCATCATCAAAAGTGATCTGGCCTCACTCGCACGCCGCCGTGAAAAATCTTATCAGCCTCTGCTGAAACCGGTAGAAATCAAGGCAAAGCTGGACGAATATGTAATCGGGCAGGATCAGGCCAAGAAAACCCTTTCTGTTGCCGTCTATAATCATTACAAGCGCATCAGCGGCGACAGCAAACAGGAACTGGACGACACACAGATCGAGAAAAGCAACATCATGCTGTTGGGTCCAACCGGTAGCGGTAAAACCCTGCTGGCTCGTACCCTCGCACGTATTATCGATGTTCCTTTCACCATTGCCGATGCTACTGTTCTGACCGAAGCCGGGTATGTTGGCGAAGATGTGGAAAGTATTCTGAGTAATCTGCTTCAGGCTGCTGATTACGATGTGGATCGAGCTAAACGCGGTATCGTTTATATAGACGAGGTTGATAAGGTTGCCCGAAAAAGTGATAATCCTTCCATCACCCGGGATGTGTCCGGTGAAGGCGTTCAGCAAGCACTGCTGAAAATTCTGGAAGGTACTGTAGCCAACATTCCACCGAAAGGCGGGCGTAAACACCCGGAACAAAGTTTTATACAGCTGGATACTTCTGATATCCTATTTGTTTGCGGGGGTGCTTTCTCTGGCCTTGAAGAAGTGATTTCACGCAGACTATCGGCCAGCACCCTGGGATTCCATGCCAGCAATCAGGTTAAGTTTGATAAAAACGATCCTGAGATATTTACCCACGTTGAACCGGAAGATTTGCAGAAATACGGATTGATCCCTGAACTGATCGGCCGACTGCCCGTGATCTCCGGTTTGCATTCCCTGTCCCGTGACGCGATGACGGACATCCTTCAGAAGCCCAAAAATGCCATTACAAAACAGTACATCAAGCTGTTTAAAATGGAAGATGTGGAACTGGAATTTGAAGATGATGCTCTGCAGGCGATTGTAACCAAAGCCATTGACCGGAAAACAGGAGCCCGTGGATTGCGCTCCATCATGGAGGATGCCATGCTTGATATCATGTTCACCCTCCCTTCCATGAAAAACATCGCACGTTGTATCGTAACAAAAGATACCATAGAGAAAAAAGCGCCCCCCGTTTACGAGAAAAGAAAAGCTTCCGCCTGATTTCCATCTGACCCTGCCTCCCTTTACCTTCAGGTACTGCAATTGCATACATTGTTCTGGCCATGAAACTGTACCTGCCCTCAACCAATATTAAAATTGTTCTTATTACCCTACTGGCTCTGCTTGGTATTGGGTCCGTAGTGTATAATCAATACCTGGTTCGGCAAATCCTGGAGCAGGAGAAAATTGCGGTAGAACTTTGGGCTAAGGCACTGGAATTTTCAAGTCTTCCGGTACATCAGCAATCCTCTACCAAACTGCTTGGGGCAATCCGCCAGCTTAATCAAATTGAAGCGGTACCCGACTCTGTAATCAAGATGCTGCAGGAAGCAGAAGCCACACGCACCTCCGTTGATTTTGTGACTGATGAAATCATCCTAAAAAATGCACGCATCAACAAAGTACCGGCTCTGGTCCTAACTGAAGAGGATGAAATTGCCGGTCAGACTCCCGGATTGAATCCTGAGAAAATAACACCGGAGTTTATAGAGGATTTCAAAACCATAAATCCGCCCATCGAAATACGCTTCGGGGATCAGAATAAAATGATTACCCAGTATGTGTACTACGGGGAAAGCGATACCGTGCGACTACTGCGCATTTTCCCATTTCTGCAGATTCTGTTACTCGGCCTGCTTCTTGGAATTGGATACACAACCTACCGCAGTATAACCCGCTCAGAACAGTCAAATCTGTGGGTGGGAATGGCTAAAGAAGCCGCACATCAGCTTGGAACACCGATTTCTAGTTTATTTGGCTGGATTCAATTACTGAAAGACCAGTTTTCCGAGGAAAAAGAGGTTACTCAGATTGCACGTGAGATTGAGAATGATGTAGAGCGACTTCAGCGTGTTGCTGAGCGCTTTGGCAAAATTGGTTCCGCACCCGAGCTGCAACCAACCAGCATTAAACCCATTCTGGAGCAGATCGTGAATTACATGGAGCGAAGGCTTCCGCGGATCGGTAAAAAAGTTGAAGTACGACGCGATCTGAAAGCTGATTCCATTATCAGCATCAATCCTGAACTGTTTCAGTGGGCCATCGAAAATATGGTTAAAAATTCCATGGATGCGATACGCAATGAATCTGAGGAAGCTTTTGTATCGATTAAGTCCAGGGAAAAAGACCAGCAGCTCATCATAGATATCGAGGATTCAGGTAGCGGAATCTCTGCGGCCAGCCAGAATGATATCTTCAAGCCCGGGTACAGTACCAAAAAAAGAGGTTGGGGGCTGGGATTAAGCCTTACACGCAGAATCATAGAGGACTATCATCGCGGACAGGTGTTTGTTCTTCGCTCCGAAGTAAACAAGGGTACAACTATGCGTATCATCCTGGATCTGCATAGTGATGAAAGGAAAACTAAGAGCTAGTCTTCAGCAAAACCGCGCTTACGCGCATATTCCATTAACTGGGACTTGAGGAGGTTTCTGCCACGATGCAGCCTTGAACGAATGGTTCCGATGGGCACATCCAGCATGTTCGCAATTTCCTCATAAGTAAAACTCTCAACATCGCAAAGCAGAACAACCGTCCGGAAATCTTCAGGCAGTCGCTCAAGTGCGCGGGATACATCGTCATCTATCAGCTCACGGAACATAATTCGTTCCAGGTCGGAAGTATCGGTTCGCTCATCTCTTATGGACTCATAGAAAGAGGAAACCTCATCATAATCTACTTCCTGTGGCCGTTTGGAGACCCGCCGGTAATTATTGATGAACGAATTTTTAAGGATGCGGAACAGCCAGGCTTTCGCATTCGTACCTTTCTCATATGAACTAAAGAACCGATATGCTTTAACAATAGTATCCTGTACTAAATCTTCTGCATCATTCGGATCAGTAGTCAGACGAAGCGCAAAATTATATAAAGAATCCAAGTGGGGAATGATTTCAGCCTGAAACTCCTGCTGCTTACGTTCCTCACCCTTACTGAGCGTTGTCATTTTCCCATCCCAATTATCTTTTAAAAATGTATACTTATAATTTGTTGCACGCAAACGAGTTAGGGATTCCCACTATTTCTAATGTTCATTAAAAACAGCGTTACATTCTGTACTAAGTGTATTTATAGTACGAGGTTATCGCTTCAATAGATTGAAATTACCAGAACATCATAGATGGCGTGCGTCCAGGCTGCTACCCCAAAACCTCGTTTCAAATAAACCCCATTCAGAAAAAGACCAAAAATAAACCGATAGAGAAAAGAACCGATGGCAAAGGCGTCGCCGTAGGTCCCTACATAATGAACAGCGCTAAAGAGTACAGCTGCTAAAAGAATCGCTGATGTATTTATGGCCCATTTTTTTGTAAACACAAATTTGAACAACCAGACCAAAAAACTCACCAGTATTACTCTGAAGAAAAGCTCTTCATACAGACCTGCACCCAGAGAGAGCGCCAACTTCTGCACATAGTTGAATGACTGGGCATCGCCCTGTACATCCATTCCGATTATAAGGCCTACCATGGTCTGGCTTATAAATGAAATTACCACGGCCAGCACGGTTGATTCAGCAAGCAAAACAGGGAAATATTTCCATCGTATTTCTTTCAGTTTTGCTCTTTCACGGTAAAGAATCCATACTCCGAAGAGAGCGGCCAGAATCAGCGTGAATGAAAGGGCATTCAGCCCGAAAATGCTGAATAAGCTTTTAAACCAGACATCAACACTTATTCTAACCGCATACGCACTGTCGGGCTGTGAAATTAGAATAAGTACTTCGTACAGCAGCAGCAATGGTATAGCCAGGATGTAGCTGTAGAGCAGGTTGTGGGTGGTGCTGAAATACGTTTTTAAAGGGTTGGACATCAGCTTTCAATAAATATCGTAACCGACTTCTGGCCACGGGGATTAAAAGCCAGTATTTCGTAGGCCTTTGCAGATAGTTTCAATCCCTCTCTGGTAGTACGGTCATTAATGCGGACATAGGTGCCCCGCCCGTTCTCCGGATTCTCAATATAAATCAGCGTACCCATAGCAATATTTGAATGAGCCGCTGTAAGTTCATCCGGGTTGTATAATTCTCCGTTTGTGGTAGCCTTGCCTCTTTCCTCATCCGTATAGGCCATCACAGGAACCAGTCCCAGATCTTCAAGGTCAGCTTTGGGCAAATACGGATTATCGAACTTTCGGCTTGGCGGGAGCAGAACCGTTACTTTCTGCCCGCGTGTCAGCCGACGAATGTCAATTTCCGGATTCAGTTTGCTGAATTCTTCTTCCGTCATTTTAAATTTGTCAAGCACATCGCTGAGCAACTCCCCGGTCTCAACTGTGTATAGAACAAATTGACCTTGTGGGCTGGATTCATCTGAAAATTCGGAAACATTCGGTACTGTACTGGCCGGCGCTTTAACGGTTAGCTGCTGTCCGATGCTAAGTACATCCGAACTCAGGTTATTCAGATTTCGAAGCTGCTCTATGGTCATATCAAACTTACCCGCAATTTTATACAGACTGTCACCACTTTTTACGATATAAAAAGTGTTGGACTGGGTTGGTTTAATCGTCATCAATGATTCGCCGGCATCCAGTCCCTGATCTTCTTCCTCATCTGTCACAACCCTGATTATTTCCTCTGCCTCAGTGAAGTAGGTTAATTGCTGTCCCACCTTCAATGTGTTATCAGACAGGTTATTCCATTCTTTCAGTTCAGGTATACTTACGGATAGTTTTTTTGATATGGAGAAAAGAGTGTCGCCTGCTTTTACAGTATAACTTTTCTGTTCCTGATTCTGGGCTGTGGTTTCATAAACCAAAGTTACATTCAAACCCAGAATGAGGATTAAAACCGTCAGTAATTTATATGCTGCTTTCAAAGAGCTCATTGAGTCCCTTATTCGTTTTGTCAGGATTGCTAATTATTCCAGTTCTGATTCCAGTTCAAATAACGCGGCCTGCAATTCATTTCTTGCGTGCGCATCATTCTGACTTTCGGCAATCTGTATACCCTTCTTATAGGTATTCAGTGCCATATTGTTCTCTCCGATTTCGGTATACAATTTACCCAAGTGATAATAAAGTCCCACATAATCGGGATCATTTTTTTCGATGTTTTTAAAAAGAGAAAGAGCGTCCTGATTGTTACCCATTTTTAAAAACTCAAGCCCAAGTGCAAATTTTGAGAAGGTATCATCCGGATTTTTGCGGATGTTCTGCGCCAGCTGCTTCAGTCTATTCATTGAGTAAAATTGCTGTAATGCTCACTGATTTCTTCAATGGAATCGCCCCCGAATTTTTCCAGAAATGCATTGGCAATTACCGGTGCAATAACACTTTCAGCAACAACCACCGCTCTTGGCAGGGCACATACATCCGACCGTTCATAGCGGGTATCCACTTCCTGATGGGTGTAGTAATCCACGGTTTTGATAGGAGTGAGCATAGTCGGAATGGGTTTCATTGCACCCCGGATGATGATCGGCATACCGGTCGACATCCCCCCTTCAATTCCCCCGGCCCGGTTGGTTCTTCTGCGGAAATGATCATCCTCAAAGGTAATTTCATCATGAACCAGATGCCCCGGTTGACGGGCGCCCTCAAAACCCAGCCCGATTTCAACGCCTTTCATTGCCTGGGTTCCCAAAATAGCCTGAGCGATCTGTCCGTCCAGCTTACGATCCCAGTGAGTAAAGCTGCCCAGTCCCGCCGGTACACCGGTAACCACAATTTCATAAATACCACCAAGTGAGGATCCTGCCTTACGTGTTTTTTTGATTTCTTCGCGCATCTCTTCTGATAATTCGGGCATCAGGCAACGGACGTCGGATTCATCTGCTGCCCGATACAAAGCCTCTGCACCGGAATGAATGAGGTGCTCACTTGCCATTCTGATTTTATCCCAGTTTTGATACCCCACAGATCCGATCTGGATTACATGTCCGCCTATCTCAATTCCAAAGTAGTTCAGAAAACGCCGTGCTACAGATGCACAGGCAACCCTCATACCGGTTTCCCTGGCACTGGAGCGTTCGATCACCGGGCGGATATCATCGAAGCGATACTTCTGTGCACCAACCAGGTCTGCGTGACCGGGACGGGGAACCGTTATTTTTTCTATGCCTTCTCCATCGCCCTCTTTATTCATCACAACCGGCCAGTTGGCTTCATCCTTCTCAAAGGCCCGATTCACCATTTGCAGGGCAATAGGTCCGCCCATTGTTTTTCCAAAACGCACTCCGGACTGAATCTCAGCCACATCCTTCTCAAAGGCCATCCTTCCACCACGTCCATATCCTTTTTGCCGGCGGGCAAGGTGAACCGATATGTCTTCTTCTTTGAGCGGGAGGCCTGCAGGCACGCCTTCTA
Organism: uncultured Balneolaceae bacterium; assembly: GCA_964413935.1. Taxonomy (GTDB): domain Bacteria; phylum Bacteroidota; class Rhodothermia; order Balneolales; family Balneolaceae; genus CAYPTY01. The sequence goes on along the minus strand of CAYPTY010000004.1, from coordinate 32,912 downwards.
CAATTCCGGTGAGTTTTGGGCCATGGGATTCACCCGCGGTTAGATAACGTATCATATTTTGACTTTTATTGGATTTTCAGAGCGTTCTGCGATGCTTCTGTGGTCCCTGCAAACTTCTTTTCTGAATTTATCGATCGTTTTGATATCACCCAGCACAATGAGTGAATCTCCGGTATTAATTTTTTGGTTGCTGCCCGGATTAAAAATCATTTGCCCGGTTTCTGAGGATAGCACTGCAATAATCAGGATTTCATATTTACCACTTACCCCCAGCTCCATTAATGTTTTACCGGCCATTTCTGATCCTTCAAAAACCTTTACCTCATCGAATGCATGATCGTCTGAGGTGTTTTTCTGAAACTGCTCTATGAACTGATTTACATTGGGCCGCAGGATCACATTTGCCATCCGATCAGCTCCGATTTCATAGGGTGAAATCACTTTATCTGCCCCGGCCCGCAGTATTTTTCTTCGATTGCTGTGCTGATTTGTTCGAACCAGTATGAAAAGGTCATCCCGGAGTTCCCTCGCAATGAGTGTTACAAATACATTATCCTGATCACTGGACAGGGTACAAATCAGTGATTTGGCCCGGTCTATACCTGCCGCTTTAAGCACCTCTTCTTCCTGAGCATTGCCCTCCACATAGATATAACCGTCATTATTGATTCTGTCGATTTTGTACTCATCATTCTCAACAATGACCACAGGCAGTTCAGCATTTTTCAATACATCTGCAATTCTTTGTCCGATACGACCATAACCGCAGATGATGTAGTGGCCCTGTATTTTCTTTAGTTCCTGTTTCATAGCACGTTTAATAAAAAGCTCACTTTCAAATAATAACTGTGTAGTCTGCGAGGCAATGTAGGAAATCACCCCGATACCCATCACAAAAACAATCATGGTAAAAATACGCCCTGCAGGCGAAAGCGACTTCAGTTCGGAAAAACCGATTGTGGATATGGTGATAAAGGTCATATAAAAACCTTCAAAAAGGGTCATATCCTCAAACAGGTGAAACCCAACGGATCCGATAATGAATACAATAACCAGGATGATAGAAGCAATGCCGATGCGATAGGCTACGGCACTTTCAACTACTTGCGAAACTTCGTTTTTAACCCCTTCACTCACGGTTAACCTGTTTAATTCTGGAGGTAACGCTGATCTGAAAAATCCCTCCAAGTTCACTGTATGAACTTCGGCTGAAGTCAATCATAAATTTATCAAACTTGATCCCAAGACCCAATCCAACACCTGCAAAGTCAAAATTTTCACGGGTTGAGAGCTCTTCATGCTGCAGATGGTTGTACCCAAACCTGAATGCAAGCCGGCTGCTTAAGTCGAGCTCCCCTCCCAGTACCATGTGCCTGAACAAGTTTCTTCCGAATCCCGGATCGCTGTTATCTCCACTCACTGGCTGCTCCCACTCATTGAGTCTGCGCAACAGAATATTCATTCTTACCGGAAAATTGGCCGGTTTATGGCTCATCCCAACGGAGATATCCAGAGGCAGCGGTTCATAATTACCATTGAAGGTACTGAGCTGTGTTCCCAGATTACGAATGGTCAAACCCACGCTCAAATCATTGACCGGATTTCGGTAAAGCAGGCCGCTGCTTAATGCGACTGCACTGGATGTAAATTCATCTATCCTCGAGTAAATCCAGTCGATAGAGGCACCCGCCTGAATATTGGGCAGTATCTGCCGAGCCAATGCACCGCTGAATGCGAAATCACCGGGGCGAAATGTACCGCTCTGCATATTGTTTTCATCGAGCCGGTCAAATTCACCATAACCTGCATATCGTATACCCAAACCCACGGTACCGATTCCCTCCACATGATAAGCTGCATTCGCAAATCCATAGTTGGCATCAGCCACAAAGTTGATGTAGGAAATGGAAAAACGGCGGGATGAATTTGCATTCAGATAGGCCGGATTAACCTGAAACAGGGACAAATCGGCATCTTTCAATGCGATATGATTACCCGACAAGGCGGCTGTGCGGGCATTTGGAGGCACATCCAGAAAACGAAATACGGTACCTGTGGAAGTTTGGCCCTGCGTGAGTGCCGGACAAATCAGGAAAAGTAAAACAGGGATATAGCGGAGTCTCAAAAGGGGACCGGATTTGTACATCAGGTTTAGAAGATAATTTGTAATATACCTTAAAAGTTTTGCTGATTACAATGGAATGAACCGGCGAATCGCATATTTCATCCTTCTATGAAAGCCCTAAACGAGCTCGGAAAATACTCGCTGTTACTCTATAAGGCTTTACTCTCATCCACCGAGGTAAACACCTACCGAAAGAACCTCTTCAGTGAGTTTGTTAAGGTGGGATACGAATCTATACCCATTATAATGCTCACCGGCGTATTTACCGGGGCTGTACTTACGCTGCAGACCGCTCATCAGCTGGATACCGGCCTTTTCCCGGCTTACACGGTCGGTGCCATTGTCTCTGAATCCGTACTTATCGAATTAGCGGCTGTAATTTCAGCACTGGTACTTTCAGGAAAAGTTGGCGCCCGAATCGCCACAGAACTGGGAACCATGCGTGTAAGTGAACAGATCGATGCACTCGAGTCCATGGGTTTTAACTCTGTTTCCTTTCTGGTTGTGCCTCGCATTCTGGCCGGCTTGCTGATGTTTCCGGTACTTTACATTGCCTGCTCCATTCTGGGAGTTCTAGGTGGTATCACTGCCGGTATGATGAACGGAATTTTGCCTGCAGCTGAATTCATGAAGGGAGCCAGAGCCTACTTCTTTCCATGGGATGTGGTATTCGGCTTCATCAAATCTTTTGTATTCGGTTTCGTGATTACCTCCATCGCGTGCTATAAAGGTTATTATGCTACCGGCGGAGCAGAAGGCGTGGGTACAAGCACAACCCAGGCTACGGTACTCAGCTGTATTTTTGTATTACTTGCCGATTTCCTGCTGGCAGCCATCTTATTGTAAAACATGATTGAAATTCAAGACCTGAAAAAGAGCTTCAACGGTAACCTGGTCTGGGAAAATGTAAGTTTCCAGATTGAGGATGGTGAAACACTGGCCATTATCGGCAGATCAGGTTCGGGGAAATCCGTGCTGATCAAACACTTTAATGCTTTGCTCTATCCGGATTCAGGCAAAGTGCTCATCAATGGCCGAAATGTATTCGATATGGCCTATATGGAGCTCAGGAAAATGAGGCAGAATTTCGGGATACTCTTTCAGGGATCTGCTCTGTTCGATTCAATCAATACCTTTGAAAACATTGCTTTTCCGCTCCGGTATTTCACCAATCAAAGTGAATCCGAAATCACCTACAATGTTGAAGAAGCCCTTGAAATGGTGAACCTGAAAGGAGCCGGCAGCAAGGATACCTCTGAACTTTCAGGTGGAATGAGGAAAAGGGTTGGACTGGCCAGGGCCATAATACTGAAACCGGAGTATCTGCTCTATGATGAACCCACTTCGGGACTGGATCCGCAAACCTCGGATGAAATTAACGAATTGATCATTCAGCTGGCCGATAATCTGGACATAACTTCAGTGGTTGTATCACACGATATGCACAGCGTACTTAAAGTTGCCGAAAAGGTGGCCTTTCTGGAACATCAGGCTCTTTGCTGGTTCGGAAGCAAAGAAGAAATGAAGGCAAGTAATAACGAGGATTTACTTAAATTCATTACTGCAAGCGAATATAAAATCAAGGAATAGGAGAAAGGTTGGATAAGTTCAGCAACGAAGTCAAAATCGGAATTACTGTAGTCATAGCAATTGTGCTTGCCTATCTTGGCTTTCGTGTAATGAGAGATGTCCCCCTCTTTTCAAGCTCAAAAGTACTGTACACCAAGTTTAATGATGTAACTGGTTTGCTGCCCGGTAATATCGTGGTGATCAAAGGCTATAAAATCGGCTCCGTCAAGGAAATGAAATTTCTTCAGGGGCAAGACAGTACGCTGGTTACCATGAATATCAATGAAGAAATTCAGATACCCGAAGGCTCCGTTGCTACGATTATTTCGCCCGGGCCAATAGGAGCAAAGTACATCGAAATACGTAAATCGGAATCTCAGCGATACCTGGAAAACGGAGATTATATTGAAGGGGTTTTTGGTTCCGGAATTCTCGAAGAAATCGCTGAAAAAGGTGGTGAACTCACCGATGATGTGATCAGCACCATCAAAAACCTGGACACACTGCTTGTCGGTGTGAACAATACCCTCAACAAAGACAGCCAGGAAAATATCCGCCAGAGCATTTCCAATATCACCAAAAGTACAGAAGCCCTGAATTCGGTGATCAACAGCAGTCAGGATGATATTACCCGTATGATTGAGTCGGTAAACCGTGTGATCGCTGATCTGGATACCCTCAGCGGTGATAATCGAGAGAACCTGGATACTATAATTAAAAATCTGGAATCAACCAGTTCAGAACTGGACAAACTGAGTACCGAACTTAACACCACAACCCTCACGCTGAATGAAATTCTCGGGAAAATAAACTCCGGTGAAGGCACATTAGGCAAAATGGTTTCGGATCCCTCCCTCTACAACAATCTGGACAGCCTCAGTTTTAATCTGAGTCGTCTGGTTCGAAATATTGATGAGAATCCAAGAAAGTATCTCAGACACCTGAATCTGGTTGGTGTCTTTTGATTTCTTCCCACTTTTCAGGTATTAAAACAGCTTTAAATTCGTTGAATCTCGTCGTATATTTGCAGCCTTTCGCTGCATTCGGAGCGGCGATTTCAATGTTAAGAATATAGTATGAGGTTCCTTCCATGGGAGTAATGCAAAAAATGCGAGACGGCACGCCCATCATTTTGTGGCTGCTGATTATATCTTTTGGCCTGCTTTGGGTTTTGTCTGATGTGAATTTCTTTGATGCCGTAACAGCCGGGCCGCGTTCACTTGGGTCCGTAAACGGAGAACCCATCAGCCTGGAAGATTACAATGCACGCATTCAATACTACAGCAATGCCTATACCCAGCAAACCGGTGGAGCGGTTACCGCTGAACAACGTGCCTTTTATGAGTCACAGGCTTGGGAAGAACTGGTGAATACCCGTCTGCTGGAGCAAAAAATGGACGAAATCGGCATCACGGTTACCGATCAGGAACTGATCGATATGGTAACAGGGCCAAATCCGGATCCTTTTATCCGTCAGTACTTCGAGCAGGAAGATGGTACTATCAATCAGGCCGCATTGCAGCAGGCCCTGGCTGCGGATGAGAATTCCGATATCTGGATTATGATCGAAGACCAGCTTCGGCAGAATCGTCGCCAACAGAAACTGAATAATTTTATTACGGCCGGACTTCAGATCAGTGATGAAGAAATTCACGATCGATACCTCGCTAACAATACGACGGTGGATGTACGATTCATCCGCTTTCCTTTCGCGGATGTAAAAAGTGAGGACATCGAAATTACCGAAGACGAACTTCGGGCCTACCACCGCGCCAACTCAGAAGATTATAAAAGAGATGAGAGCTACCGCTTCAACTTTGTAACCTTCTCCATCCTCCCAACCGCACAGGATACCTTACGTATTCGAGATCAGGTTGAAGGATTGAGAGATCGCTTCGCAGCAGCAGATAACGATTCTCTGTTCCTCCTCAGAAACGGATCCACCAGTCCCTACAGCGTCACAACGGTAGCAGCTTCTGATATCCGTGAAGACTACCAGCCGGTTACGCAACTGAATACCGGCGAAGTAACGGATCTGATTCAGACCGGCGGAAGAGTTACCGTTCTTAAGAAAACCGGACAGAGTGTCGGCGAAGTTTCATTTGTTACTTTCTCACTGGACATCGTCGCTGATCCTTTCACCACTGTGGATCAGCAATTTGAAGAGGCCGATGACTTTCTCTATTACGCTCAGGAGAGTGGCTCTCTGGAAGAAGAGGCCGATCAGCGAGGCATGGTTGTTCGAAATGGCTTTACAACCAAAGGCAATCCCTTTATTCCCGGCCTGGGCAGCAGTCAGCAAATCCTGAATTTCCTTGAGAGAGCTGATAAAAACGAATTTTCTGAGGTGCTTGAACTGCAAAATGATTTTGCGGTTGTTCAACTTATTGAGGTAGAACCGGAAGGAATCCGCCCTCTGGATGATGTGAGAGCTCAGGTTGAAAACTCAGTTCGCATCGAAAAGAGACGGGAAATCATGACTGAGCGGGTTGAAACTCTGCTGCAGGGTATCAGCACGCTTGAACAGCTGGCCCAGAAATCAGCCCGTGAAATTCAGGAAGTAACCAACCTAAAAATGAATTCCAATGTGTTACGTGGGGCTGGAAGAGAGCCCGGCGTAATTGGCAGGCTTTTTACCCTGGAAGCTGATAACATGAGCGGTGCGATTGAGGGAGAAACAGGTATCTACGTGGCTGTTGTCAGCAACAAGCAGGAAGCTGATATCTCTCTTATGGATCAGACCACCAAAGAGCAACTTCGGCAGCAGATTCTCCAACAAAAAAATACAGCCTACCTCGCTGTGTGGCTTGAAGAACTCAAAGACGAGGCCACCATTAAAGACAATCGAGCGCGTTTATTGCGCTGATATGTCAGCATTGTTTTGAGGGTGAGCGACTCAGGTTTCTCACCCTTTTTTTATCCTCTTAATCAGGGATGATATTCCCTGCGCTTTCGTTACACTCCTATGAGCTACGAATTTACACCCGCTGTTGATCGAAAGTGGATGAAACAGGCTATAGAACTGGCATCCAAAGGGGCGGGCTATGTATCGCCGAATCCCCTGGTCGGATGTGTTATTGTTTCAAAAGAAGGAGAGAAAATAGGGGAAGGATATCATGAAAAATACGGGGAGCCCCATGCAGAGGTGAATGCAGTAAACTCGGTGAAAGATAAGTCGGAGCTGGAAGGGGCATCCGTTTATGTAAATCTGGAACCCTGTGCCCATCACGGCAAAACTCCACCCTGCGCTCACATGCTGGGTAAACTGCCCATTGAGCGGGTGATAATCGGAATGAAAGATCCCAATAAAAAGGTAAATGGACAGGGAATCCTTCATCTGGCTTCAAAAGGTATTAAAGTGAAAGCCGGGATCATGAAGAAGGAGTCGGAACAGCTGAACGAGTTTTTTATCCATCACCAAAGCTATGGCCGGCCTTTTGTAACCCTGAAAATTGCACAAACGGCAGATGGATTTATCGCCGCTGCAGATGGAGATTCTCAATGGATCAGCAGCAAAGCCGCACGCAAACAGGTTCATATCTGGAGACGCAATTACGATGCCGTAATGGTTGGAAGAAATACGGCCATTGCCGACAATCCAAGCCTTACCGTGCGGCATGTGGCAGGACGCCAACCACGCAGGATTGTAGTTGACGGACCTTATGAACTTCCCAGAGAACTGAATCTCTTTTCCGATAAGTATGAGGAAAAAACCATCATCATCACGCATAACAAGGAAAAAGCTTCAACAGATTCTGATCCCATGCTCCGCGTGATGCAACACAATTATTTCAGAGGAGAAGTACTGGTGGTTCCCAAATACCAGGGTCATACCGACTTCAGGGATGCTTTTAAAAAGCTTGGAGAAATGGGTATCAACTCTGTACTTGTGGAAGGCGGGCGGGAGCTTTCCTCTGCTTTAATCCGGGAAGGCCATGTTGATAAGCTGGAATTGTTCATTGCGCCCAAACTGTTGGGTGCAGGCACCCGATCCATCATCGATATCGGGATCAATAAAATGTCTGAAATTGCAGAACTTAAGGATGTAAGCTGGCAGCAGATTGGCGGCGACATCCTCCTAACCGGATACTTCTAATGTTTACAGGAATCGTTCAGGAACTTGGCACCGTAAAAAAAATCAAATCTTTGGGGGATGGACTTGAACTCAGCATCGCCTGTACCTTCGCCTCAAAAACTCATGTGGATGAAAGCATTGCCGTGAATGGTGTATGCCACACCGTTACAGCTTTTGATGAAGAGACCTTCACCATACAAAGTGTAGCCGAAACGCTTCGCAAAACTAATATCGGTGATCTGAAAGAGGGGACTCAGGTCAATCTGGAACGTTCACTGACCCTGCAAACCGGTATTGAAGGCCATCTGGTTCAGGGACACGTAGATACCACTGCTGAGATATCTGAAATCGTACAGGAAGGTTCTGACTGGCTTTTCACCTTCAAATATCCAGCTGAGAACCGGAATCTGATCGTAGGTCGCGGCTCCATTACCGTAGATGGCATCAGCCTCACAGTAGCCAGAGATGAAGAGGATACCTTCACCGTCGCCATCATTCCTTACACCTTTGAAAACACCAATCTAAAATTCAGGGAAGCAGGAGAGCATGTAAATCTCGAATTTGATGTAATCGGGAAATACGTGATGAAATATATGGCTTCCCTCAATCTGGATAAGGGACCATCCGACCTGGCCTGATCTAACGGTAAATAGTTGTACCGGATGGAGAAGAGTTCCGCTCCAGATTATTCAGTATGGGCAGCTTCTGGAACAGACCCTGAATCTGCTGGCTGTTCACCCTCAGGCTGAAGAAATAATACTGGAAGTCGCCAAATGGGTTGATCTGAAAGGCCAGCGTCCAGCATTCCATTACCCGTGTGAGGTTAAACTGTGTAGGCGTGAGTTCTTTCTGTATAAAATCATAACCCAGCCGTGTACTGAATGACCACAGTGGAGTCAGGTTAAATGTGATATTGTTCGCATTCAGCGTTGCTGATCGCCGAGGACTTTGATTAAACCGATATTGCCACTGGTAGTTGAAGTTGAGGGTGAGTGACCATGGGTCGTTTCGGCTTACGATGGGTTCATCCCAGAAGAATGGATCCACCGGATTGAAAAAGGACTGATTGTAGGGATCATACTGGCGACGATAAACGGGAGTGGTAACCTGAACTCCTCTTCTGCCCCCACGAAAAGAAGTGCTAACCGCCACATTCAGGTTCTGCAACTGAGTCACATTCCCACCGTTTTCCCACAAAAAAGTATTGATCTGCCGGCCAAGAGAATCCCTTTCATAAAAAGCGAAGGTAGCCCTCGCCCTGAAGTTAATACCATTTACCACGGTTGATGACAGATTGGAGCTGACCTGGCTCAGGTTGAGACTGTCGGCCGCAAAATTATAGCTGCCATTGAATGAGAAATCATCAATAAGTTTCAGCTTTCGGGATCGGACTTCACCGGTTGTATCGCGTTTGACCTGCTTGGTCTCCAGCACATTCTGTACGCGGAAGTTAAGCACCTGCTGCTCACCTGCGCCGGGTCCACGGAAAACTTCCTGATCATAGAGTGAAAAAAGCCGGGTATTACCAAGTGTATCGGTTTGCACCTCTTCATAAAACCCAAAAGAGGGATCCGAAAAATCCGGGCGATAAGCATAACTAATGGTGGGACGGATGGTATGACGGAAACCCTTGAATGCACCGATTCTCCGGTTTGAAATCCCAAAAATGGTCGTATTCAGGGATATGGAAGTATTAAATTCCCGGGCTGTAAAAAAGCCACGCTCTCTTTCCTGAATAACGGTATTGGTGGCCGGATCAAAGGTTCTTCTGGTACGGGTAGGATACCAGAATTCATTGAAATTCAGGCTGGCGGAGGCATTCAGGTACTGACTTCCAAGCAGATTGTTCAGAGCAATGGAACCTACCTGCTGGAATCCATACCGGTAGTGATTATCATTGCCGGTTGCTTCACGATACAAGGATGGATCAAAGAGGGCATCGAAAAAAGATACCGTGGCTGAATCTCCATCAATCGGCGCATATCTGAAGTCAGAACTGAAGTTATTCCGATAGTTGAAAGTCAGCCCCTCATAAAATCGGGCTTTCTGCTGTGGGTTGTTCACACCCTGCTGAAACGGAGAAATGGCCCGTAGTGAAAACGTTGAGTTTGGTCCCGTCAGATTGGTACTGTTATTGGTGAAGTTCTGAGCCAGCTGCGTATTGATCCCAAAATTGAATATCCCGCTTGGATGCTGATAGTTATATCCCAGTTTTGAATTGGAGATCTGCTGAGAGCGGTCATCGATATCAAATGAGTTTCTAAGGAAGTAGTCTGAGGTTCTCAGGTCGATGGAAGCCGCAACTCTAGCATAGGGAGAAAACTGCTGATTGTGAACAACGGCCAGCCGCCTGTTAGTCGTTTTGGAGAAATCTCGGTCGCTGGGTTCCAGGCCCTGCTCTACCGAATATCCTATTTCGATGCGGCCATCATAGGAACCGGTGCGGCGGTAATTCAATCGGCCGTTGGAGAAGAAAGTCCCTGAGGTAAACAGATCTACAGAAGCCTGACCGGTCAGGTAATCATTGAAATACTGAAACCATCCAAGATTCTGCAGGCCAATCCCCCGGGTTGAGGTGTTGTTAAATACATATGTTGGGGTCAGCAGCCCGGATTTTGTTTTCTGTATATCGGCTGGCACATAACCGAATGGGAAAATGAAGGGATAGGGAATATCCAGTATGTACAGGCGGGCATCAGAGAAGAAAATTTCGTCCTGATCTACCACTTTCATCTTTCTCGCTTTGATGTAGTAGTAGAGATGGTCGGTTGGACAGGTTGAATAAATCCCGTCTTTAATAAAAACTTCCTCGGCATTCACATTCTTAACCTGGGAACCGATAAGGTTGCCATCCTGAACCTGCACATATGCGCTTTCAAACTTTCCTTTCTGGCTCTGATAATTAAAGAGGATTCGAGTGCTTTTGATTTCATCCTGTTGCCTTTTCAAAACCGGGTAGCTCAGAGTATCGTCCGGTGTCTCAGATATGGCTTCGACGGTGTTGGTATTCAGATTCATGGAGATCTGACCGGCATTCAGTTCACCTGCTTCGTGTTTCACACTGGCTGACCCATACAGCTGTGCTTTTCGCTGGCCTGCCAGCCTGAAAACAAGGGAGTCCGAACTCTGGAAACGAACGGCATCCTTTATGCCATCGGTCGAAGCCCTTCTGTTGTCAGTTGATGCGCGTGAAGGGCTTGGGGTTGATGTTCGATTCGTATCCTGCCTGGCTATAGAAAGAGAATCGCTGGGTTGGGTGCGGGTGCTGTCACGCTGCTGAGCCACGGAATGCAGAGGAAATAGACAGCTTCCCGCGAGCAAACCGGTAAGGATTAATATTCTCAGCATGTTGTTTTATTTCAGGAAAAAGCTTCGAAAGCAAGGCTTCCGGCTCCCAGAAGTGCACTGTCGTTTCCGAGGTCTTCGTAAACGATTTCAAATTCTTTACGAAAAGGAGGCATCAGGTACTTCAGAGCGGTATCTGTGGCCGGTTTAATGAGCCAGTCGCCTGCTTTGGCTACCCCACCGCTGATCACAAACTTTCGGATATCCATCATATGCACATAATTTACAATGGCATACCCCAAACGGGTTCCGCTCTTTTTTAGTATTTCTATCGCCAGCTCATTGCCTTCATTAGCAGCAATGGTCAAGTCCAGTGGCTCAAGCATTTCAAAATCTTTCTGGAAGGTTTTGTAAAGCGGGTTTACTGGATGCTGCCGGATCATGTCAGAAGCATAACGGCTCAGAAATCGCTGGCCCAGATACGCCTCGATGGTACCCCGTGTAACGGAATTGGAAATCGGCCCATGGTAGTCAATAATTACATGCCCCAGTTCGGCAGCCATCCCATAAGCTCCTTTGTACAATTTTCGATTCAGGATAATACCACCTCCCACCCCGGTACCCAGGGTAATCATAATGAAGCTGTCGAAATTTCTGCCTTTACCATAGAAAGCGGAGCCCATGGCAGCTACATTGGCATCATTTTCAACTCGCCAGGGCAGACTGGTTCTTTTCTCAAGTTCTTCAGAAACGCGTACATCATCCCAGCCGGGAAGGTTTGGAGCACTGTACACTTTTTTCTGGTCAAGGCTAACCATGCCGGGCAAACCCAGTCCAACACCTTTGATTTTCCCGTCACTTTCTTTGAGGAGCTGCTTGCAGGTATTTGCCAGACGGTCCAGTACATGATCTCTGCCCATTTCAGCATTAGTTGGAATGGAGAGTTTTTCCAGAATCCCGTCTTTTTTATGGATAATGGCTGCCTTTATATTGGTGCCGCCAAGATCGATCCCGATTACATGCATCAGCTTAATAGTGATTAAGAGATGGGTGAAGATAGTACCTTCAGAAAGATTTCACTAACTCAGTCTGAGCTTTCCCGTTGAATTTTGTATACGGTTTCACCGGGTTTTCTCATGCCATATTCTTCTCTGGCAATTTTCTCAAGTAAGGCCGGATCTTTTTCCAGATGCTCAATCTCTTTTTGTAGCCGGGCTGCTTCCAGGTTCAATTCTTCGGTACGCTTTTCAAGCTCAGCCTGCCTCTGTTTGAGCTGCCATCTGGTTTTTAGGCTATAGGTATCAATAAAGGTGAACCAGATCAGTAAAAATGATCCTAAAATGAGTCCAAGAAAGGACTTCCTCCAACGCAGGGGATTCAGATATTCCAGTTTCATAATAGCCAGCCTTTAAATAGAATCGCAGATGATAAATCAAAATACATGGAATTCCCCAAAATTGATAATGAAGCGGGACTTTAGGGAAATAAAAAACCCCATCCGTGGTCAAACGTCTGGGGTTGGTCAAGAGAGAGTCAATATGAACTAACGGGATTTTTATCCCTGTGAATCGGGAGGGGCTCGAACCCTCGACCCACGGCTTAAAAGGCCGTTGCTCTACCAACTGAGCTACCGATTCGGCATTTTTCCAAAGACCTCTAATATACGGCTTAATAGCCGTCTTTTTCAAGGTTAGAAACCCAAAAATTTAAAGGGTTTTCACTTGCCGGTATGAGGTCTTTGTGAGTCTGCCGAACGCGTGCAATTAATGTAAAGAGAAAGTATCTTAATTTCATCAACAACAGGCCGCACATGGGAAATATTTTCACGAAAATAATTGAAGGCGAAATACCCTCATACCGCATCGCGGAAGATGAACACCATTATGCTTTTCTGGATATCAACCCCGCTGCAAAAGGGCATGTTCTGGTAATTCCCAAGGAAGAAACCGATTATCTTTTTGACCTTCGGAATGAACGACTTCAAAGCCTGATCATTTTTGCAAAAAAAGTAGCAAAGGGCATGGATCAGGCGTTAAAACCCATCCGAACGGGGCTCATTGTGGAAGGCCTGGAAGTACCTCACGCCCACATTCACCTGATTCCTATTTATGAAAAACATCAGGATTTCAGCCTTGGGAAAAAAGCTGACTTCAGTCCTGAAGATATGGAAGAAATCGCCTCTACCATCAGAGAGGCTGTTGAAGCATGAATATACTCGTCATAAATGGTCCCAACCTGAATATGCTGGGTCGGCGGGATCCTGAAGTCTATGGCAGCTTCAGCCTGGTTGACATCGAAAAACATATAACAGAGCATTTCAAAGACCACCACTTCACTTTTTATCAATCCAATGTGGAGGGAGAACTCATCAATTGCATACAGCAAACAGAGGCTGAGTCCATCGTGATTAATCCGGGCGCTTATTCCCACACATCTGTAGCCTTGAGAGATGCCCTGGAACCGCTTAGCATTCCCGTAGTTGAAGTACACATATCCAACATTCACAGCAGGGAAGATTTCAGAAAACACTCGCTGACCGGAGAAGTGGCCAATGGTATCATCACCGGTTTTGGGATAGAAAGTTACCTGTTGGGTGTGCAGGCTGTGGAAATCCTAAGTGATTCGCATTGAGTAAACTTAAAGAGCTTTTTTCTGATACGGTAGTTTATGGGATCAGCAGTGTGCTGGCCCGTTTCATCAACTACCTGTTGGTTCCGCTTTATACTTTTGAGTTTGCTACTGATCAGTATGGAATTGTTGGCCTGGTATATGCCGGTATCGCCATTCTGAATGTCATTTTTACGTTGGGAATGGAGTCGGCCTATCTTCGATATGCCAAAGACCGGGAAGAAGCCGCCCACTGGTTCAAAAGCCTGCAGGTATTTCTGCTGGGCGCATCCATACTGATTGTTGCCCTGCTCTGGTTATCCTCACCGCTGATAAAACCTCTAATCAGCCTGCAGGAGAATAGTTCTATTTACTGGATGATGCTGGGTATCCTTCTTTTTGATACCCTTTCAATCGTACCTTTTGCCGAGCTGAGACTGGTACGCCGTGCCAAGCTCTTTGCTGTTCTCAGGGTGCTGAATGTACACATCAACATCAGTCTCAATATCTATCTCATTTTTGTGGAGGGATATGGGATTGAGGCGGTATTCATCAGTAATCTGGCTGCCTCCGCCATCACCGCACTGCTTGCATCCCTTTCAACCATAAAACTTTATGCGGGATCTCTTCAGGTAGACAAACTGAAAACGGCCCTTGTATTCGGCCTTCCCTTTGTTCCGGCCGGCATCGCCCATGTGATCAATGAAACACTAGATCGTTTTTTCCTGAAGGAGATGGATCCGGCTTCGGTGAATTTGCTGTACGGCAGTTCCTATACCCCGGACGATATCGTCGGTATCTATAATGCCTGTTATAAGCTGGCTGTGTTCATGCTGCTTTTCATTCAGATGTTCCGGATGGCCTGGCAGCCCTTTTTTATGCGGCATTCCGATGATGCAGAGGCGCCGCTTACTTTTGCCTCCGTTTTCAACTTCTACAATTTGTTCGCCGGACTGATTTTTATTGGCGTTGGCCTGTTTGTGAATGACATCGTCCGTATTTCCGTACCTATACTGGGCGCTGACATCAATCTGATCGACAAAAAATACTGGCTGGGACTTAACATTGTTCCCATCCTGCTCATGGCTTACTGGTTTCAGGGCATGTATATGAATTTTTCAGCAGGTATTTTTATCAAGAACCAGACCAAAAGATTGCCACAGGTGACATTGACGGGCGCTTTTATTACTATAATAGGGAATCTGGCCCTGGTGCCCCGGTTGGGAATGGAAGGTTCGGCCTGGGCAACGCTGATTAGTTACGGAGTGATGGCATTGATGCTCTACCGCTACAGTACAAAGTCCTTTAGTGTTCCATATTCGATAATAAGAACTTTCCTCATTTTACTGATCGCGGCATCTGTAATAATTATTAAACCACACGCAGCTATCCTGTTTGATGCCAAGTGGATGGCCAATCTGATATTATTTTTCTCAGGTGCCGTCCTGATGACAATCATTGCTCTGCCAAAATTCAGCTTTGCACTGAACAAAAAGGCCTGAGACTGTTCATCAGGGTTTTTATCATTATTTATTAAGGATTTAGTTTATGAAGAATCAACGGATTGGCATCTATGTAGATGCCGTTAATGTTACCATGAACGGGGGATACGGCCTCCGATACGATCTGCTCCGTAAATTTGCTGCCCGCGACAAAGCCATCCCAAGCCGACTGAATGTTTACCTGTCGGTGGATGCCGAACGTATGAACGATGACCGGGAGTACCGTGTCAAAACCACTCGTTTCTGTGATATGCTTCGCGATTTTGAGTACAAAGTCACAGAGAAACCCGTGCTGCATTACACCAATCAGGAAACCGGAGAACGCATTTCAAAATCCACCATCGACATGGATATGGCCGTAGATATGATGACACATGCTGAGTATCTGGATAAGATAATTTTGCTAACCTCAAACGGGGCCTATTGTTCGGTGGTCAATGCTCTGCAGAATAAGGGCGTGCGCGTGGAGCTGATTGGATTTGACAATGTATCCAGCAGCCTCAAAAAATCAGTGGATTATCACATTTCGGGTTACCTGATTCCGGGACTGCTGCCGGTTGAGTCGCCCTACGCTTGGGGTAATGTAGGATCCAGGGTAAGGGGGGTTTGCTATGACTTTTCTCATCAAGACGGATACGGATTCCTCAGATATCTGTATAAACTGACGGATAAGCTCTGGGTCACGGATTCAAGAGATGAAGATTCACCCTATCAGACCGTTTTTGCCCACATCTCACATTTCGAAAATCATTTTGATGTTAATTCTTTGCCAAGCCGGGAGCTGATATTTGAGTTTGATCTCATAAAAAACGATAAGGGACTTATAGCTGAGAATATTGTTCTTGTCAGCGGTCACTGAGAATCCCAGTCGTTTGTCTTATGCTCTATTTACTAAACTCTTTACTGATAGAGGAGTCTCTCGCTACGGCCATCCTCCTGATATTCCTTTTGCTCATTACGGTTTATCAGTTCAAATACTGGCAAAACTATAAACACAAGCGCCGTTTGCTGGTCACATCCGCCTTGCTTACCGAAATCCTCTTATTATTTACGGTTGTTTTCTAATTCAGGGCAAAAAAAAGCCCGAAGCGACTGCCCGGGCTTAAGTGCAAGTAGTGAGAACCAGGTCTCATTTATTTATGATTTATCCAGCTTCCTGAAATCGTCCAGGGTGCCGCGAACGGCTGCAGCTGAATTATGAAGAAGATCTCGTTCATCATCGGTTAAGTCAAGTTCGATGACTTCCTTAATTCCACCTTTTCCAAGCTTAACAGGTACACCGATATAAAGATCTTCTACTCCGTATTGCCCGTCGATGTGAGCACAGACAGGGAAAATGCGGTTTTGATCCAGCAGAATGGCTTCCACCATCTGAGCTGCCGCGGCACCGGGTGCATACCAGGCTGAGGTACCCATCAAACCAACAATTTCACCACCGCCTTTTTTGGCACGGTTTACGATTTCTTCCAGTCGCTCATCGGAGATAAAATGCGGAATCGGCATACCGGCGAGTGTTGTGAAGCGCGGCAGCGGAACCATAGTATCTCCGTGTCCGCCCATCAGAAGGGCCTGAATGTCTTTTGGGGATACATCCAGCTCATCAGCAATAAAAGCGCGGTATCGTGCGGTATCGAGAATACCGGCCATACCCATCACTTTTTCGTAAGGAAGACTGGATGCCTCATAGGCCACCTGAACCATCACATCCAGCGGATTGGAAACCACAATGATAATGGTATCCGGAGAATGCTTAACCAGGTTTTCCGTTACGGTTCTAACGATATTGGCATTAATCCCAAGCAGATCGTCACGGCTCATGCCCGGACGACGAGGCACGCCGGCTGTAATCACGCATACATCAGATCCGGCTGTGTCAGCGTAATCTGTGGTCCCAATAATTCTGGTATCAAAAAGATGAATGGGTGAAGCTTCCCATTGATCCAGCGCTCGTCCTTTGGACGGATAAAATGTTTTGTCTTCTTCTTTACGTTCAAGATCCAGTGCCACAACAGTTTTTGCGAAATCCCTTCTCGCAACATCCAGTGCCACCGTTGAACCAACGTTACCACCGGCTCCTACAACAGTTACTTTCATGGTTCTTGTTTTTGGTTAAGGTTAGGAATTGAATAGTCTTAAATATTCTTAAAGAATGTATGAATCAAAGATCAGAATGTCTCCTGCTGTTGCTTCCCCAAAGCAATTTATTGCGCAGGGTTTCAAAGTAATTCTGTTCCGGAAGCTGCACCAGGTCAACGGTATACTCTGAGCGTTCTATATGAATGCTGAATGGTAAGTCATGAATTTCAACTACATTTCCATCATATGAAAAAAGAGTCTCTGAGCGTTGAGGAGGGATGTGTATCGTTAGCTTCTTGTCTGAAGGCAGAACCAGCGGTCGGGTGGTAAGCGTATGCGGGTTGATGGGAGTGAGTACCAGTACCTCCGTACCGGGCATTACAATGGGTCCCCCCGCTGAAAGATTATAGGCCGTTGAACCGGTAGGGGAAGACACGATGAGTCCGTCTGCCCAATAGGTATTGATCTTGTCCCCATTGGTCCCTGCCTCTACTGAAATCATAGATGTAGAATCGCGTCGGGTGAAGAGAAATTCGTTGAGTGCATGATAAATATTTCCATCCTGCGCTTCGGCTTGCAGAAAGTGTCGGCTGTCTAAGCTAAAGTTTTCGTCCTTAAGACAGTTAAGAGCATAATCCAAATTCTCTTTCTGGGTATTGGCCATAAATCCCAGCCGGCCGCTGTTCACTCCCAGAATGGGTTTCTTATGATGCATGGCCAGTGCTGCCACATGGAGAATGGTACCGTCTCCTCCCAAAACCAGGGTATAATCACCGCTTCTGATCGCTTCCTCATCCGACTCCACCCTGGATACGCTAGTACCGGTTTCAACATCCAGTTCACGGCAAAGGTGGTCTTTCACATAAACTCTTACTCCGGCTTTTCGGGCCCATTCCAGGGCCGCAATAAAGTGCTCTTTTACCTGATACTTGGTTGGATTTGCGATAATGGAAAGCGTCACTTATCTGCCCTCATTAAAGCGAACTTCGCTCACGTCCATCCACCAGGATCTTGAGTTGAGCTTAAGGCCGCTCATATTCCGATTATGCAGGTAAAATACCGGAGATTTGATTGTAATAAAAGGCTCGCCACTCCGATAGGGAAAATCAGAAGAATACAGGCTGACCGATGGAAAAGGTATGCGAATGTTGGCCAGCTTCAGCCCCTGTCCTTCGTGTCGAAGTGCCCTTTGCAGTTGTCGGTAAACGTGTCGAATAAAAGGATTGCTGGTTATGGTGGTGAATACTGTATCATCGAAATAGGCCAGCGTATCCGCTGGATGATTCAGTATTATCTCAAAGGGTGAATCTGCGAAAGCATGATTTCTGATGATGAGTCCTGCAAGGGCGGCAGGGTCCAGTGAAGATTCCTGATTAAAGTAAATATCGTAGCTTAGCTCTCCGCCGGTTTCCAGCAAAGTAAATCGGTTCTGATAAGCAGGATTCAATCTAAGGTTTTCATCAAGTACCGTGCGTGCCACTTCAGGACTCATAACCGGTATCAGGTCGATTTCCTCTTTTGCCAACATCTGAAAGAGCTCAGCTTCAGTCATTGCGTGAAATACATCCACACGATTCAACGGGTTGCTACCATAATAATCCGGGTTTCTTGCCAGAATAACCTGCATACCTTCCTGATCCCGGATGTAGGTAAAAGGACCGGTACCAACAAACTTATCAATGATCATCTCTTCGGTTACAGTCTCTCTGGGATAGATGGATGCCCACGGCGCAGCCAGTTTTTCCGGAAATCGGCTGTCCGGCCGGATAAGCTGAAAGGTAACCGTACTGTCATTTTCAACAAGTATTCCGTCGATGCGGTCTAAAGCGCGCTCACTGGGAATGTGAACATAATGCTGTTCCAGGAAGAAGGATTCAAGGCCACGAATGTTGAAAAATTTACGAGCAACAACATCCGGCACTTCGATGTCGGTCATTCGGCGAAAAGCATAGACTACATCAGCGGCAACCACTTTCCTTCCGATTCCACTGGCAAATACATCTGAATCGTGATAGTACACATCCGAACGCAATGTAAAAGTGTAGGAGGTAGAATCGTCGTTTACTGTCCAGCGTCGGGCAAGTGAAGGGATCACTTCTCCCTTTTCATTCAGGCGTGTAAGACCCTCATAAACGAACTGAAGGGTATTCCACTCCACTTCGGAGTACGCAAACAAAGGATCAAGGGTTCTGAGCGGACTGGCGTGGCCTATCCTGATCTGAACAAACTCCTGAGTTGAGGATGCTTCTTCAGATTCCGGATCATAAGTAGGTTCAGGTGCTGCATCAAAAGGATCTTCATTCACCTCAATTATTTCTTCACTGCTTTTACAGGACCAAAGCAGCATCGGAAAGAGTATCAGAAGGAGTATAAATTGTGGTGATATTGCTTTTAAGTTTTTCATATCAGCTACCTGAACAGAATTTCTGCAGGATTATTTCCCTTTCAGCCCTTTAATTCCGCTGACGGCCTTCTCGCTCAGCAGGTTGGTATCGTATGAGCGGATGTGTCCGTTTTTTCGGTGATGATTTTGCAGGCCGATGTCGATGAGTTTCCTGACCAGTCCCTTGAAATCCAGTCCGCTTTTTTCCCACAGGTAGAAAGAAAAAGAGCCGGGTATGGTATTGATCTCGTTGAAATAAACCTTCTTAGTGTCGCTGTTCACCAGAAAATCCAGCCGGGCCACTCCGGAAGCATTGAATAGCCTGAAAATACGGCCAGATAATTCCTGAATTTCTTTGGTAAGCTCATCGGAAATATCGGCCGGGATAACACGGTCTGCTGAGGCCATTCCTTTGTCGCTTCCCCCTCCCGATTGATATTTATCCTCGAATGAAAGCGTATCGCTTTTCCCCAGCGGACGCTCACACACACTCACCTCATATTTTTCGGCATCACCCAGTACGGAGCAATTAATTTCCATCAGGGGCTTAACGGCTTCCTCCACCAGTACATGGGCGTCATAACGAAAAGCCGTTTCGATAGCCTCAGAAAGCACTTCACTGTTATCGGCTTTCACCACTCCGATGCTGGAACCCAGATGAACCGGCTTCACGATGAGGGGATATCCCAGTTCTTCCATTTCTCTCAGCAGCTCATCTTCCCGCTCAACCCAGTCGCTTTCCAGAAAATCCACCCAACGGGTCACGGTGATCCCCGCGGAAGCACACAGACGTTTGGTACTCACTTTATCCATCCCCACCGAGGAAGCCATCACACCGGAGCCGGTATATGGAATATTGAACTGCTCGCACAAACCCTGAAAGGAACCGTTTTCCCCTTCGCCGCCATGGAAGGCACAAAAAACGGCATGAATCTGAACCTGTTTTGGCTTGGAAAACAATCCGCCTCCACCCTGCTCAGTAAGAAACGAAATACCCGAGTTGTCTTTGGAGAAATAGCTGAGTTTGCATTGCTGCTCCAGCTTTTTAAGGTCTTTATACTGACTAAGATCTTTCAGAATATCGCCACTAAGCCACTTGCCGGACTTAGAGATATAAAGCGGTATAACCTGATAATCAGATTCCTCCAGCACAGCCATCACCTGCATGGCAGATAAAACAGAAACTTCATGTTCAGGAGATACGCCGCCGAAGGCAACAATCAGGTTTTTGGACATCAGCTTGATTTAGTTTAATCCCGGAATCAAAGATAGGGATTCCGATGGTATTTGTTCCTGCGTCCTATTTACTCAGATACAGATTTTTGAACTCATATGGCTTTTTGAAGTGCTCATCGTTGAAGTCTTTGGCGAAGTAGATACTCTCACCGGTCGACTTCATCTCAGGACCCAGCTCCTTTTTGATGCCCGGAAACCTATTGAACGGAAATACCGGCTCTTTGATGGCCCAGCAGTCCAGTTTGGATTCCAGGTCAAATTCCTTGAGTTTAGCTCCCAGCATCACCTTTACGCCGATTTCTGCTTCAGGTCGCTGTGTAGCTTTGGCAATGAAAGGTATGGTTCGGGTTGATCGAGGATTGGCTTCCAGTATGTACACGGTCTCATCTTTGACGGCATACTGAACATTCAGGAATCCGACGATATCCATGGCATCAGCAATACGCTCCTGATATACTTCAATGGTTTTGATCACGTCTTCACTGAGTGAGTACGGTGGCAGTACCGCGGTGGAATCACCTGAGTGAACTCCGGCGGGTTCGATATGCTGCATGATTCCGGCAATGTGCAGCTGCTCCCCATCATAAACCGAATCCACATCCACTTCTATGGCATGTTCCAGGTACTTATCGATGAGGAAGGCATTTTCCGGATGGGATTTCAGGATGCGGTGCACATAGCGCTCCAATTCTTCCTTTTTAACGGCAATGCGCATGCCCTGTCCACCCAGCACATAGGATGGCCGAATCAGCACCGGATACCCAATCCGATCTGCAATCTTAAGTGCTTCTTCCGTATTGGTTGCGGTTCCGTATTCTGGGAAAGGAATATCCAGTTTAATCAGCAGGTCTGAGAACAGGCCGCGGTCTTCGGCCATATCAATTTTTTCGAAATCGGTACCGAAGATTTTAATTCCATGCTCCACAAACTTTTTACCCAGCTTCAGCGCGGTTTGTCCGCCTACCTGCAGGATTACTCCCACCGGCTTTTCATGCTCAATGATATCCAGCACACGCTCCCAGAACACCGGCTCAAAGTAGAGCTTGTCGGCCACATCAAAGTCGGTAGATACCGTTTCGGGATTGCAGTTAATCATGATGGCTTCGTAACCCATTTCTTTGGTGGCCATCACCGCGTGAACACAGGAATAATCGAACTCAATACCCTGCCCGATCCGGTTTGGCCCGGATCCAAGGATGATTACTTTTTCCCGGTCGGTGACTTCAGACTCGTTTTCCCCTTCGTAGGTGGAATAGTAGTAGGGCGTTTGTGCGGGGAATTCGGCCGCGCAGGTATCCACCATCTTGAATACGGGCTTTAATCCCATTGCTTTTCGATGTTTGCGCACATCATTTTCGGTTACTTCTTCGCCGCTCTTGCTCAGAAGATGAGCAATCTGAACATCGGAGAATCCGGCCTGCTTCAGTTCATATAAATCATCTTTGCTGATGCCATCCAGCGATTGCCCTTCTGTCCTGTTTTCCAGGGAAACCATGTATTCCATCTGTTTCAGGAACCAGCGATCGTATTTGGTGATGTCTTCCAGTTCCTCCACCGAAGTACCCAGCTTCAGGGCATTGCGGATTTGTAGTGTTCGATCCCAGTAGGGTTTCATCAGGCGCTCTCTAACCTGTTTGCGGTCAATTTCTTCATAGCCGTCTGCGCCCAGTCCGGCTCGGCCGATTTCAAGCGACTGCCAGGCTTTATTCAGGGCTTCCGGCATGTTCCTCCCGATGCTCATCACTTCGCCAACGGCTTTCATCTGTGTGGTCAAGACTTCGTCGGCACCTACGAATTTGTCGAAGTTGAATCTCGGCACCTTGCAGACAAAGTAATCGATGCTGGGCTCAAAACAGGCCGATGTTGTTCCGGTAATCTGGTTTTTGAGTTCATCCAGCGTGTAGCCCACAGCCAGTTTTGTGGCAATCTTTGCGATGGGATAACCGGTGGCTTTGGAGGCAAGCGCTGAAGAGCGACTCACCCGCGGATTTATTTCGATGGCGACCAGGCGATCAGACCCGGGCTCCATCGCAAACTGCACATTACATCCACCTGCAAAAGTCCCGATGGATCGCATCATTTTGATGGCAGCATCCCTCAAGGTCTGATACTGCTTGTCGGTCAGGGTTTGGGTTGGGGCTACGGTTACGGAATCACCGGTGTGAACTCCCATCGGATCCATATTTTCGATGGAGCAGATAATGACCACATTGTCGTTGGCATCCCTCAGCAGCTCCAGCTCAAATTCCTTCCATCCAAAGATTGATTCTTCCAGCAGGATCTGGTGAACCGGGCTTAATTCCAGTCCGCGCAGTACCATTTTATCAAAATCTTCCTCTTCCCAGATGATGCCGCCGCCCATACCACCCATGGTGAAGGAGGGGCGAATCACCAGCGGCAAGCCGCCCAGTTCTTCCTTGATTTCCTTGGCATCCAGCAGGGACTCCGCTGTTCGGCTGCGGCATTGCTCCACCCCGATTTCCTCCATCAGGTTGCGGAAACGCTGCCGGTCTTCCGTAATTTCAACTGCATCGATATCTACACCAATGATTTTGACCCCTTTTTCCTCCCAGTATCCCTCAATCTGAAGGTCTCTACATAGATTTAGACCGGTTTGTCCGCCCATGGTCGGAAGTACCGCATCTGGTTTTTCCTTTTCCACAATCTTGCGAATGGAATCGGTTGTCAGCGGGTCGAGGTAGATGGCATCGGCCATCATAGGGTCGGTCATGATGGTAGCCGGATTGGAGTTTATCAGCACCACTTCGTACCCCTCTTCTTTAAGGGAGCGACAGGCCTGAGTTCCGGAGTAGTCAAATTCGCAGGCCTGGCCAATGATAATGGGTCCTGAACCGATGATGAGTATTTTGTGAATGTCGTCTCTTCTGGGCATAGTGTTTATGAATGGTGCACTGCGTGTTACCGCTTTTAGTTTTTAGTTTCTTTGATCATTTCGATGAACTGGTCAAACAGGTAAGCTGAATCGTGCGGACCGGGCGATGCCTCCGGGTGGTACTGCACGCTGAAACCAGGGAAGTTTTTAAACTTCAGGCCTTCAACGGTATCATCATTCAGATTCATGTGGGATATCTCTGCCACCGAATCTTGCACGCTTTCCTGCATCACCGAAAATCCGTGATTTTGCGTAGTGATTTCCACCAGTCCGGTTGAAAGATTTTTCACCGGATGGTTTGCTCCGCGATGGCCCACAAACATCTTATCTACTTTGATACCTTCACTCAGAGCCATTAGCTGATGGCCCAGGCAGATACCGAAGACCGGTTTGCCTGTTTTCTTAGCAAATTCAACCGTTTCAAGTGCGTATTCCGCGGTGGCATTTGGATCACCCGGTCCGTTACTGAAAAAGTATCCATCCGCTTTCCATTTCTCAATTTCCTCAAGCGGGGTCTGGGCTGGAAAAATTCTGAGCGTGCATCCTCGGCTTCTCAGGTTATTGATGATGTTCTGCTTAATTCCGTAATCGAAGGCGGCCACCCGGTATTCACCTTCACCATTAAGGGTCTGGGCCTCGCTGCGTGTAACCCGTGACGCCAGTTCCAGGCCTTTCATGTCGTCCCAGTCTTTGGCCATCTGAACCAGCTTTTTCTCATCGGTTTCCTCTGAAGAGATTACAGCATTCATCACACCCTTCGTCCGGATATGCTTAACCAGTGAGCGGGTATCCACTCCGGTGATGCCTGTGATTCCGTGGCTTTCCAGATAATCCTGAAGGGAGGCATCGGCCATGGGATTGGAGTAATCCCAGGAGAACGCCCGTACGATTACGCCGGCAACCATCACTCTGGAAGCTTCATCATCGCGGGCCATGGTCCCGTAATTACCGATGTGCGGATAGGTCATCATCATAAGCTGTCCGTGGTAGCTGGGATCGGTGAAAATTTCCTGGTAGCCCGTCATGGAAGTGTTGAAACAGAGTTCACCTCCGGTGGTACCTTGTTTGCCGATGGCATAACCATGGGCGATGGTGCCATCGCTGAGCGCAAGAATGGCTTTATTTCGAGGATAGTGTGACATGCTGCTGTCGGGTCTTGGAGATTGGTGTGGGCAATTTCAGGTCAAAAAAAATCCGACTACGGAAACCGTGTCGGATTTGAAAATCATATGGGCTGAGCAATAATCGCATCACTGCTGGCCTCCTTTTGGGCGTTCAGTGATCCGTGAATTCGTGTGATTTCTCAAGATTGCTATGCTTTTGCTCGTCTGATTGGTAAACTCGGTAAATATACGGATACATCAATTTTCATCCAATTGGTTTTTGGATTGAGTGAGTGTAAAATTTAATCAGAAGTACGGTCGCAGGTAGCGAAATCCCCTTCGTTTTATTATCTACAGGATCGTCAACACTAATAAAGTGAACTTCCATGAAACGCCTTTGCTTCTTCCTGCTGCTCGCAGCCTTCAGCAGCACCGCCATCGCCCAGATGAATTATGATAAATCCTTTTCGCCTGATCTTACGGGTACAGTCAGCAATGAAATCACGGTTAAAGGACAAAAAGTACCCTACACCGCAACCTATGGCTATCAGCCGGTCTGGGACGATACCGGCCATGTGGTCGCTGCTTTATTCTACACCTACTATGAGCGATCCGATGTAAAAGATATAGGCCGGAGGCCTTTAATTATCTCTTTTAACGGCGGACCCGGATCCGCTTCCGTCTGGATGCACCTGGCTTATACCGGGCCGCGTATCCTGAATATTGATGATGAAGGATATCCGGTTCAGCCCTATGGCGTTCGGGACAATCCCTATTCCATCATTGATATGGCCGACATTGTTTTTGTAAATCCGGTGAACACCGGCTATTCCCGCATTGTGGACCACAGTGTTGACCGTTCCAAATTTTTCGGCGTAAATGCCGACATCGAATATCTGGCTGACTGGATCAACACCTTTGTTACCCGGAACAACCGCTGGGCTTCACCTAAGTATCTGATCGGTGAGAGTTACGGAACCACACGGGTTTCCGGATTATCCCTTGAACTGCAGAATAATCAATGGATGTTCATCAACGGGGTGATCCTGGTATCCCCAACCGGACTTGGCATCGACCGGGATGGTCCGGTGAACATGGCCAATCGGCTGCCCTACTACGCAGCCACCGCCTGGTATCATGAAAAACTGCCGACAGACCTGCAGTCTAAAGACCTGCTCGAAGTTCTGGATGAAGCTGAGGAATACACCATGAATGAACTGCTGCCCGTGATGGCCAAAGGTGCATGGGCCAGTGAAGCTGAAAAGGCGGAAGCCATTAACATGTTTGCCCGATACTCCGGCTTGAAAGCGGACGTGGTGCGTCAGCATAACCTGGATGTGCCCACTTCCTTCTTCTGGAAAGAATTATTGAGGGATGAGGGTTTTACCGTAGGCCGGCTGGATTCCCGCTATAAAGGTATCGACAGAAAGGCGGCCGGTGAGCGGCCGGATTACAACTCCGAAATTGATTCCTGGCTGCATTCCTTTACTCCGGCAATCAATTACTACTTCGCCAATGATCTGGGATACCAAACCGACATCAAATACAATATGTTTGGTCCGGTTCGCCCCTGGGATCGCAGCGGTGACAACACAGGCGAAAACCTGAGACAGGCCATGGCCATGAATCCCTATCTTCACGTGATGACCCAGAGTGGCTATTACGATGGAGCCACTACCTATTTCAATGCCAAGTACAATATGTGGCACCTGGATCCCAGCGGCCGGCTGAAAGAGCGCATGAGTTTCAAAGGTTATCGCAGCGGACATATGATGTACTTGCGCCGCGAGGATCTGGAAACAGCCAACGAAGATATCCGGGAGTTTATACAGATGTCATTGCCACCTGCAGGCACTCCGGCTAAATATTGATCTGGTGCAGCCAAAGGTGTTTTGTGAAAAGATTAGTATACTCCGCCTGATCAGAATTCTGAACTAACATCATCTCGACGTGAAAAAGATCAGCATAAGTATTTTTCTCTTTTTACTGACCATACCTGCCCTTGCACAGGTTCCCATCATGGAAATCCAAAAACCAAAGGGAATCACAATCGGTTTGCGGGCTGGAGTAGGGCCCAGCTACATCTTTGTTGATGAAAAACCCAGATCCAGCTCTTTTGCCCAATCACCTTACAACATGTTCAGTCTTGGGATCTATGGAAAAAAACCTATAAGCAAAGATTTCAGCCTTGGAGCTGAATTCCTCTTTCAGCGACTGGGCAGCAATGATACTGAATCATTTGGGCGGCCTGATATCGGAGCAGGACTGGGCATTGAGCGAAGAGAGACGGAACGATTTGTTAATGCCTTTTCGCTTCCGGTTTATGCAACTTATGATGTGAGTCCATTCAATGTAAACCTGGGTTTTCAAATGACCTACAGTCTTGGTGGGGAAGAAAGCTGGACTTCAATCATTGGGGCAGAGGGAGTTGAAAGTTCCTTAGATAGTGATACGATTGATCTGAATTCTGCTTTTTCAGCCGGATTGATTGCAGGCGTTGGATTTTGCAATTGCGGAACCCGGGAGTTCATCATAGAATTTCGATATCACGAAGGACTCATGGACCTGCTGGATGCCGGCGCTTCAAAGCTTCGATACGGTTCCCTTTCCTTAAAAATCCCCATCAAGGACGACATCGGCCTGAAAAAAGAAAAGTAATTTTGCTTCAGGGGCTTTCAGCCACTGCTTTTTGGTGTCAATTCGATGCTATCCCGAAAAAGGCTCCCGGTCATGGTTGATAAACCACTAAGCAGTCCGCCTATGAGTCCGCTTGCTGCAATAACCAGAAAAGGGGATTGTACACCAAGCAGAGTTGCTACCCTTGTACTCAGTACGCCGTCATTTTGAATATGGATAATCAGTGCCTGAATGCCCCAGAGCAGGAAAAGCGCCAGAAATCCCCATCCAAAAGACGGGCCTGCTTTTTTGTTAAACTGAAAACCAAGAACCAAACCCGGAATGGCGATGGTCCACCAGGGAAAAACCAGTGTTAGCAGCCAGGCTGTCAGGATGATAAGCAGAGATAGTATCATTGTTCTTCCGGAATTAAAGAGATTAAATAGTTGAATTCATCGGGTTTTTCCCGGTAAAAATTGAGTTCAAAGTGCTCACCTTTTCTCCAGTTTTCGATGAAGGCGTCATAGTTTGGCGATCCCGGGTTTCCGGTGATGCCACCAGGATAAACGCCCCAGCCTTTCACTTCCGGCCCGAGCTCAACCACCATGCGCCAGCTGGGCCCGTATCCGAAACGGGTGGCATTGATGGCTTCTGACGAACCTCCCGAATACACATCATTCACTCCCATACCCGGGATTTGTCCCACATGTTCTATGTCATTATCCATCACAATACCCCAGTCCCATTTTTCGAAATTTTTACCATATAATTCCTTCATCGTGTTTATCGCCTTTTTAAATGATGAGGTAGCCAGATCCCGGATGTTTTCTTTTTTTTCCGTTTCCACATTATCAATCAGAAAATATTCCGGATCTCTTTTTATGATTTCAATTAAACGGTCACGTGGAGGATTGCGCAATGAGACCCCGGAGGCGGTCTGTTCATCCCTGACCATATCCCAGTAAAAGCTTCGCCACCACCAGTAAAAAACCGAGGGTTGAATTACGCCTGCATCCATCCCAAAATCCCACTGAAACATCTGCTCAAAGACCTCAAGCTCGAATTCGTCTAAACTATCACGAACGGTCCATGCTCTGAGTTTAGGCAAAATACTTTCGGCATGCAGGCTGTAATTATCCATCTGCATGCGCATCATATCTTCCGGCGTGATATCACTCATATCCCGAAGCAAATCATTGATTCGCCTTCCTCTTTCATAGGGTGCATAGTCATCTCCAAGATAATAGGGGTAATCCACTCCGGCTGAGGCCTGGTTTGCTGAACTTACAAAGCCCCTATCCGGATTTTTCATCGTAGGATTATGCTCATAGGGAATCCAGCCCTGCCAGTCGTAAAGAGGGTCGGTTCCGTCGCTGACTGTTCTGCCCTGATATTTCCACTTTTTGGGAAATTGACCGTTAACCGTAATCCCGATATCTCCCTCATTGGTGGCAACGAGGAAGTTTTGAGCCGGAGCGATGTAGTTTTTCAAAGCCTCACGGTATTCATCGTAATTTCTGGCCTTGTTAAGACCGATGAAGGCCTTCAGTGAGTTTCCGGCTACGTGGGCAATCCATCGCATGGCATGATAGACCGGTGCCGAACTGCTGTCATCGGAGTTAACCTGTATTACCGGACCGTGATGGGTGAATACCAGGGTATCCAGAATGCTTTCTTCCCCTCTCACTTTAATTTCTTCGATGCGTTTTGTGGTGGGATGCCAGTCCCCATCGTACCAGTATTCCTCTTTGGATTCATCCCTGAACTTAATTTCGTACCAGTCGAGTACATCCGAGCCAACGTTGGTTTCCGTAAAGGCGATGTGCTCATTAAAACCAATCAGGATGCCTGGTATTCCCTGAAAAGCAACTCCATAGGTATTATAGCCCGGAGCATGCAATTGTAGTTCCAGCCAGATTGAGGGCATACTTAAAGAAAGATGAGGGTCTCCCGCCAGAATGGGATATCCGCTTTTCGTTTTGGAACCGTCTACGGCCCAGTTGTTGGATCCCACACCCAGATCGGAAGAATAATGTTGAATTTTTTCAGCAGTGGTACCCAGAAAAAGACTATCCGGAGCGGGCGGCAGGTCCACATCAAAATTCCAGATGGTACCCTCAGGGATGATAGGTTCCAGGTTTCTGGCTCTGCTTCCAAACATCTGCTCCACGTAATCTTCCCCGAAGTAGGCTATGGTGTTTGAAGTGCGATCATCCGAGCTGCCTCCGGCCAGGGTGCGGCTCATATTCATATGAAGGAGAGCCGTTTTCAGGGGAGCCCATTCTTCCGGAGCGGCATCCAGAACCTTGTATTCGATGGGATAATCGGCAGGCTCAAGCTGATTAATCCATGCATTGACACCTTTTGCGTAGGCCTGTAGTATATCCCAGCTGGCGGAGTCCTGTTTGATGGCCTCCAGTTTTTTTTCCGCAGCCCAGGGCATCCCCCATCGACGGGTATATAAATCTCTGCGCTGAGCCCCCGGGTTTTTACCAATTATTTCGGACAGACGTCCGGCGGCATCGTAGGTCTGAATTTCCATCTGGAAAAGCCGGTGCATCGCGGTGATGTAACCCTGGGTCAGAAATAGATCGTGTTCATTTCTGGCGAAAATGTGGGGTACCCTGCGTTCATCAAAAACGACTTCCACCTCATCCTTAAGGCCCGGAATGCTATATCCAAAAATATGATCTGCAGGATCTGAGGTTTCCGCATTAGCCCAGAAGCCGGAAACCGGATTCATAAATTTACCCATTGGCGGGATGTTACCAATGCGGCTGTTTAAAGCGAGGATCACCGCCATCGTGAGTAGCAGGGAAATTATAGCACGAAGAAGCTTCATTAGACTCGGGATGAATATGCTCAATTTGTTGCCGCCTAAAGTACAAAGGGGCGGGGATTTTGTCTACCTGGGGTTGGGGGTTCTCGCCTCAGAGAGACTTGCATACTTTCTTTTTGCTTAGCTCTGTTATTATGCTTAAATCCTTCCCATGAGGAAAAAAATCGGGAGATGGTTTTCAAAAGCTAAGAATTATACCATAGCCTATTGGGCGGGTCTGCAGGACTGGATAGCGGTAATGATCCGTTTTCTGCTCAGAAAACTCCGCGAAATCCTCATCCCTCTTCAGCGAATCTTCGGCTTTGAAGTCATCAGCGTAAAACAGAAAACACTGAATGTTGACATCAGTTCCTTTCTCACGAACACGGATCAGATCCTGGCCGGCATCCCCAAAAATTACAGGGAACATTTTCTGATTCAGAGAGAAATTGATGAGGACGTTTATGTACGCTCTGAGAATGCAAGTATGTCAGAAATCAATAAAGTGTTTGAGGCATGGAAAGATGATGTTCCTTCTACTGTGGCGGTAATCGGCGAAAAAGGCAGCGGTAAAAGTGTTTATCTGGATCAGGTTGAACTTGAAATCTTCAAAGGAATTGAATGCAAAACCATCAGCATTGATCAGTCGACCTGGAAAATGGAGCAGTTCCTGACCTCATTCGCCAAAGAATTCGGCATTGAAAATGTGAAACGACCCGAAGCTTTTATTCATGAACTCAAGCAGGAGGGAAATAAGCAGGTCGTCGTACTTGAAAACCTTCAGAACCTTTACATCCGAAACATCAACGGTTACGATGTACTGGACGCATTGTGGCTGATCCTTTCAGAAACCAAAGACCAGATTTTCTGGGTCTGCAGCTGTTCCAGGTATGCATGGAATTTCCTGAATAAGGGTATGGGCATTGAAACTCATTTTAACCTGATTCAGCATACGGATTCATTGAAAAGAGATCAGATCGAAGCACTCATTATGAATCGGCATGATTTGAGTAATTTCAAACTGGAGTTCTTACCCGATGAGGAAATCCGAAAAAACAGGTCCTACAAAAAAAGACTTCACAAACCTGATGAACTGCAAGCATACCTGAGAGAGAAGTTTTTTGATCAATTGGCAGAAGACGCCAAAGGCAATGCCTCGGTTGCCATTATTCTCTGGCAGAGATCCATTAAATCAGTGGAAAAGAGCACCGTCACCATTTCTACCTATAAATCGTTTTCTATTGAGAGCCTGGAAACCCTTACTTCCGAAATCGTTTTCGTAACAGCAGCTTTTATTTTACACGACACCCTCAAAGTGGCCGAATTATCCAGGATTCTGAATATTGAACTTTCAGCCAGTCGTGTTTTATTGACACGACTCAAAAGCAAGGGGATCCTGGTTGAGGAGGCTGGCCTGTTTTCCTTAAATCAACTGGTGTATCGTCAGGTACTGTCTTATTTGCAAAGGAGGAATGTAATTCATTGATGTCATTTTTCAGTTCCATATCAAGGGTTTTCAATCGCAGCTGTTTCACTGCCTTTTTTGTGCTGATACCGGCTATGCTATATGCTCAGGCAGATAGTACGGGCGTTAGAAAGCAGGAAAACCTGCTTGACCCATCCATCAACCAGCTTCAGGAGCTGTTTTCCCTTTCCAAAATTGTTTCCATCCTCTTCACGATTGCACTGGCCTACTTTGCAGTCCGCTTTGTGACCTTCCTTCTGGAAAAACTGGCTGAGAATCAGATCAACTATCGCCTGTTTATAAAACGATTAATTCCTTTTATCAATGTGATAGCGTGGTCCATAGCTATTTTTGTGATCATCGTTGGTATCATCAATCCTCCCTTCGAAACCATAATCACCGTAAGTGCCTCTATTGGTATCGCTGTAGGTTTTGCAGCTCAGGATATCCTTAAAAATATTTTTGGCGGATTCCTCATTATCATCGATCGCCCTTTTCAGGTTGGGGATAAAATTGAGGTTGGACAGTATTATGGTGAGGTAGCTGCAATCGGACTGCGGACCACCAGAATCATTACTCCTGACGATTCCCTGATTACCGTTCCGAATGCAATGATTATCAATTCATCTGTTTCAAATGCCAATGCCGGTGCTTTACACTGTCAGGTGGTTGCATCCATTTTTCTGGATATCACAGAAAACTTGGCTGAAGTCAAGGAAATTGCCCATCGGGCTGCCATCACATGCAGGTATGTGTATTTGAACAAACCGGTAACCATTATTGTGGAAAACAAAATTGTTGACCGGCAGAATATGATTGAACTGAAAGTGAAAGCCTATGTTCTGGATATTCGCTATGAGTTTCTGATGAAAAGTGAAATAACGGATTTAATCGTGAGTGAACTCAATAAAAGGAAAGCAGTAAAAGATGCTGTCAGCTAGAATTTTTACGTTTGTACTCATATTGTTTCTTTCCTGCAAACCTGCAGAAAAAGCAGCGAATGAATTGAATGGCCGATGGAATTTGATAGACCTCAACGGTCAGGTAATCACCGCTTTTGATGAGGGAAAGCAGATAAACATACACTTCAGCGACAGTGTACTAACCGGCTATAATGGATGTAATCAGATGAATGGCTCTGTTGAAGTGAGTAAAACTA
>CAYPTY010000003.1:161881-173917 GCA_964413935.1 uncultured Balneolaceae bacterium | reverse complement strand
TGAGTGGGGTAAAGTGGATGTTCTGGTGAATAACGCCGGCATCACCCGCGATAATCTGATCCTCAGAATGAGTGAAGAGCAATGGGATGAGGTCATCAACACAAATCTGAAAAGTATTTTTAACTACTCAAAAGCAGTGGCCCGCCCTATGATGAAAAATCGTAGCGGATCCATAATCAATATTTCATCGGTTGTCGGAGTAAAAGGTAATGCCGGACAGGCGAATTATTCTGCATCAAAAGCCGGAATTATTGGTTTTACCAAATCATATGCCAAAGAGCTGGCCTCCCGCAATATTCGGGCAAATGTGGTAGCCCCGGGCTATATCCTCACAGAAATGACGGAGTCGCTGGATGAGAAAGTGCTGGAAGGCATCAAAGCTGAAACACCGCTGGGTCGTGCAGGGGAAGTGCATGAAGTTGCAGACGCGGTAGCTTATCTTGCTTCCGATATGAGCAGCTATATTACCGGCAATGTTTTACTTGTAGATGGCGGCTTGGCAATGTAATAGTACTGCCGGACTGAATTTTTACAAAGATTGTTCTTATTTTATCTGAATTGTTAACCAAAAAATAAATCCGAAAGGGAATCAAAATGTCACAAGACGTAGAATCAAAAGTAAAAGCCATTATCGTTGATAAACTCGGAGTGGATGAATCAGAAGTAACCAACGATGCTAACTTTACCAACGATCTGGGAGCCGATTCTCTGGACACCGTTGAACTCATTATGGAATTCGAAAAAGAATTTGACCTCAGTATTCCTGATGAAGATGCTGAGAACATCGCTACTGTAGGTGATGCTGTATCTTACATTGCTGATAAAGCATAAACCTGTCTAAACCATTCTCTTATGAATACCCGCAGGGTTGCAATTACCGGCATCGGAGCGCTCACGCCAATCGGCTCTACGGGTCCGGATTTCTGGAACGGACTCGTTTCCGGAAAGAGCGGTGTCCGTTCTATTGAGCACTTCGATACCACCGATTTTCCGACTAAATTCGCCGCAATGCTGGAGGAATATGAGGAGGAAAGCTTCTTTGATCGCAAAGAGGCACGCAAGATGGATCATGTGTGCCAGTATGCAATGATTGCAGCTGAAGAGGCCATAAATGACAGTAAAATTGATCTGGGAGCGATTGACCGGGACACCGTTGCCGTGATCGTGGGTACCGGTATCGGAGGTATGAAAACCTTCTACGATCAGTCTATTTCATTCCATGAACGGGGGCCTCGCGGGGTTTCACCATTTTTCATCACTAAGCTCATTCCGGATATCATTGCCGGCCAGATTTCCATCAAGTATGGATTCAGAGGGGCCAATTACTGCGCAGTTTCAGCCTGTGCGACCGGCTCTCACAACATCGGGCTGGCTTATGATACCATCCGGCTGGGTAAAGCGGATTATGCCGTTACCGGTGGGGCTGAAGCGCCAATCACCCGTATCGGGATTTCAGGCTTTACTTCCATGAAGGCAATGTCCACCAGGAACGACTCGCCCGAAACAGCTTCACGTCCATTCGACATCGATCGAGATGGTTTCGTACTGGGTGAAGGCTCTGGAATCTTCTTCCTGGAAGAAATGGAACATGCCAAAAAGAGGGGTGCGCGTATTTACGGTGAAATTGTTGGTTATGGTTTTTCCGCTGATGCATATCACATCACCGCTCCAGATCCGGACGGGAGCGGAGTTCACATTGCCCTGACAACGGCTCTGAAGGATGCGGGCATTAAACCCGAGGATGTTGACCACATCAACATGCATGGAACTTCCACACCGCTGGGAGATATTGCCGAAACCAATTCCATAAAGAAAGTTTTCGGGGATCATGCATACAAAATTAACCTAAATTCAACCAAGTCCATGCACGGCCACACACTGGGCGCTGCAGGAGCTATTGAATCGGTTGCATCCGTCCTCGCGATCTATCATGGCATCATCCCGCCAACCATCAATATCGAAAACCCGGATCCTCAGTGTGATCTGAACTACACGGCTAACGAAGCTCAGGCCAGAGATGTAAATTATGCCATCAATAATGCCTTTGGTTTTGGCGGACATAATACCTCGCTCGTTTTCAAAAAATTTGATGACTAAATGATCAAATGGTTCAAATTCTTTAAATCAAAGAATGAGGACCCTGTATCCACTGATCGAATTGCAGCACTGGAAAGGGTCATTAACACGAAAATTGATGACCCTTCACTCTTTCTTAAAGCATTGCGACACCGCTCCACTTTATTGCGCGATGACTACGAACAACACGATTCATATGAGCGGCTGGAATTTCTGGGTGATTCCGTTCTGGATCTGATTGCAGCTGAGATCCTATTTGTACGTTATCCCAAAGAAAATGAAGGCTTTCTGACCAAGACCAGAGCCAAAATGGTAAAAGGCGAGACCCTCTCACGGCTTGCACGAGATCTGGGTTTGGATCAGCTTATGGAAATGGGAGAGCGTTCAGCATCCGCAAAAGTCAGCAAATCTATACTGGCCGATTCCTTTGAAGCCATTGTAGCCGCCATTTATGTGACAAAAGGATATGCTGAAGCCTACAGATTTGTGGAAGATGTATATGATCGCCACATCGATCTGGAACAGTTTGTGCAAAATGATGATAACTTTAAAAGTCTGTTGCTGGAATATGCACAGGGTAAAAAGCTGGACCTTCCTAGATACCAAACCATCGACGAATATGGCCCAGGCCACAGCCGAACCTTTGAAGTTGAAGTATTGATCGGGGATGATGTGATGGGGCAGGGTAAGGGCAAGTCTAAGAAAAAAGCAGAGCAGGAAGCAGCCAGAATGGCTATTCAGTCATTGGGTATCTGAGCAGCTTGTATTTTGCATGAATAAGCCCGATTCTTAGACCGAATCAGGGCTAATCTCACACTCAGAAAGCATACCTCCCGATGTTGGTGCAACTCATTAAACCGGAATTTGAAGAGCTTATCAGAGCCAAAGACTGGGTGGCGCTCAAAGAGGTACTCACCGATTTGCCTCCAGCCGATATTTCTGATCTTTTACTGGAAATGGATGCGGCTGAAGCGGTAATCGTATTTCGATTATTGAAGAAATCGGACGCCGCAGACGTTTTTTCTGAATTTCCCACAGCAAAAGGTGTGGAACTGCTGGAACTATTTACAAGACAGCAGCTTAGTGAGGTGATGTCGAATCTGGAACCGGATGAGCAGGTATCCCTGCTGGAAGAATTACCGGGGAATCTGGCCCAGAAAGTACTCAACTCCATGATGCCGGAAGACCAGCATCAGGTAAAAGTACTGCTCGGCTATCCCAAGGAAAGCATCGGCCGTTTGATGACCCCCCGTTATGTGAGGGTAAAATCGGAATGGAGTATTCGACGCAGTATTGAGCACATTCGTAAATATGGGGAGATTGCAGAAACCCTGAACGTAATTTATGTGGTAGATGAGAAAGAGAAGCTTATTGATGACCTTCGGCTGACACAGCTTATTCTGGCTGATCCTGAGGCAACCATCGAATCCATTATGGACCATTCGTTTGAAGCCCTCTATGCCTATGACGATCAGGAAGAAGCGGTAAAAGCGCTCAGTAAATACGACCGGGTGGCATTGCCGGTTGTCGATTCGGATGGAATACTGTTGGGTATCGTAACGGTGGATGACGTGATGGATGTAGCGGAAGAAGAAGCTACCGAGGATATGCAGAAAATGGCCGCCATCGATGCTCTGGACGATTATTATTCACAGACGGCCGTTACCAAAATGGTTCGCAAACGACTTGGATGGCTGATCGTGCTCTTTGTAGGCCAGATACTGACAGCTATCACCATGAGTGGTTATGAGGATATACTCAAGCAGGTGGTTCTGCTTTCTTATTTTGTTCCGCTTCTGATCTCCAGTGGCGGTAATTCAGGAGCCCAGGCAGCCACACTCATTATCCGAGCTATGGCCACCGACGATATTAAAATGGATGGATGGACCAAAGTTCTGAGCAGAGAATTAAGTTCCGGACTCATGCTCGGTTTTCTGCTCGGCTTGCTCGGCTTCGGTACGCTGATCGTCTGGGATGTAATCGGGGGAAATCCGGTTACGGTAAATGTGATCTTACAGGCAACCGTAGTTGGACTGAGTCTGCTGCTGATCGTGCTCTTTGGAAATATCATCGGGGCGATGCTGCCCTTTATCCTGTCCAAGGTGGGGCTGGATCCGGCGGTTACTTCGGCGCCCTTTGTTGCAACCCTTGTGGACGTTAGCGGAATTATCATTTATTTTTCAATCGCAGTTCTACTGCTCCAAAATTTACTTTAGCCAATCAAATTCATACATACATGCAGGTTTACCACGATTTAGTCAGAAATGTCCTTGAAAACGGTGTTCGCAAAGAAAACAGAACAGGTACCGATACGATTTCATGTTTTGCTGAACACTACAAAGTGGATCTTTCTGAAGGATTTCCGCTGGTAACCACCAAAAAAGTTTACTTTCGGTCTGTAATTCTGGAATTACTCTGGTACCTGCGTGGCGAGGACCATATCCGCTGGCTACGTGATGAAAAAGACTGCCATATCTGGGATGCCTGGGCAGATGAAGACGGAAATGTTGGCCCGATTTATCCCGTGATGTGGAGACGCTATCCGACGCTGGAAAGAGAAACGGTTAGGCTGGAAGGGAATTCCTGCGTAATTGAACATGATCAGTGGGTTCGAAAGGAAGTTGACCAGATTCAGCGGGTAATCGACATCCTCAGAACCAATCCGATGAGCCGGCGGATGGTGGTCAGTGCCTGGCACCCGGGACTCCTGAATGAGATGGCGTTGCCTCCCTGCCACGTGATGTACATTTTCAATGTGGCCGATGGAAAACTGAACTGCCATCTTACTCAGCGCTCCGGCGACATCGCTCTGGGCATCCCGTTTAATGTGGCCTGTTATTCTGCCCTTACCATGGCCATGGCTCAGGAAGTAGGGCTTGAGCCGGGAACCTTTGCCCATACCATCATAGACGCACACATTTATGTAAACCATATCGATGGTCTGAAGGAGCAGCTGAAGAGAAAACCGAAGCCATTACCTCAGCTTAAGATCGCCAATAAACCACTGGATGAACTGGAATTCGAAGATTTTGAACTTCTCAACTACGATCCGGATCCCGCCATTAAATTTGAAGTAGCCGTTTAATATGGAAGTAATTCTTGTTGCAGCCCACGATCCCAACCTTACCATTGGAAAGGACGGCGGGCTTCCCTGGCGTTATCCTGAAGATCTCAAACACTTTAAGGAAACCACGCAGGGTAATGTTGTCCTAATGGGCAGAGGTGTGTTTGAAGAGCTGAATGAGGTTCCCCTTCCGAATCGGGTCAATATTGTGCTGAGCCGGACGCAAACCTATGATCAGGTTCAAACCTATTCCAGCCTCGAAGAAGCCATGGATGAGCTGGCCGATGTCGATGTTTATGTGATCGGTGGTGGTGTTTTATACCGGGAGACCATCGATTTTGCAGATCGCCTGATCATTACAGAAATCAAGAAAGAATATGATGGTGATACCTTCTTTCCGGAATACAGGAATCTGATTGGCACCATTTGGAAGGAAGTGAAAAGAGACGACCGGGAAGAGCTCAGTTTTGTGGAATACGAACGAATCTAACCGGTTCTGCCGTCACCGTCGATATCTTTGTCCAGATGTGTTTCCAGTGCTGCCAGCGTTTTAGAAAGCAGGTCAATGGTTCGGTTCAGTTTATCCTCAAGCTGATCAACTCTCTGCTCAAGTCCGTCTGCCTGATTTCTTTGTTTTTCCAGTTCAGCTTGCTGCATCAGATCGAAGAAGAATCCCATAATTGACTACCGGTAGGTTTAAAGATTAGATTCATCATCGCCATTATCATCCTTAGTATCAACAATATGTTTGTAGGCCATAACCAGACGATAGCCCAGCCTCAGGAAAAGGAGAATGGCAATCAGTGTTATGATGTCGATGGCATCCAAAACCGGCTGTGGTCAGAGGTTTATATCTTTCAGGTGCACGATATAGTGTTTTACCACCGGTTTGGTCAGTGCGAGAATGCTCTGTGTATCGGCAGCTTTTGAAAATTCGACGATTTCATCATCGTCCAGTATCCAGATACTTTCATTGGCATACTTATAGGCCTCCAGCAATGTACGGTTATTGCTGTAATAATATCGGGCTTCCTCATCCGAATGGGGCTGCTTTCTTTGCTTCAGCAGCTCCACGGTTTGTTGATGCACCGACCGGATCAGGTCCTCATCCGCATCGGATTCCAGAAAAGTGGTTCTGAACAAGTCCCGGTTCAGGAATCGATTACATAAATCGGACAGAATGGGATCTTGGCATCTGGCCCATGCTTTTATGCTGACATATACATCGTGATCATCCATCCGCATAAACTGTTCGATCAGAGGGTCTGCAATACCTTTTTTGGCAGAGGGATGGTGCGTCAGAAAAAACTCAAGGGCTTCAGAGGGATGTGGTATCTCCACCTTTGCCTCAATCAGGTCGCTGACCCGTTGAAAAATCTTGCGAAGCAGGGCATCTGCACTCATCACCGTTTTGTGGTTGTACACCTGCATGTACATCAACCTTCTGGAAATGATGTAGTTTTCCAGGGCATAAATTCCCTTTTTTTCGATAACGATATTGCCCTTATATACCTTCATCGTCTTGAGGATGCGGTTTATACCTACCGAACCTTCCGAAACTCCGGTGAAGAAGGAATCACGGCGCAGATAATCCAGACGATCCAGATCCAGCTGGGATGAAATGAGCTGATACAAAAATTTTTTGGGATACTGATTGGTGAAAATCTGTATGGCAACCTCCAGCATGCCATCAAATTCACGATTCAGTTTCTTCATCACAGCCAGGCTCATCTGCTCGTGCTGGAAATCCTGAATAAAGGTATGCTCCAGGGTGTGGGAAAGGGGTCCGTGGCCCACATCGTGCAACAGCAGGCACATCAGTGTGGACTCGTATTCCCGTTCACTAATGGTGGTGTCTTTTTCACGCAGATTATTCAGCACCCGCTGACCCAGTTCCAAAGCGCCCAGAGCATGGGAAAAGCGGGAGTGTTCAGCGGCAGGAAAAACCAGATAACCCAAACCCAGCTGCCGGACCCTGCGCAGTCGCTGAACATAGGGATGATCGATCAGGCGCAGGATGTTGCCTTTGGGAACCGACATGAAACCCAGCACCGGGTCGTTGAATATTTTATAGCGGGTGGATTTATCCATCAGATATCCACCATCCAGGAATCCATCTCAGCTATTTCCGGAAGCCTGACCGGGCGTTGTTTGAGCAGATCAAACCAGATTCCCTTTGATTCCGCATAGGCCTTGATGTCACCGCTTTCCTTGTCGAAAATGGCCTGAACCCCGGTAAAGGAAGAATTTCCTCTGTCTTTAAGACCGGTTCCCACGATCAAGCGGGAGGGATAGGTTATTTGTCCAAGGTATTCGATGGTGGTCTTGACCAGCACAAATGATTTATTCTCCTTCACACCTTGAACAAATTCAGGAACCTGCATGGCGAAGTCGAGCCGGGCTTCTTCAAAATAGGTATTGAAAACCGCATTGTTGACGTGATTCAGGGTATCCTGATCGCGGTAGCGAACTTCAATTTCTTTGGTAAAGGGAAAGTGGTCGGGACTGAGTTCAGATTTCTTCATCCTGAGCATAATGCAGATTTATGATGCCGGTTTCGAATACCCGGGAATCAAGTAGTTTAAAATTCACCTGCCTGGAATCGGATGCAAAAAGCGGAATTCCGCTTCCAAGCACTACGGGTATCACCGATAAAATCATTTCGTCGATGAGTTGCAGGTCCATGAACATCGACACCAGTTCTCCGCCGCCAACCAGCCAGATGTCTTTATCTTCTTCCTCACGGATTTGCTCTACAAGGCCCAGTATATCTTCATTAATCACATAGGTATGCGCGGTTGTCGCGGTGTAATCAGCATTGCGGGTCAGAATGTAGGTTTTGGAATCCTCGTAAGGCCAATCCACATCCATGCCCAGTACGGCTTCATAGGTTTTTCTTCCCATAAAGAGTGTGCCGATGGAGGAATAAAAATCACGATAGCCATGATCAATGTTATCCGGGTTGGGGATGGCATCCAGCCAGTCGAGGGAACCATCCAGCCTGGCTATGTATCCATCAATGGATGTTGCGATGAAGAGTTTGATCTTTGCCATTGAGCAGTGAATTAAGGTTTGTTGCATGGCTAAAATACGAAAATCATATTCTCAATAAAGGTTGGCAATTCTGCACTCATTCGTTTACTATTCGCCTGATTTTTAACATAAACAGCACATCCGCATGTCCGATCTTTCATTTTTGGAAAAACTGCTCATTACGCCAAGTCCAACCGGTTTCGAATACGAAGGCCAGAAAGTCTGGAAGGAGTATGTTGACCAGTATTCTTCATCCACGCTCACGGATGCCTATGGTTCCTGCGCAGCTAAGATAGACACCAATCCGGATGTGATTACGGTAATGCTTGAAGCACACTGCGACGAAATCGGTATGGTAGTCCAGTATATCACGGATAAAGGACTGATTTATGTGAACCGCCTTGGAGGTTCTGATTCAACCATTGCCCGGGCAAAACGGGTATTCATTCACAATAAAAAAGGAAGGGTGAGTGGTGTGACCGGCAATACGGCCATTCATCTTCAGGAAACCAAAAACGGGGGAGGCAAAGAACCCTCCTGGAAAGATATTTATGTGGATATTGGAGTCAGCTCAAAAGAGGAAGCTCTGGAGCTGGTACAGATTGGAGATCCCATCACCTATGCCAGTGATTTTGAGTATCTGAACGATGATATCCTGACCGGACGCGCGCTGGATAATCGCATTGGTGGCTACATTATATCACAGGCCCTGAAAAACCTCTGGGAGCGACGAAAAGAGCTGAAAGTAAATGTCATAGCCCTGAATTCGGTGCAGGAGGAGGTAGGCGGCTTCGGTGCCCGGATGATGAGCTACCGCTACATGCCGGATGTGGCGCTGGTAACCGATGTAACCCATGCTACCGACACACCGGGTATTTCCCAGCAGTCATACGGGGAGGTAAATCTGGGCGGTGGCCCGACCATACAGCATGGAGGGGCCAATCATCCCAAAGTGGTGGCTTTTCTTGAAGACGTTTGCGAAAAGCAGAAAATCACGGTTCAGCATGAAGCAACTTCGGTTCGAACCGGCACCGATACTGACAGCATCTTTTTTCAGCAGACCGGTATACCCAGCGCCCTCATTTCAACACCACTCAGATATATGCATTCACCTGTTGAACTGCTTTCCCTGAAAGATGTGAACGACCTCATCAATATGATGACAGAGGCCGTTCTGGCGATGGAGCCGGATCAGACTTTTACCGTGTTTGACTAATAAACACTACTATCTGGAAGCGTAGTTTTTGTTGTTTCTGCGTTTATTATTTCTGCGGTGCTTATTACTCAGCTTAGCCTGTTGTTTCTTGGGTAAAGGAATCTTTTCCTGAGAAAAAGGCTGGTCCAGAATGGCCTCAATACTGTTGTTGGTATGCTTTTCAATCTCCAGGATCTGTCCATTTTGATCTTCATTACAAAGGGTAATGGCAGTTCCCACCTCACCGGCTCTTCCTGAGCGGCCAATACGGTGAACATAGGTTTCCGCATCTTCAGGCATATCGTAGTTGATCACATAGGGCAGTTTATCGATATCAATCCCTCTGGAAGCCACGTCGGTAGCAATCAGAAACTTGATGTTTGAGGACTTGAAATCTTTAAGCGCTCTTTGACGGTAGTTTTGACGCTTATCTCCGTGGATGGAGTCGGAGCTAAACCCATTTTTATTGAAATACTTACTCAGTTTATCCGCTCCATGTTTGGTGCGAACAAAGATTAATCCCTGCTCAACCCCATGAAAGTCAATTACATGCTTGATCAGATCTCTTTTCTTATTCTGATCGGTGTAATAAACAAACTGTTCAATTCGGTCGGATGCTTTTGAAGTGGTTTGAATTTCAATCCGGGATGGGTTTTTCAGAATGGAGGATGAGAGTTCAATGATCTTTTTGGGCATGGTTGCCGAAAAGAACAGGGTTTGGCGTTCTGCGGGAAGCTGTTTGATCACTCTTCGGATATCGTGGATAAAACCCATATCCAGCATACGATCAGCCTCATCCAGCACAAGAGTCTGTACCATGCTCAGGTTTATATGTCCCTGCTGCATAAGGTCCAGCAGTCTTCCCGGCGTTGCAACAAGTATATCCACACCCTTTCTAAGCAGGTTAACCTGACGCTTTTGTGTAACACCACCGAATATTACGGCATGATTTACCCGGGTATACTTACTGTAGTGATAAATATTATCCCCGATCTGCGTAGCCAGTTCACGTGTGGGTGAAAGGATCAGAGCCTGAATTCTCTTCTTTGATTTATCGGCTTTACCGGATTCATGAATATTCTGAATGATAGGTAAAGCAAAGGCAGCGGTTTTTCCGGTACCTGTTTGTGCACTACCCAGAATATCTTTTCCCTGCAGGACAAGCGGAATAGCCTGTTGCTGAATTGGGGTGGGCTGAGTGTACTGTTTCTCTTTTAATGCGTCGAGCAGACGCGGCGATAGTGCCAGATCTTCAAATGTCATTGTATTTGTGTTAGTTAAGGTTACTTAAGAAACACGCGTACAGATGATATTATGAGTACTAAATATAGGAGTGGTTCCGAAGCTGTGTCAAAGTAAGGCTAATAAAGTTCTAAAGTACTATATAAGCTGTAATTAAAAATAAATGAAAAAGCCTCCGGTCAGGGAGGCTCATTCATCTTCGAAAAAGAATGACAATCGGGTTAGTCATTCTCGGGGTACGATATGTTGGCTAAGTTGGTCTGTCTTATTGGTCCATCTTAATTGCTTGGTGGTAACAGCACGCCATCAATTACATGAATCACACCATTGTTGGCCTGCAGGTCTGCACGGCTTACCTCAACAGTACCATTAATTGTGA
Source organism: uncultured Balneolaceae bacterium (assembly GCA_964413935.1). Taxonomy (GTDB): domain Bacteria; phylum Bacteroidota; class Rhodothermia; order Balneolales; family Balneolaceae; genus CAYPTY01. Next base: position 162,928 of record CAYPTY010000003.1, on the reverse strand, counting down.
CGGTATCACCGCTTACCGTGATATCGACAGTCGCACCGTTTAAAGTGGTAACTGTTTGAGAGGCTTGCAGATCGCCGGAGAGTACCTGGGATGGGATAACATGATAGGTAAGTACGTCTATCAGCTCCTGTCCGGTTGGTACGGCTGGCAGAGCGGCAAATGCTTCATTGGTTGGTGCAAAGACGGTAAATGGTCCTGCAGCAGAGAGATCATCATCCAGCTGGGCTTCAACTACAGCACCCACCAGGGATGATAGGAAATAACGTTTTGCCGCAGCATCCACTATGGTGCCGTAGGCATCGGGAAGCAGTACCCGGTCGATGGTATGGATAATTCCGTTGTTTGTGGTGATGTCGGCACGGTTCACATCAACCGATGAAGAACCATTCACAGTAATATCACCGTTATCTACGGTTACGAACACTGATTCACCAGTTAAAGATGCTGGTTCCTGTTCAGGGTTCAGATCACCGGAGGCCACCTGAGCTCCGAGTACATGGTACTGAAGAATTTCAGCGAGTTGCTGAGTTGTGAGTGAGGCAAGCAATCCGTCAGGCAGATTTGCAAATGCTTCATCAGTCGGCGCAAACACCGTGAGTGTAGCGTTTTCATCCGAAAGTGCCGTAGCAAGCTGAGCATCTACTACAGCCTGTACCAGTGTTTCGAAGAAATAACGCTTGGACGCAGCGTCTACAACAGTTCCGAAAGCATCGGGAAGGAGCACACGATCAATAGCATGGATCACTCCGTTGGAAACATTCACATCGGCGGTAACTACGCTGCTGTTGCCGTTCACGGTTACATTGCCACCATCAGCCGTTACAAAAATCGGAGTGGAGTTGAGCGTTACAGGAGCCTGCTCAGCATTCAGTTGTCCGGCAAAAACTTCACCGTTCAGAACATGGTAGGTGAGGATATCAGAAAGCTGTGCGGGGCTGAGGCTTGAAAGCAAACCAGCAGGCAGCGCATTAAAGGCGTCATCGGTTGGTGCAAATACCGTATAATCTCCGGTAAATTTCAGGGTGCTGCTTAAACCGGCATCTTCCA
>CAYPTY010000003.1:24034-161781 GCA_964413935.1 uncultured Balneolaceae bacterium | reverse complement strand
TCACCGGATCGTACTTCAGCTCCGGCAATAACGTGATAGGTGAGAATCTCCTCAAGCTGCTCGTTGGTAAGGCTGCTTAGCAGTCCGGAAGGCAATGCAGAGAAGGCCGTATTACTTGGGGCAAATACGGTAAATGAACCGGACTGATCCAGATCATCTGCAAGGCCGGCATCGGTGAGCGCATCGGCCAGAATGCTGAGTGATTCATTTTCTAATGCAAGTTCAGTAATGGTTGCATCACTGGGGTCGAAATCATCTGAGCTGCTGTTGTCACATGCGGTAAAAATGGATAATGACAAAGCGAATGCTAAGAATAGGGTAAAAAAGTTTCTAGTCTTCATGTTCTCTTGTGAATGGTTAAGGTTTCAACCCTTATACACAGGAGAAAAGATCTATGACTAGTTAAAAACTAAATTCTACAGAAAAAGTGGGTATTAGTCCGGGCAGACGACGGGCATAGCGCTCGTATTCAATTTGCTGAGGGGCTATAAGGAGAGGATTGAGCCCAAAATCCATCACATTCCGCCGGTTAGTGATGTTTTGAATATCTAGCCGGGCTTTAATCGCAGATTCACCAAGTTCCCGATGATACTGTATACCGGTATTCAAATTGAAAAAAGCTGGCAGATTAACCTGAGCCGGATCATTTAAGTCAAATTCTCCGAAACTGCCGTTGCTATGCTGGGGTAGGAAGTTATAGTAGGCATCCCGGAAACCGCGATTACGAATGGGTATCCATAGTGCAGAGCTAATCAAGTCCCAATGTTCACCCAGTTTCCAGCGGCTGAACAGTTTAATCCGATGGGGTTCATTCCACTGTGTAGGCACAGAATTCCCGTTAAACTGATTATCAATGCTGATTTCTGAAATGGTTCTCTCGTAAATCCCTTCCAGCATCAATCCAACTTCGTCAAATTGTTTTGATAGTGTCAGTGCATAACCGCGAGCAAATCCTGAATGAGACTGCAGGTAATTGTTTTGATCATGGAAGGCATCGAATGCATTATTTTCGTTGAACAGGGCAGGGTAGTTCAGACTTAAACCTTCTCTGATATCTTTGTAGAAAAATTCGGTGTGGAGATTCAAGCCTGTTTCGGTTTCCATTTTATAGGAGGCTGCCAGATGCAATGCCTGTGGAATACGGTTATTGCTGCCCACCGGTAACCAGAAATTGTAGCTGGGAATGAGAGAACTCGGACCGACATTTGAGACCGAGAAACGATTTACGAATTGCCGGTAGAGTCCCCCTGAAAACTTCAGGCTCGAATAGCGAATGTTAGTGGTTGGCAGATCAATCTGCAGGCTGGCCCTCGGTTCAGCAAAAACCTGATCAAGTTCGGGTGAAGTCAATCTCAAACCAGCTTTGAAACGAATATTCTCTCTGATCCTTGAATCTGCTTCTGCATATCCGGCTAAATGAAAAACCTCAGATCGTTCAATGGTCGGCAGGTAGAATAAGTCATTAAGTTGAACGTGATAGCTGAAATATCGGGGATTCAAGCCCACCTCAAGTCGATTTCGAGCGTTCAATGCATAATTAAAGCTTCCCCGGAAGCCGAATTCCCGGATGAAATTACGATTCATGCTCTGATCTTCCATATCCTTATTCAACAAATCATCAAAGAGGGCAGCCGTGTTATCCGTGTGCCCGAAATGCTGAGTATTCTGCATCAGGTATTGATTCTGATAGCCTGATGAACTGAAATAGGTTTTGGCCTCCCATTCAATGCGGGCACGGGTAGCATTGGTATGACTTAGCTGAATGAGGTTGTTCTGAAAGGAAGCATCCTCCCGGGAATAAACCAAGGTGGGTTGCATGGAATTGAAAGTGCTTCGCTCAGATAATAAATCCGTACGTACATCACTGCCTCCGAAGTACATTGAGAACGACGTTTCTTTGAAATCATTCTTCTTTTCGGCTGCGGTGAGGTGAAAATCATAAAAACCGAAATCGTTTTGCTGCTGGGCAACATCATAGTGGTCAATATCTTGGTCGGATCCCATCAGGAAATTCTGGATGAGCGGGTCCAGCTGATCCCATTCGTCTAACTGCCGGCTGAGTTGCTGGTTGGGGATCACATCCTGCATACTGATGCGTCCGGTTACATCAATCTGAATGGGCGTTTCGCCTACATTAACCGGTGTTGTAGCACTCAGGTTGGATGAAAAAGGTTCAACCTGTAGCTGCAGTCTTTTGGCTCCAGACACTGAATACTTCTGGCGCACATTCACCTTACCTGAAAGCTGGCTGCCGGCAGAAGCTTCAAATCCGGCTTTTTCCATCTGTATCTTATCTATGGCATAAGGCGAAAAAGCGGAGGTGATCAGTGAAACAGAGTAGGGGTCGTAAACCGGTACTCCATCCAGGGTTAAGATATGATCACCGGAACCACTGCCCTGTATGGACAGCTGCTGACTTCCAATATCATAATTCACACCACTGAAATACTGAGTTGTTTTCAGAAGATTGGTGCCCTGTTGTACTGCATAAAGATTTAAGTCAGCTGAATTCTGTACGCTGTTCCGGTTAATACCGAGGGGTTGATGGCTGCCATTCACAACCAGCGCGTCACCCAGATATAATCGGGGCTTCATTTCAATTTCAAGATTTCCCTGATCCTGAGTTAGTAATTGTTCCAGGTCAACCTCGACCTGCAGGGGCATGTAACCGGTATGATTGATTTGTATGGTGTAGTTGCCCTCTAGAAGCTCGGGAAGGGTAAATGTGCCGTCAAGATTGCTGAAGGTACCGGATCCGGTATCGGCAATGTAAATACTGGCCAGCTCAACCGGGCGACCAGTATCTTTATCCGTGATAATTCCTTTTACCGGAGCATAACGGCTGCGTTCGCGTACTTCCCTGACCACAACATAGGTTCCTGAAGAAAGTATGATATAATCATAACCACTTTCCTCAAGTATGAGGCTCAATAATTCTTTTGAGGAAACCTTTTTCGCGGTAACGTACACTTCGTGATCCAGCTCAAAAGCCGGATCATAGATCAGATCTGCACTTGTGAGCTTGACAAATTGTTGAAGTGCCTGTTTTAGAGGGGTGCCTCTGAATTGAATGGAATAATTTTCAGTGCGCAATACTATGGTCTGAGCCTTACTCATTACATTGGCAGAGCAAAAGAGTATGGCAATAAGGGTAAAACGCCTGAGCATGGGCAGACAGAATCTTATTCTTCGATGATATAACCGTTTTGGCTTTTTCGGTAACTGAGACCTCTAACCTGACAAATATCGCGGATGATAAATTCCGGTTTATCCGGGCGATTGTAATAAGCGGTGATCAGTTTCGAATCCGCGTCCGAAATACGTAACTCGATATTAATACCATAGCTACGGCTCAATTCAGAGAAAAGGACACTCAAGCTACTTTCAGTGAAAGCAAAGTGGCCTTCCAGCCAGGCAAGATCAGATTCCAGGCCTCCCTTTACAGACTCAATTTGTTCTGACATGATTCGAGCCGTTTCACCGGCAGTGAGTTCGGCTGAGGCCTTAGTCTCGTTATGCTTCAGAGCTACACGCCCTTCATCTACGGTGACCCGGGTGCTTGTTCCCTGTGCAGGCCAGGCATCTACATTGAAGCGTGTTCCCAGTACCGTGATACTCGCGTCATGCGTTTTAATGGTGAACGGCTTTTGATCCTTCTGTACCTCAAAAAATGCTTCTCCATTTAGCTTCAGGTTTCGGTGGGTTAAGCCGAACAGGCGGTTGTAGCTGAGCGATGAACCAGCATTCAGATTCACCTTTGATGCATCCGGAAGGGTCATTGTGAGTACCTCACCGGTCGGGACTTGTACGTTTACCGGTATGAGAGCATAGCTCAGGAACACGGCGATCGTAATTGCCGCCGCAACACTGAAATACCGTCTCAGTGGATGAATGGTTGATTGTTTCTTACTGCTCTTCTGCTCTGTTTGTCCGATTTTTGCCCAAACCTCTTTCAATGCCGAATCAGTTTCAGCATCCGTAACAGGTTTGGTGGCTGTGTCAGCCTCTTTTAGTTTATCCCACATTGGATAAAGCTCATCCGGTATGTTTTGCAGGTTTTTCATAACACCATCATTGTTTCTTTATACTGCTCAAATTTGCTTCTCAGCGTTTTCAGTCCGGCCACAATATGATTGTTTACCGTTCTCGCCGACAGATTCAGGACCTCAGCTATCTCATCATGACTCAGGCCGTTAAAGCGACTCATTTCAATACATTCTTTTTGCCGTTCAGGTAAATCAGCTATAAAGGCATGCAATTGCTGTTGTTCTTGGTTTGAACCTGATTGTTCAACCTCAGGATTTTCAAAAGCATCCAGGTCGTTCTGTTCAGTCAGCACTTCCTTGCTCTGCACATCCCTGATGTGATTCAGACACTGATTCCTCACCATCGTGTACATGAGGGATCTAAGTGATCGGCTGCTGTCCAGCTCTGCACGCATATTCCACAGTTTTACAAAGGCATCCTGAACCATGTCCATACCGCTTTGCCTGTCGCCAAGATAGCGGGTAGCGAAAGCAGTGAGTTCCGGAAACAAGCTTCGGAAACATGTATTAAAGGCTTCCTGGTCTCCCTGCCTGATCGCTTTACACCAATCTTCTAATTGTTTTTCCTGATTCATAAACATCTATTCGCAGTTGATACACAACCGTTTGGCGGGATGACTAGTTCAGGAGTTAAAAATTACCGTCCTATGGCTTTTTCTATACGGTTTGTGAGGGCAGGATAATCTTTGGCCGCTTTTTCGATGATTACTTTTTTGTATCCGGAGCGATCGGCCTGCCTGAACTGGTCATAGAGTTCGCGTGCCAGTTCTTTTTCATCATCGAAACAAACCACATTCGGAGCTTCGGTTTTGGTTTGGGTAAGCAAGTAAAGCGCATCGGCCTGAAAGTCATCACCATCCCAGTACATCACCTCGGCGCGGGGTGCATAATGGGTATATTTTAACCCGGGGGATGGAGAAGATTCCTGCACCTGCTGCCGGTAGTATTCCACTTCCTCACCGGCTACCTCTTCGATTTCCTCTTTGCTGATGAAACCCGGACGATAGATGCGCAGTGGTTTTGTTGTCAGGTCCAGAACGGTTGATTCCAGACCGATCATGGTTTGTCCGCCGTCAATCACGGGAAAATCCTCTCCGAAATCTTCGCGCACATGCTCTACACGGGTTGGACTGGGCTTGCCGGATAGATTGGCACTAGGGGCTACAAGCGGACCGGTGAGATCGATGAGCTCCAGCGCCTCCCTGCAGTTCGGCATGCGAACAGCCACTGTAGGCAAACCGGCCGTAACCGCATCCAGTACTTCCGGTTTTTTGGGTAATATCATAGTGAGCGGGCCTGACCAGAATTCGCGAGCCAGTTTTTCGGCGGTTCCGCTCAGCGGATAATCGGGGGTGAGGCTTTGGAGTTGCCCGAGGGATGAAATATGCACAATCAGCGGATTATCAACCGGCCGGCCTTTAAGTTCATAGAGTCGGCGAATGGCATCCAGATTGGAGGCATCTGCTCCCAAGCCATAAACGGTTTCGGTAGGAAAACCTACCAATTCACCCCGAAGGATTTTGTCCGCGTATTCCTCAATCATAACTGATTATTTATCCCTAAGATGTGTGAATCAGGGATTCTTCCCTCACTTCAGGCGCGATGGCTTTCAGAAAGTCAACCGCTGACTCCACATCCGGAATATCCTGAATTACGAAACGAACTGCATCGTCTTTCTGAATAACTTTATAGGCATCCGGCCTGATTTTTTCGAAACGCTCAATCAGCTGCTGAAAAATACCATCACCATAAAAGTGCTCCCCGGCTTCACTTTCCGACTTAGGACAGATCAGCCACATGCGTTCAGAGCGGATGGTTACTTTTTTGAAATAATTGCGGGAAGCAAAGAGTTTGGCTCTGGTGGCCTGAATCAGGTATTCCGCTTCTTTTGGAGGAGGGCCGAAACGATCGGTAATTTCAGATTTCCAGTCCGAAATATCGTCTTCTGTTTTTGCTTCTGACAATTTACGGTAGAGATTTAGCCTCTCCACATTGGCCTGCACATAATTTCGGGGCAGATAGGCGGAATGATCAAACTCGATGGCGGTTTCAGGCAGTTCAACATCCGTCTTCACATCCGAAAACATTTCTGAGAATTCAGATTCTTTCAATTCTTTGACGGCATCATTCAGAATCTTGGTGTACAATTCAAAGCCGATGTCGTTAATAAATCCGGATTGCTCCGCTCCGAGGATGTCGCCGGCCCCACGGATATCAAGGTCCCGCATGGCAATATTAAATCCGGAGCCCAGATCAGAGAATTCCTCCAGCGCCAGCAATCGTTTGCGGGCTTCTGCCGTCAGGGTTTCCACGGGCGGGGTGATCAGGTAGCAAAAAGCCTTTCGGTTGGAACGGCCCACTCGCCCGCGCAGCTGATGCAGCTCTGACAAGCCAAAAGCATTGGCATGATTGATGATGATGGTGTTGGCATTGGAAATATCGATGCCGTTTTCGACGATGTTGGTAGATACCAGCACATCAAACTTGTGCGCATAAAAATCATTGATGATGGCTTCCAGCTGGGGGCCGGTCATCTGTCCATGGGCATGACGCACCCGGATATCCGGAACCAGGCTTCGAACCATATCCGCAACCTCTGCAATATTTTTCACCCTGTTATGGATGAAAAATACCTGTCCGCCACGAGCCATTTCCTGAACAATGGCATCCCGGATGAGTTCCTCATTGAAAGAGTGAATTTCCGTGTATACCGGCTGCCGGTTTGGGGGAGGGGTGTTGATGGTGCTGAGGTCACGTGCTCCCATCAGTGAAAACTGGAGGGTACGCGGAATGGGAGTTGCCGTTAGTGTGAGTACATCCACGGAGGCACGCATTTCCTTAAGTTTTTCTTTTACACTCACCCCGAAGCGCTGTTCCTCGTCAATTATGAGTAGCCCCAGTTCTTTGAATTTAATGTCTTTGGATGCCAGTCGGTGGGTTCCGATCAGGATATCAATCTCACCAGCTTCCAGCTCTTCTTTGATTTTCTTTTGTTCTGCTTTGGTCTTAAACCTTGAAATAGAGGCTACTTTGACAGGGAATGCAGCCATTCTACGGGCAAAAGTCTTAAAATGCTGTTCCGCAAGGATGGTGGTGGGTACCATTACCGCAACCTGCTTATTATCCATCACAGCTTTAAAGGCAGCTCGAACTGCCACTTCTGTTTTCCCAAAACCCACATCGCCGCAAACCAGCCGGTCCATAGGCTGTTCGCTCATCATATCCTGCTTCACAAGATTGATGGCCTCCATCTGATCGGGTGTTTCCTCAAACTCAAAGCTGGCTTCAAGTTCAGTCTGCCAGGCATTATCGGGATTGAATGCAAAGGCTTTCTGCGCTTTACGCTTAGCATAGAGCAGGATCAGCTCACGGGCAATGTCCTTGACCTTCTTTTTGGTCTGGGCTTTCTTGCGGGCCCACTCACCGGAACCCAGTTTGGTAATTCTGGGCTCGGTGCCGTCTTTACCGGAATATTTCTGCAGTTTATGCAGACTGGATACATTTACATAAAGCACGGAATCACCTTTGTACTTCATTACAACGGCTTCCTGTTCTGTATCCCTGACCTTAATTTTTTTGAAACCGGCAAACTTCCCGATGCCATAATCCACATGCACCACATAATCCCCGATGTTCAGGTCTTTCAGTTCCTTAAAGGAAATACCGCCGTGATAACGTCTTTTTCGGCTTTTGGGCCGGTGATAACGGTTGAAGATCTGATGGTCGGTGTAAATCGCTTCTTTCTGCTCATGAAGAACAAAACCTTCGTGCAGAGTCTGAGTACGCAGCAGGTAGTTGAATTCATCGGTTGCATCCCCAAGTAATTCTTCAAACCGGTCTTTCTGCCCTTCGTTATCACAGAGGATGGTCGTGCGGTATCCGTTTTTGCTCTGTTCGCTGATGTGTTCCCTGAGCAGCTTGAAGGATCCATTGAACTCAGGCTGGGGTGAAGTTTTGAACTCTATCCGGGTCGTATCTGCCGATGCCCCTGAAAATCCGCCTATATAGCAGATGGGATGTCTGCTGAGCTGAGCACTTAGCTCTTTCTCATTAACAAAGAGGCTTTCAGGAAGAGGAAGGCTTTCATCATCATGCTGTTCGTACAGTTTTTCAGCATTTTGGTATCGTTCTCTGATATCACCCAGAATAAGCGATTCATTCTGAAGAATAACCAGAGTATCCTCTTTCAGATAATCCATAAGGCTTTGCTGATCCTGCTGGGTAAAACGGCTTACATCGGGCACAAAGCGGGCCTTTTCCAGAAAGGCTACAGAGCGCTGGGAATCCGGATCAAATTCACGGATTGATTCCACCTCATCTCCAAAAAACTCCAGGCGGATGGGATAATCACCAGAAAAGGGATAAACGTCCATGATTCCGCCACGTCTGGCAAATTCACCGGGTTCATTCACAAAACCAACGGAATCATAACCCTGATCTGTGAGCTTCTCCCTCAGCTTTTCAGGTTCTATCTGATCTCCTTTTTCAATTTTGATGGAGGCCTTGTTGAAGGCTTTGGAGGAGGCCACTTTTTCGAAGAGGGCAGAGGTCGATGTGACTACGATTTTCTGTTTTCCGGATTGGATTTTATCCAGGGCTTCTGATCGTTGCACCAACATGGCCGTATCGGCTACCTGCTGATTATCATAAGGCTTGTGATTGGTTGGCGGGAACAAAATGCCTTTTTTATTGCCCATGGCCTCGAGATCAGCCTGAAGAAAACGGGCTTCATCAAATTCATTAAATAAAACCAGCACTTCTTTGTGCTTTGTCGAAAGGAAATCAATCAGGAAAGAACGCGTGGATCCGCTTAGCTGCGAGAGGTAGAGATTTCCCCCGGTATGATCTTCGAGAGATGAAAATACCTGCTCACGGAACAGCTTTCGCAGCTTTGCAATGGTCATAAATGGCTTTTGTGGGTTATGCTAAAATACTTCGCAGCCAGATCTGGTCTACTAAAATCATGATCACCAGAAAACTGAGCCCTCCTAACAAATAAAGCGGATATAAATCTTCATAATCGGTGAAAATAATTTCCTCGATTTCAGTTTTCTCCAGCTCGTCGATGGTATCATAGATCTGTTTGAGTTCATCTGTATCTGTAGCCCGGAAATAGGAGCCGCCCGTCATATCGGCGATGGTGGTGAGCATTTCTTCATCAATATTGACTCTTACATTCTGATATCGTCTGCCAAAAATCGGATCCTGTATAGGGAAAGGGGCCGTTCCCCGGGTACCGGCGCCGATGGTGTAGATTTTGATTCCATAGGTTACGGCAAGATCGGCTGCGGTTACCGGATCTATTTCACCGGCGTTATTCTGTCCGTCTGTCAGCAGAATGATCACCTTTGATTTGGCTTCTGAATCTTTAAGACGGTTGATGGAGGTTGCAATCCCCATACCGATGGCAGTTCCGTCTTCTATGATTCCTATCTGCACATCATCAATCAGTTGTTTGAGCAGGTCATAATCCAGTGTGGGCGGAACTACCGTAAAACTCTTCAGGGCAAAGGTTACCAGTCCTATGCGATCAGAGATACGCTGATCGATAAACGCCTTGGCAACTTCCCTGGATGCTTCAAAACGATTGGGTTTGAGATCTTCAGCCTGCATGGAGGATGAGATGTCCATCACCATCACGATGTCTATACCCTCAGCATTGCGTTCAACCGTTGTATGCTGCAATTGAGGGCGTGCCAGAGACAGAATAATGAGCACAAAAGCCGACCACCCAATTATCTTGGTGACCCAGTGAAGATGTGAGCGCCAGTTACCGGGCAGGTTTTCGAGTGCTTCCACACTGGAAAAGGTGAGGGTACTTTTTCGATTTCTGAAATGCCGGTACAGTGAAATTCCGATGATGAGCGGCAACAGGGTCAGTGCCCAGAACCATTCGGGTGAAGCCCAGGTCATACACTCACCTCCGAATCATCGATTTTGGGTTTGGGCGCATATTTTTCCTGATGCTCTTCTTTCATGCGCTCAATGCGCTTCTGATCCAGTTTATGGGCCTGATCCAGAAATTCCATCATGCGTTGATGCGCTGCCCAGGCCTGTTCCAGGCTTGGTGTGAATTTCGCAAATTTGACCATGTCGGCCTCATTCAGTACGCTCCGGGTGATCTTCTTCATATCCTCATCCACCCCAAACACATCCACAAAGCGCATCATCTCCCTTGTAGTAGATTCGAGAGCCGGGATGCGGTACAAGTCTTCATAGTATAATCTCAGTGCATCACCCAGTCGAACATAAAAGGTTTTAAAATCTTTGTTCAGCTCAAGTTCCATCTGCTTAAGGTCAAATAATTCTGTTTCAAGGCGGATTAACGGATTCACAAAGGGCGGAGGTGCACTTACAGGCTCAGGTTCAGTATGCGCTTTCCGGTTCTGCAGGTATACAAAAAGGAAATAGGCGGCAGCTGCAGCGCCAAGAAAAAGCAATACATACGGCCACCAGGCTCTTGGAAATGAGAAAATGGGTTTAGGCGGACGTACAACAGCTTCTTCCTGCGGAATCAGGGTACGATGCGGAATAAACACGGGATCCGACATTAAAGTGCTAACCTTTGCGTTCTTGGTCAGGCGAACGGGGAGTGGTTGCAGGCTGATATCAGTATTTCCGAAATACTGTATTTCCAGCGCCAGACTGTCTGTCAGGTCGTTCAAACGGTACTGATGACGGTCCCGTATAACAAAATCGGGACCTAAGTCGGCAGAGTCTGGAAAACTGATATCGGAGTAAAGAGTGTCCTGATTCAGAACCAGGCTCAGGCTGAATACACCGCCGGTCTCGATAGAGTCGGGCCTGAAATAGGTCTGCAGGGTTTGAGCCTGCAGCCAGCCGGAGCCCAGCATCAGGTAGAACAGGAATATGTAAAAGGTGCGCTTTGCCATCTTTAAATGTCAGGGGCGTGAAAATACACATTCTGAACCTGAAGATTTAGCCATCTACTGTAAAAATTCTAAAGACAGGCTGGTTCAAATAAGCAGTGGATAAACTTAATATAATTCTTATTTTCAGTGGCTTTTTTGATAAGTATATACGTTAGCCGATTACTAAAATTTCATGATAAAGCATACGGCAGGCCATCTTTTCTTTCTATTGCTGAGTATAGGTTGTGTTCTATTTTTAAAGGCGCAGGGTAAACCTGAAATGAACCCGGATACCGACCTGATTACCCTTGCTAATCTATCTGAAATACCGGAGGTAAAACCAAGAGACGGATACGGTTATGAGATCGGTAAATACAGTGTGAAGAAACACCGCATCCAGAAAAATGAAAGTTTTTATTCAATACTGAGCGATCTGGAACTGCCGCCTTCGGAGATACATCTGATTGAAAAAGAATTGCAGGGAGAACTGGATCCCCGGCAGATTATTCCCGGTCAGCGATACCTCACCTATGCTAGCTCAGGATCCAGAAAACCGGTCGGTCTGGTCTACCATCCCAATCCACTGGATTATATCCACATCAGCTGGGAAGAAGATGTTACGGTGCATAGGGGAAGGCGGGTGGCACATGCTGTGCAGAAAACAGCCACCGGCATAATAGATGCTTCCTTGTATCAGACCTTGTCAGAAAATGAGATTACACCGCTTTTAGCTTATGAAATCAGTGAGATATTTGCGTGGCAGATCGACTTCTTTCGTCTCTATAAGGGGGATCAATTCAAGGTGATCTATGAAGAGCGATATGTTGATGATGAACTACTGGGAATTGGTAAAATCAAAGCGGCTGAGTTTGTGCACCGAGGTGAGACCTTCAGCGTGTATAATTTTGAGCATCCCAATCAGTATGGTTATTTCGATGAAGATGGGAACAGCGTGCAGAAAGTACTGCTGAAAGCTCCTTTTAGGTACTCACAGCGCATCAGCTCCGGCTTCTCTCACAATCGCTTTCATCCGGTACTGAAACGACGCATGCCCCATTACGGGGTTGATTATGCTGCTCCTCTGGGTACTCCGGTTATTTCAGTAGGGGATGGTGAAATTATTGAAGCCGGTCATCGGGGACCCAATGGAAATATTGTCAAGATTCGTCATAACGGCGTTTATACCACCGCTTACCTGCACCTAGACGGTTTTGCCAGAGGCATACATGTAGGCCGGCGTGTGAAGCAGGGACAGGTGATCGGTTATGTAGGTGATACCGGCCGGGTTACCGGTGTGCATCTGGATTACAGGGTGTATAAAAATGATCGGCCCGTAAATCCTCTTCGTTTAACCTTGCCGCCTTCCAAAGCCATTGAGGACTCATTACGTGCTGATTTCAACCTGCAGAAAAACCGGCTCAAACAGCAACTGCAGGCTCTTGATCTGCCGGATCCGAATGCCTGAAATGGATCAGTATCGGCTGGCCCTGCGCTGGAAAAAGCTTACCAGAGGGCGTACATAAGACCGGTTGGTATATACATCTACTGAATCGATCTGATTTCGGAGGAACAGATCCTTCAGTTTGGCTTTCTGCTCAAGCCGTCGGGCCTTGAAAGCTGTTCTTACTTTCTCACTGGAGGTATCAACCAGAATTTCTTTCCCGCTTTCAGCATCCCTTAACGGAATAATGCCCAATTTAGGCAGCTCCTCTTCCATCTCATCATTAATCACTATACTCACCAGGTCATGTTTCTGATTGGTGATTTGCAGCTGTTTGAGGTAATCATGGTCCTGAAAATCGGAGGCCAGTACCACGATTGCTTTTCGGTTCAGTAACCTGTTGATATAAGACAGGGCATCGGCGATGTCGGTTCCTTTACCCGTTGGTTTTGTGGTGTAAAGTTCACGAATCAGCCTCAGAACATGCGTTTTTCCTTTTTTGGGTGGAACCACCTTCTCAATATGATCACTGAACAGGACCAGGCCTACCTTATCGCTGTTTTTGATGGCACTGAAGGCAAGTACGGCGCAGATTTCAATGGCCAGTTCCATTTTTTGCTGGCTTTTGGAACCGAAAACTCCACTGGGTGAGATATCCACGCAGAGCATGAGGGTCTGCTCTCTTTCTTCCTCAAAAATCTTAATGAAGGGATCACCGGTTCGTGCAGTCACGTTCCAGTCGATCTGCCGGATATCATCCCCGTAGGTATACGATCTTACCTCGGAAAACTCCATGCCTCTGCCTTTAAAGGCTGACTGATACTCCCCTCCAAACAGGTTATTTACCAGGCCTTTTGTGGTGATCTCCAGCTTGCGGATTTTTTTTAGTACTTCTTTCGAAATCATGGCTCCAAATCTAATGCAAGTTCGGTTCTAAGGAAAGGGAAGATTGAGCCTGTAAACATTTGCGGGCCATCAGAGGTTATTTAACATTAAAGCGATCTAACGGTCAAAGGTCATCCTGTCTTTTATCTTATGGGTGTTTAATGGGTTAAACCATTTTTGAACTTTGACGAGATCAATTAACCCAGAAATTGAGATAAGGGGTGATTCCCTTATCTCTAATTTACTAACGTTGGCTTTTTCGGGCATCCATTTGATAAAACAAGAACCCTTATTATTTCTGGTAGAGGATTCAGACCCATACCGGATTTTTTTGCAGCGAATACTTGAGGAGAAAGGCTATTGCGTTCTTGCCTTTCGCAATGGAGCTGAAGCTTATGCTATGCTCAGTACACACACCCCCGAAGCCATCATTTCGGATATAGAAATGCCTGAAATGGATGGTTGGGCGTTCAGGAAAGCGATGAACAATACTTTTCCGGAAATCGATATTCCTTTTGTTTACATTACCTCCAGAAATCCGGATGAAACAGATCCCAAAGCCCGCAGTCTGGGTGTGGAGTATTGCTTCTTCAAGCCACTCAAAATTCCTTATTTCCTCAGCAACCTAAGCCAGCTGCTGGCTTCAAGGAAAACAGCTAAAGCGGGCATCGTACGCCGGGCTTAACTTTGCAAGTAAAGCGGATTGCACCTAAGTTCGCCTGAACCCAAGCGAATTCCCTTTGATTACCCACACGCAAGCTATCATCCTGAAAACTGTTGATTATCAGGAGTCATCAAAAATCATTACCGTCCTGAGCGCTGAGCACGGTAAGATGGCTTTACTGGTGCGCGGAGTTAAAAAACCAAAGAGTAAGTTCGCGGGCCTGATCGAAAGCGGACACATTCTGGATGTGGTTTACTATTTCAAAAACAGTCGAAGTGTACAGATTCTCACTGAAGCCAGTCTGGTATCCTCCGTCCGCACAGCGGCATTCAGCTATGAAAAAGGAATTGTGTTATTTATCGTGCTGGAATTGTTTAGCCAGCTGGTTCACGAAGGGGAGACGAATGCGGGGGTATTCAGCCTGCTTCACAATTTCATACGCTGGCTCAGCAAAGAGCATAATATTAGTTTTAACCTGATCCCGTATATTCAGGTCAGAGCTGCAGACGCCGTAGGACTAACGATCAGCAGCCAAATTCTAAATCTTGTAAATGATCAGGATTATTTCTTTAATATCGAAACAGGTCAGGTTTCAGACACTTCTGAAACGAACTTGTCCTTTAAGTTGTCCATAAATCAGGCGATGCTTATACATGAAACCCTGAAGCATAGATCAACCAACGTTTTGGAACAAAATCTGAGCATCCCGGAATTAAAACAACTGATCCGGCATCTGGACGTTTATTTCAAATACCACATCGACGGTTATCAGGACAGAAAATCAGACAAACTCCTGGAACAAATTATTTAGTCAATGAAAGTCAGAGATTATCTTCTTACCGGCGTTCTCCTCCTTTCTATCGGTCTCACCCTTGGCACGCTTCTGTCTATGTACCTGCTGGATGACGGAAGGGCACCCCTCGCAGAAGTGAGCGTTACTGAAGTAACCCGCAGCAATGATCCCTTTTTTACCGATGAAAGCCTCGAAAAGGTGGGCGCACCTTTTCTGTTTAAAAAAATTGCTGAAAACGTAACGCCAACCGTAGTATACATTGAAACCATTATTCCACTCGGTGATGAGGATGATTCCGAATTGCAGATCTGGGATCGTATGGTCCCGCGAAGAGCCCGTACCGTTGGATCAGGGGTAATTATTACCGGCGATGGATATATCCTCACCAACAATCATGTGATTGAGGATGCGGTTCGAAATGGAATACGTGTGGTTTTGAGCGACAAAAGAGAATTTCAGGCCCTTATTGTAGGCCGTGACCCCACCACTGATCTCGCAGTCATCAAAATAAATGCAGATGATCTGCAGGCTGCCATGGTTGGTAATTCTGACCAGCTTGAGGTTGGGGAATGGGTAGTGGCAATCGGAAACCCGTTCAGGCTCCGTTCTACCGTCACTGCAGGAATCGTAAGTGCACTCAGCCGGGATGTACAGATCATTAACGACCGCATGCGCATTGAGTCTTTTATTCAAACGGATGCAGCCATTAATAAAGGCAACAGTGGTGGAGCACTGGTAAATACCAGCGGACAGCTCATCGGAATCAATACAGCTATTGCATCACAGAGCGGAACTTATCAGGGATACGGATTTGCGGTACCAAGTAATCTGGCTGTGAAAGTTGCCGAGGACATCATCGAACACGGGGAAGTGAAGCGCGCCCTGCTCGGGGTCAGTATTGCGGCTGTTGATTACAGCAGAGCACAGGAACTTGGACTGCCTTCCGTGGTTGGAGTAGAAATTCTGGGTATGTCGGAAGATGGCGCTGCCAGAGAATACGGCCTTCAAATCGGCGATGTGGTACTGGAGGTAAATAACCTTCCGGTGAATGAATCCAATGAATTGCAGGAGAAAGTAGCAGTTATGCGCCCCGGCGACTTCATCACACTTACCGTGTACCGCAACGGCAGTAAGTTTGATCAGGAAGTGCGTCTCAAGGAACTGATAAATGAAGAACCGCAAATCGCGGAATTTGATGTGCCTGAAGAGGATATTGAACTGGATGAAATGCCTCTGGATGAACCGGAAGAGGAAGCCTTCAAGGTGGATTCCTATAAATTTGACCTTGGATTTAAGGTTGAGGCTATTCAAAAAAATGAGAAGATGCATTTTCTCATTACAGAAGTGGATCGATATTCTGAGGCCTGGAATCGAAGCCTTAAAACCGGTCATCAGATTTTAGCTGTTGATGGATCTGAAGTTGAAGATCTCAAAACTTTGAGAGATCTTGTGCGCTCCGGTTTGGTGGATGAGGGAAACATCACCCTGAAAACCCTCAGCCCGGATAACGTAACCGGCTTCATCCAACTCAAAAAATAGATTCATGCATTTATTCCGGGGAATCCTGATCCTGACCACTGTAGCTACCGTTTTTTTTGCCTGTTCTACACCATCTGCTACTACCGGGGTCACCGAGGAATCTGAACCATCCATATTTCCATCCTGGTATGCTGCATCAGGTTTCGCAGCAGACAGTTCCTCCTTTTCAGTTTTCGCAACCGCCATTGATGCAGATTCACTTGCCGCACTATCCGGGGCGGAAGAACAGGCCCGCATCATTCTCTTTCGGGAACTCGGTGAACGCATTGAAGATATACGTTCTTCACTGGAGGAATCCGGTAATGCGGATGTAAAAAACACGGACTATTACATCATCCTGATTGAGGCCCAAGAAAGCTTGCCCGCCAAGGCTGTTCAGTCTTCTGTTGTTCAGCGATTGGAGGAAAATAATAACACCTATCGCGCCTTTATCAGCCTTAAACTGGATAAAAAAGAAGCACGTGAACAACTCGAAAACGGGTTCAACGGCCATCCCAGATACTGGGGAGCACTATCCGGTTCTGAAGCTTTTTCCCGGCTTTTTAACTAAGCCTTCCTTTTACCAATATTTGCAAGGGCAACTTTCATAATTGTGAATTAAGTCTTTACTTCGGGCGATTAACATTCACAAATCCCATCCTATGAAGCTACAAAAGATTCTCAGTGTAGCGTTGCTCTTGATGATTTCGGCATCGCTAACCGCACAGGAGTCTCCGGCATATGCGCTTAAAAATGTGATGATCCATAATGCAGACGGATCCGTCACAGACAATGCAGCGATAGTCTGGAGAGATGGAATCATCGAAGATTTCGGCTCAGGCATCAATATCCCATTTGATGCATATACCGTCGAATTTGAAGAAAAAATGCACATCTGGCCCGGTTTTATCGACGGATTCGGAACCTGGGGTGCTCCTCAGCAACCGCGCCCTGACCGCGCCGACGATCCCGGAAATCCCGGTTATGAACGTGCAGGCATTCAGCCTGATCGTGAACCGGTTGAACTGATGGACGGCAACCATAAAGATTTTAAAAGCCTATTGGGGGCTGGTTTTACCACTGCTGCACTTGGCTTTGAAGGCAATATGATGCCCGGTCAGGTTGAAATATTCAATCTGAGTACCGAACAGGTAGATGAACTGCTTCTAAAAGAGGAAGTAGCCCAGCTGGCTCAGTTCCAACGCAGCAGAGGTGTATATCCGGGAACGGTGATGGGCGTTATGGCCCGGTTCCGACAGCTCATGTACGATGCTACCGCTTTGCAGGATCATATCAATTACTATGAATCCAATCCGAACATGCCGGCTCCGCAGCGGGATGAGGTGCTTGAAGAACTTTTTGATGTGATGTCGGGTGAAACTCCGCTTTTCTTCAAGGCCGACACCAAAGAGGAAATTGAAAAAATGCTGATCCTGAAGGATGAGTTTAATTTTGACGTTGTTGTAGTTTCCGGAAAGGAAGCATTCCGGTCTGCAGCTGAACTTAGAAGCCGCAACATTCCTGTACTGCTTAGTTTTGACCTTCCGGATACCCCAAAGTGGTATGCAGAACAGAAAAAAGCGGCATCCAAAAAAGATAAAAGTGATGATGCAGGCGATACAGAGGACGAGTCTGAAGAATCCGAAGAGGACCAGGAAAGCATTTCTGAGGAAGAACAGGCCTACCGGGATCGACAGCTTGAGGCTTACCTGGAGATGGTTGCCAATGCCAAAATACTGATTGATGCCGGAGTTAAGGTTGGCTTTGCATCCGATGGACTCAAACTGAGTGACCTGAAGAAAAACGTAAAGACCATTCTGGAAGAATCTGACCTCAGCGCAGATGAACTCATTGCCATCATGACACAAAATACGGCAGACATTCTGGGTATTGGTGCTGCAGCAGGATCCATACAGAAAGGTAAACTGGCCAATTTTATGGTACTGGATAAACCGATCCTGGATGAAAAAGCCAAGGTTAAGCACGTTGTTGCCAATGGAAAACGACATGATTTTTAATGAGAGGACCTACATGAAGAAACTGACCTTATTTATACTGTTACTGATCTTCACCTTTCCGGCCGCTCAGGCGCAGGAAAAGGGATCTGTACTGGTAAAAAATGCAACCATCATCACTGTAACCAATGGTGATATGGAGAATTCCGATATGCTGGTCGAGGATGGTATCATCACCCGCATCGGAAAAGACCTCAGTGCTCCGCGTGGGGTAGAGGTTATCGACGCTACCGGGAAATATGTGCTTCCCGGCATCATTGATGCACACTCTCACCTGAATGGCTTTGATATCAATGAAGCGACCAATCCGGTTACTGCGGAAGTGACCATGGAAGAATCGATCGACCCAAACCGCATCGGCATCTATCAGGCTCTTGCGGGAGGCGTTACCAGCATCCACCTGATGCACGGATCTGCGAATGTGATTGGTGGACAGGGTGAGACACTGAAACTGCGTTACGGAGCCGACCAGTTCGGAATGAAACTGGAAGGGGCACCTCGCACTATCAAGTTTGCATTGGGTGAAAACCCAACCCGCGTACATGGCTCAGGCCGTGGTATCATGCCCCGATCCCGTATGGGTGTGGAGCAGGTGATCCGCGAGACTTTTGATGCCGCTCTGGATTACAAGCGTAACCGGGAAGAGTATCTGGAAGCCAAAGCGCGTTATGACCGTCGCAAGCGGGGCACTCCGCCGGTACCGGTGGCCCAAAATCTGCGTCTGGATGTGATCAATGATATCATCGAAGGAGAAATCCTGGTGCATTGTCATTCCTATCGCGCTGATGAAATTCTCATGCTGATGCGGGTTTTCAAGGATTATGGAGTTAAGAACTACACCTTCCAGCATGCCAATGAAGCCTTTAAAGTAGCCAAAGAACTGGCTGCCAATGGTGCTTATACCTCCATCTTTGCTGACTGGTGGGCCTATAAGTTTGAGGTGTATTACTCAACCGCTTACAACGCCACCATCCTCAATGAAAATGGCGTTACCAACTCCATTAATTCGGACTCGGGTGAACTTATTCGTCACCTGAACCATGAAGCTGCCAAAGTGGTGCACTATGGTGGAAGCAGTCAGAATGATGCCCTTAAAATGATCACCATCAACCCGGCCAAACAGCTTGGCGTGGATGATAAGATCGGAAGCCTGGAGGAAGGCAAGCACGGTGATTTCGGAATCTGGAGTGGCCACCCGCTCAGTATCTATTCCATCAATGAAATGACTTTTGTGGATGGCAAGAAATACTTCGACCGGGAAAAGGACGCTGATGACATGCGTCTTCTGGTGAGTCCGGACACGGAATTTGCCGATGCTCACAATTTTGAAGAGGTGATAGAAGGAAGAGAGGAAGATTCCTGTATGAAAGGAGCTTTCATTCTCTTCGAAACGGCAAACGCAGCACAGGAGAAATAATCATGAAATTATTCAGAAAAACACTACTCACCCTTCTTCTGGCATTCAGTCTTCAAAGTGCAATAGCTCAGATTACTGAAAAGCCGGGTTTTGGTAAGTTTGCCATCACCAATGCCACTGTACATACCGTTACCAACGGAGTCATCGAAAATGGCACCGTTCTGATTGACGGTAACCTGATTTCTTATGTGGGAACCGAGGCCACCTATGATAACAGCTATACCGTTATTGATGCAGCTGGAAAGCATGTGTATCCCGGATTGATGGATGCCCAGACCAGTCTTGGATTGGTTGAAATCAGCGCAGTTGATCGCACCGTGGACAATCAAGAGGTAGGGGATATGAATCCCCACGTTCTTGCTTTCACTGCCATCAACCCGCATTCGGCCTCCATTCCGGTAACCCGGGTAAATGGGGTAACGCATGTGATTTCTCTACCCACAGGCAACGGAATTGCCGGTAAGGCCACCTTAATTGATCTATGGGGCTATTCACCGGATTCCATGGCGGTTCTGAAAGAAGCCGGTTTGCATGTAGCCTGGCCATCATCAGGCCGAAGAGGCTGGTGGGATCAGCGTTCAGAGAAAGAAATCAAGGAAGCTTACGATAAAACCATCGAAATGCTGAATGAGTACTGGGATAAAGCCATCTTCTATGATGAAATGATGACGGCTTTTGAAGCTGAATCCAAAGGGAAAGAGCACCCGGACAAAGACCTACGCATGGAAGCTATGCGAAATGTGGTTAACGGTGAGATACCTATCATTGTAAGCGTAAATGGTGAAAAAGACATCCTGAACGCACTCAAATGGATCTCAGAAGTGGAAAATGCCCGTTTCATCCTGAATGGTGTTCGTGAGGGATGGCGTGTGGCCGATGAGATTGCTGAAGCCGGCATCCCGGTAATCACAACCACGCTCTATACACCCACACGGAGTTACGACAACTATCAGCGGCCTTACCAGAATCCGGGGCTGATGGCTGAGGCAGGCGTTAAGGTTCTGCTTGCATCAGGGGATACCGAAAATGTCCGTAACCTGCCTTATAATGCTGGTTATGCGGCCACCTATGGTATGGGTACCGAAGAAGCGCTCAAAGCTGTGACCATTAATCCGGCTGAAGCTTTCGGAGTGGCCGACAAACTGGGCAGTCTGGAAGCCGGTAAACATGCCAGCCTCATCATCACAGATGGAGATCCTTTTGAACCCCTGACCAATATTGAGCAGGTTTTTATCCGGGGTTACCAGATTCCGATGGTGAGCCGACACACTCAGCTCTTTCAAGAGTTTCTGGACCGTGATGCAGTCAATGAATGACCAATAACCGAAGATTCGTAAAGACCCGCTTATAACTTAAGCGGGTTTTTTATTTTGGGATCAAACGATAAGCATCGTGCATCATCCAGGCTGCAAATATATTACTCTTCTGCTGATGTTCTTTTGTGTTCAGGCAAAGGCTCAGCAAATTCGCTTCAGCCAGTTCGGAGTTGAGGACGGATTATCCCAGTCAACCGTTTATACCGTGAAACAGGATACAGCCGGTTTCATCTGGATTGGCACAAGGGATGGCCTCAACCTATATGATGCAGCAAAAACCCGGATATTCAGGCCTGATCCGGAAGATCCGTTTTCCCTGAGCCATCAGACCATTCGTGATATTCTGGTTGATTCCTCAAATGCCCTGTGGATCGCCACAGATGGAGGGGGACTCAACTATCTGGATCCGGATAGACAAAAATTCATCCGGTACCGTACGTTTGATGAAGATTCGATAGAGATTGTATCTGAAAATCTACTGAGCCTGGAAAGAGTGGGCAATGAAATCTGGATGGGCAGCCGCTACGAAGGGCTCATCCGTTTTAATACCAAAACCGGATTTACAGATCGTTTTCTGGAGGGTACTACCGTCTGGGATGTGGAGTTGTTAAGTAACGGTGATGTTTGCGCGGGCACAGAACAGGGATTTTACTGTGTCAGTACTTTTGATCAGGTAAAGAAATTTCTCGACGATCCGGTACGATCCCTTTTGATCGATGAAGCCGGAAATGTGTGGGTAGGAGGAGTAAATGGGCATTTGCATGAATTCAACCGAGGCCGACTCATACTGGATAGCCGCATCCCCGGATTAGCAGCCGTGAATAGCATGGAAGACGATGAATTGGGTCGGGTCTGGATAGGTACAGCTTCTGATGGTTTATTCATATACGACCCGGCATCCAAAAACTACGCAGCTTACCGATCAGAAATTCAGGATGATTACAGTCTTGCGGAGAACTCTATTCGCAGCATCTACCGCGACCGACAGAATACAATGTGGCTGGGAACCAACACTTCGGGGTTAAACCTCTACTCCGATTACCGGTATAAGTTTGATGTTGTGCGAGGAAGCGGAAGCCCTGATGTAGTGCTCAGTTTCACCGATTTTAATGGCAAAATCCTGGCCGGAAAAGAACGCGCCGGAATTTGTGAATACGATCCGGTTGAGCAGGTACTCAGAAACAAAAAAAACGGGTTTTTCAGTGAGCTCAGTAAAACCTCCGTTATAGCTATGCTGACCGATTCAGATAAACACCTCTGGATCGCAACCGATGGCCTCGGTTTGTTCAAGCTGGATGAAAATGGTCAAGTACTGCTTCGCCTGACTGAAGAGGAGGGACTGACTGACAATTCAGTATTAACCCTGCTGGAAGATTCTACCGGATATATCTGGGCGGGGACCTACAAGGGACTTAATCAAATCAGTAAAAACGGAAGGCTCATTCAGACCATACAAACCGGTGATACGTATCCGGAATTGTTGAACGACCGCATTTTGAGTCTGTTTGCGGCAGACAGTGAGCACATCTGGTTTGGAACAGAAGGCAATGGCTTATATGAGTTTGACATTCGATTCAACGAGGTGAACCGGTTTCTGGATCAACCGGATCATGTGCAAAGTATTGTACGATGCAGTCTGGGCAAAATCTGGATAGGATCCTATCAGGGTTTGGGAGAATATATTCCTGAACTGGACTCGCTTCGAATGATTACCACCCGGGATGGCCTGCCGAATAATGTGGTGTATGGCATTGTGGAATCTGAAGGCAACAAGCTCTGGATCAGCAGTAATGGGGGGATATCCAAATATGATATGAATACCGGAACCTTCTCCAATTATTCCACCTCAGATGGCCTGCAATCCAATGAATTTAATGGAGGGGCCTATTTCAAATCAGAAAGCCATAATATTTATTTCGGTGGAATAAATGGGTTCAACGAAATACGGCCGGATAATTACCGCATCAACAGCAGTCGTGTTAAAACCGTGGTTACGGACTTTATACTCTCTGGGGAATCGCAGGGGATGGTGGAAACCGATCGAAATCTGATGCTGAAGTATTTCCAGAATTTTTTCTCATTCACTTTCAGCAGCCTTGATTACATCGCTCCGGATAAACAGCGTTTCCGTTATAAACTGGTTGGGCTGGATGAGGGCTGGGTTGATGCGGGGCCCAACCGAATAGCTATGTATACCAGTATCCCGCCCGGTGAATATGCTTTTATTGCACAGGGTACGAATGCGGATGGCATTTGGGGAACCGAATCCAAACCCATATTGCTTAAAATAAGAAAACCCTACTGGGCAACCTGGTGGTTCATTGGTTCGGCTATATTACTGGCAACTTCGATTGTTTATGGGGTAGCCTGGTATCGGTTCAGTATGATCGTGAAACTGCAGGATACCCGAAACCGGATAGCCGGTGATTTACATGATGAGGTTAGTGCAACCCTGAGCAGCATCAGCTACTTCGCCAGGGCCATAGAAAAGAATGGAAAACAAAAGCAAAGTATGGGTCATTATCTTGAATTAATCTCAAGCAGTGCTGAGGATGCCCGGGAAAAAATATCCGATATCATATGGGCCATTAAGCCTGAAAATGACGACTGGTCACAGATACTGGCTAAATGCCGGCGCTTTGCATCAGATGTACTCGAGAGTAAGGATATACAGTATTTCATGGATATTGATGAGGATTTCGATACCGAAAAACCCGGGTTGGAAATCAAACAGCAGTTCTGGCTGATGTTCAAAGAAATCATCACCAATGTTGTGCGTCATTCTGAAGCCAATATGGTTAATATCAGCATGAAACATGTAGGATACTCTTTGCATGTGGTGGTTCAGGATAATGGGATTGGCTTTGATATGAAGAATGCACGGGATGGAAATGGACTCAGTAATATCAGGCAAAGAGCTATAAAGCAGGGCCTGGATGTTGAAGTAAAGTCAGAAGAGGGCTTTGGAACCCGATGGATCCTCAAAATACCGCTATAACCGCATAGCTATGCGGTGAATTTGACAGCAAATTGGCGTACTGTGCAAATAACTAACACGGAGCTATGATTCGGGTAACACTAATCGAAGACAACGACTATATGCGTGAGGGCTGGGAAACCTTCATCAGCTTCGAAAAAGACATGCAGGTAGCCGGATCGTTTTCGAATTGTGAGGATGCTCTCAGCAGCGGGAAAATCGAGAAAACCGATATCCTGCTGCTGGACATCAACCTGCCCGGAATGAGTGGCATAGAATGTATTGGGCTGGCCCGGGAAAAAAATGCAGACCTATCAATCATCATGGCTACCGTTCATGAAGATGATAACCACATTTTTGCGGCTCTGAAATCGGGTGCCGCTGGCTATCTGATGAAAAAAGTAACCCCTGAGCAACTGATTAAAGGTATCCGGGATGCACACGAAGGAGGCTCACCTATTTCACCTTCCATAGCGCGAAAAGTGATTGAGAGCTTTCAGCATCAGGAGGGGGAAAGCCTCACATTAAGTGAAAAAGAGGTGGAAATTTTGCAGCTGCTGGCCAAGGGAATGTCCTATGCGGCTATAGGCCGTCATATCTACCTTACTGTAGATGGGGTCAGGCATCACATACGTAATATTTACAAGAAGCTGGAAGTGAATTCCAAATCTGAGGCGGTAGCTAAAGGCATTCAGAAAAAAATCATTAATCCCTGAAAACCGCATATCTATGCGGTGTTTCTTAGCTGAACATTGCATTTATTTACTTAAGTAACATTTACTGCTGGTAATGTGCCGGCACAAATTTCGATCTTACTGAAGCTTAACTAAAAAACCTCACCCCGATAAGGTGGGGTTTTTTTTCGTTGACTATCATAGCTTGAATGGGCACATTCAGAGAGGTCAAATAAGTAACAGGGGGATCCACTCATCCGGAGGTACGGAGTGATGTACAATTCTTTCCTTTTCAGATTAACTCAAGTAACAAGAGCTATGAAACGTGTATTCAAATTAACTGCAATCCTGGGATTCGTATGTCTTTTCAGCACGAATCTGCTAGCCCAAACCAATATTTCAGGTAATATCGAAGGGGATTCTACAGTCGTCTGGACGGCTGCCGGTTCACCTTATATCATTCAGGCAACTACCACCATTACTGCAGGGGATACTGTAGTGGTCGAAAATGGGGCGGAAGTTCGCTTTGATTCTGGTCAGAACTTAATTGTTACCGGAGCTTTGATAGCCGATGGGGCAACCTTTACCTCAAATACAACCTCGACAAGATCGGCTTGGAACCGAATTTATTTTAACACTTCAGATTCTTATGGAGATTTTAATAACTGTCTGATTCAATATGGAGATCAGTCCATTTACGCTGCTAGCGGTACCGTGAATGTAGATTCAACCACCATCAGTGATTCGAATGATGCTTTGTTCGTTCATTCCGCAGCTGTATCCGGGCAGTCACTGCCAGTTGTAAACATTTCAAATTCCATCATCACTACCAGTGAAGACCCGGTACGATATGCATCCATCGGTACGGTGAATTATTCTGGAGCTAATGATTTTACAGGTAACGATAAGGATGCTATTTATTTGGATTTCAGTTCTACAAGTGCTGATTTTATATTGGAGAATGCACCGGTTCCTTACCGTTCAAGTACCTTTTCTGTGAACAGTCCTGCTAAGTTAACAGTCAAAACAGGTGCAATCTGGAAGTTTTTTGCCAATGCCCAGCTAAGGATTAATGATGGTGGTGCGATTGAAGCCATTGCTGATTCAGGTGAAACGATTTTATTTACTTCCATTAAAAATGATAATGCTTTTGGTGATACCAATAATGATGGTACACTTTCTGCACCGGCAAAAAATGACTGGAATGGCATTGTGGTTAATGGTTCAACCAGGGATGCTGATAATATCCTGAGGAGAATAGAGGTTAGTTTTGCTGGAGACCTGAATAACACAAACCCTGTAGGGGGTTTGAATTTAACAAACTCAAATGCAACAGTTGACAGTTCACTCTATGTAAATAATATTTATGGGGTTGTATTAAGAAATTCAGATGCGAAATTCTCAAATAATGAAATGGGATCTTCTCAGGTAGTTCCACTGATCCTGACTTTTGATTCTGAACCCGTATTCACCAACAATAGCTTCTCTTCTTCAAACAACCAATACGACGCCATTGGGCTTCTGGGAACCACCATAACAAGTAATTCCACATTGCAACAACGTGATTTTACCTCCATCCCCAATGTGACCTACCTCTTGCTGAACCGGCTCACGGTAGACACCGGGGTCACCCTGAATATTGAACCCGGCGTGGTTGTTAAGGCACTTCCTAATTCCGGGATTGTAGTACGGGGTACCCTTATCAGTGATGCCAACCCGGACAGTATTACCGTATTCACCGCGGTAACGGACGATAACGTGGGTAATCCAAACGATACCAATAAAGATGGTAATACAACTGTGCCTACTGATGCAGCCTGGAGAGGATTTGGCTTTGGGGAAGATTCGGACGCGTCCATCATTGATTACAACATCATTCGCTACGCGCGCTACAACACCAGCTATCCCTATAACTCAGCTGCTAATTTGTTTGTAAGTCCACGCGGCGCGATTAACATGATCAATTCCGATATGACCGTATCAAACTCTGAGATAGTGAACTCGGATACCTATGGAATTGATGCAAGAGGAACCAGTAAGCCGACCATTTCCAATAATTCATTTTCAAATACAGGTTCAGTACCGGTGGCCCTTTCACTTTCTGCTGATCCTACATTTTCCGGGAATTCGGTTGCTAATGTTGGTTTAACAGCCATTGGTTACCATGGTGAAGTTATTTCTGCACCATCCATCATCAGAAATCGTGATTTTGCAGGTTTCACAGGAATTACAACGGTACTTCTGGGTAACTCAACCATTACCTCGGGTTCCACTCTAACCATAGAGCCGGGTACTGTATTGAAAGTTGTCAATGTATCTACCGGTACTATTCTCGGTATTGAAGGTACCCTTGTTGCTGATGGGTCAGAAACTGAGAAGATTGTTATTACTTCCATTTTTGATGATCAGGTGGGTAACCCTCTGGATACCAATGGTGATGGAGGATCTACAACGCCAAGTCCAAATAACTGGGGAACCATTCGATTCTTCCCAACGGCAGATGATGTAGGTTCTATTGTTGACAACACAGAAATTCGATACAGCAGACATGGAATGGTCTTTTCAGATGCTGCACCTACAGTGGACAGTGTTACCGTTTTGAGCTGTAGATATGTTGGATTTGTGGCTGAATCTGGCTCGAACGTAACAATTTCGAATAGTACTATACAGAATTGTGGTGAGGATCCATTGGGTGTGTCAACCACCTCAACGCCAACATACAATAACATTACATTTAACTCGAATGGCTCAAACGGAATTATCTTGCTTGAAGCATCATCAGCAAGGTTTTCCTCATCCTACAACCAGTCTTTCCGATACATGGATACCAGAGGAAATATTGGAACGAATGTAACCTTAGTCCCATACACCGTTGCAGGTTTTACAAACATTCCATTCATCCTCAGAACAAACCCAACTGTAACTTCAAACACCACCTTTAGTGTTGCTCCGGGTATCGTCTTCAAAGGAAACGTTCTCTTCCTGATTGACGGTGCTATTCGAACTCTCGGTACCGAAACAAACCCGGTTACTTTTACCTCCTTTAATGATGATGGTTCAGGTGGGGATACCAATAACGATGGTAACACAACGATACCTTCGCCG
Source organism: uncultured Balneolaceae bacterium (assembly GCA_964413935.1). GTDB lineage: Bacteria > Bacteroidota > Rhodothermia > Balneolales > Balneolaceae > CAYPTY01. The sequence goes on along the minus strand of CAYPTY010000003.1, from coordinate 134,058 downwards.
GGACAGTCATCAAGGATCGTTTTTAGGTCTTCCGGCATCGATAGTCTGAATTTGATCAATAATACTATTTTCAGATATCCGACAACGGCATTGGAGTTTAACAGTGCTGATGCGGTAGTAGACAGTTCATTGTTTGCTTTATCATTAAGCACAGCAATATGGATCAAAGGTAATTCTTCACCGGTTATCCAAAACAATACCTTTGAGAATATTTCCAGCTCGGTAGGTCAGATTGGAAACAGTATTCTCATGGACATGTTTTCAACACCTACCTTTTCAAATAATTCGGAATCTAATGTCCGTATAAGGGGTATTGGAATTAACGGGCAAACCTGGGGTTCTGATGCAACCATTCCTGTTCGTAGTTTTGCCGGAGTAGATTCAACTACTTATGTTCTATATGGCAACATTACCATTCCATCAGGTACCTCAATCACCATACCGGAAGGAGTTGTGTTTAAGTCCTATACTCGTTTTGGATCAACTCGATCTAAGTATGGATTTACTGTGGATGGTTCACTTTCCATTGATGGTACGGCATCCAATCCGGTAGTATTTACCCTGGATACCGATGATAACTATGGTAATCCTGCCGATCTGTATAATGACGGCCCGGGTAATGACACTTTTAAATCTGGAAACTGGTTCACCTTTAATGCTACCAGTATCGATACTGCAAACATAATTCGTAACGCGGTAATTAAAGGTGCCAATAATGCCATCAACCTTGCCAGTGCCAGTCCAACCATTGACAGTACGCTCTTTGAGCAAAATAATTATGGTATTCGATTGGGTGGAGTATCTGCACCAGTTGTAACCAATAATACTTTTAATGATCTAAGGTTTACTCCGCTTTTGATTTCACTGGTATCCTACCCGGATTCTACAAGTGGGAATGTAATGTCCGGTACCACCTATCCTGCGATAGGTGTGCTAAATGAGACTCTGGTACAGGATGCGACCCTGGCATACCGAACCTTCGCAGGCCGAACGGGAATACCATACTATTTCACCGGTACTTATACCATTGGGACCAACTCAACCTTAACCGTTGATCCGGGGGTAATCAGTAAATTCACTTTTGCTGTTCAGCTTGTGGTTAACAGGGGCCTGATTGCAGATGGAGGTTCAACTCCGGATTCTGCCATCGTTTTTACCAGTATAGAAGATGATTTCTATGGCGGTGATACAAACCGTAACAGTACGGCAACTTCTGTGGTTCGCAATCAATGGACCGGCATACGATACACGGGCACTGCCATCGATAATATTTCCATACTTGATAATGTGATTGTTCGTGGTTCTACGTATGGGGTGATTGCCGATAATGCCAGCCCAACTATTACCAATTCTTCGCTGAATACCAACACCTATGGTGTGAGAGTGTATGGATCAGGTAACCCGGTTATTAACAACTCTGATATTTATAACAACTTTACCTTTGGTATTGAGAACAGAGACAAGACCTTCACTATTAATGCTGAAAACAACTGGTGGGGAGATGACAGTGGACCAACCCATTCCGGTAATCCATCCGGAACCGGTGATGAGGTAACCGACGGCGTGGATTACACACCCTTCCAGGGCTCCGGCACCACTAACCCGGCACTGGGTGATGTTTCCCTGAATGGTAACGTTCAATCTTTTGACGCATCCCTCATTCTGCAGGATGTGGCCACACTGATCACTTTCAGCGCTTTGCAGGAATCGGTTGCTGATGTGACCGGTGACGGTTCCGTATCAGCGCTGGATGCTTCTGAAGTATTACAGTATGTGGTAGGTATCCGTGATGCCTTCTCGGCCGAGCTGAATGCGAAAGTCAGACTGGCTGCCCTTGCCAAACTGAACGTGGAAGACATTGTACTTCGCATAGGGGAGTCTTCCGTGGAGGACGACCAGCTGATTCTGCCGCTTGAGTTTGAAAATGTGCACGACCTACTGGCCTTCGAAATTAAACTGGCCTCAACCATGCAGGGACTTGAGCTTGAATCTGTGGAAAGAGCTGAAGTGCTGAATGGAGCTACTTTTGTATCCAATGTGACGGAAGAAAATGAGGTTATTCTGGCCCTTGCTTCTACTACAGCTATTGAGGAGAGCGGCGCGCTGCTGAATCTGAGGTTTAATATCCTGGATGAAAACTTCGACAGCCGTTTCGACATCAAAACCTTCATTGCTAACGAACTGGATCTTACTGCAACCAGCGTAGGTGAAGAAGAGGATGCCGTTATTCCGACCGAGTATGACCTCAGCCAGAATTACCCGAATCCATTCAACCCAAGTACCAACATTAGTTTCAGTATTCCTGAAGCCGGTTTTGTTCAGCTGGATGTTTTCAATCTGCTGGGACAGAGAGTGGCCACGCTGGTTTCTGAAAATCGACAGGCCGGTATTCATACGGTTAACTTTGATGCACAGCGCTTGTCCAGCGGTATTTATATCTATCGCATACAATCAGGTGATTTCGTGAGTACTAAGAAAATGATGCTGATCAAGTAATCAGGCTGATAAGCTTGTAAGGAGCAACATCATGAAAAAACTCAGAAATATAATCCTGCTATGTATGGTGTCGCTATTCGCTACAGCCGCACAGGCTCAGGTGCAACTCAGCATTCCTGACAGCAGCGCGGTAGAAGGCGACACGTTATTGATTCCGGTGAGGGTGGATTCCTCCCTCACGGGATTGAATGTTTTATCTTACACCGTCGAGCTGATTTATACAGATGCTTATCTTGAACCGTTAAGTGTTGAAACAAGCAGTTCCCTATCCAGTGGAATGAGTGTGGTTGCAAATCTGGATCAGAGCGGGAGAATGACCATCGCGGGTGCCGGAGCTACTGCCTTATCCGGTACCGGGGATCTGTTTTATATCAGGGCGGTAATCACCAATTCCTTTGGATTTACCATCAGTTTTGATGCAAGCCAAAGCCAGCTGAACGAGGGTTCACCTTCGCTTATTTTCGATAATGGGAGTTTATCAGTATCCCCCAAACCAACCATAAATGTAAACGCGCCTTCCAATCTGAGGTTGGGAGAAACTGCTTTTGCAACGGTTTCCGGGCAGGTTGATCCCATGACGTGGACTTCACTGGATCCCTCCATCGCAACCATTAATGACAGTACAGGATTGGTTACCATAGTTGGTGCAGGTAATTTCAGAATAGTTGGGGAGGACAGCCGGGGAATCCGGGATACATCCACGGTACGTTACGCATTCGGTTATTTGATATCGGGTACCGATTCCACAAACTTCAGTGGACAGGTGGTAAGCAATCAGGTTACCATTACGGATGTGACTGCTTTGAATGTGAAAGCAGGGGAGTTCAGGCTGAATTCCGGAAGCTGGACCAACCGACTTGAGTTGATCAGCCTTACCAAAGGTTCTTTACTGGATCCGGGTGCTACCCTAACCTACAATGCCACAGACAATTATATCGATGTGGCCTTTGCACAAACCAGTGATATCACCGGCTCAGGTGACTTAATCCAGCTGGAGTTCCGGTTAAAAGACGGGGTGACCGGCAGTACCTGGTTCACTCCTCAGAACATGGTGCTGAATGATGATATATTAGGTTTGGCTTCCGCATTTTCGGTTACGGCAAATGCCTTACCTGCATTAACCATCAGTCCCGGCTCCGTTACAAATCCGCTTAGCGGTGATTCCACCCAGTTCAGTGTCTCCAATCAAACCGGACCGGTAACCTGGTCCTTGTCAGATTCCTCACTGGCCACAGTAGATTCCACCGGTAAAGTGAATTACACCCGGGGCGGCACGCTTCAGGTCATAGCAACCGACTCCATCGGGGCCACCGGTCAGACCAGCAACATCAATATTTTCGATCTGATAACCGTTGCGCCGGATACCTCAACCTTGGTGATTGATACGCTGATGTATCCGATACGGGTTGAAAATATACCCGGGTCCGGTGCCGATGTGCTTTCCATGGAATTCGAATTTAATTACAACGAAAGCCAGCTGGATTATCTGGGCTTCAGCACTTCCGGAAGCCTGACCGATGGCTGGTCTTTTGTGGAAAACGATCTGACATCCGGAAACAGTGGTAAAATCAAATTTGTGGGCGCAAGCGCGACTGCAGTCGCTTCCGATGGTGACCTGATCTACATTCAGCTGGCGGCGGATGCTTCGGTATCAACTGACCTGAATGCATCTGTAAGCATCACGAATCTGAACTATAACGAAGGTTCGCCAAATTCGCTGATTGATAACGGGAATATTTTCCTGTCCACCAAACCTCTGACCCCCAGCCTGGTTTCTCCTGCAAGTAATTCACAGCAACAGGATACTTCACTGGTTTTGGACTGGGATGTGGCCGTTGGTGCCGACAGCTATGAGATTCAGCTTAGTACCAATAATTCCTTCACAGCAAATCTGGTGGATACCACAGGTGTAGTTCCGGATTCGCTTCCGGTCTCGGGGCTGGATTTCTTTACCCTGTATTACTGGAGAGTGAGAGCGGTGAATACCGGTGGGGAAAGTAACTGGTCATCCGCTTTTAACTTCAGGACCAAAGAACCACTTCCGTTGCCTCCAACATTAGGAAATTTACCGGATAGTTTGGTAGGTGCTCCCTTAAAACCCACATTCACCTGGGGTCCGGCACCATCCTTCACGGATAATTATACCTTCCAGCTGGATACCTCGGAAACCTTTGCCTCTCCGCTGATCGATTCCACCTTTTTCAGTAGTTTTTTCAATACACCCGACAGCTTGGAGATAGGAACCGATTATTACTGGAGAATTCGTTCAAACGGACAAAGCGGGGCAGGGCCATTTTCACCTACCCGAACCTTTCGGACGGAAATCCCTGCACCTCAGCAGCCTACCTTGCTGTCACCGGCCGATGGGGCTGCTGATCAGGATACTTCGCTGACCCTCGACTGGACGGCTCCACAGTTTGCGGATACCTATCAGGTACAACTGTCTACGGTTTCTAATTTCTCCTCCGGCCTTGTGATTGATACCACCGGTTACGCACCGGATTCGATACTGGCTACCGGACTGACTTTCGGAACCCGCTATTACTGGAGAGTGACTGCAGAAGGTGAGGGAGGTAACAGTTCCTGGTCTTCAACCTTCTTCTTCGACACTAAAGAGACCATACCTCTGGTGGTAACCTTGCTTTCTCCCGCCGACAGTGCGGCAACCATTGTTAATCCGATCCTCTCATGGAACGCTTCCAGCTTCGCCGACAACTACCGGGTAGAAGTGGATACCGCAAATACATTTGCGACACCGCTGGTTGATTCCACACTCACGGGGACCAGCATCCAGTTGGATCACCTGGAGTTTGATAAACAGTATTTCTGGAGGGTTTTTGCTTCCAATGAGCTGGGTGAAAATGCCGGATCAGAAACACGTACTTTCTTTACCAATCCAACTATCCCGGATGTACCGGTGCCAACCTCACCGGCTGACGGAGCAACCGATGTAGTACTTACGCCCACATTAAACTGGAATCCGGCTTCATTTGCCGATACGTATACGGTTCAGCTTTCTCTGGATAGTACTTTCACTGCTGTATTCTTTGACTCTACACAGGCTGGCACGAGTCTTACGCTTGACAGTCTTACAGCGGTTACTACCTACTACTGGAGGGTGCTGGCTTCAAACGGGGTAGGGAACAGTGCATTCAGTACGGTATTTGATTTCACGACGGGCGAATCCATTCCGCCGGTTGTGATCCTTGATTCTCCGGCTGATGGTGCAACCGTTGCTGTCAATCCGGTCTTGTCCTGGAATGCATCTACCTTTGCGGATAGCTATCGTCTGGAGCTTGCATCAGACCCGGCCTACACGGCCATCCTCCTGGATTCTGCTTTAACGGCTACTTCAGTTCAGCTGGATTCACTGGCCTTCACCACAACCTATTACTGGCGTGTATATGCCAGTAATGAAAAAGGGGAAAGCGGAGCATCCGAATCCAGATCCTTTATCACCAGTGAATTGAATACACCACCGGTAGTGGCAAATCCATTGGGATCAATAAACGTTAATGAAGATTTCACCACTTTCCTCGCTGCCAATCTGAATACCACGTTCACAGACGCGCAGGGTGGTTTATCCTACAGCATTGTCTCATTCGATTCCACCTTGATCACTGCGGCCTTAACCGGAGCAGCAGTACAGCTCAGTTCCGTACTGAATCAGTTCGGGGTAGCCAAAGTGGTTGTCAAGGCATCAGATCCACTGGGACTTGAAGCTTCGGATACTTTAACGGTTAACATCAACCCGGTTAATGATATACCTGTTATTGGCGTTGTTCCCGATACACTGAAATTGAGCACCACCCAACCGCTCGTGTTTGCCTTTGACAGCATAGCCGTTGATTTGGAGGATTTGCTCGCAGATTTCACCTTCGAATTCAGTGTGAGTCCTCCAAGTATCAACATCAGTGCAGATCTGGTTAACTATGAACTCACTATCAGTTCACCAACTTTCATTGGAGTTGGTTCACTGTTCGCAAAAGTGAAAGACAGCGACGGAGATTCGCTTGAAATAACCATCCCGATTGAAGTCTCACTGGGTACTTCCAATGAGGATATTACCACGGCTCTGCCAACCGACTTCGAGCTTAAACAGAATTACCCGAATCCTTTCAATCCTACCACCAACATCAGCTTTGGAATACCACAGGCTTCACAGGTTCGCCTCTCGGTGTATAATCTGCTGGGGCAGGAGGTCAAGGTACTGGTGAATGAGCGGAGAACGGCAGGATGGCATGAAGTCACTTTTGATGCCACTAACCTGTCCTCCGGAATTTATATCATGCGCATTGTTTCAGGCTCATTTGTGGAGAGCAGGAAGATGATGCTGATTAAATAAGGCCACTTGCAAAAACACGATAACCCCGGTGCCTGCATCGGGGGTTTTTATTTATGTTCATCAAATTAATCCCGATATTCAGCTTCAATTTCTCAAGGAAAAAAGCTGAGCGCTTGTGAAGGATTTAATTCGAATCGCATCTGGACAAGGCTTCTGGGGTGATCTTCCCAGTGCCCCCATCAATCAAGTTAAAAAAGGCCCCATCGACTATCTGGTGATGGATTACCTTGCCGAGGTAACCATGTCCATCATGCAGAAACAGCGTATGAGAAACCCTGACTGGGGTTATGCACGCGATATTGTACATGTGATAGAGCAGATTCTGCCTGAAATAACAGGGAAAGGAATAAAAGTCATTACCAATGCAGGAGGGGTAAATCCCAACGCCGCAAAGGATGAAATCCTGAAAGTGGCTGAGGAACAGGGAGTGAGCGGACTCAAAGTGGCCGTTGTGGATAACGATGACATTCTTCCGATCATCGACAAGCTGATTAAGGATGGGCACACACTGAATCACATGGAAAATGGCGAACCCATCAGTTCTGTGAAGGAGCAGCTGCTGAGTGCCAACATATACTTTGGCTGTCGCCCCATTGTGGAAGCCCTGGAGAAAGGCGCTGATGTGATTATCACCGGACGGGTTACCGATACCGGACTGACACTGGCCCCCATGGTGCATGAATTCGGCTGGGATTTTGACGATTTTGATAAAATGGCTGTGGGTACCATTGCCGGACATATCATTGAGTGTGGGGCACAGGTTAGCGGTGGCAATTTTACAGACTGGGAAGCGATTGAAGACTTTACAGATATCGGTTTCCCCATCATTGAAGCCTATCCGGACGGTACTTTTTATGTAACGAAGCATGAGGGAACCGGCGGACTGGTTAATGAGATGACCGTCAAAGAGCAGCTGCTCTACGAAATCGGTGATCCGTCTTCATACATCACGCCTGATGTGATCGCTGATTTTACTTCAGTCCACCTTCAGCAGTACAAAAAGGACCGGGTGAAGGTTTATGGCATCAAAGGAAGAACTGACACGCCAACCTATAAAGTTTCAGCATCCTATAACGACGGTTATAAACTCTCAGCTACGCTGGTGTATAGCTGGCCGGATGCCCTTCGAAAGGCCGAGAAAGGTGCACAGATCTTGGAAGACAGGGCGGCTGCACTGGGTTTGCATTTCGATGAGTTTCACAAAGAATTTGTGGGCTACAATGGAACGACAGAAAAGCCCCTGGAAGCCAAAGCATATGAGGAAGATTTTGATGAAATTCAGATGCGCATTTCTGTTTGCGGACCGAAGAAAGAAGATCTGAATCGATTCGGGATGGAAATCGCGCCATTGATTCTGACCGGTCCAAGCGGCGTGACCGGTTTTGCCGGAGGAAGGCCCAAGGCCAGTGAAATAGTTGCCTATTGGCCTGCATTGCTGGACAAAAAGGCCGTTAAGCCCAGGGTAACGGTTTATGCGATTTAATCTGTCACTATTTAACTGATTCAGAAAAATGAAAATAGCTATAATTGGTGCGGGGATTTCCGGTCTGGTAGCCGGTAAAACACTGGCTAAAGCCGGTTTCGAAGTTGTAGTTTTTGAAAAGAGCCGTGGATACGGCGGTCGAATGGCAACCCGCTATGCCGGAGACAATCATGAAATTAAACTGGATCACGGGGTTTCTTACCTGGAGGGTGAGAGTCCTGAATTCCGTGCCTTTCTTCTGGAATTGCTGCAAGAAGGTCTGACCAAGCCCTGGTCTGGCCGGCATATGCTGCTTGAGGATAACCGATACATGGAGTATCAACAGGACGAGCCCCGTGCGGTTGCGGTAGATGGAATGAACAGCATTGGTCGTTATCTGGCCCGTCCGGTGGATGTGAGGCTGGAGGAACGGGTAGGCGGACTTACTTTTCTTGGGGATGATCGCGGCAAGAAAAAATCCTGGATGCTGAACCTGGAAAGCAGTGCCACTTTTCAGGCCGATGCTGTCATCATAGCTACTCCTTCAAAACAAGCCTATTCCGTGCTGAATACCACCATAGATGAAGTATCAACACTGAAGATTGTGCGCGAAATTGATGAAGTAGAGTACGATCCCTTGTTTGTACTCATGGCCGGATATGCTTCAGCACCTGAGCTGGACTGGGAAATGCTGGATATCAAAGACTCAAAGCTAGGGTGGGCTGCAGTTGAATCATCCAAAAGAGACATGGACAAAACCCATCTGGTGGTTCACTCAACACCGCAGTTTGCCCGCAAACACATGGAGAAGAGGGAAGGAGTTGAGAAAGAAATGCTGGAAGAACTTTCAGCCCTTTTCGGAGATTGGGCCGGTACACCTGACTGGTCACAGGTTCATTTCTGGAGATATAATCGGGCAATAAATCCGCTAAAGGTGCCTTATATTGATTTAAATGAAATGGAAAAGCCTCTGGCTGTTGTTGGGAGCTACATGTATGGCAATACAGTTGAATCGGCCTATTTGTCCGGTTTGAAGCTGGCCGAAAAATGGGTTGAGGACTTCAGCCGTTAAAAACAGTGCCCGACAGCACTTACAAAAAATTGGGTAGGTATTGAAGGCCTTAAAAGAATTAAATAGCTATCTCAAGAAATACCGGCTTCCGCTGATATTGGGGACATTGTTCCTGAGCTCTGCCAACTTCTTTCTGGTATGGATACCCGTTTTGATCCGGCAGACCATGGATGAGGTCGAAGAGTTACTGGACTCGAGTACTGAAATTAGCAGTAATCTCATTACTCTTTTATTTAACAGCCAGGAAGGTTGGGTACTTGCTGAAAATTCCCTGATACTTCTGGGCGCTGTAGTCATGTATGGTATCCTGCTTTTTGCTACCCGGCAAACCATCATCGTCACCTCCCGAAAGGTGGAATTTGATATTCGTAATGATATCGTGGAAAAGCTGATGCACCTTCCTCAACGTTTCTACAAGACTTATTCCAGCGGTGAAGTGTATGTACGCGCCTCAGAGGATGTGAATAAAGTGAGAGAGTACTACGGACCGGTAATCATGTATTCCATTAATACGGTGACCCGGGCGGCCTTTGTTTTAACCATGATGTATCTGGTGAACAAGGAACTGATGCTTTGGGCTTTGATTCCGCTACCATTACTTTCCGTTTTTGCCTACTGGATCACCGGCTACATCCACAAGCATTCCATCATCATTCAGGAGCAATATTCGGTACTTGCGGGTAAAGCACAGGAAACCTTCAACAGCATCCGACTCATCAAGGCTTTTAACCGTGAAGATTATGAGCAGATGCGTTTTGAGGAAGAGTCAGAGGCCTATCGAAAGAAGAAACTTCGCCTTGACCTGATCGAATCCCTTTTTCATCCTACGCTTAACTTTCTCATTGGTATTTCACTGATCATTGTGATCTGGAAGGGAGGTGCAATGGTAATCAACGGAAAGCTCACCGTAGGTAACATTGCTGAGTTCCTGATATATGTGGCCTACCTGATCTGGCCGGTTGCAGCCCTGGGCTATACCATGAACCGATTTCAGCAGTCGCTGGCGTCCTGGAACCGGATAAAAGAAATTCTGGATTACGAGATACATATCGACCGCACACAACCCGCACTGGCTGAAGTGAATGAAATAAAAGGGGATATCGAGTTTAAAAACGTGAGCTTCCATTATCCTGACTCTGAGGTCGATGTACTTGAAAACATCAGTTTAAAAATCAAAGCCGGCTCCACTGTGGCCATCGCAGGTCGTACCGGTTCGGGTAAAACCACATTAATCCAGCTGCTACCTCGTCTCTTTGATCCCACACAGGGCGAAGTACTTATCGATGGGCATAGTGTTAAAGATCTCCCACTCGATCTTCTGAGACGAAATATGGGCATAGTAACCCAGGATACATTCCTCTTTTCAGATACCATCGGAGAAAACATCGCTTTTGGGGTTGAAGAGGCCACTCAAGAAGATATTGAAGAGGCCGCAGAGCAGGCTCAGGTGCGGGATAATATTTTGGATTTTGAGAAAAATTTTAAGACTATTCTTGGTGAACGGGGAATAACACTTTCCGGCGGACAGAAACAAAGAACGGCTATAGCAAGAGCGTTAATCAAAAATCCCAAAATCCTGATTCTTGATGATTCGCTGAGCGCGGTGGACACAAAAACAGAAGATGCCATCCTCAGCCATTTGAACAAGGGAAAAAATGATCGTACAACTATTATGATCAGTCATCGTATTTCCACTATCAAAAACGCTGACTATATCTATTACCTGGAAGACGGAAAAATCAGAGAACAAGGAACCCATGAAGAACTTATCACGCAGAATGGCCACTATTGTGCCATGTATAACAAACAGTTACTGGAACAAAAATTAGCAGAAATCTAAATATCCAACCGGGGATCATTGTCTGAACGCAATTCCCCAAAACGGGAGCAAAAAAAATGATCATTGTACCACTTGGCATAGCTTCAGCCACTCCAACAGCACATCGTCACTTACCATCCGTAGCTCTTTGGAGGGAGGGTGATGTATTTCTTTTTGATTGCGGCGAAAACGCTCAGATGCGCCTCTTACAAGCCGGCATCAAACGATCAAAAATTGACAGCATTTTTATATCACACTTTGATACCGATCACTTTTCGGGACTGCTCGGTCTGTTATCCACTCTTCAGTTACAGAGAAGGGATAAGGAACTGACCGTTGTAGGGCCAAAGGGGATCAAGGAATTCGTAGAGTGGAATACCAATTTCATTCAGCTTGAGCTCAGCTTCGACATCAATTTTGTGGAAATCGAAGAAGATATTGAAGAACAGCGGGTACTGGACCGGGATGATTACTATGTGGAAGCCCGTCCTCTTAAGCATCGCAAATTCTGTGTGGGATATCGCTTTCAGGAAAAAGACCGGCCAGGAAAAGTAGATGCGGAAAAAGCGCAATCCCTAGGTATTACGGAAGATGCACAGTTCAAGGCCCTGAAAGCAGGTGAAGATGTTACTCTGGCTGATGGTACCAAGGTTCAGTCCTATGAAATTGTAGGCCATCCACGACCGGGCGACAGCTTTGCATATATTACGGATACCGAATATTGCCCGAATTCGGTGAAACTGGCGATGAATACCAACATCCTTTACCATGAGGCTACCTTCAGTGCCACACTGGCGGATAAAGCCAAAGAGACTGGTCATTCGACGGCAAAAGATGCTGCACGTGTAGCTACCGAAGCCCAGACCAAACTCCTGGTGATTGGTCACTTTTCTGCACGTTACACCAATCCGCATGTATTGCTGAGAGAAGCCCGTGAAGGATTCTTCCCGGCATGGCTTGCTACTGAACTCAGACCTGTATTTACTGATCCTGCGCACGAAAAAGGCATTATCAAGCCAAAAGTGCAGATTCAGGATCATGGCAAACCGGATAATAACAATGGCGGAAGAAGTGGCGGACATAAAGGCGGACGTGGCCGTAATGACAACCGCAGTAAGGGCGGTAAGCGATTCCGATCCAGAAGAAATGACCGGCAGGATTCCGGACAGAGACGTTCATATAACCGAGACAGGGACAGAGACCGGGACAGCAATACCGGATATGAACGAAGACACCGAGGTTCGGATGATCGAAACCGATCCGACTCAAACCGTGGTGGTGATAATGAAAGAAAGCCAAAAATCATTACGCCACGCACGCCTTTCGACGATTTCAATCGCTTCTGATAAGGTAAATGAGTGAGAAAAAACTAAAAGCCGTCGATCGAACCCTGATCAGGCGGCTTTATTTTTTTATTGAGCCCTACAAGTGGTATGTAGTGCTGGCCATTGTTCTTACCCTGGCCGCATCATTCTTGGGCACCATCCGTCCAAAACTCACTCAGATAGCCGTAGACCAATATATCTCGGACGGAGATTTTGAAGGCCTGATGCAAATCATCCTATTGCTTTCCCTGGCACTGGCGGGTGAGTTTGTTGTGCTGGTTATCAATACCTATCTGACTCGCTGGTTTGGGCAGGGAACCCTCTATAGCCTTAGAAATCGAGTATTTGAAAAGATAAAATCCCTGCATGTTCAGTTTTTTGATAAGAATCCGATTGGCAGACTGATTACCCGAACTACCAGTGATATTGAGGCACTCAGTCAGCTGCTTTCAGATGGGGTGGTGAACATCATAGGAGACTCATTCCGGATTATTTTCATTCTGGCTTTCATGTTCAGTATGAACTGGGAGCTTAGTCTTGTCACCATCGCAGTGCTGCCCATCCTTTTTTATGCCACATTCTGGTTTAAAAATAAAGTGCGTGTTTCCTTTCTGGATGTCAGAGACCAGATTGCCCGGCTCAATTCATTTGTACAGGAGCATATCAACGGAATTGATGTGGTACAGCTGTTTAACCGGGAAGAGAAGGAACTCAGCAAATTCAAGGACATCAATGCCAGTCACCGGAAAGCCCACATCGAAACCATCTTTTACTTTGCCATTTTCTGGCCTTTTGTGGAAATCGTAGCCAGTCTGGCGATGGCACTAATTGTTTGGTATGGTGGTGGACGAGCCCTGATGGATGGCGTTACCTTTGGAGTTCTGCTGGCTTTTATTCAATACGCCAGGCAGTTCTTTATGCCCATCCGAGGACTTTCAGAGAAATTCAATACCCTGCAATCGGCTTTGGCTTCATCTGAGCGCATCTTCGGAATTCTGGATGTTGAAAATGAGATTATAAATCCCGAGCACCCTGCCTTTGTGGACGACCCTAAAGGTGTAATTGAATTTGATCAGGTCTGGTTTAAATACAACGATAATGAGGATCACGTTATCAAGGACCTGACTTTTAAAGCTGAGCCAGGAGAAAAGATCGCCATCGTGGGTGCAACCGGAGCCGGGAAAACAACCATCATCAACCTGTTGATGCGTTTTTATGATATTCAGAAAGGGGCCATCAAACTGGATGGTATTAACATCAAGGATTTTGAGCTGAAGGAACTGCGTTCTCATTTTGGCCTGGTACTGCAGGACAATACTCTTTTCTCAGGCAGTATCCTTCAAAATATAACCCTCGGGCATGAGGCTATCAGCAGGGAACAGGTAATAGAAGCATCTCATGAAGTGGAAGCCCATCGTTTTATCGAAAAGCTACCCGAAAGCTATGATTATGTACTTAAAGAACGGGGTGCATCCCTTTCGATGGGGCAGCGACAGTTGATCTGCTTTGTGAGGGCAATGGTTTACAATCCCGAAATTCTGATTCTGGATGAGGCCACCTCAAACGTGGATTCCGAAACTGAGGAACTGGTGAACCGTTCGATGGAAAAAATTATGATGGGCAGGACGTCTATTGTGATAGCCCATCGTCTGTCCACCATACAGCATGCCGATAAAATCCTCGTTATGCACAAGGGTGAATTAAGAGAGATGGGATCGCATTCCGAACTGTTACAGGTGGATGAAGGCCTCTATCGAAAACTGTATGAACTTCAGTATAAAGATCAGCTGGTAGAGGGCTGAGTTAAGCTCAGTCGGCTTTTCTGGCTACAAGCAGCTCAAATTTCCACAGGCCAAGATACACCTCATCTTCCTGTTGCTGGATAACTTCCAGCTTGTTACCTGCATTATCCAGAAGCTGCTTTTCAAAACGGACGTGATTCCACTCCATCCACTCCCTGAACCATCGGTGCCTGCTTTCAGAGAAATCAAGTATGGCTAAACAGCCACCCGGCTTTAGTAACTCAAACATCCGGTCCAAAGCTTTAAATGGGTCAGCCATCATACTGAGGGAGTAAGAAGCAATGATAAGATCATAGCTGTTATTCCTCAGATCTACATCCAGAAAATTGCTGTTTATCAGGTTGAGCTGATCGGACTCATTTAACTTTTTCCGGCATATTCTGAGCATATCTTCTGAAAGATCGATGCCGGTAAGCTCATAATTAGGGTTGTTTTCCGAAAGCTGCTTCAGATGATACCCGGTTCCGCAGCCCACATCCAGAATGCGGCTGTTGACTGTCAGATCAGGCAGGTGTTGAAGGAGGTTTTGTCGCCCAAAAAGAAAGGTCCACCTGCTCAGATCATAAACCGGTGCATGAATGCGATAATAACTTTTGAGTGTGTTCATCAGTGATTCAGAATTCCGAGGTGGGTCCCCCTATACGTTCCTACCCGGTCATAACGATGCATCTGCTTGGTTAATTCGTCCTGGAAGCTGAATGCGGAGGCGGCATCCGGGAGAAAATTCCGGTTTTCCCGGACCGTTCGGAATAAAACCCTGGCACCCGGCTGTGCAGTCCGCTGAATTAAATTCCATAGTTCCTCCAAAGCGGGGCTGTCTTCATGATACCAGTCCATGTGATCCAGCAGGACAAAATGGGTGTATTTGCGGTTCGTGGATCGAAGATGGTCGATCAGGCTGCCTGTATGGGTCTGGATGCGCTCAATCATTTTACGGATGGCGTCAAAATGTTCCTTTTTGAGGTAATTTGGAGCACAGCTCTCATCGTATGCGCCATAGAAATACATCTTCCAGAAATAATTATGCATTCCGAGGGTGTAGGTAAACACATTTCGCAGACAGGTTTTCAGGTATTCAAGCAGGCTGCTGCGGTTCTTGCTCTCGCTGAGTTGAATACCGGGTACGCCCAGCAGAGAACTGCTCAAGGGATGATCCATCAGTTTCAGACTCCGGCCCTGCCAGAGTACTTCTTCAATCTGATGATAGTATGCCTGTTGCTGTTTCAAGTCTCTAAACTCAAAAAGGGGCTGTATTAGCTCATCTAAAGTTTGCTGACGGATATATGCACTCAGAAGTCGTGAAAAAAGTCCGGTGCTGCCCCTTCGGTAAAAACCAATTTTCTGTCTCCTGCTGAAAAAGGTGTTCAGAAAATCTCTTTCCGCTCCGGATAGAAAGTGATCTGCGGTGTGCTGTAGGTAATCCGAAGCCTTGCTTACATCCCCATCCAGAAAGAAATGCTGCAATAAATCGGCTTCTTCAAAATGAAACAGCCTTCTCTTGAAATTGAGCAGTGCATTTTGACGGTAATTCAGGTCAACTGCGTGAATGTAGGCTGGCTGGTCGAGCAGGTAATCAAGGGCATTGTCGCCTGCTCCGGTGATCATCAATACTTCGCTGACGTTGTTCAGCTGCAGCAGCTGCCGGTCAATGGCTGGATCTTCCCAGCTGCAGTTGTAAACGAGGAAATGTTTGTGAATAAAGGAAAACCAGAGATTGTTGAGCACAGCAGGCAGACTATTAGAGGCAATTTGACCGCATAAATGTGTTTAAAAATTTACGTAATTTAAGATGTACTTTAATCAATCCTACGGCCATGACAGACTCAAAAAAGATAGAAAAAACTGTGAAGAGTATCGGAAAAGAAGCTGAGAAGGCCACGGAAAGCATCGAAAATACTTTTGATGCATTGCTCGACCGGCTCAGTTATGAGAGCGATCGCCTTCAGCGGGAAATAAAATATGAATACCGGAATGCCCGGCGCTATGTACGTGCCAATCCTGAACAGGGAATAGGTATCGCATTGCTGGGTGGAATCGCACTTGGTATTCTGATTGGCAGAGCCAGTAAATAAAAACTCAATACTAATCATCACAGATGGCATTAATCACTGATGTGTACAAAGATCTTTCAGGGCGGGTAGATGCTCTGAGGAGGTATCTTTGACTATGACAAGCGAAAAGTAACGATAATTGAATTGCAGGAGCGTACACAGGCTCCTGATTTCTGGGACAATCCTGCAGAGGCCCAGCAGCTAATGAAAAAACTGGACCTGGAAAAGGGGCTGGTAGAAAGCTGGGATCACCTGAATGAAATCCGGGATAACATTGAAGTCTTCTTTGAGTTTCAGGAAGAAGGTGAATCGGTGGAAAGCGAGCTGGAGGCTGAAGTGGCTAAGCTGGAAAAAGGGGTGGAAGACCTTGAGCTTCGTAACATGCTCAATGATGAAGATGACCACCGCGATGCTATTGTAACGTTCAATCCCGGAGCTGGTGGTACAGAAAGCCAGGACTGGGCTGAAATGCTCTACCGCATGTATGTGCGCTGGGCTGAAAAGTCAGACTTCAAAGTATCTACGGTTGATTACCAAAGCGGTGATGTAGCCGGACTCAAATCCGCTACCATCGAAGTAAAGGGGGAAAACGCCTACGGTTTTCTCAAAGCGGAAAGCGGCGTTCACCGGCTGGTCCGGGTTTCTCCTTTTGATAGCAACGCCCGTCGGCATACCTCATTCTGTTCGGTCTTTGTGGCCCCGCTTATCGATGATACTATTGAACTGGATATCAATGAAAGCGACATCGAATTGCAGCGTTTTCACTCCAGTGGGGCCGGCGGACAGAATGTGAACAAGGTAGAAACCGGTGTGCGGCTGATCTGGGAGGGTACGCTTTCTGACGGAACCGAGTCCCGTGTGGTAGCCGAATGCCAGCAGGAGCGATCTCAGCTGCAGAACCGCGAAAAAGCCATGATGCTGCTTAAATCGCGGATTTATGAACTGGAAAAGGAAATCAAAGAAGCGGAAAAAGCCCGTCTGGAAGGATCCAAAAGTAAAAATGAGTGGGGTTCGCAAATCCGTTCCTATGTGTTTGATGACCGCCGGGTTAAAGACCATCGTACCAACTATGAAACATCGAATGTGGATGCGGTAATGGATGGGGATCTGGATGAGTTTATTAAGTCCTATCTGATGCTGACCTCAGTACGGGAAGAATGATCCGGGTAGGAATCACCGGGGGCATCGGCAGCGGGAAAAGTACGCTGGTTCAGGTCTGGAAGAAGCTGGGTGCTCATGTATTGAATGCTGATGCATTTGCCCGCGAACTGATGGTAAGCGATGAAGACCTGATTCAGGAGCTTAAGGATACCTTTGGAGAGGAAACCTATCACCCAGACGGTAGCCTGAATAAAGAACATCTGATCCGGGAAGCCTTTGAAAAGGGCAGAGTGGGGGAGTTAAACGGTGTTGTACACCCGGTACTTCGGAAAAGAACCGCTGAATACATGGCTAAGCTGCCCAAAGAAACACCGGTTTTTGCTTATGAAGCTGCCGTTCTGCTGAATGATGGCCGACCCGAAGGTTTTGACTGCATCCTCCTGTTACTGGCCAATGCGGAAAAGAGAAAACAATGGGTGAATAAACGTGACAGAAGCGGGGAAAAAGCGGTGATGGATCGCATGCAGGCTCAGCCCGATTTTGAACAGCTTCAGCATCTGGCCGATATCATTATTCGCAATGATGGTACTCTTGAAGAATTGAAACAAAAGGCAGAAAACAGTTACCTGAAGATTCTTGAAGATTAAAGTTAATTTTATTGAAACATCGCTATATTTTAAGGAAAAGCGCTTCCAAAAAGCCTAAACTAACTTAGTACGATGATGATGGAGAAGGAAAAAGGCCTGGTAACCCTTGAGGAATATATCATTCAATCGCAAAATCGCTTTCCGGCTGCAACCGGTGAATTGTCTCAGCTGCTCAGAGACATCGGTCTGGCATCCAAGATTATATCCAGAGAAGTGAACAAAGCCGGGATTACCAATATCCTGGGAAAAGACGGGTCGGAAAACGTGCATGGGGAAAATGTAATGAAGCTGGATCTGTTTGCGGATCAGCAGCTGATTTCGGCCCTGGAACGCTCAAATATGACCTGCATGGTGATCTCCGAAGAAAATGATGGCATTGTTCATCTGAAGAGCAGCAGCGGAAAATATATTGTGTATATGGACCCGCTGGATGGTTCGTCCAATATCGATGTGAATGTGTCCATCGGGTCTATCTTTTCCATTTATATGCGCCCATCCCGCTATGAGAACAGCATCCGGGAAGAGGATGCCCTTCAACCCGGTGTTAAACAGGTGGCTGCCGGTTATGTACTCTATGGATCGAGTACAACACTGGCCTATACAACCGGACTGGGTGTAAGCTTATTTACCCTGGACCCAAGCATTGGGGAGTATATTCTGACTGAATCCCGCATCGAGATGCCGGAACATGGCTCCATTTACAGCATCAATGAAGGGTCCTATAACTCCTGGGATCCTGGTCTCAAAAAGTACATCAAATATTGCCAGGATGAGGATACGGAAACGAACCGGCCTTATTCAGCCCGCTACATAGGCTCAATGGTTGCCGATATCCACCGAACCCTGATGAAGGGAGGGATATTTATTTATCCCAAGAGCAAACGATATCCGGAAGGGAAGTTACGATTAATGTATGAGTGCAATCCGCTGGGATTCATGATTGAGCAGGCAGGTGGACTGGCTACAGACGGAAACCGCAGAATCCTGGAAAAACAGCCAAATAGCATCCATCAGCGTACCCCATTCTATGCCGGTTCCCGGGAGAACGTGGAAAAAGCGATGGAATTCCTGAAGATGTATGAGAACGAGGTTGTTTAGTCGATCTTCAGATCGATGAAGTCTCCTTCATTGATGTCGTAATTCACCGTATAGCCACCGTTTACTTCAACCGCATAGAGCGCTTCTCTGCCGCTCACATAGCTTTGTTCGGAAAAGGGGGTTGTATTCCGGTGGATGCGAACAATTTCCTTATCTGCATTCACAAAGAGGATATCCAGTGCCAGCGGGGTGTTGGCCATCCAGAAACTCAGCGGTCCTTCATTCTCAAAGATAAAGATCATGCCTTTGTCTGAGGGTAAGCTTCGGACATCCATAAGTCCTGCATTGCGCTCTTCCTGCTCGTCGGCTATGGCCGCCTCGATGCTGGATAGCGTATCTCCACTGGCAGAACTGATAAAGGCGATGCTGGCTTCATACTGCAGCTGGCGACCTTTGGGTTGTTCGGTTGAGGCCTTCTCGGATTTGCCGCAGGCGGTTAATCCTGCGGCAATGATCACGAGAAATGTAGTTTTACTTAATACTGAAAGGAACTTCATGCGTTGCTTTATTCACTTTGAAGGTGAGGGTATAATCACCTTTTTGCAGGAATTCCGGTTCATCCCCAGATTTTGTAACCAGATTCCAGTCGTATCTGTTGAAACCCTCATGTCCGGAGATTTTAAACTCATGTACTTTTTTATTCTCTTCGTTGATGACAGTTACAGTCACATCCTGATCAACGTCTTTACTGAGAAAATAAACCAGTTCTACAGATGGCATAAATGGATCACGATATTTAGCTGACTGATAGCCCCAGCGATTGGAATAGCGAATACTCTCGGGTTTCATCGCAGTAACCGTTTCATCCAGTCTGTCCTTTACAGCGTGGATATGTTCAATGTCCATCACATAGATGGATCTACCGTGCGTACCCGCAATCAGGTCTTTTTCACGCGGGTGAATTACCAGGTCGTAGGTAGCTACATTGGGCATGTTTACGAGATAGTGCCAGTTTTTGCCGTCGTTAAAGCTCATATAAGTACCATGATCCAGTCCGGCATAAAGGATGTCTTCATCAAAGGGATCCTGAAGGATTACATTGGTGACTTCATTGGGGAGGTCGCCCTTCACGGAGGTCCAGGTTTGACCAAAATCAGTGGTTTTGTAGATGTGTGTTTCGAAATTATCATACCGGTAACCGTTCAGGCTAACATAGGCTGTGGCCACATCATACACCGATGCATGCACTTCAGAAACCCACAAACGCTCAGGTAGTCCCTCGGTTACCTCAATCCAGGAAGCACCACCGTCTTTGGTTACGTGCACTCTGCCGTCATCCGAACCCACCCAGATTACATTAAACTTCAGTGGAGATTCAGCGATGGTGGTAAGGGTAGAGTAGGGGACGTCTCCGTTTGGTAAATCATAGGTCAGATCCGGGCTGATGGCTTCCCAGGTATCGCCGCGATCCAGCGATCGGTTCAGTCGCTGAGAACCAAAATAGATGATATCCGGGTTGTGATGGC
Source organism: uncultured Balneolaceae bacterium (assembly GCA_964413935.1). Taxonomy (GTDB): domain Bacteria; phylum Bacteroidota; class Rhodothermia; order Balneolales; family Balneolaceae; genus CAYPTY01. Next base: position 113,374 of record CAYPTY010000003.1, on the reverse strand, counting down.
TGATGGCAATGGGAGAATTCCAGTTATAGCGATAGCGGTCTTCCCCAAGTTTATGAGAGGGGGTAATTCGGGTCGCTTTGCGCTCATCAGTATCCAGTCTTGAATAGTTACCGTACTGATAACCCACATACACAGTGGTTGGGTCGGTAGGATCCGGATACACATGCATTCCGTCGCCACCGAATAAACGCTCCCATTCTCTGGATTGCCCCGGTACGGATCTGGAAGAACCAAAGAAGGTGCCATTATCCTGCAAACCACCATAGATGTTATAGGGCTCCTGCATATCGTAGCTGACCGCATAAAACTGCCCAACAGCTACCGAATTGTGCGCGATAAAGTTTTCACCTCCATCTTCACTTTCATATAAACCGCCGTCGTTACCGAGCAGGATGTGGTCTGAATCATCCGGATTGATCCACATGGCATGATGGTCAACATGCACACCTTGTCCGTCCCCGATCCCGTTTTCGGCAATTTCGAACCAGGTTTTTCCCCCATCGGTTGATTTCAGCAAGGGTACTCCCCAGATATAGACTACATCCGGGTTATTCGGATCAACGCGTATCTGTCCGAAATAATAGCCATAGGTATTAAAGACCCCGTCCAGTTTGTATTCATTGACCTTTGTCCAGCTGTTGCCGCCATCATCTGAACGATAGATTTCAGCACCTTCAATATCGGTATCAAACAGGGCTGCATTGGCATCACCTACATAATCGGCCAGGGCCCGGGGTGGATATTTGTCGTTCCGTACATCATTTTTAACAGACTCAACGGTGTAGATTGCCGGAAAACGGTTTTGCCGCATGTAACGGTTTAATTTATCATCGTCCAGATTCAGAAATTCCTTTTTGGACATATCGATGAAGTCACTGAGGGTAAGCCCTTCGCCCCGCTCTCTTTCTACTCGGGTTTCTTTCTGATTATCTACCACCGCGTAGAGAATGTCAGGATTGGATAAGCTGATATCCAGGCCAATCCGGCCTACAAAATCCCCGCCAGGGAGCCCGTTAGTCAGTTTATTCCAGCTAACACCTCCATCCGTTGATTTCCAGATTGCCGAGCCTTCACCACCTTCTTTAAAATCCCAGGCTTCCCGGTCTCTCTCCCAGCTTGCCGCCCAGAGTATTTTGGGGTTTTCAGGATGAATCACTAGATCAATGACTCCGGTACTGTCGTTCACAAACAGAGTCTTCTCCCAGGTTTTACCGCCATCGGTAGTTTTGTAAACACCCCGTTCCTCATTATGGGAATAAAGGGCTCCGATAGAGGCTACCCAGGCAGTATTTTCATCGGTAGGATGCGTTACAATGCGACCAATATGCTGGGTATTCAGAAGTCCGGAGAAATCCCAGGTTTTTCCCCCATCATCTGAACGGTACACTCCGTTACCCGCGTAAGTGGATCGGGAACTGTTATTTTCACCGGTTCCTAACCAGACTATATCGGGATTGGCTCTGGATACGGCAAGGTCGCCTACACCAAGAGCACCCTCATGGTCAAAAACGGGCTCCATTCTGATACCGCCGCTTGTGGTTTTAAAAACCCCTCCGGATGCATAGCCTACATAGAAGACGTCGCTGTCACGCGGGTCAACTGCGATATCTGAGACGCGACCGCTCATTATAGTGGGGCCAACCGAGCGAACAGGATGATCTTTGAAGAGAGAAGTGGCTCTCATCATATTTCTTTTCTGAATGCTTTCCTGTATCACTTCAGCGGTAGAAGGAGGGACCTGTGCCAGCAAGTTGTGTGAAAAACCGGCAAACAGTATGAAGATGAAGAGGGAGCGGAGTATTTTCATGATTACATAATTAGTTCTTATTTGAGCAGCACCAACATGATAAAAGATTCCCCGGAATTCAATCGTAAAAATTTGATTTAAGCCTCAAGTGAACTGCCGGGCATAGTCTGTTGGAATCTATTGGTTTCTGCTTCATTGTAATTCAGGACAAATCAGCTTATATTTGATGACTCAGTGAGCACCGGGAGGTGGTCACTTTTTTTTGTTTTATAGATTCAGGTATGTCGAACGACCCCATAGAAAAAATTAAGGAACTGGCTTCATCCCTTGCGGATGATAAAGAACTGATTTTAGTGGATGTAGAACTTAAGCCATCCGGTAAGGAGACCGTGGTTTGGGTATATATTGATGCTGAAGATCGTTTTCTGAACCTTGATGAATATGCTGAAATGAGTAACGAATTATCTTTTCAGATTGATGCTCATGAGCTATTCGACGGCAATTACAGGCTTAATGTATCATCGCCGGGTTTGGGCAAGCCATTGGTTGACCAGCGGCAGTACCCGAAGAATAAAGGCAAGAAAGCCCGAGTTAAATACAAAAAGGACGAGTATCACACCGCTGAAGGCATTATCTCAGAAGTGGAAGAGGATGCTATCGTAATCGAAATTAAAGAAAACGAGCAGCTCAGAATCCCTTTTGCGGACATCGTCGAAACCAAAATTTTACCGGTATTTTAAACGTAAACCGATGCAGAACGATCTATCTAAACAAATAATCTCCTCCTTCGCGGAAATTGCCAAAGATAAAGGTATAGACCGCGATCTGTTGCTGTCCATCCTGGAAGATGTATTTCGAACCATGATCCGCAAGAAGTATGAAAATGACGATGCTTTTGAGGTGATCCTGAATGCAGACCGTGGTGAAATTCAGATGCTGCATGTAAGGGAAGTGGTTCCTACAGAGGAATTGACCGACCCGGTGGCAGAGATTGCTCTGGAAGAAGCGCAGAAACTGGATCCGGATCTCGAGCTCTATGATGAGTATGCACAGGAGATTTCAATTGAGGATTTCGGTCGCCGTGCCGTGATGATGGCGCGTCAGCAGTTGGCTCAGCGCATCCGTGAGATTGAGAAAGACAATATCTACGAAGAGTACAGCGATCGTGTCGGCGAAATCATCCTTGGGGATGTGTATCAGGTGCGCCACAATAAAGACATTCTGGTGAATCATAATGGCGTGGAACTGCTGCTGCCGAAAAATGAGCAGATTTATAAAGACCGGTATCGCAAAGGCGATACTATCCGTGCGGTTGTGATTGGCGTGCACATGCGTAATGGTAATCCAACAGTGGTTATTTCAAGAACCTCTGAGCTCTTTCTGGAGCGCCTCTTTGAAAATGAAATTCCGGAAGTTTTTGATGGCATCATCGAACTGGTACGCATTGCCCGCTCTCCGGGTGACCGTTCCAAGGTAGCAGTACTCTCTCATGACGAAAGAGTGGATCCGGTTGGTGCCTGCGTGGGTATGAAAGGAATTCGTATCCATGCCATCGTTCGCGAGCTTCAGAATGAAAACATCGATGTGATCAATTTCACCGAGGATAAAATTGAATTCATTAAGCGGGCACTGCAGCCGGCCAATGTATTGAATGTAGAGCTTAATGAGGATGGTTCTCATGCGCAGGTACTGGTACCGGCCGACGAGGTATCCAAGGCTATAGGTAAAGGCGGGGTTAATATCCGTCTGGCTTCCAAACTGGCCGGTATTGAAATCGATGTATACCGCGAAGTGGAGGAAGAGGATGATATTGATCTGGTGGAATTCGAAGATGATTTCGGAAAAGAAATCATTGAAATGCTGCACGGAATCGGTTGTGATACAGCACGCGCCGTGCTGGAACTGGATGCCCAGGAAATTGTGAGCCGAACCGAAGGCAAAATCGAAGAGGAACAGGCTGAAAAGATTATCAAAGTAATCGCCTATGAGTTTGAAGAGGAAGAGGGATAATAATTCACCTTCTTTTTTATTAGTTTAACAAGTTAATCAAGTACGTTTTTTAATCATTTATGACCCCAAACAACAGACCAAAACCTTTATTTAAAGTCGCATCCGAGTTCAATGTGTCGACACAATCTATCGTGGATGCACTGTCTGAAAAAGGATTTGAGGTTTCCAATAAGCCAAACTTCAAAGTGACGCCAGAAATGTATGGCATCCTGGAAGGAATCTATGGCGAGGATAAAGCCAAGAGTCTGGAACATGAGCGGGCCAGAGACGAATATGAGAATCGCCGGAACGCCATGTTGAATCAGCGTAATGACTCGGTAACCGTCGACAGCTTCCTGGAGCCGATGGATGATCTCATGGATGAACTTGAACCTCAGGATGAAGCAGAAGCTAAAAAACAGGAGTCTGTAGAACCGAGTCTTGAACCTCAGGATGAAGCAGATGGCCAGAAGCAGGTAGAACCGGAGCTAGAACCGGAAGAAGAGCCTGACATAGAGGTGAAAGCCGCTGAAGAGGAGGTAGAAGAGGTTGCTGAAACCGAGGCTGAAGCCAATGAAGCTGATCAAGTAGCTGAGCAGGAATCGGAACCGGAAGAGGAAGAAGAAGTAGCTGAAGCTGAGACAAAGTCTGAAGAAGATGAAGAGGATGATGACGAGGAGGAAGAAGAAGTAGCTGAAGCTGAGGATGAAAGCATCATTCGTGGTAAAGCCGATAAACTGAAAGGCCCCAAAGTATTAGGTAAAGCCTCCTTTACCCAGGATGAAAAGAAACCGGTTCGTCGTAAAAAGAGAAAGCGCAGAAAAGACCGAAAGCAGGATGAGGCCGAAGCTCAAACACCGGATGTTTCGGATAGTGATGATTCACAAGAGGAAAACAAAGATCGTCGCAAGAAGAAAAAGGGCAAAACATCCCGCAAAGCCAGGGTGGATGAAACCGATGTGGAACGCAAAATGCGTGAAACCATGCAGGCTATGCAGGGTGGAGCAAATGTAGGATCCAAAAGAGCTAAACGCAGAAGACAGCGTAAAGAAGAGAGGGAGGAGATTGCACAGCAGCAGGCTGAGATGGAAGAAATGCAGGAAGGAATCCTGGAAGTTACTGAGTTCATTACGGCCAGCGACCTCGCCGATCTTCTGAATGTGAATGTGAACGACATCATCATGAAATGCATGGGCATTGGGATGATGATCTCCATCAATCAGCGTCTGGATGCCGCCACCATCGAACTGGTTGTCGGTGAATACGGCAAGGAAGTGGATTTTGTGGATGCTGAAGAGCTGGTGGATGACCTGCTGATTGAGGAAGAGGACGAAGAAGAAGATCTGCTGCCCCGATCTCCCATCATTACCGTTATGGGTCACGTTGACCATGGTAAGACGTCTCTGCTTGATTATATACGTGAAGCAAAAGTTGCCGAAGGCGAGGCCGGTGGTATCACCCAACACGTAGGTGCCTATGAAGTGATGCACAACGATAAGCGCATCACCTTCCTGGATACACCGGGTCACGAAGCGTTTACCGCCATGCGTTCACGTGGTGCTCAGGTAACGGATATCGTTATCCTTGTGGTTGCCGCAGACGATTCTGTGATGCCTCAAACCATTGAAGCCATCAATCACGCCAAAGCAGCCGGTGTACCTATTGTGGTTGCCATCAACAAAGTGGATAAACCGGAAGCCAGTCCCGATAAAATCCGGCAACAGCTATCTGATTATGATGTAGTTGTGGAAGAATGGGGCGGAAGTAATCAGGCTGCTGAAGTATCCGCAAAGACTGGTTTCGGTATAGATGACCTGCTCGAAAAAGTATTGATTGAGGCCGAACTGCAGGAACTGAAAGCCAACCCGGATCGCCCAGCTGTCGGTATCGTTCTTGAAGCCAAACTGGATAAAGGAAAAGGTACTGTGGCCAATGTGTTGATTCAAAATGGTACCCTTAATGTTGGGGATCCTTTTGTTGCCGGTCCGGTGAGCGGTAAAGTCCGGGCTATGGAAGACGAACACGGAAAGAGAATCAAAGAAGCCGGTCCATCTACACCTATTCAGATGATGGGTTTTGACGAGATGCCTCAGGCCGGCGATCGTCTGGTAGTAACCAAGGATGAGAAAACCTCCAAAGAGGTTGCCAACCAGCGTATGCAGATTCGCAGGGAACAGGCACTGCGTAAAACCAAGCATCTTACCCTGGATGATCTGTCCAGAAGACTGGCGCTGGGTGAAGTATCCGAATTGAATCTGATTATCAAGGCTGATGTGGATGGCTCCATTGAAGCTCTGTCCGGATCCTTGCAGAAACTTTCCAACGAAGAAGTGGCCGTGAATATCATTCACACCGGTGCAGGTGCCATTAACGAATCTGACGTTCTGCTTGCATCCGCTTCTGAAGCCATCATCATTGGTTTCCAGGTGCGACCAACAGCTCAGGCCCGCAAACTGGCTGAGTCCGAAGAAATTGATATCCGCCTGTTCAGCGTAATCTACGACGCAGTGGATGAAGTGAGAGATGCCCTTGAAGGCTTGCTATCACCCGAAATCAAGGAAAAAATGGCCGGTATCGTGGAAGTACGGGAAGTATTCAGGGTTTCCAAAGTTGGAACCATTGCCGGCTGCTATGTTACCGAGGGTAAAATTGAACGCAATAACCCGATTCGGGTGATTAGAGATGGAGTTGTGATTTATGACGGCAACATCGATTCCCTGAAACGCTTCAAAGATGATGTGAAAGAAGTAGCCAGCGGTTATGAATGCGGTATTTCCATCGTAAATTACAATGATATCAAGGTTGGGGATGTCTTTGAAAGCTACGTGATCACTGAAGAGAAGCGTAAGCTGGAAGACACCTACAGCAATAATTAGGTTTCGCCATGAGCATCCGCATGGAAAGGCTCAGTGCTCTGCTGCAGAAAGACCTGGGCGAAATTATACAACGGGAATATCAGCCACAGGGTACCTTTGTGACCATCTCACAGGTACGCATGACCCCGGATTTATCCATTGCCAAAGTTTATTTGAGTGTGTTTGCACCCGGCAGGGATGAGAAAGTGGTATTTCAGCATATCGACGAGCACATTCAGCAGATCAGACATATACTGGCTGCCAGGATCAAACATCAGGTTCGAAAAATTCCGGAACTGCACTTCTACGTAGACGATACCAGCGAATATGTGAACAAGATGGAGAGTCTGTTTAAAAAGGTGGAATCCCAGCGCAAGGATTCGGAAGCGTCCGATGAAGAGGAATAGCCGATGGCACAGGCTCCGGATTACACTGCATTCCCGGTAGTTTCGAAGTCTGAACCAGAATGGCAGCAGCTTGAGCTGAAGGATGGAGCTATTTTTCTGGTTGATAAGGCTAAAGACTGGTCCAGTTTTCATGCTGTCAAGCTCTTGAGAGGCCGCATCGGCATAAAAAAAGTGGGACATGCCGGAACCCTGGATCCCCTGGCTACAGGTATGCTGGTTATCTGCGCGGGCAGAGCAACCAAGTCCATCGAACAGATACAGGCTCAGGCCAAAACCTACGTGGCTGAAATCACCTTCGGTAAAGGGACACCGAGTTTTGATCTGGGAACTGAGTTCTCCAACTTTGCCGATACCGGACATATTAGCCTTGAGGCCATAGAGCGTGAACTGGAGCAGCATTTCAGTGGAATAATTCAGCAGGTGCCACCCATGTATTCTGCCCTGAAAAAAGATGGTAAGCGTCTGTATAAACTGGCCAGAAAAGGGGAAGTAGTTGAGCGCAAGGCAAGGGAGGTAGAGATTTATGAAACCCGGGTTCTTGATTGGGAAGCTCCTGTACTGAGCCTTGAGATTAAATGTTCCAAAGGCACCTATATTCGCAGTATTGCGGATGATCTGGGAAGAAACCTGAATTCGGTAGCTTATCTGAGTGACCTGAGAAGAACGAAAATCGGGGACTTCCCGGTTCAGGAAGCCATCCCGATTGAAGAAATCAAGGAAAACTGGACATGACCAAAGTGGTTCCCATATCAGAGGTTGAGCACGATCCCAAAACGGTACTTACGGTTGGCACCTTTGATGGGGTGCATCTGGGCCATCAGGCTTTGATCGAAACCGTTGTCAGTAAAGCAAAAGCCCGTAATGCGCGAAGTGTGGTGATTACCTTTGATCCCCACCCAAGGGATATCATCAATCCGACCATTGATAGCGTTGAGCTGCTCACAACCATTCATGAACGTGCTGAAATCATGAATGAACTGGGGGTGGATGAACTGGTTATTATCCCTTTCAGCCGCGACTTTTCACTACTGAGCTCCCGTGAATTCGTGGAGGATATTGTTTATCAAAAAATTGGGGTGGAAGAATTTGTGATTGGCTACGATCATCAGTTCGGTAAAGACCGGCAGGGCTCCATTGAAACCGTTGAAATCACCGGAAAAGAACTGGGTTTTGAAGCCTATGTGGTTTCCAAGAAAGAGATGGGAGACCTCATTATTAGCAGCTCAGCTGTTCGCCGATTGTTAAAGGAAGAAGGGGATGTGGAGAAATCAGCCGATTTGCTGGGTCGCCCGCTAATGATGAATGCAGTGGTTATCCACGGCGATGAACGGGGTCGCACCATCGGATATCCGACGGCAAACCTGAATCCGGAGCATCCCAAAAAAATTATCCCTAGAAATGGGGTGTATGCCGTGAGGGTGAGAGTGGATGAGCATTGGCATGAAGGGATGATGAACATTGGCATTCGTCCTACTTTCGGTGAAGAAAAGCAGACGCTGGAAGTACATATTCTGGATTTCGATGAAATGATTTATGGCAAAACCCTGCAGGTTCGATTTCTGAAGCGCATCCGGGATGAGCGAAAATTCAGCGCAGTGGATGAACTGATCACTCAGCTTAAAAAGGATGAAGAAACCGTCAGAGGCCTATTTACCCGTCTTAATGAGCATTAAAAGCATTGCCGCTTAATGGATTTAAATGTATATTTGCAAGCTAATTATAAAACCGATACTCATTCGAAATAAAACAACTAAATGAGCATTACAGCAGAAGAAAAGAAAGAAATTTTTAGCAAGCATGGTGGTACCGTTACCAACACCGGATCAACCGAAGGCCAGATTGCCCTTTTTACCAACCGCATCAATCATCTGACCGAGCATCTCAAAGAAAATGCCAAAGACCACGCGTCGCGTCGCGGACTCCTTAAACTGGTAGGTAAACGCAGAAGACTGCTCAACTACCTGATGAAGAAGGATATTCAAAAATATCGCGAGCTCATCAAAGAATTAGGCATCAGAAAATAACAGGTAAAGGCACGAAAATTTCGTGCCTTTTTATTATCCTGTCGCTGCTCCCAGCATCGCGTTGAGAGCTTTATAATCATAGAATAAGACGAAAGACGAAAGAACGAATGAAAGCAGAATACAGAACAGTAGAATTCGCTCCGGGCAAAACTCTGTCCATTGAAACAGGGCGAATCGCAAAACAGGCCAACGGGTCTGTACTGGTTAGAATGGGAGATACCGTTGTACTTTGTACAGCTGTTAGTGCTCAGGAACCCAAACCGGGACAGGACTTTTTCCCGCTAACCGTTGACCACAGGGAGTCATTTTCCGCAGCGGGGCGATTTCCGGGCGGTTTCATGAAAAGAGAGGGAAGACCCTCCGAAAAAGAAATTTTATCCAGCCGGTTAATTGACCGCAGCCTCAGACCCCTTTTTCCTAAAGGGTATTACAACGACACACAGGTCATTTCTTATGTGATCTCATCCGATAATGAAAATGACGGCGACGTACTCGGCGGAGTGGGAGCATCAGCTGCCATTCATTTGTCTGATATTCCTTTTGACGGTCCAATGGCCGAAGTTAGGGTTGGGCTCATCAATGGTGATTTTGTGATCAATCCTACCATCTCGGAGCTTGCTGAGAGCGAGATTGATATGATTGTGGGCGGGACGGAATCCTCCGTTCTCATGATTGAGGGTGAGATGGAAGAGATCTCAGAAAAAACCATGCTGGAGGCCATTAAAGCAGCCCATGAAGCCATTGTTAAGCTTTGCCAGTTCCAGGAAGAGCTCCGAAAAGAGTTCGGTAAGGAAAAGCGTGAATTTACACTGCATCAGCCGGATGAAGCGCTGGTTGAAAAAGTAATGTCAATGGCGGATGAGCGCATCAAAGAAGTAGTGCATACCGGCCTGGGTAAAGAAGAATACAATGACCGCATCCGCGATATCAAAGTGGAGGTAGTCGAAGCACTTGAAGAAGAATTTGAAGAGCAGATGGGGGATTTGCATAACACCCTGAGTAAAATTGAGAAAGACCATCTGCGTAACATGATTCTGGAAGACAGCCGTCGCATTGATGGTCGTACTCCAACCGATATCCGGGATATCTGGACGGAAGTCAGCTTCCTGCCACGTACTCATGGTTCCGCAATTTTCACCCGTGGTGAGACTCAGGCCATTGTAACGGCTACACTGGGTACCAAGCGGGATGAACAATCAGTGGATACCCTGTTTGATCAGGAAGCCAAGACCTTCATGCTCCACTACAATTTCCCTCCATACTCGGTTGGTGAGGCCGGTTTCCTTCGCGGTCCGGGCCGACGTGAAATTGGTCATGGCCATCTGGCAGAACGCGCACTCAAGAAAATGATGCCTTCCTTCGAAGAATTCGGTTATGTGGTTCGGATCATCTCTGATATCACAGAATCCAATGGTTCTTCATCCATGGCTTCTGTTTGCGGCGGTTCACTGGCCCTGATGGATGCCGGTGTACCTCTTAAGAAACCAGTTGCCGGTATTGCTATGGGTATGATTGTAGGCGAAAAAAATACCGTAGTGCTCTCTGATATTCGCGGAGAAGAAGATTTTATGGGCGATATGGACTTTAAAACCGCTGGTTCTGCCGATGGTATCACGGCATGTCAGATGGATATGAAAGTTCAGGGTATCAGCTTTGAAGTGCTGGAAGAAGCCCTTGAGCAAGCGCATAAAGGTCGTCTCCACATTCTGGATGCCATGTCTGAATCTATCACAGAAGCCAGACCTGAGCTATCTCAGTACGCGCCTCAGATTCTGCAGATGCAAATTCCGAACGATTCCATCGGTGCGGTTATCGGCCCGGGCGGAAAGGTGATACAGACCCTTCAGAAAGAGACCAACACCACAATCGTGATCGAGGAAGCCCCGGATGGAACCGGTGTGGTTACCATCGCATCAGAAAACCTGGATAATGCCAGAGCAGCCCAGGATCGTATCAAAGCGATCTCCGGACAGCTGGATGAAGGTGCCACCTATCGCGGAGTGGTTCGGTCCATAAAAGACTTTGGTGCTTTTATTGAAATCGTGCCCGGTAAAGAAGGACTGCTTCATATATCCGAAATCGATCACAAACGCATCGACAAAGTTTCCGATTATCTCACCATTGGTGATGAAATCGATGTTAAACTGCTAAAGGTTGAACATGGCGGAAAACTCAGACTTTCCCGTAAAGCGCTGATGGAAAAGCCAGATTAACCGCAGTATTTAATTTTACTATGCCCCTCACATTCACTTGTGTGGGGCTTTTTTTTGAAAAAGTGATATGGAAAACTTGAAAGAAATAGAAACGGTTAGCAAATCAAACCTGCCGAATGGCTTCAGGGTGATCTCTGAAAAAATTGAGAGCGTAAAAAGCATATCCATCGGCATATGGGTGAAAACCGGAAGTCGAAATGAGCGGCCTGAACAGGCCGGTATCACGCATTTCCTCGAGCATATGCTCTTTAAAGGCACCGATTCCCGATCAGCATATGATATTGCCCTGAGTATGGAAGCAGTTGGCGGGTACCTGAACGCCTTTACCTCTTCTGAGTACACCTGTTATTATGCCCGGTGCCTGGATTCCCAGCTGGAGCGGGCTATTGATGTATTGTCTGACATGGTATTAAATCCCTCTTTTCCGGAAGATGAGATCGAAAAAGAAAAGAAAGTGGTGATTGAGGAGATGAAGATGTACCGGGATTCTCCGGATGACTTTCTCTTCGAGGAATTCACGAAACAGATTTTCAAAGACCATCCGTTGGGCAGGCCCGTGATCGGTTTTGAGGAAACCGTATCATCCTTTACCCGCCAGGATCTGTACGATTACATGAACGACCGTTACTTCCCCGGTAACCTGCTTATTGCTGTAGCGGGTAATGTAGATCACGAGAAAGTAGTGGAAATGGCTGCTCAGAAATTTGGTGATTTGCAGAGAGAGGGTACAGATGTGCCACCATCAGAATTTAAAGATCCTGAATCCGGGCGTAATGAACTCACCAAAGCCATTGAACAGACCCATTATGTAATCGGCAAAAGGGGACTGCATACCAACCATGATGATAAATACCTGCTGCTGATGGCAAACACGGTTTTAGGCGGAGGTATGAGTTCAAGACTGCATCAGAATGTGCGGGAGAAATATGGTTACTGCTATTCCATCCATGCCTTCAATCAGACTTTTTCAGATACCGGCCTTTACGGAGTATATGTGGGCACAGACAAAGATTATGTAGATCATGTACATGAACTGGTAGTAAATGAACTGAATACCATCCGTAATGAAGAGGTGCCACAAAAAGAATTGAGCGAGGCTAAGTCCCAGCTCAAGGGCAAGCTGCTGTTATCGCAGGAAAATACCTCGAATCGCATGACCCGACTGGCCAAAAGTGAACTTTATTTCGACCGCTTCATCACCCTGGATGAACTGGTAGAGAATATTGATGCGGTAAGCAGCAAGGAACTGCTCAGCTTTTCCGAAAACTTTTTTAATCCTGAAACATTCAGTGAAGCAATTCTATATCCTGAAGATTAGTTATGAATTATAAGTCAATGGTTTATATCAATCACCTGTCAAAGTATGTAGATGATAAAGTTACCCTGAAGGGATGGGTTTATAACATTCGTACATCCAAGGCACTGCTCTTTATCGAACTGAGAGATGGTACCGGTATCGCCCAGTGTGTGGTTGCAAAAGATGATGTAAATGAGGAGGTCTGGAATGCAGCCAATGAATTGCGGCAAGAGTCTTCATTACAGCTCAGCGGGAAGGTTGTAAAAGACGAGCGGAGCATTGGTGGGTATGAGATTCAGGTTTCTGATCTTAAAGTCATACAGATTGCTGAAGATTATCCTATCACCCCAAAGGAACACGGTATTGAGTTTCTGATGGAGAATCGCCATCTCTGGCTGCGTTCCCGCCGGCAGTGGGCAGCCATGCAGGTGCGCAACGAGATCATTTATGCCATTCATACCTTTTTCCAGGAGCGCAATTTTGTTCAGATGGATTCTCCCATCTTTACCGGAAATGAAGCCGAAGGCAGCACCACGCTGTTCGAGACCGATTATTTCGATGAAAAAGCCTACCTGGCTCAGACCGGTCAGCTGTATGGCGAAGCCATGGCCATGGCACATGGTTTGATTTATACCTTTGGCCCCACATTCAGAGCCGAGAAAAGCAAAACCCGTCGGCATCTCACTGAATTCTGGATGATTGAACCTGAAATGGCCTTTTTCGATCTGCAGATGAATATGGATCTGGCTGAGGACATGATTCGCTATATAATCAGCACCGTGCTGGAGAAACGCATGAGTGAACTGGAAATCCTTGAAAGGGATATAGATGCACTGCGAAAGGTAGCTGACAATGATTTCAAACGAATGACCTACACGGAGGCAGTAGATATCCTGAAAAGTGATGAAACGGCTCAGATGCTGGATGAAATGATGGAGAGCCGGAAACAGGAGGAAAAAGACCTGAAGCAGGAGCGTGAGGAAATTAAAAAAGAGCACGGTTCGGCTAAAAAGTGGAGAAAAAACCAGATTGATGCCCGTATCAAAGAAATAAGTGCACGTCTGGATCAGGTTGAGGAGGATATGAGAAATATCCCCCAGTGGAAAGATTCGGCCCGCAGCTTTGAGTGGGGTAACGATTTCGGAGGCTCAGATGAAACGGTACTCACAATGAATTCGGATGTACCCATCATTGTTACCAACTGGCCGCAGGAGATCAAAGCATTTTATATGAAAAGAGATCCAGAGGATGACAATTTAGTGCTGGGCATGGACGTTCTGGCACCCGAAGGCTACGGCGAGATTATTGGCGGCAGTCAGCGTGAAGACGATCTGGATCTCATGCTGTCACGAATAAAAGCCCATAATCTGCCCATGGATGTGTTCGAGTGGTATCTTGACCTGCGAAGATTTGGTTCGGTGCCTCACTCAGGCTTCGGGTTGGGTCTTGAGCGCACAGTTGCCTATATTTGCGGACTTTCACATGTTCGGGAAACCATACCGTTTCCCCGCATGATGGGTCGCCTAAGACCATGACGGCAAATAAATTACGCTAACTAATTTTTCCGCACTGAGGAACGATACCTCTGCCATTTATTTTAAGCTGCTGAAATGAAACCCAATACGTACATACTACAGCTGATCACCAAACTGCGCTCTGTAATGAAGATTGCAGTTACCCTGATCGTGTTTACCGGTTTCATTTGTGTAATTACCATCAACTATCTGCCAACGGATGTAATCACTGAGCTTACTGCCGATTATCCCTTTAATCTTTCTGAGAATGAAAATAAGGAGCATAAGCATGAGTCGGATGACAAAGATGAGTTCGATGTTTACCATACCCATTTCCTGCTTCTGACCGGATTAAGTGCATGTAGTCCGGCTGAAGATGAGTTCGGATCCTCTGTTTTTATATCCAAGCATACCCCGCCTCCGGAACAGATATCCTGATTTCTAAACCGAAGCGTAACCTTCGGGCCTCAAGCTGTTCAGCCAAATCTACTCCAGCTGGACAACCACCTTCATTATATAACCTAAAACAACATGATTACACCGATTCAGCGGTTTCTGAGATTACTGAATCCGGACCGTGAAGAAGTCAGAAATGTATACATTTATGCTACCATTTCAGGGATTGTTAGCTTGTCATTGCCCCTTGGTATTCAGGCCATAGTGAACCTGATTCAGGGCGGACAGATAAGTACAGCCTGGATGGTGCTGGTATTTATCGTAGTACTTGGAATTGGTATAACCGGAGCCCTGCAGATTTTTCAGCTACGCATTACTGAGAACCTGCAGCAGAAAATCTTCACCAGAGCCAGCTTTGAATTTGCCTACCGCATTCCGCGGGTACGCATGGAAGCGCTCTACAAACATTACGCTCCGGAACTGATCAACCGCTTTTTTGATACCATCTCGGTTCAGAAAGGCTTATCCAAGATTCTGATCGACTTCTCAACAGCAACCCTGCAGATTGTATTTGGTATTGTTCTGCTCACACTTTATCACCCGTTTTTCATCCTTTTTGGTTTATTACTGGTGATTCTGGTAGTCGCCATTTTCAGATTTACTGCTAAGCGTGGCCTAGAAACCAGTTTGCAGGAATCCGAACACAAGTATAAAGTGGCTCACTGGCTGGAAGAGGTAGCGCGTACTTTCACCAGCTTTAAAATGGCCGGTGATTCAGATTTACCGCTGCGCAGGGCTGACGGATTGAACTGCGGTTATTTATCGGCGCGTGAGAGTCATTTCAAGATTCTGATACAGCAGTATTCACTCATGGTTTTATTTAAGGTGGTTGTTGCAGCAGGCCTGCTCGCTATTGGCGGGGTATTGGTAATGCAGCAGTTGATGAACATCGGCCAGTTTGTGGCTGCTGAGATCATCATCCTGCTCATTATCTCCTCTGTTGAAAAGCTGATTGTAAGTCTCGAAACCATCTACGATGTACTTACCGCTTTCGAAAAAATAGGGCAGGTTACCGATCTGGAGCTGGAACAGAACGAAGGCATAGAATTAAACGGCACCGCGGATTCTAAAGGAATGAGCATAGAAATAAGAGATGTGAATTTCACATACCCTGGCTATCACAAGAGAACACTGGAAGAGCTCAACCTTACTATTCCGGCCGGTGAACGTTTACAGTTAACCGGCGGTAACGGATCAGGAAAAACGACTTTCCTGTATGTTATTGCCGGTCTTTATGATGTTCAGGAAGGGCAGATTAAATACGAAGGATTTGCTAAAAATCTAATCGACCTGGATTCCCTGCGTACCAAAATGGGCGGGGCCTTCTCCAACGATCATCTATTTGAGGGAACCGTTTTTGAAAATGTATCCATGGGAAAGGAAGGCATCACCAAAGAACAGGTGCAGGAAACCATGGATAGTATGCGTCTGGATGATTTCATGCACGACCTCCCGGAAGGACTGGACACCAAACTGGATCCTCAGGGGCTGAAATTACCCAGAAGTGTGATTCAAAAACTCAGGCTTGCAAGAGCGGTCTCCGGGAAACCATCCCTGTTGCTGCTGGAAGACCCGTTTGAGCACATCGATAAAAAAGACAAAGAACCCATAATTGACTATCTGATGGATAAAAAGCACAACTGGACGGTTGTTGTGATTTCAAAGGATGAATACCTGGCAAAAAAGGTAGATCGCATCGCTTTGATGTCAGATGGCCACGTTGTTGAATTTGGAGACTATCCAAAAATGGAAAAATACCTAAACCTGGAAGAGGTATCTGATGCTTAATATCTCCGGACATTCAATCAAAGGAAATATAAAAGAAAGCCAGTATCGCTCACTGAAGCTGATACAGCACAAGACCTCCAGTCGAATGCTGATTCGCGTAGTGCTCATCATGGCTGCCGTTGTACTGATCACATTCTTTTTACCCTGGACTCAAAACATCCGTACCGGCGGTGTGGTTACCACCATTCGTCCGGATCAGCGTCCGCAGACCATTCACTCCATTATTGCAGGACGTATTGAAAAATGGTATGTGCAGGAAGGTGATTTTGTGCAAAAAGGAGATACTATCCTTTTCATTTCAGAGATCAAAGAAGAGTACATCGACCCGGAACTGATCGGACGTACACGTCAGCAGCTGGAAGCCAAGCAACTGGCTGTGGAATCCTATGCCGGTAAGGTGAAAGCCCTGGAAAGCCAGATCAAGGCTCTTGAAAATGCTCAGATTCTGAAAACAAAGCAGGCGCAGAATAAGCTGATTCAGTCACGACTGAAGGTACAGAGCGACAGCATCGATTATGAGGCGGCTAAGATCAATTTTGAAATCGCAAAGGAACAGTTTTCAAGGATAGAAGAACTCTACGAGGAGGGCCTGAACTCATTGGTCGACTATGAAAAACGCAAGCTGAACCTGCAGAAAGGGCAGGCTGAGATGATCTCCAAGCAAAACAAACTGCTCACCAGCTCCAATGAGGTGATCAATGCAGAAGTAGAGCTGGATGCGATTCAGGCTGATTTTCAGGATAAGATTGCAAAGGCACGCTCCGATATGTTTACCGCTAAGAGTAATCAGTTTGATTCGGAGGCCTCTGTAGCAAAGCTGAGGAACAGTCTTTCAAACTATGAACTCAGAAATGCGTTCTACTACATCACCGCACCCCAGTCAGGTTTTGTCACTCAGGCTATACAATCTGGACTCGGTGAAACGATTAAAGCCGGTGACAGCATCGTTTCCATCATGCCGGGTGATTTTGAACTGGCGGTGGAAATGTATGTGCGCCCAATCGACCTTCCGCTGCTCAAAAAGGGACAAAAAGTTCGTATTCAGTTCGATGGATGGCCGGCCATCATATTTTCTGGTTGGCCAAATACCAGTTACGGAACCTATGGCGGGGAAGTATTTGCCATCGATAATTTCATCAGTCCAAATGGTAAATATCGAATTCTGGTATCCAAAGACCCTGAAGATGTTGACTGGCCTGATGCCCTGCGCGTGGGATCTGGCACCATCAACATGGTATTATTGAATGATGTACCCATCTGGTATGAGGTATGGCGACAAATCAACGGTTTCCCGCCAAATTACTATACCACTGCAGAAATCAACGGGCAATCCGAAAAGAAATAGGCACATGTCAATTTACCGTTTGATATCACTTATTTCGCTGGTCTTGTTGCTCTGCATAACAAATGCCCATGCACAATCGGATTCTGACTCTGTTCGGGTATTTAGTTTTGCGAGTTATCTGGACATCGTGGAAACCAATCACCCGCTGGCGCTGGCTGCCAATTTAAGAACCGAAGCAGCTGAAGCGGAATTACTGCGGGCCCGGGGTGGATTCGATCCGAAAATCTTCACCGAACTCTCTGAGAAAGAGTTTAAGGACACCGAATACTACCGACTTCTGGATGCCGGACTCAAAGTGCCCACCTGGCTGGGAGGAATTGATCTCAAAGCGGGCTATGAAAGCAATGAAGGGCCGTTTGTGAATCCGCTGGACAACACCTCCGATGAAGGGCTGGTTTATGCCGGAATCACCCTGCCTGTAGGGCGCGGACTTTTCATCGACAAAAGAAGAGCTGAACTTCGAAAGGCGCGTCTTGCTCAGGGCCTGAACGAAGCACAACGGCAGAATTTACTAAATGAGCTGCTGATTGAGTCCGGTGCGGCTTACTGGAGATGGTTCTCGGCATTCAATAACCTGATGGTATTCGAAAATGCACTGGAACTGGCCCGGGCAAGGCAGCGATTCGTAAAGCGGGGTGCTGAGCTTGGGAACTTCCCAGCTATTGACACGCTGGAAGCCAGTATTCAGGTACAGAATCGAATCCTGAGCTATGAACAGGCCAAGCTCGATTTTCAGAATGCTACAGCCGAACTTTCGGTGTTCCTATGGGTAGACGGACAATTACCCATGGAGGTGGGCGAGAATACCCGTCCGCAGTTATTTCAGGAAGTCGAAGCTCTGGATGTGGATCAGAGCCTGGTCGCCAATCTTGATACCCTCGTACTGGATCACCCACTTCTGGTGCAGACCGGTTTTAAAATTGATCAGTTGATAGTTGAACGGCGCCTGCGAAAAGAAGAACTGAAACCGGTGCTCAATCTGAATTATACGCCTATTACAGAACCGGTGGGCGGTGATGTGTTTGCTGATGTACAGCCCAACAACTATAAATGGGGACTCGAATTCAGTATGCCCATTCTGTTTCGAAAGGAGAGAGGGGGCGTTCGGCTTGCCGACATCGGCATCAGAAATGCCCGCTTCGACCTTCAAAATAAACAACAGGAACTCATCTTTAAGAGTCAGGCTGCCCTAAATGAGTGGAGAACCACCAAAATACAGGCCGATCAGTTCCGACAGACGGTTACGGACGTACAGGGCTTGTTAAGAGGGGAACAGCGTCGTTTTGATGCCGGTGAATCCTCTCTCTTTCTGGTGAATTCCAGGGAGGTGAGCTTTATCTCCGCCCAAACCAAATTCATCGAACTGCTGGCTAAGAATCAGACCAGCCGTCTGAAAACTTATTATGCGCTTGGTCTACTTGGCCGTGGTGAGAATCTGTATCAGGAATAAAGTTTTACTGTTTTGCTTTATTCTGATAGTAGTCCTGAAGAATGTAAAAGGCCTGCTTTTTATCTCCTTCACTGGAAATAAGGCCTTTTCTATTCCATCCGTCCTGTATGCCCGGCAGTGGGCGGCGGGGTGAACGGAAGTCGGCTAGAATCCAGGGTGAAAAACCGGCCAGCTGCGGGATCCGCTCCACCAGATCAAGGGTTTCTGTGTATAACCAGGCCTGATATTCCTCTGACCAGCGGGTGAGTGAGTCGGCATGAAAGCCGAATTTGGCACCGGCCCCAAATTCGGATATCAATACCGGTTTATTGATATCAATTTTCCAGTTGATGCGGCGGGCTTTATCGGGTAGTCCGTCGTACCAGCCGATATACTGATTAAAGCTGAGTACATCCACAACCTCAGCAAAAGGATCATCAATGGTTCGCGTGTTTTCAAGGCCGTCGTATCCGCTCTGTTCGAGGGCAGCACTGATAAGACGACTGCTGTCTATGGAACGGGCTTTCCTTGCCAGTTTGCCCATAAATTCATTTCTGAGTGCCGAAACCGGTGTTTCATTAGCCATCGACCAGATCACAACCGAAGCCCGGTTTTTGTCCCGGTTGATCATAGCTGAGAGCTGCGTCTCCGCATTGGCATAGGTATCCGGATTATCCCACTCAATGGTCCAGTAAACGGGAATTTCGGACCAGACCATCAGTCCAAGTTCATCGGCTACCCTCAGCATGTGTTCATTGTGAGGATAATGAGCCAGCCTAACATAATTACAACCCAGTTCCCTTGCCCATCCGAGCAGGAGCCGCGCATCATCTTCAGAATAGGCCCGCCCGCCTCTCAAGGGATTTTCCTCATGAATGGAAATCCCTCTTAAAAATACCGGATTGCCATTCAGCAAAATCTCCCGGTCTTTGGTTGCAATGCTGCGAAAACCAATGGCATCCTGAACCTGGTCAGATTCAAATTTCAGTGTCAGCGTGTATAATTTTGGGTTTTCCGGCGACCAGTATTCGATCTTCCCGGATTGTAATTCAATCTCAGCGCGACCCCTCCGGTCTGTTTTGAGCTGGGTGTTAATGCCAAGCTCAGGCAGGGACAGTGTGATGCGCTTATCCCTGATATCTGTCCCATTTAATTGTACAAAGCCTGTTATGCGTTCAGGATTAACCGGATCGATCTGCACCATGAAATCATCGATGTAGTTTTCAGGTGTCGAAATCAGTTTCACATCCCTCGTGATGCCTCCGTAATTCCACCAGTCGGTATTCAGTGTAGGTACCCCTTCTTTCTTCCGCTTGTTGTCTACCTTGACAACCAGTGAATTACGGCCCTCTTTGAGATAGTCAGTCACTTCGAAGGAAAAAGGGGTGAAGCCTCCTACATGAGAACCCAGTTTGACACCGTTCAGATAGACCTGGGCTTCATAATTAACGGCCCCGAAATAGAAAAAATAGCGTCTGTCGTCACGGGGCTGTAGGGGGAATTCTTTTCGGAACCACACGGTGCCTTCGTAGTAGAAGAGGTTTTCCTTCTGGGAATTCCAGTCGCCCGGTACTTTTATGCTGTCGGCTTCATCGAAGTTATATTCGAGTAACTCGCTCCCGTTTGAGACTTGCGCGTCCATGAAAAAGGCACTTTTCGGTGGATTATCCATCTGGTCAAAGGCCTGATAGCGATAATTGTAAAATCCATTTTCATAAGGATCTACGATGTACTTCCAGGAGCCATTCAGTGATACTGAAGTGCGATGGTAAGCATTGGTTAT
Organism: uncultured Balneolaceae bacterium; assembly: GCA_964413935.1. Taxonomy (GTDB): domain Bacteria; phylum Bacteroidota; class Rhodothermia; order Balneolales; family Balneolaceae; genus CAYPTY01. The sequence goes on along the minus strand of CAYPTY010000003.1, from coordinate 92,527 downwards.
AAGTTGTTGAGCAGCAATGGGTAGTGATACAGATATGATAAAAAGAAAAACGCTAATTCGTTTCATGAAATCAGAAATTATCCCCGGATTGAAGCATAATATCCTAAAAGTGGATGGTCAATAAAAGCTATCATTTGTTATCTTCGCTGCATGGCCAAACGAAGCAGCCTCGACACCTTCAATACCCTTAAAGCAGAACTCAGCTCAGTAGAAACCAAGCCGGTTTATTTCCTTTTCGGAGATGAAGAGTTCTTTCTGGATCAGCTGGCTGATCAGGTACAGCAGCTCATTCCACCTGATCAGAAAGATTTTAATTTCGATCAGCTCTATGGGCAGGATATCACACCGGCTCGCGCTCTGGGTATTGCCCGGTCTTTTCCGATGATGGCTGAGAAGCGTATTCTGCTCATCCGAAATTTTCTGCAGATTTCTAAAGGAGCAGGGGATGCCCAGTCCGGCCATATCAATGATTTTCTGGCTTATTTTGATCAGCCCAATCCAACCACCTTGCTGGTCTTGATCGATAGCAGCAAGCCACCCGGAAATACAACCTTTGGGAAAAAAATCGCCAGGCATAAAAATGTAGGTTTCCATGAATTCAAGCCTTTGCCGGATTATCAGCTACCGGACTGGGTGATCAACTGGACCCGTGAGCAGTATGCTAAGCAGATAGACGCTCCGTCTGCTCAGTTACTGTCTCAGTTTGTGGGCAACAGCCTGCAGCTTCTGTCTGTAGAAATAGACAAGGTGTGCACATATGTGGACACTTCTGATCGCATCACTTCAGAGGATGTGAAAAAAATAATCGGCGCTTATCGTGAATTTTCGGCTATTGAGCTTAAAGAAGCCCTGATGAAGCGAAATCTGCAGCTAAGTCTGCAGGTATCGGAACAGATCTTGCAACACACAAAAGGAGACACGGGAGAATTAATTCGAACCGTGGGGTTCTTTTTCAGTGTGTTCCTGAATATCTGGCAAATCCGGCGGCTGATGGAGAAAGGCATTCCAAAGCAGCAGGTACAAGCCGAACTGGGCGTAAACAACGACTGGTATTTCAACAAGTTCTGGCAAGATGCAGCCAACTATCAGTTGGCTGAAATGCCGCGTATTTTTGAAGCCTTGCTGGATGCCGACCGCTCAATAAAGGGCTTCAGTACACTCGACTCCACTTCGATTTTATTTCTCCTGGTCAAACGGATTCTCGGTTAACAAAAGCCGGGGAACCGGCTTGAACCAGAACCAAAACGACCAAAGGAGAATATCATGCTTCAGCCCGCACTCTACGCTGATTACAGCGACGAAGACCTGATGGAATTTGTACAGCAGGACGATCACCTCGCATTCAATGAAATCGTAAAACGCTACCGCGACCGCCTGCATAATTTTTTATTCCGGTACACCCGGAATCACGAAGACTGCGAAGACCTGGTTCAGGAAACCTTTTTCAGAGTGTATAAAAGCAAGCATTCCTATACCCGTATAGCGCGACTTTCCACCTGGATGTACACCATTGCCATAAACCTGGCCAAGAGCATGCACAAAAAGAAAAAGCGGATGCCTTTATTGTCTATTCACAAAGATGATTCTGACCCGAACAGCCATGAATTGCTGCTCTTAAGCCAGTTCAGTGAGGTTGATCATGAAGTACATATTCAGATGGGTGTACAGCAGCTCAAGGACGTGATGAATAAGGTTAATGAGGAGTTCCGGGAAGTGATTTATCTGCGGGATTTTGAAGAGATGACCTATGAAGAAATTGCCGAGATTACGGATCTGCCAATGGGAACTGTGAAGTCCAGGATCAACCGGGGCAGGGCACAGATTCAATCCCTGATGAAAGAATACGTGAAAGCGGGAACCTTCTGAGCAAATACGGATAAAAGGTTTTCAGACATCCCAAACGGAGGATTTTATGGAAACTTTTGATCAGGAATTCGACGAACTGCTGGAAGACTTCATCTGCCGGTATGCCGAGGATAAACTGGATGAAACAGAATTAAGTGCTTTTCGGGAGCTGATGGATCAGCATGCCGGGATACGAAGGCTGGCTGAAGCCTCAAAAGCCGGAAAGCAATACCTGGATTCCCTGTTGCGCTTTCCGGCTACTTTATAAGCAGCATCTTTCTGGTATGTACCGCGTTCGGACTTTCCAGACGATATAAATACACACCGCTTGCAAAGGCTGAAGCATCGAAGGTAACCTGATGGGTACCAGCAGGATATTGGCCATCGGCTAAAGTCTGTATCAATCGGCCGGTGATGTCATAAACCTTCAGCGATACATCGGTTGCAACGGGCAGATTAAATTGAATCTGGGTACTTGGATTGAATGGATTCGGGAAGTTTTGCTCCAGCTCAAAACGATCCGGCTGATGTGTATCTTCATTTGAAGTAAGCAGGCTGATGTAGGTAAAAACGTGGGCGGATCTTGCAGGTAGGTTCTGTCCCTCAAAAAACTGCCCGCCTGCTGAATTAGAGGGCATTAGTTCTGTAGCCTCGCTGCTTGTGGAATACATGTGCTGCAGGTTTGCTACAATCTCTGACGACCCTATTCCAAAATTCATCTGATAGTCAGCTATATCCTGATCTCCTAAATTCACAACGACAATAGAATTGTAGCGGCTATTGTCATAATCCGCGCTTCGTTTGAACGCGTAAATGCGTTGATCATCCACGATCGCAGTCTCATAATCCCCGGTGCGTAGCTCCGGATATTGATTCCTGAGCTGTATTAAATCACGATAGGCGGTCCAGAGAGATGACGGGTCCTGTTGCTGAGCTTCAATGTTCTTTGTTGGAAAATCAGAATACGGGGCTCTCCAGGGGGATGGATCCGTGGAAAAGCCGGCACTGATATCATCATTCCATTGCAGGGGGCGGCGAATATCTTCATCGGGTTTGGTACCCAGCTGCCCAATTTCCTCTCCGTAGTACAAATAGGGGATGCCCGGCAGGGTCAGATAAATGGCAGCGGCTATTTTGTTTTTTTCCACATCTTCACCCAGAACATTCATTACCCGGTTCTGATCATGATTGGTAAGAAATGTGCCGTACTGAAGAGTGGGATAGACGTTATATACCTTCTCCATTTGACCGGTGAGTGGACCCGCATCACCCGTGTTCACAGAAAACAGGATGGCATTGGCCAGATCAAACTCAAAGGCATAATCCATTCGGTCATTGGAAATGTACTTCAGCACAATGTCGGTGGGTTCCCAGGCTTCACCCACATTGAAGGCATCCGGATTATTGGATTTCATGTTCAGATTGAATTCCTGCCAGAAATCCAGCGTTTTTTGGGTGTTTTTGAGGGTATCTCCGTCTTCATGAATGTACAGCACCGCATCCTGCCGAAAGCCGTCAATGCCAATTTCATTTATCCAGAAGTCGGAATAGGCAAACATGGAATCCTTGAGGGCCTGATTCTCATAGTTCAGGTCGGGCATGCCTCCCCAGAACAGTCCGTAGTAATAATCGCCTCCGCTTTGATGCCAAACCTGCTGTCCCCAGGGACCGTTGTAGCCTGGATTGGTATCACTCCAGCGGTAAAAGCTGCGGTAAAATGGATCGCCGGACCGGGAGGCCTCAAACCAGGGGTGCTGTGAACTGGAATGATTCATCACAAAGTCGATGATCACCGCTATGCCCCGGTTATGGGCGGCTGAAAGAAATTCCTTGAAGTCCTCCATGGTGCCGTAATCCGGATTGATAGCCGTATAATCCGTGACATCATATCCGTGGTAGGATGGGGAAGGGTTAATGGGCATCAGCCAGATTCCTGTTATCCCTAAATCACTGTCCGTCAATGGGTCGCCATCGTTCATATAATCTATTTTCTGGGTAAGGCCTTTGAAGTCTCCGATGCCATCACCGTCAGAATCATAGAAACTGCGCACAAAGATTTCGTAGAAAACGCGGTCGTTCCACCATTTGGGCTCCCCAATCTCGCGGAATTCCACGGTCAGGTAATCTTCAATCTTCAGGGTATCCCTTTCCTCCTCATTCCACACAATCAGCTGAACGTCAAATACACCTGCTCCCGGATAGCGGATCACCGGATTTTCATCGGTTGAGGTCTCTGGTTGTCCACCCTGAAAGGTCCATTCAAAATTTTGGGCATCCCCAAGGCTGGTGTTCTCAAAACTCATGAGACTGCCTGCGTACAGGAAGGTTGAGGTGGAGGAAAAACCAGCTTGCAGTTCCCCGTCGTATGGGATTTCATTATTGTAGTAGAAGAAGAGCACATTATTGCTGTCCTGAACCGTGTAATAGCGGTCATTTCCGGCTCCCGGCAACTCCTCACGGCCGCCCCATTCACCATTATAGCGGAATTTAAAAGCGATTTCTTCTCCCGGGTTAAAGCCGTTCAGTGTAACGGTGTACACTGAATCCTCATCCGGATCAAACATCTGGGTGTAGGTGGATCCCCAGCCGTTAAAAGAACCTGCGATATCCACGGTTTCGGTTTCAGGGTCAAATTTACCCTGTTCGATCTGATAGCTTACATCCACGTTAAAGGTCACCGGTACCGTTTGGGCGCTGATGATCAGGGGAAGCAGGATGAGAAGAAAAGAGAGGCTTAATGATTTATGCATTCAGGCACTTATAAACTTGAGATTAGCCTAAGTTACGAGCATCAGTAAGCAAATCAAGGTGCTTTATTCTTTTTCGAAGAGATACTTCCAGGGGATGATAAAAGGCAGTATGAGCACCCAGATCAGAAAGAAAAGCGCCATGGCTTTTGGGTAGGGCTGATTGTTGGTAATCGCAGGCAATGCAGCCAACAGCAGCCAGAAGAATTTGTAAATGAACTGAAAGAGCAGAATCAGGCTCATGTTACGCGGATAGAATAACCCGATGATGGAGAGAATAAAAATTCCACCCCATAAAGCACCGATGAGTTTGAAGGAATCTGAGTAGACAAAAACACCTTCAAATATGGTAAACTGAGCCTTTTCAGGGAAAAATAGGGTAGTTATGCTGATCCAGCCGGCAACAAAGATATTAGCTGCGTAAAGAAAACGAAGGGCAATCATGGTTTGTAGACTCTTGAGGAACGGACTTGAGAATTAGTAAGCGAGTAATGCTTTTAGCTTCTGCTTCATTTCATTCAAAGCTAAGAAACCTTCTTCTAAGTTTTTGTTAAAAGGGATGGGGGTATGCAGTGCCCCGCAGCGCATCACAGGGGCATCGAGGTACTCAAAACAGTGTTCGGAGATTTCCGCGGATATTTCTGCCATAGGACCCATCATCAGTGTAGCCTCCTGAATGAGCAGTGCCCGGTGCGTTTTCTGAATAGATTGCTGAATGGTGTGCAGGTCAAGAGGGAGCAGGGTCCTCAAATCGATGATTTCAATGCTGTATTCGCTTTGCGATGCCAATTCCAGTGCCCAGTGCACACCCATTCCGTAGGTAATGATACTTGCATCACGGCCTTCCTGAACCACTTTGGCCTTACCCAGTGGTTCATAACGGGCAAATTCAGGAACCTCATCCCGGATGGAGCGGTAAAGACGTTTATGCTCAAAAAACAATACCGGATTAGGATCGATTAAACTGCTGTACAGCAGGTTCTGGGCATCCTCAACCGAGGAAGGTACCACCACCTTTAGTCCGGGTATCTGCATGAACCAGCCCTCCACCGACTGGCTGTGATAGGGGCCTGCGCCCACACCGGCTCCATGCGGTGCCCGAATGGTGATATTGACTCCTGGCGACCATCGATACCTCGATTTGGCAATATTATTTACAATCTGATTGAATCCGCAGGAAATAAAATCGGCGAACTGAATTTCCACAACCGGCTTAAAACCTTCATAAGCCATTCCCAAAGCAGCTCCGAGCGCACCGGATTCAATAATGGGGGTATTCCGGATGCGATCCCGGCCAAACTGTTCCAGAAATCCTTCGGTAATCTTAAATACACCACCGTACTCAGCCACATCCTGTCCCATGAGGATGTATGCATCATCCTCCTCAAAGGCCTGCTTCAGGGTAGACTGAATGCCTTCGATAAATCTCTTTTCCTGTTTCCGTTCACTTATTTGAGCTGTTATCCACTCATCAGGTGCGTTAACATACACCCGGCTTTTCTCTTCAATATCCCTGAACATCGGATCTGCGCTCTCCAGAGCCCGTTTCAGATCACTTCTGAAAGAGTTTTCAAGTTCTTTGCGGGTCTCCCTGATCTTTTCTTCGGTAATCAGATGTTCATGAAGCAGATAGTGCTCAAAACGTTCAACAGGATCTTTTTCCTGCCAGTCGCGCATCAGTACATCCGGTACATAATGTGTGCCCGAAGCTTCCTCGTGACCACGCATTCGAAAAGTCATAGCTTCAATCATAACCGGTTTACCCTGCAAGGCCTTTTCACGCGCCATTTCAACCGCTTCATACACTTCAAACAAATTGTTTCCGTCAATCTGCATGCCTTCCATTCCGTAGCCCTCAGCCCGGCTAACCAGGTTTTCGCAAACAAACTGTTCGCGTGTTGGGGTGGAAAGTGCGTATCCGTTGTTTTCAATGAGGAAAATGACCGGAAGCTGCCAGACCGCGGCCAGGTTCAGGGCTTCATGGAAGTCACCTTCACTGCTGGCACCCTCACCGCAGAAACTGAGCGCTATGGATTCTTCTTTTCTGAGTTTCTTTGCCAGTGCGATACCATCGGCAACAGGCATCATAGCTGCCAGGTGAGAAATCATCCCTACGATGTTATAATCCAGTGTTCCGAAGTGAAAGGAGCGGTCACGTCCCTGAGTAAAGCCTTCAGCTTTTCCGAAAAGCTGGCAGAAAAGGGGATAGAGCGGTACACCTCGGGTGGTAAAAACGCCCAGATTGCGATGCATGGGAAGGATCACATCTGTATTTTCCAATGCAAGGGTAGCTCCTACGGCCACAGCTTCCTGCCCGATCCCGGAGAACCATTTGGAGATTTTGTTCTGCCGAAGCAGTTTCAGCATGCGCTCTTCAATCAGCCTGGGGAGCAGAATGGATTGGTAGAAATGCAGTGCTCTTTCTGTAGAAATTTTTTTTTGGCCGCTAATCATTTAGAAGATTTTTCTCCGTAATTTTCGCTGTTCGGGCGGAACGGCTCCGGCTAGTATACGCTTTGGATGACTTTATCAAAATATCCTTATTAACTTTTTTTGTATAGGAATACACGCGAATGGAGGCCCTTGGCAGACAAATACTCGTGGAACTCTACGACTGTTCGAATTCAAAAATCAACGACGTAGAGTTCATCAATGACATCATGATTGAAGCAACCCGCAAATCGGGAGCCACAATTGTTTCTCATGACTTTCACAAATTCTCACCCTTTGGAGTGAGCGGCGTAGTGGTGATCGCCGAATCCCATGTCACCATCCACACCTGGCCCGAATATGGTTATGCGGCCGTCGATATTTTTACCTGCGGAGAGTCTATTGATCCCTGGTTTATTCAGGAATACCTCCGGGAAGCTTTTGAATCTGAAAATGTATCCAGCATGGAAATGAAGCGTGGATTATTCAGGGTGCCGCAAGGACAAAAGTTGCTTCACAAGACAACCGGAACTGTAATCTGATCCCACTAATACATTGCCGAAACTGAATGCCTTTGAAATGGTGCGCACTCCCAATGCCTATTGTCTGGTAAAAGGTGCTGCCGAGGGTAATACCCGTTTGAATGCTTTTGATAACGCCCTGCTGAATGCCGGTGTGGGCGATACAAACCTGCTGCGTATGAGTTCCATACTTCCGCCCTCAGCGCGCGAAATCAGCCCTGAGGAGCTCGAACTCCCAAAAGGTGGACTCATACCCCTTGCCTACGCTCACATCGACTCACAGACGCCGCAAATGTGGATTGCCTCCGCTGTTGCCATCGGTATTCCTGAAGATCCAAAAGAACCCGGTGTAATCATGGAGTTTGAAGACCACACCCGCCTGGAATACGTTGAAACCATCGTAAAACAGATGGTGGTGGATGCCTTTGAATTCAGGAAACGGGCACTAAAAGAAATGAAATTCTGCGGCATCGAACATCAGGTAGACCACTGCGGTGCAACCTTCGCCGCCGTAGTGTTGTGGTATACCTAATTCGTTAATGGTTATTCGTTAATCGGAAAGAAAACCGAATAACGATTAAGGAATAACGTTTCACGAATTCACAAATCCATGCAATACAACGAATTTTATCATAAAAAAACCGGATTGACGGTCGGGGTTGAAAAGGTGTTGTTTTCAAAACAATCGGATTATCAGAAAGTGGAAATCCTGCAGACCGACACCTGGGGCAATCTGATGACCATCGATGGGATGGTTATGCTTTCCGAAAAAGACGAGTTCGTATACCACGAACTGCTGGTTCATGTATCGATGGTTTCTCACCCTAAACCGGAGCGGGTACTCATTATCGGCGGAGGTGATGGTGGCTCTGCCCGTGAGGCCCTGAAACATGCATCCGTCAGACAGGTGGATATGGTGGAGATCGATGCTGTGGTTATCGAAGCAGCAAAAAAACACATGCCTGGTGTGGGCGACTGGGATAACCCAAAGCTGAACCTGCTAGTGCAGGATGGTATTCAGTTTCTGAATGAAGTTAAAGAACCCTACGATGTAATCATCATTGATGGATCCGACCCTGTTGGGCCTGCAGAAGGACTTTTTGAAGAAAACTTCATCAATGCCTGCTATAAAGTACTTTCTGAAGATGGTGTGTTATCTACACAGACTGAAAGTCCCTGGGTGGAATCCTATCACCCCAGTATGAAACAGGTGTTTTCCGCACTGGATAAAACATTCAACCATTCAGTTATGTATCTGGGCTACATACCTTTATACCCGGCTGGTATGTGGTCCTTTGGTTTTGCTTCAAAAACTATCAAACCCTTGAGTCAGGAGGCTTTGAAGCGTGCAGAAACCTTTTATGAGCAGGAAAATGGCAGTCTGAAATATTACAATCCGGAGATACACAAGGCTTCATTTGCTTTGCCGAATTTTGTTGAGCAGATTATCCGCTGAGGATAACTGGCTTGAGATTTTTACTGCCCTACATAACCATTCTGCTGCTCAGTCTTAACCTGAGGGCCCAGACCATCAGTTACAAGCTTGAACCTGACAGTCTGGATCAAAGGCTTTATGCACAGCTGAATTCAGTCATCATGAGCCGTAGTGACACCACGGCTATTCGTGCTGATTTCAACCGACTGCTTTTTGCAAAAGGATACCTGAATGCTTCAATTACATTCAATCAGGACGATTTAAGCCTGAGGGTGGTACCCGGTTGTGATTTTCGCTTCGGTCTTATCGCCCTGAACACAGATACTGGAGAAGGTGGCTTTAATCCGTTATCCTACCTTGGCACTCGATTTACTGAAGTAAAGTTATCTGAATTGAGTGAGGAGATACGCCGTTTTTACCTGGATCAGGCCTATGCGGAGGTTCAGGTGCAAATCGGGGATATTCAGGTACTTGAAGACCGGTGTCTGGTTAATCTTCGTTTTGAAATAAATGAAGGGGAGCAGTGGGTGGTAAAAGAGATTGAATTCTCCCCATTGAACAGAGTTGGGTCGGTTTTTTTGAGACGTGTAATTGGATTCAGGGATTCCTTATTCATTACCCGTGATAATCTAAACCGTATCCGGGAAGATTTACTCTTAACCGGCTATTTCGAGCAAGTAAATGAGCCGCTATTGCTGAGGCAGGATTCCTTGAAAAAACTTTACATCCCGGTACAGGAAAGAAACGCCAACTATCTGGATGGTATTATCGGTTATGTGCCAAGCAATCAGGGCGGTGGTTCTTTTATCGGGGAGGGAAAGATTGGTTTAGTGAATGCCATTGCAGATGGAAATACACTGGATCTGCTTTATCAGCGATTAACCCTCGATAATACCCGTCTGAATGTGGATGTTCAGCAGCAGTGGCTTGGAGGGTTGCCCATCGGTATCAGGGGTGGTTTTACTCTTTTCCAGCAGGATACCAACTACCAGAGCCGAATTTTTACCATAGGGGCAGAGTATTATCTCACCCCGAGGGCAACACTGTATGCCGATTATCAGGCTACCGGTGTTACCGCCAGTGAATCTGTTCAGCTGAATCGGACGGAAGTGGACGGCAGCAGGGCTATAACTACCATTGGTTTCAGGTACCGGAACCTGAATCACCCGAGAGTTCCTACCCATGGTTATCATTTCGATCTCAGTTTCGGGACAGGTATAAAAAGGGTGGAGGCAGACGATGGAATAACTCTGAACAGTTCCCGAGAGCGTACCCGCCAGCAGATACTGAACGCAGAAATTCAGACCTACCATCCGATTAACCTGCCTCATCTGATTCACTTTAGTGGAATGCTTCATCTTACTACAGCCCAGTATTTTACGGAAATAGATCTGATGCGCTTCGGTGGCGCACGATCCTTCCGGGGATTTACCGAAGAGCAATTTTTCGCCAGCCGGGCAGGTTGGTTTAATTCTGAATACCGGTACTTGCTGGATCGGGAATCCTTTCTTTTTGTATTCAATACCGTTGGTGGGTATTATCGACCTCAGTTGCTTACGGAGTTGAATCAGCAGTTTGAGCAGGCAGACTTTTTGTATTCCTTTGGCTTCGGACTTAGTTACAACACCAGGGCTGGGCAGATCATGTTCAGTTATGCCATTTCACCTCAGGATGAGCTTGCCAACGGCAAAATTCATTTCGGTATCCTGACACGTCTCTGATCTTTGGATTAATCCTGGAGAACGGTATATTTGATCACATTTTAATGCTTATAAAGAAAGACTGAGGGAATGGGCCCGTTGAAGTCTTAGCAACCATCACCACCTCTGTGACAGGTGCTACATCCCACGGCGCTAAAAGCGTCGAAAGATAAGCCGAGGTTTTCCGCTCTTTCTTTCTGTATAAGCCAATCCATTGAAAGAGTGACTATTCAAAATCAATTAGAAAGACGTGTCTTAGTGCTGGATGGTGCCATGGGTACCATGATTCAGCGTTATAAGCTTGATGAGTCCGGTTTCCGGGCTGATCGCTTTAAAGATCACCCACATCCGCTGCAGGGCAATAATGACCTGTTATCCATAACCCAGCCGGAAATCATTCAGGCGATTCATGAAGAATACCTGCAGGCAGGCGCGGATATCATCGAAACCAACACCTTCAGTGCCACCTCCATCTCTCAGGCCGATTACCACCTGGAAGAGCTGGCTTATGAGCTGAATGTTGAATCGGCCCGGATTGCCGCCGGGGCCGCAAAGAAATTCACGGATCAAAATCCCGATAAGCCACGCTTTGTTGCCGGAGCCATTGGTCCGACCAATAAAACCGCATCCCTGTCACCGGATGTCAACAATCCCGGCTACCGTGCTGTGCATTTCGATGACCTTGCCGCGGCTTATAAAACACAAGCTGAAGGCTTGATTGATGGCGGGGCGGATCTGCTCCTGGTGGAAACAATTTTCGATACCCTGAATGCCAAAGCAGCCCTTTTTGCCATTATGGAACTCTTTGATGAGCGGGCTGTTGAGCTTCCGATCATGGTATCCGGAACCATTACGGATGCCAGTGGCAGAACACTGTCCGGCCAGACACCGGAGGCTTTTCTGATTTCACTTTCCCATGCACCAATCATGAGTATTGGATTTAATTGCGCATTGGGAGCCAGTCAGTTATATCCTTACCTTCAAACTCTTTCAAGGATAGCTCCTCACTACATTTCAGCCTATCCAAACGCCGGTTTGCCCAATGAATTCGGTGAGTATGATCAGCTGCCGGATGAGATGGGTGCTGAGGTTGAGCGCTACCTGCAGGACGGACTGGTTAATATTCTGGGAGGTTGTTGCGGTACTACTCCGGAGCATATTCAGATAATGGCCGAGCTGTCTGCAAAGTATGAACCCCGAAAAGCAGCCGTAACAGCTTGATATGAGAACACTGCTCATTCAGCTCAGCGGTCTGGAACCTTTGGTTGCAGGAGCGGATACCAATTTCATAAATGTTGGCGAGCGTACCAATGTAACCGGCTCTCGCCGTTTCCTGAACCTGATTAAATCGGATGATTTCGATGCAGCCCTGGATGTTGCCCGGGATCAGGTGGAGGGAGGGGCCCAGATCCTGGATGTAAATATGGATGAAGGTATGATCGATGGGGCGGAAGCCATGACCCGCTTCCTGAACCTGATCGCATCCGAACCGGATATCTCCCGCATCCCCATCATGATTGACTCATCCAAATGGGAAGTCATCGAAGCCGGCTTGAAATGCATTCAGGGAAAGGGAATTGTAAACTCCATCAGCCTGAAAGACGGAGAAGAAGAGTTTCTGAAGCGGGCTAAACTGGTAAAACGATATGGCGCGGCGGTAATTTCCATGGCTTTTGATGAAAACGGTCAGGCCGATACCTACGAAAAACGCATTCAGATTTGTGAGCGCTCCTATCGTCTTTTAACCGAAAAGGCGGGTTTTAAGCCTCAGGACATCATCCTGGACCCGAACATATTTCCGGTGGCTACCGGAATGGATCAACATCGCCGTTATGCACTTGATTATTTCAATACCTGTAAATGGATTCGTGAACACCTTCCCGGGGCACACATCATCGGGGGAGTGAGTAATGTTTCTTTTGCTTTCAGGGGGATAAACCCGGTGCGTGAGGCCATGCATGCGGCATTTCTGTATCACGCTATTGAAAACGGCATGGATATGGGCATCGTTAATCCTACCCAGCTGGAAGTTTACGATGAAATTGAGCCTGAACTGCTGGAAAAAATTGAGGATGTGCTTTTTGATCGGCATGACCACGCTACTGATGCCCTCATCACCTATGCGGAAAAATACAGAAATGTAAGTGCCACCGAAAAGAAAAAGGAGGCGGAATGGCGAAGCCTTCCCGTTGAAGAGCGTCTCATGCATGCGTTGGTGAAAGGGATCAATGAATTTGTGATTGAGGATACCGAAGAAGCCAGGCAGCAGCTGGATCGTCCGCTGGATGTGATTGAAGGTCCGCTGATGCGCGGCATGAATCATGTGGGAGAGCTTTTTGGATCCGGTAAAATGTTCCTGCCTCAGGTTGTAAAAAGTGCCCGTGTAATGAAGCAGGCCGTTGCCTACCTGATCCCGTACATGGAAGAAGAGAAGGAGGGTGGCGTAAGCAAAGGCCGGGCTAAAATTCTGCTGGCTACTGTAAAAGGAGATGTTCATGATATCGGAAAAAACATTGTGGGCGTTGTACTTGCATGCAACAATTACGAAATCATTGACCTTGGGGTGATGGTGCCGCTGAATGAAATTCTGGACGCTGCTGAAGAGCATAAGGTGGATGTAATCGGCCTGAGCGGACTCATCACACCCTCTCTGGATGAAATGGTGTACGTAGCCCGTGAAATGCAGAAAAGAGGACTGGATGTACCGCTGCTCATTGGCGGGGCAACCACTTCCAGAGTGCATACCGCCGTCAAGATTGATCCGGAATATGAGCATTCCGTAATCCACGTGAACGACGCTTCAGAGACCGTAGGCGTGCTGAATAGCCTGCTGGGTTCAAAAAGTGATGGAACCTACACCCGTGAACTGAAGGAAAGTTATGAAGATATCCGCCTCAAGCATGAGGAGAAAAGCCGGTCCAAAGTCATTTTACCCTATCAGGAGGCCCATAATAATGCCACTGAAATCGACTGGGACAGCTTTGAAACCCTGAACCCATCATTTACAGGCAATCAGGTTTTTGAGGATTATGATCTGGCTGAACTCAGAAAGTACATCGACTGGTCACCTTTTTTCAAAACCTGGATGCTGACCGGAAAATACCCGCGTATTCTGAAGGATCCGGTTGTGGGAGAGCAGGCCACTCAACTTTTTGAGGAAGCAAACGTGCTTCTGGATCGCATTATTGAAGAAAATCTGCTCCGGGCAAAAGCGGTTATCGGGTTTTATCCGGCTAACAGCGTTAACCGGGACGACATCCTCATACAAAAACCCGACGGAAGTGAACTGCTGTTCAATTGCCTGCGTCAGCAGAGCAGCAAACGCTCCGGAGAACCGAATTCATCCATCGCGGATTATATCGCGCCTCAGGAATATGGCATGACGGATTATGTTGGATTTTTTGCCCTCACAGCCGGAATCGGTATCGAAAAGCTTATCAAACACTATGAGGATCAGCATGACGATTACCATGTGATCATGGTTAAAGCCCTTGCCGACCGACTGGCCGAAGCTTTTGCCGAGCGTATGCATGAACGGGTCCGCAAAGAATTCTGGGGCTACGCTTCCGATGAGGCTTTCGATAACGAATCCCTGATTGCAGAAGAATATCAGGGTATTCGTCCGGCTCCGGGTTATCCCGCCTGTCCCGATCACACCGAAAAACGAAAATTATTTCAGCTCCTGAATGTGGAGGAGAGTATCGGGCTACGCCTTACAGAAAACCTGGCTATGTATCCGGCATCCTCTATATCAGGCTATTACTTCTCACATCCTTCATCCCGATATTTCGGCATTGGTAAAATCGGAAGAGACCAGGTGGAGGACTACAGCAAACGCAAAGGTCAGAGCATTGAAGAAACCGAACAATGGCTGGCCCAGAACTTGTCTTATACCCCAAAAACATGAAAGTAACCGATCATATTGCAGCCTCCGATGGGCAAACGCTATTCTCTTTTGAGGTAATCCCTCCTTTGAAAGGGCAGAACATACAGTTGCTCTTCGACCATATCGATCCCCTGATGGAATTCAAACCTCCTTTTATAGACGTGACCTATCACAGGGAGGAACATGTATTCAAGAAACGGGAGAACGGCCTTCTGGAGCGAAAAGTGGTACGTAAACGCCCCGGTACGGTAGGTATGTGTGCCGCTATTCAGAACCGATATGGCATTGATGCAGTACCGCACATCATCTGCGGGGGATTCAGCCGGGAGGAAACCGAAAATGCCCTCATCGACCTTCACTTTCTGGGTATCGACAATGTTTTGCTGCTTCAGGGCGATATGATGAAATCAGATCGGGTCTTTATTCCTGAGGATGACGGTCATCAATATGCTTCTGAGCTGCTGGAGCAGGTAGTAGATATGAATCAGGGCAAGTATCTGGATGATGAGCTGCTCAATGCCAATCCATCTGATTTCTGCATCGGAGTGGCCGGCTACCCGGAAAAGCATTTTGCCGCCCCTAATATGAAAACGGATATGCATTACCTGAAACTGAAAGTGGAGAAGGGAGCGGATTACATCGTAACCCAGATGTTCTTCGACAATAAGGATTATTTTGCCTTTGTGGATGCCTGCAGGGCAATGGGCATTGATGTTCCCATTATTCCGGGACTGAAACCCATCACCACAAAGAAGCATCTCACTTTGCTGCCTCAGATGTTCTACATCAACATCCCGGACGATTTATGCAATGCGGTACAGAACTGTAAAGATAATGATGAAGTGCGGCAAGTGGGTATTGAGTGGGCGGTTCAGCAATCCAGAGAACTGATCGAAGCCGGAGCTCCATGCCTGCATTATTATTCCATGGGAAAGTCAGAATCGGTATTCCATATCGCTAAAGAGTTGTTTTGATTGCAAGAAAGGGAATTCTTTGTAGCAGAATGCCTGTTGTATACTCATCTATTTATCAGGCTTAAATCATCAGGAATAAACCCATTTAACATGAAATATCTGCTACTTTGCTTTCTTACCCTTTTCTTAACGGCATCAATTACTGCACAGGAGATATTAGAGCTAAACCCTATTGCTGATAACACCCTCATTGA
Source organism: uncultured Balneolaceae bacterium (assembly GCA_964413935.1). Taxonomy (GTDB): domain Bacteria; phylum Bacteroidota; class Rhodothermia; order Balneolales; family Balneolaceae; genus CAYPTY01. The sequence goes on along the minus strand of CAYPTY010000003.1, from coordinate 76,795 downwards.
ACCCTTTGATGATACCATCCGGAGTAATGGTGCAGGCGATCATTTCTTTGTAGGAAGAACCAATAACAAAGGCATTCGCCGGGCATTACTCAAATTTGACCTGTCCGGGCTGCCCGAATCCGCAGTTATTGACTCTGTAAATCTGCAGCTGTTCATGGACAATTCCGGAGCTGGGGCATTTAACCATAATCTATTCGAAGTTACCCGCGACTGGGGTGAGGGAGCCTCCGATGCGGGTGGTGGTGGCGGTACCGGTGTTGCTGCCCAATCAGGAGATGCTACCTGGGTTCATACTTTCTTTGATGGTCAAGAATGGAATACACCAGGCGGTGATTTTAACAATACCTCGTTGAGCAGTCAGGTGATTGGTGGCACAGGTTCCTATACCTTCTACAGCTCCTCTGCTTTTGCTGCACTGGCCCAGTCCTGGTATGAGAATCCGGATCAGAATTTTGGCATCATCATCGTTTCTTCGGAAGAGAACTCCAGATCATCCAAACGATTCGCCAGTCGCGAGAATCTGACCAGTAAACCCTTGCTTACGGTTTATTACTCCGTTAACCCAACCTCAAGTGAGGAAGAGAACAGCATTCCGGTTGCAGCTACTCTGGATCAGAACTATCCGAATCCCTTTAACCCTACCACCAACATCAGCTTTCAGCTGCCTCAATCCTCCAGAGTTCAGTTGAATGTGTATGATATTGTAGGAAGAAAAGTAGCTACCGTGTTTGATGGAGTACGATCTGCGGGAACCCACACATTTACTTTTAATGCTACAAACCTCTCAAGCGGTGTTTATATCTACACCCTGGAAGGAGCTGATTTTATGCTATCCCGTCAGTTAACCCTGATTAAGTAATCAGCTAGGATCGAAAATCTGATTGAGGTATTCCGCCATTCTATAGCCCGATAGTGCCAGTCGCTGTCGGGCTATGTTATATGCATTATCGGTATATCTTGCCGGTGGTTTTTCACCCTGTTTCAGATAGGGCAGATATACGCTTTGCATGGTAATATCCCTTCCTTCACGATTCCAGGCTTCCGCATCTTGTATCTTGACCTGGGCTCTTTCTTCAAAGTCTGAACGGGGATGCAGCTTACTGATATCATTTGCTTTGCTGATGTAATAATCAAAAGAATCTACACTGTCAGCTTTGGGTTCTGCAATATCGATGATGCTATCCCAGAAAGCATGTAAATTCCAGGGCCAGCCTTCTCCGAGATCAAAGCTGTTCCCCCCGCGATCACCATCCGGTGTTTCTTCGGTTACTCTTGAGGTATTGTGTAAGGGCATATGGATGTCACCAACCAGATGCAGTACCCAGGCAATTTGTACCGCTTTCTCTGAAGCCGGAACATCCGGATCCGGTAGGGTGGTGCGGAAATATTCCAGGCGCTCCACTACATTCTCATCCTCCAGCAAGCCGGTGGTTTCAACCGGGCCGTTATCAGTTTGCTTCCAGTAGGTTCCGATATAATGCCAGGTTCCCATATGGTATTTCTGCCAGCGATCTCTTTTATCCCGGTCGCGAACCACATCCGGCCAGTAGGCGGCACTCATAAAGTATTTTTTTGCACCCAGTTCATCATTTTCATCAAAAAAGGTGAGCAGATCAGAATCTTCCGGAGCCTGCAGCATAATTTCAGTGACCTTTTGGCGCGTGGTTTCGGTCATATTCTCCCAGGCAATAGCAGCCGTAACCTGATGCCCGGTTTCATTCCAGGCTGTGAGGTATAATGGATGAGCAAAAAGGGCGAAGACAAAAGTGAGTAGGAGGATTTTTGTGTTTTTGGATTTCATTCTTGAATATAAGTTGAGAGTAAGTTTTCCCGGTCCCTGATTTCCTGGGTGAGATGGTTGAATTTCATAATTTTAGACGGACGGGTATCAACGACCACCGTTCCGGCAATTTTATCGTGGATTGCCTGACGATTTGGGTCCCAGATCATCTGGAAAAAGCCAAAAGTACCGGTCGCCAGTCCTGCAGCGTACCCACCGAATCGTTCAAATGCATATAAAAAGTTCATTGGTTTTCCGTTCAGCCTCACCACTTGAATGCCGGTAAGCTTTTTGCCCGGCGTTCGGCCTTCCAGGAGTAAAACAGACAAAATAAAGTATAGTCCAAAAGTACCGAAAGTAAGGCCAAAGTCATTGGCCAGACTCTTCAGAGTTCGTAAAAAACCCGGATTATCCACGATTTCCTGCAGGTCTTCATTTTTTGCTGAGAGACTGTCAATGCGGCTTTCTGATGCGTTTAGCTGGGCTTTAACTTCATTCAGTTCCGGCCGGGCGATTACATTCACTATTTTGGCTCTCAAGCTGTCATATGCGGCGGTATCCTGTTGTACAATGGCCCGTCTAAGGGCATCGAGATTATCCTTTTGTGCGGTAGGAAATTCAAATTCTTCTAATTCGGCAGACGAACCATAACTGATCTGCATAGCTTTATCCAGTTCGCGTTCAAGGCTCTCAAGTACCTTATCAGAGGTCACCTCATCTCTATTCGTTTGTTCCAGTATATCCTCAGCAAAAGCTTCCCAGTCCATATTGGACATAACTTCTGAAGGTATTTCTTCATCATTATTCGAAAAGGTGACCCAGTCACTGATGTCGGTTTTTCCAGGCCTACTAAGTTCAAGTACAAAAACAAAGAAAATGAATGCCCAGAATGTTGCGATTACGGCACCTGTATATTTAAAACCTTTCTTGAATATTCCTGTTGTTTTGATGCGGACAATGAGCCAGAATATCACCAAGCTCAGCAGAAAAGCTAATGCAGCTACGCCCTGGGAACTCTTTAAGCTGATGGCGGATATCAGGGAAACAAGGGTGAGGTCAATGATCATTGCCATCAGGCGCCTTCTGGGGGTGGCAAGGGGCAAACCCAGTAAGTCCGGATGCACCTGAAAGGCAAAAGGGGTTATGATGTGTCTGGGATCTTTTTCAGAAGTGGCCATTTCTGCAATCACATGAAAATTCTGTAAAGAGGATGGTACAAAATCAGGCTAAAACTAAAAAGGCTGTCCTCATAGACAGCCTTTTGATATTAATTACTTAATCCAGTCCATATATCCTGGCCACTTCTTCATAATCTGCATAGTTAACCTTTGCTTTGAGCACTCGATCAGGTGGAATAGCCACAATACGTAGCAAATCTCCATCAAATAAGTCAGCATTGGCAACATTGTTATCCGGGGCTTCTCCTTCCAGTATCAGATTGAAGGATTGGATATCAAAGTTGTATCGCAGTACAACCACATCGTTTTCAAAAGGTACCGTTAGGGGAAGCGGATGCCAGGCGGTTGTATTCTGGAAGCGTAAATAACCTAAAACCACCCCTTCGTCCACCGTAGCCTCATCCAGTAAATTCCAGCTGTAAGGAGCTACAGAAACAAACTGGTCTTCTGGTGAAAAGTCACTGCCCAGGATTTCAATGGTGTCCGTATAAATTTCTACAATGGCGTCTCTACCCGAAGGACCTTCCGGACCACGACACGAAAGCATGAGCAGAAGGGATAGGGATAACAGTGTAAATAGGGATCTGGATTTCATAGTCAACTCCGTTTGCTTTGGGTTGAGGGAAGTATACTTACTAAAAAGGGAAGAGCATATCGCATGTTTGGGTTAGTCTGTTGATGCGATAAAAAAGCCCGGATGTATGATCCGGGCTGAATTTCTTTATATCAGAGATTGTGATAAAGATACATTCCGATGGCAATGGCCATAAAGTTCAGAATGCTGAGTGGGAGTAACTTGGCCCAGCCCAGTTCCATCACCTGATTGTATTTGAAACGGGGAATGGTCCACCGAACCCAGATAAATACAAACACAAAGAATATGGTTTTGGTACTGAACACCGCCAGATCCAGCAGGGCTTTGAAAGTAGGATGCATTTCCGGCAGATAAGCATCTGCGAATGGCAGGTGGTAGGAGCCGAAAAAGAAGGTGACCATCAGGATGGAACCGATAACTACGTGCATGTATTCAGCAAGGAAAAACATGCCAAATTTCATGGAGCTGTATTCGGTGTGAAAACCACCAACAAGTTCCTGTTCAGCTTCAACAAGATCGAAAGGGGTACGGTTGGCCTCGGCAAAGGCTGCGATAATAAAAATGATGGCTCCCAGCGGGTTGATGAACACATTCCACCACATCGACTGCTGATCTGCAATTTCAATTAGGCTGAGTGATCCGGTCATTAGTACCACGGAAGCAACCGCCATCCCCATTGGCAGTTCATATGAAATCATTTGTGCGGCCGCCCGAAGCCCGCCAAGTAGGGAGTATTTGGAGTTGGATGACCAGCCCGCAAGAGTTACTCCGTAAACCCCAAGGGAGGCAATGGCCAGAATGTAAAGAACACCGGCATTGATGTCGGTTACATACAGTCCGTCTCCGAAGGGGATCACAGCGACCGTCATAAGGGCGGTGATCACCGGGATCATGGGCGCAATGGAGTGAAGTAATTTATACCCGTGGGAAGGGGTGATGTCTTCCTTCAGAATGAGTTTAACCACATCGGCAAGGGGCTGAAAAAGCCCGAAAGGCCCAACACGGTTTGGCCCAACACGGTTTTGAATAAAAGCAGCAACCCTGCGCTCCGCATAAACAGTGAGGGCAGCAGAGTTCAGGAAACTGAATAATCCAATACCCATAACAACAGTCCAAACCGGAATAGGGATAGTAAAGAAATAGAGATCTACAATGCCCTCGTTAATCATGCAGTTGCCTCCTCACCGGCTTTGTTCAGGACAATTCCATTTTCTTCATCCATTTTGATGTAGCTCACACCGGAAAAGGCGGGATTGTTTTGAGCAATTTCAGCCATTATGGCTCGTGAGCTTTCAAACGAGATATCGAGCGACATAATCTCTGCCAGCTCGGTCAGGGTTTCCCAAAGTGGTTTACAATCCACTTTATTTTCTTCTGATACCCAGTTATCGAAGTTGGTTCCGTATCGGTCCAGTCTACCTTGGGACATTTCAAGATTCAAGCTTCGGTTACTGTACAGAGTTTCTTTGGCTGGAATGCTTCGCTGAATACGCCCGTCAATATTGACGTAACTGGCTGCATGTTCTGCAATGCAGGTTACCGGAATAAGCAGATCAGCTTTTGCTGTGGTATCACTGTAATTGGTCGCAAAAACAACCTTGAATTTACGTGTCAGGTCTTTCGGTGCGATCACACCACGATCCATCAGATGATCATTAAGCAAAACTACAGTTTTAGCCTTCTTGGCGGCTTCTTTGAGTTCATCGGCACTTACTTTTCTGAGTCCAAGTAACTCACAGCCTTCGGTATTTGGTGCCTGATCATCGGTTATCAGGAAACCATCACCGGAACCTTCTTCTATATGTTCTACATAGTGGATGTCATTGATGCCCCACAAACTAAAGAATCGTTGCAGTGCATAATTTTCTTCTACCGAGGAATGCGGCGATCCAATCACCAGCACATCTTCAGGTTTACGGCTTTCAAGATGTTCAGCCAGGGTCTGAAGTATATTGCTCCAGCTGGTCTTAGCCTGATTATCAGCATCCAGTTTAATGCTTGGGCGGTCAACACGATTTTCATTAAACAGCTTGTACGCTTCCCGACCGGCATCCGGCATCCAGTGATCATTCACTTCCTTATTGAAGCGCGGAGTGATACGCATCACCAGGTTGTCTCTTGTCCAGATGTCAATATTGGTTCCCTTCCCATTGGTGATATCAATACTTGGTGTCTGGTTCATTTCCCACACACGAGCCTTGAAACGGAAATCTGTAGATGTGAGCGCGCCAACCGGGCAAATATCTACGGTGTTGATGGAATACGGATCATCAAATTCCATGCCGGGAGCGGTTATCGGATAATTTTTATCGCCCCGAGAGGTAATGGTAAGCTGATGGGTTTCACTGATCTCCTCAGTAAATCGAACACATCGCGTACAATTGATACACCGTTCAGCATCCAGGGTTACCCGTGGCCCGAGTTCAATTCTTTTGGGCTTGTGAACTTTCTTTACTTCGAAGCGGCTGCCTTCAGGACCATACTTATAGGTCTGAATCTGCAGCGGACATTCACCGGCCTGATCACAGATTGGGCAATCCAATGGATGATTGATAAGGATAAACTCAAGCGTATCTTTCTGAGCACGGGCTACTTCTTCAGAACTTTCCTGAGTCTGTACAACCATGCCATCCGACATTTCAAAACTGCAGGAAGTCTGCATTTTCGGAAACCAGCGAATCACACGTTCGCCGTTTTCATCCAGTTCATATTCACCGCTATCCCGGTCTTTAACCGGTAATCCAACCTTCACATAACACTGCCGGCAGTTTGCCGGTGCACTCATGCTGGGGTGGTAACAGAAAAAGGGAACTTCCTTTCCCTGATCCAGAATGAATTGAAGCAGCTTTGGCTTGCCTTCAAATTCGTATCGTTTTCCGTCTATAAAAGCTTCAGCCATTCTTCCTTTGTTTATGCAACTGCGTGAACTGATTTCTTACAACGCGCTTCGAATTCATCCCGGAAGCGCTCAATGGTATACCGTACCGGCCATGCAGCCGCATCAGCCAGTGCACAAATGGTTCTGCCTTCCATTTGCCCGGTAATATCAACAAGAAGGTCAAGATCCCTCATCTCACCTTCACCATTTTTAATTTTGATCAATACCTTTTCAAGCCATCCGGTACCTTCACGGCAGGGGGTACACTGTCCGCATGACTCATGATGGTAGAAGTGGGAGATACGCCATAACATCTCGACCATATCCGTATCCTCATCCATCACAATCATTCCTGCTGTTCCCAGCATGGTTCCGGCTTCTCTGAGTGAATCAGAATCCATGGTAACTCCATCCAGTGCGTCTCCGCGAAGGATAGGAGTGGATGATCCGCCCGGAATTACGGCTTTCAGTTTTTTTCCACCGCGCATTCCGCCGGCAACATCGTTAATAAGGTCAAGAACCGGAACCCCGGATGGCAATTCATAAACACCTGGCCGATTTATATGTCCTGAAATACCATAAAGCATCGGCCCCGGGTGATTCTCCGCACCAATGGATTTAAACCAGTCAGCACCATTGTTGATTACGCCAGGTACATTGGCCAGGGTTTCGATGTTGTTGATGGTGGTAGGGCGGCCCCATAAACCTTTTTGTGCAGGAAACGGAGGTTTAACCCTTGGATATCCGCGTTTACCTTCCAGCGATTCAAGCATGGAGGTTTCCTCGCCACAGATATAAGCACCCGCGCCCGTTACCGTGTAGAAATTCACACTGTAACCTGAGCCTTGAATATTTTCGCCGATGTAGCCCTTTTCGTAAGCCTGAGCCAGTGCAGTATCCATCATACGAATGTAATCCCGGTACTCACCGCGGATGTACACATAAATTGTGGTTACTTCCATTGCATATGCTGCAATGAGTGCACCTTCAATAAAGAGGTGTGGGTTGTACTCAAAGATTTTGCGGTCCTTGAAAGTACCCGGTTCTGATTCATCCCCGTTACAGGCCAGATATCGTGCTCCGCCATCATTTGGCGGCATAAAACTCCATTTCAGACCGGCATTAAATCCAGCACCGCCTCTGCCCCGGATATTGGCAGCCTTTACCTCGTCTATCACGGCCTTTGGTTCCCATTTATCCTCTTTAAGCACGGATTTCCATGCCGAATATCCGCCGTTTTTCTCATATACGCTGATATCCTTCAGATTGGGGATATCCGGTATGATTACAGGTTTAAATGATTTCCAGTCGGCTGACATAATTATACCAGAGATTTATTGAGGGGCATCCCTACTGAATCAAATTCGGGAAGCTTGTCATTTTTGAGGTCTTCGATGAGCTGGTCAACTTTTTCCTTGGTCAGGTTATTGACATGTACACCATTGGTTATCTGAAGCATGGGTGCATAGCCACAGGCCCCCAGACATTCCACAGACTGAATACTGAAGAGGCCGTCATCAGTGGTTTCACCGGCTTTAATGCCCAGTTTCTCTTCAAGATGGTGCAGTATTTCATATCCACCACAAAGCTGACAGCTGGTAGTGGTACATACATCAAGTACGTATTTGCCCATCTTTTCTTTGTAATACTGGGTGTAGAATGAAGCAACACCGTGTACGTGCGCTTCAGGCAGGCCCAGGGTTTCGGCTACCAGTTTCTGTACTTCGGGTTCCACATGCCCGAATTTATCCTGAGCCATCCACAGAACGGGCATAGTCGCCGGCATTACAGTCGGATATTTGGCCTTAATCTTTTCGATTTCTTCTAATTCTTCGGAGCTGAATTCGTATTTCATAATTTATTTGTCTGCTTCTCCCATTACCGGGTCCATACCACCGATAATTACAACCGTATCGGCTACCATTTCACCGTCCATAATGTTTTCCAGTACCTGCAGGTTTTTAAAGGAGGGGGCGTTAATTTTCATTCTCCAGGGATGGCCTGTTCCATCACTCTGAATAAAGTAACCCAGTTCACCTTTAGGTGATTCAACCGCGTGATAAGCCTCAGCGCCTTCCGGTGGACAAATACCGGTGTCTGTCATCATAAAATCGTGAATCATACCTTCCATGGAGTAATAAACCTCATCTTTTGAAGGATATGCCTGCTTCGCATTATCCGTTCTGACGGGGCCTTTGGGAAGCTTATCCAGACACTGGCGGATAATTCGCACACTTTCGCTTATCTCTTCCATGCGAACGAAATATCGGGCCAGGTTATCACCCTCAAGCCGGGTGGGAACTTCAAATTCTATTTCATCATACCGGGCATAGGGAGATACTTTACGAATGTCGTAGGCAAATCCGGCAGCCCTGAGAACCGGTCCGGTTGCTCCGTAATTCAGGGCGTCCTCAGTATGGAGTACACCTACACCTTCATTCCGATCGATGAAAATACGGTTTCGGTCCAGCAGTTTATGCCAGTCGGTTAGTTCATTCGGAAAGGTGTTTATAAATTCTTTTATCATCGCCACAGCCTGATCGGTCAGGTCATTTGCAACTCCACCGATGCGTGAGTGTGACACAGTAAAACGATGTCCGGCCAGCTGATCGAAAATGTCATAGATCTTTTCACGCTCGCGAAAGGTCCAGATAAAGAAAGAAATAGCTCCGGCATCCATCACCATGGTACCCAGCCACAGCAGGTGAGAGGAAATTCGGGCCAGCTCACAACCAATCATTCGGATATAATGAGCGCGCTCAGGCACCTCTACGCTTGCAATCTTTTCAACAGCCGTACAAAGGGCAACATTATTAGAATAAGGGGATAGGTAATCCATGCGATCGGTGTAGGGCATGAATTCCTGATAGGTTTTATTCTCGGCAATTTTTTCAACCCCGCGGTGCAGGTATCCAACATCCAGCTTTGACTTTTCAATGGATTCTCCCTTCAGCTGCAGGAGCAGTCTGAGTACACCATGGGTGGCCGGGTGCTGAGGACCCATGTTCAGAATCATCTTTGCATTCAGCGGATCGGTGGAATCCACATCCTCAAAGGTTGTGTGCTTATCCTCCAGACTTCGATAGAGTCCATGCTGATGCTCTTTCAGGAATTGGGGATTCGACTTGGAGTCAATATTGGTAACCTTCATAATGCTTATTCAGAATCTGGGGTTGTGTGTGGAAGGTCGATGGAGCCAGGAATCCCAAGCAATGGAAACTCTTTTCTTAGCGGGAAGTAATCAAAATCTTCCGGCAGATAAACACGGCGCAGATCCGGATGGTCGTTGAATCGAACACCGAACATGTCATAAACTTCACGTTCGTGCCAGTTAGCAGATAGCCATACATTGCATACTGAATCAAGCACGGGATCTTCTTCCTCAACTCTCACTTTCACAAAAATACGTTGTTGCACTCTGAGGTTCATGAGTACATAAATAACTTCAAACCGCTCTTCTGATGTGTAACGGTCAGTACCTATAATATCTGTTAGATATATATAGTGTAATTCGCTTTTAAGAAAGCCGGCAATCTCGCGAATGGAGTCCGCTTCAACCCTGAAATAGGTGTCTCCACTGCTCTGATAGGCCTCTATAAGTTTGTCTGAAAATTTCTCTGACAGAGCATCCGTCACAGCCTGTAGATTTTCATTTAATTCTAAACTCATATCAGGTATCCAGAAGTACGGAGTGTTCCTTCTTAATTTTGTCTTGGATTTTCATGAGGGCATGAATCACAGCGTCTGGTCTTGGAGGGCATCCAGACACATAGGCATCAACTGGCAGGAAATTATCAACCCCTTGCACTACGCCGTAGCAGCGATGCATTCCACCAGTAGAGGCACAGGCGCCCATAGCAATACACCATTTTGGATCAGGCATTTGATCCCAGATTCTTCGGATGGCATGCGACATTTTATAGGTGCACCAGCCGGCAACAATCATTACATCGCTTTGACGGGGGGAGAAACGAAACACTTCAGAGCCAAAACGGGAAACATCGTACTTTGGTCCCGCAAATGCCATCATTTCGATTGCACAACAGGCCAGGCCCATAGGCATTGGCCAGGCAGCATTAGCCCGGGCCCAGTTTACAAGTGAGTCGATTCGTGTGGTCAGATAACCTTCGCCAAGTGCGGATTCTAATCCCATGATGAATATTGATTAAATTTGTTTCTTCAGATCCCAGTCGAGGGTTCCTTTTTTCAAGGTGTAAATAAGCCCCACAAACAGTACTACAATAAAGATCGTCATAGCCATAAACGTTCCGGGGCCAAGCTCCAGATAACGAACTGCCCAGGGATAAATGAAAACCACTTCAAGATCGAAAACGATGAATTCCATGGCTACCAGATAGAAGCTAATGGAATAACGCTCTCTGGCTTCCCCAATCGGGTCCATACCACTTTCGTATGGGTTCAGCTTGTGCTTGTTCGGACGGTATGGGCCAAGTACACGGGAAAGTGTCATTAACACGATGGCTAAAAATATGGCAATGCCGGCCAGGATGAGTATCGGAAAGTAGCTTTCGAGCATGTCTGGTCTGATCTGATTGAGGGGCAAAATTAGGTTCATATGCCTGCAAAGTCAATCAAATTTGATGCTTAATTTTTGAACAGGTTCTACCCTTGATTTCAGCCTGCATGCATATACCAGTCATTTAAAGAATGTTGGTTATTCTCCGTAAGTCTTTTCATTTTTGACTAACTTGTTCACCGATCAACAATTGCAAAGAAAAGGATTGATTTGAGTAAGATACAGATGGAAATACTCGGGTTGTCCACCAGCCCGAGCAGCGGTGGGGCTTATGCGCTCATTCTGAATGAAGTAGACGGAAACAGACGCTTACCTATTATTATTGGATCTTTTGAAGCACAGGCTATTGCACTTGAACTGGAAAATATAAAACCGCCCCGCCCGATGACCCATGATCTGCTTAAGAACATGGTACTTAGTTTCGACTCAGAAGTCAGTGAAGTCTTTATCAATGAATTAAGTGAGGGTACCTTCTACGCACTTATCGTATTTGAAAAAGATGGCCAAATGGTGGAGCTGGATGCCCGACCCAGTGATGCCATCGCGCTGGCCGTTCGTTTCGGTGCCGATATATTCGTGAATTCTGAGGTGCTTGATGAAGCCGGTATTTCATCGGTGGAGGAGAGCGAAGCCGCTGAAACCCAGCAAAAAGAAACTGAAGCAACAGTGGAAGCGCCCAAAGAACTTTCACAGCTTGATAAGCTTAAGGAGGAACTCCGAACAGCTATAGAAACCGAAAATTATGAGAAGGCGGCAAAAATCCGCGATCAGATACAAAAGCTGAAAGGATAGTCTTGGAATTTATTCCCTGTTCGTATCGTACCCTAAACGCCTCAGACTTAATACAGGATTACACCTCAGACTATGCAAAATTATCTGACTTCTACTCCGAAAATCCTTTCGATACCGATGCGGTAAAATCCTTTTCTGAAGCGCTGGATAGTGCTCCCGTTCTACCCGAAAAGCTTCAGGCTCTTGAACAGTATCACAAAGATCTTGGGATAAAGGAATTGCAAGATGAGGTGCTCCAAAAACTGGCCGAGCCCGGAGTTCAGGTTATTGTTACCGGACAGCAGCTCGGACTATTAGGCGGACCGCTCTACACCATATACAAAACTCTGACGGCCATACATTTTGCTCATACGTGGTCACAATTGCTGAATAAGACAATTATTCCGGTTTTCTGGCTTGCTGACGAGGATCACGATTTTGATGAAATTAACCTGCTTCGCTTTCCTGGCAGAGAAGAAGCCGACACCTTAAGTTTGCCAGCGGATGAATCAGAAAAACCGGTATCCGAAATACAACTTAAATCCTTTTCAGAGCTGCGTGCCGAACTGGAGAAAATTCTCCATGAAACCGATTTCAGCACTGAACTTTTCCAACTTATTGATGAATGCTATCAGGATGGAAAACTGCATAGCTCTGCTTTTGCTCAGCTTATAGCCCGTATTTTCCGGGGCCAAGGGCTCCTCATTGCCGGTTCTCAGCATCCTGAAATAAAGAAGTTGTTCAGGGAAACTTTTAAAACGAGTATCAAAAAGAGAGACGAAATTGAACAAAAGCTGGAAGCGCAGAGCAAGCGAATTGAACAATACTATCACCAACAGGTGCAGCTGGGTTCAACAAACTTGTTTTACATAGCCGAAAACGGCAGCCGACTTAAAATTAGTTATGATGATGGCCACTATCGGGTTAGTGATAAGATCGTGTTTTCCAGGACGGAGCTGCTTGAAAAAATTGAAAGTACCCCTGAATGTTTTTCACCAAATGTGTTTTTGCGTCCAGTGATTCAGGATGAACTGCTGCCCACTCTGGCTTATGTAGCGGGTCCCGGGGAACTGGCTTACTACGGACAGATGCGACCATACTATCAGGTTTTTGGCAAAAAAATGCCAATCATGCTCCCTCGATTTGGATTTACCCTCCTTGAAACAGCCGTTCAGAAAGCCATGGATAGCCTGCCATTCGATGTGGGACGCTATAACGATAGGGAAGAAGATTTAATCAGTGAATATCTGAGCAAATCGCAGGAACTGGATCTAAACGCTTTTACCGAAGAGTGGGTGAAAGATGTGGAAGGGGTTTCTGAACAGTATCTGGATCGCATCGAAGAACTGGATGCTTCACTCAGGGCTTCTGCAGAAAAAACGCTGGCAATTTTTAAAGGAGAAACAGACAAACTCAAAGGCAAACTCTTTCGATCACAGAAGCAGCAGGAACAAACGCAGATAAAACGTATCCGGAAGGTGCAGTCACAACTCTACCCGGATGGAATTCTGCAGGAGCGGGCGGTTTCTTTTGTCTATTTCATGAATAAGTATGGTAACGGCATCTGGCAAGAGTTGCTGGATAAAATCAGGGAGAAGGATCTGCAGCCAGACCAGCATTATCTGATTCATTTGTAGGATGAAAATCGCAGATAAAAAAACTGCACTTCGGGAGCAGCTGCTCAAAAACAGAAATGTTCTCTCGCTGGAGGAATGGGAGCGAAAATCCTCAGAAATTCATGAGCGTTTAAAAAGCCTCATCGAAATTAAGCAGGGCAGGTGCATCCACAGTTACATATCCATGGCAAACCGAAAAGAGGTGGATACCCTGCAACTTATCCGATACTTTCTTGCAAATGATAAACAGGTGATGGTCCCCGTAATCCATAGTGGAACTTACAAGCTGGATCATAGTTTTTTACCATCCATCGATCACCTGAAACCACACAAATGGGGCGTACTGGAACCTGAGGATGTGATAGCGGCCAATCCTGCTGATGCTGACCTTATTTTAGTACCCATGGTTGGGGCGGATGAGAAGAAAAACCGAATCGGTTACGGAAAAGGATTTTATGATCGATTTCTGGCCGAAAGTTCCCAGATTAAAATAGGTTTGTGCTTTGAGTGTACAGTAGTGAATGAACTACCGGTGGATCATTTCGATGTCCCACTGGATGTGATCGTCACGGAAAAGCGTATTATTCGCTGATGGTATGCAACATGCTTCTCGCTGATGCGTAGTTGGCTAAGGAGGAAAAAAAATGGCTACCCAATCCAGACAAAAAAATAAATTTAACACATCCCGAACCCTCAACTTCGAAGATTTTGAACTTCGGGGCACCATGCAGGAATTTCTGCAGGATGAACCCAAAAGCAATGATGGTGTTCTGAATTTTGCAACCATATCTGGTTTTGCCATCCTTTTTATCGCATTAACCTTCATCCTGCAATTGCTGGGTTTAAGTATCGGCCCTGATCTCAGTGATGTAGTTGAAATTTTACCGCTGATAGGGGGAGTTCTGGTCACCCTGGTTGGCTTTGGATTTTTTGTAGGAGACCGGCAGAAAGAAGAAAAATCCAAATCATCCGGATCCTCTAAATCCAGATCAGACTCGTACAAATATGATGTGCACGGTAGTGAAGTGGATTTCGGTACAAGTTCGCATTCCGGGAGTTCAGGTATTTCCAATCACCTGAACGACTTCGAACAGTTTGCACCCAAATCTTCAGCATCGGACCGTGGTTTCAGTGATCGCACCTATATCGATCCTTATGGCTATAAGAAAAGCCGGGCTGAAAACCGAAAACTCTACAAATCCCGCACCGATAAGAAGATCTCCGGTGTATGTGGGGGACTGGCGAAATACTTCGGCATCAGCTCAACCGCTGTGCGCCTGCTTGCTGTACTGGCTACCTTCATGTGGGGTACCAGCATCATCATTTATATCGGGCTGGCTATTGCAATGCCGAAAGAACCTTATGATCTTATCGACGATCTAGATTACTAATCATCCCGGTTTATTTTGCTCATCACATTTGAAGGTATAGACGGCAGCGGTAAATCTACCCAGATCGAATTGCTTAAAGAGTATTTGTCAGCTCAAAACAGAACGGTCTGTGTTTTCAGAGAACCCGGTGGAACTGAAATCTCAGAGCAGATCAGAGCTTTACTACTGGATGCCAAAAATGAGATCGATCCGGTGTCAGAGTTGCTGCTCTTTTCTTCCGCCCGAAGTCAACTCGTAGCTGAAAAGGTTTTGCCTGCTCTTGCACGAGATGAGATTGTGATCCTGGATCGCTTTTATGATTCCACTACGGCTTATCAGGGCTATGGGCGTGGATGCCTTGCCATCAAGGAAATTAATCAGATAAACCGCATTGCTTCCCATGGAAGGGAACCGGACCTGACTTTCTATCTTAAAATTCCTCTGGAAATTTCTCTGGAGCGCACCGGTCATTTGGAAAAAGACCGCATGGAAAAGGCTGGTGAGGAGTTTTTTCGAAAAGTCATGCAGGGTTTTGACGAGCTTTCACAGACAGTGAGTCGCTTTCACACCATTGATGCTACGCAGTCTCCAGAAGAGATTCACTCCCTGATTCTGGAATATCTTCCGTTTTAGCAATTTCCTTCATCTCTTTGGGATGAGTGAGATAGAAAAGCGCCGGCAGTAGTATAAGATCAGCGATTAAAGCAGTCAGAATGGTGCCGCAGACCAGAATTCCCATCAGCATGGTGGAATTGAATGCCGAACTGATCAGACTTCCGAAGCCAGCGACCAGTATCATAGAAGTGATTATAATGGCACGCCCTGTTTTCTGAGTGGTAATCTGAAGAGCATCGGCGAGGGTGTACCCGCGCTGTAATTCAACCTTCAGTCTGGCCAGATAATGAATCGTATCATCCACGGCTATTCCAAAGGCAATGGTGAATATGACTGCAGATGAGGGTTTGATATCGACCCCGAAATAACCCATAAAGCCTGCAATAACCACCAGTGGCAGGATATTGGGGATCAGAGAGATGATAACCAGCTTGAATTCCTTAAAAAGGAAGGCCATAATGATGGATATGGCAATAAAGGCCAGTCCAATACTGGAGGCGAGTGAGTAAACGATTTTACCCACCAGATCTGCGCTGAGAATGGTGGATCCGGTAATCTGTATCTCTTTATCCGGAAAGCGATCGTCCAGAAACAGCTGTATTTCATCCCTTATTTCAGAGATACGAATGGAGCCGGCATCCAGCGTTTGGGTTGCCACTCTTAGTTTCTGATAGTTAAAGTCGGTTACATCATCCAGTAAATCATTCTCATTGAATTCAAATAGCAGGAGATATTGGGCAATGAGGTCGGGGTCTTCCGGAATGGGGTTCACTGCCGCTGCTTCAGGGTCCATTACAGCATGGATTTCCTGGATGAGGGTGTTAAAGGTGGTGATCTTCTTTACCTCATCAAAACTACTGAGAAAGTTCTCAAGGTCATTTAGATCTTTAAGTAATTCGGGATCGGTGATTCCGTATTCCTCACCCGTATCAATCATGATTTCAAGTGGGAAAGGGGGAGCCAGATTCTCACTGAAAAAATTAGCATCCTGAATCAGTACTGAACTCCGGCCGATATCATCAAATACATATCCATTTACCCGAAGCTTTGACATCCCCAGTCCAATGGCAATGCTGAGAACCAAAGAAACAGCCACAATTTGTCGGTAATACCTGCGGTTAAACAGGGTCAGCTGATCCAGCCAGTCGGCCAGTTTCATGTAGAGCTTGCCACCGTTTTCTTTGAACACCCGATTGGTACCTGTTACTTTAAGCAGAGCTGGCAGAAAAAGGATGGTTACCATGTAAGCTATGAGTACCCCAGCAGCCGTATAAATTCCAAAACGCTTCATAGGTACAACCGAACTGGTCATCAGCGTACCGAATCCAATTGCGGTGGTTATGGAAGTCAGAAAGGTTGCGGTTCCAAGTGTAATCAGCGTCTCAATGATCGCTTTACGTTTCTTTGCCCCATGCATAATGGCATCATCATACTTGGATATCATATGGATGGAATCTGCCACACCAACACACAACAGGATCGGGGCAATGGTGCTGCTCATAATCTCAAAGTAACCCCCGGTAAGCTGTATAACCGCAACCGTAAATAAAACGGTTAGCCAGACAATCAGCATTGGGATGACTAATCCCATCACAGAACGGTACAGGTACCATAACAGCATCACAATCAGAGCCGAAGAGAATGCTATGTAAAAGATGATTTCCTCATTCAGCATATTCACATACTGATTCCTGAAGTAAGGTATCCCTGATATTTTGAAATCATTTGCAGGGTAGCGCTCCAGCAGTCGACTTACGCTGTTGATGACCTCATTTCGTGTACCGTAGTTGTAGTCATCATCCTCCATATTCACCAGTAGGGCTGTGGCCTTACTGTTATCACTGAGCAGCAGTCGTTTTACAAAGGGATCGGCCAGCAGTCGTTCAGAAAGCGTATCTGCATTGACCTCATTGAGTGTTTCTTCCTCCAGATAGGGATCAAAGAGCAGCGTGTTATTTTCATTCAGGATATCCTCAATAGTCCAGAGACTTTGTACTTCCTCAACGTAAGGGATGTTCTGCAGGGAATCGGTCAGTGTTTTAAGAAAGGTGAGTCCTTCTGCAGTGAGCAATGCGGAGTCTTCGTAAGCAATCATAATGATATCATCATCCCGGCCAAACTCCTCAATAAAATCCTGGTACTCGGTCACAATAGGGTCATCTTCCGGGTAAAAACCTTCCAGATTAAAGTCAGTCCGGATTTGTGACGCAGGGTAGAGGGAAAGCAGTGTGATTACGATAATGAGGGACGTGATGATCCTCGGGTGATCCGTAATAAACTCTGCAATGCGTTTTAGTATCGTGAATAGCATATCTGACTTTAGAAGTAGGCCGTCAGCTTCAGGTATCCGAAGCTTACATCCGAATAATTTCTGAAACTGAAGTGTCCGTAAAATGACTCAGGTTCTTCTCCGCCGAAAAACTGAAAACCCGAAATGAATACAACACCATCTGTAACGTCATAACTGAATTCCGGATTAGTCCAGAAGTCGTTTCCATTCAGGTTATATCTTGAGAATAGTCTGAACTCTAATTTGTCACGCAAAAACTGTTTCTGAACCAATAACGTTGCAGCTTTATACCATTGATCAGGTAAAATATCTGAGCGGTAATCCAAGATGTATTCACTTACAAATTGCCCTTCAAAAATCCATCCAGCATGGCTTAATTGAGCACCGATCATGTGATTGATGAAAGGGCGTTGAAGCAGGAATCCATCTGTATTACTGGCAAAGATCTGGGTGATTTCTGCATTCACAGCCGGAGACTGCGGTTGGGTTAGCAGTTCCTGCAGCCTTGGGCTCAGATAATCAACATAACGCTGCTGATAGAAGGCCGCTTCACTTTTAAGGATCAGATTATCACTGGCCACATAATTGCCGGCAAAGCCAAATACGAGGGATTGGAGGTACTCAGCCTCGAGCTGAAAAACAGCTGGTGGAATACGCAAAAGATCTAAATCCAAAGATTTGCGAAAGGCTGTACCGTTATTATACCAGTACATGGCAAAGAGATCCAGATCAAACTTCAGGTTAGCGTTCCATGCATAACGCAGGGATACCTGAGCATCACCAATGGTGCGCTGATCCAGTGAATTGCCGAAATCGAAGGGAAGGGAAGAAATATCGGTCAGGTTTTCAAAAGGGAAAAAAGCAGATTCTGGTTGGGCAAAACGATTGCTCACAAAAACAGGGGTGGCAACCAGCTCCAGGAAGTTGGATCCGGAATACCGGGTAATTTTCACAGCAGGAATACCCTGCCGGATATCTCTTAATTCCTGTGTCAGAAATTCTGAAAGATCAAATGGATTCAGGATGTCTGTCAGAAAAAAACCGTTTGTTTCACCCAGCGGGATCAGTTGCTGCCCAATGCGGATATCATACTTTCCCATGTATAATTCAAAGTAGGCCTCTCGAATGCGGAAGTCGAGGGCTTCAAGAGAATCTGAATAGGAATTCAGGACCTGAGTGGAGATAAATAGGTTGCCCCGATTAAGACTTCGTTCAAGATTTATTTCCGTTCTGTTACGACCAATCAGATACTGGTTTCCGTCGGTTGTAGTCACAGCATTAAAGTTGCGTACAAAACCGCTAAGCCATGTCTGTGAATGAAGATAGGGGGATTGAAGAATCAGAAAAAGTATGGTTAAAAAGAGGGTGTATCCAAGCCTGTTTTTCACGATGATATTATGCTTCTGTAAGCAGTAGAGCCGTTTTTTGCTCCAATGTTTATTGCTGCTTAATCAATTTATGTTTAAATTTGTTGCAGTATGGATGAAACCTATCTGATTCTCCATCTCATGTTTCATCTACCTAAATGGCACAATTAGTAACCCAATCAATATTACCAATCTCTTAACTATGGCGCACGAAAGAATCGAAATTGAACTGCCTCTAGCCAAAGTGTACGAATTCCTTAGTAATCCTGTTGATTTTCCAAAATTCCTCGAAAGAATAGACGCTGTTGAGCGCATTAATTCACAGACTTTCGAATATAAGACCGAAATCGGTGGAGAAACTTATCAATGGACTACAAATATCATTGATAACCTTCGAAATACCCGTTTTGCCTGGATTACGATCAATGGAAACCTTAACCAGACAGGTACCATTCGTTTTACACCGCTGGATAACGGAACCCGTACACTGGTTGATTTCTCTCTGGATTACAGAACCTTTTTTGGCGATCCGGATGATGCTCTGGCAGAATTCATCGAAAAAGCTCCTGAGCAGCTTCAAAAAGACCTTCAGAAATTCAAAGAATTGGTAGAAAGCGATTCTTTCAAAGAGACTGAAGTTGAAAGCAACGAAAACAGCGAAGTTACGGTCTAAACCTGCTTCAAGATTTTAAATGCGCATTCATTTGGATGCGCATTTTTTTTGTCCCTATATCATATGCGTTTCACAGAATTTCTGGAACAGGGCCTGGCAGAACAGGATCATTACATGGTAATAGGGAACCCTGTAGGGCATAGCCTTTCACCCCTGATGCATAATATTGCCCTTAAGTATCTTCAGTTGGAAGCTGTTTATTATGCGATAGAATTAACCCTTGATGAATTCCCTGCATTTATTTCACACCTAAACAGCTCAACATTCAAGGGTGCAAATGTAACCATTCCCTACAAAGTGGAATTTATGCCCGTCGTCGACGAACTTCAGGATGATGCTGCCCGAATTGGGGCTCTGAATACCCTGTATAAGCGCGATGGAAAGCTGATCGGAGCAAATACCGACGCCTATGGTTTTATGCAACCCCTGACGCAGTCGCAGGATGACCTGGAAGGTGAACGGGCTATTGTTTTCGGGACCGGTGGCAGTAGCCGAGCGGTTGTTTACGCCCTCGGAGAAATGGGTGTTGAAGAAATTATTATGGTATCCCGAAGCCAGCAAGGCTTTGATGAAGAGCGAAATCTTCGATTGGTCAGCTATGATGCCTGGCCTGAATTTGCAGATGATGCCAGTCTGCTGGTTAATGCTACCCCATTAGGTATGCACCCTGCTGTGGATCGGTCGCCCATCCGCGGAGATCAGCTTTCACTTCTGGAAGGTAAAATTTGCTATGACCTGATTTATAATCCTCTGGAAACACTTTTTCTGAAGCAAGCCGGGCTTGCGGGTTGTGATTGTATATCCGGACTGGAAATGTTTGTTGAACAGGGTAATGCTTCCTTTCAGATCTGGACTGGTGAGGCCTTCCCGGTCGAAGTTATAAAAAACCGACTGGAGGATGCCCTTGGAAACTAAACTTGAATTCATCCAACCTGAACTCCTGAATCAAAAAGGAATTTCAGCCTGGTTTACCCAGCGAAATCCCGAATATCGCCTTAAATCAGCCCTTATCGAAGGCTACAATCTGGGTATTTTCACCGAAGAAAAAGAGGAAAATCTTGCCATTAATCTGGCTATTCTAAGCAGTCTGACCAAAACCGGTGAGCATAATATGGCTATAACCAGGCAGGTTCATTCTAACAGGGTAGCCGAGGTAGAAGAAGGCGGTTTATATGAAGAAGTGGATGCCCTTGTTTGTAATAAGACGGATATACTTTTGAGTATTCAGGTTGCTGATTGTGCCGCTATACTGCTCGGAGATCCTGAGCATCAGGTTATCGGGGCTGCTCATGCCGGCTGGAGAGGAGCTGTGCAGGGAATCTTATCCAATCTGCTCGAAAAAATGTCGGAAAAGGGTGCAAAACCGGAAAGTACCTATGCCTACATCTCACCCTGTATTTCACTTGAATCTTTTGAGGTAGGTGATGAGGTTGCTGATCAGTTCCCTGATGAGGTTGTTGACCGAAAATCATTCAAAAAGCCGCATGTAGACCTGAAAGCTTATCTGACAAATCAGTTGTTTGATTTCGGAATGAAAGAAGGGCAGATTGAAGTTGATGCCTCCTGCACTATGAAAAATGAAAGACGATTCTATTCCTATCGAAGAGACGGTAAACAAGCCGGGCGAATGATGGGGCTCATAAAACTGGACAATATTGCATGAGAGTTAGCTTTGCCCCGGGATATGAGGCAAGCATCCCGGATGATCACATATTCCCTATGAAGAAATTCGTAGGTCTGCGTAGATATCTCACTGAAAATAACATCATCAAAGAGTCAGAAGTGATTGAGCCCGAAATGGTTGAGCTATCTCAGCTTTATAAGGTGCACACTATGCGCTATGCTGATGCCATCTGGAATGGCGGGCTGGACCGGAAGGAAGAAAGACGACTTGGTTTGCCCTGGTCGAAGAGCCTGGGCGTGCGTTCCCGACTGGCCGTTCAGGGAACCCTCAATGCGGCGCTCATGGCCTTACAGGATGGTATTTCAGGTAATCTGGCAGGAGGTACCCATCATGCAATGCCGGATCATGGGGAAGGATTTTGTGTGTATAACGATGTGGCTGTGGCCATCAGGGTTTTAAGCCATTCCAAATGGTTTAAAAAAGTGCTCATTATCGATTGTGATGTTCATCAGGGTAACGGAACAGCACATATTTTTGCGGACGATCCGAATGTGTATACCTTTTCCATGCACGGGGAGCGGAATTACCCATTCATCAAACCGCCGAGTACACTGGATATTGGGCTGGATGACGGTACAGATGATAAAAATTATCACCGAACCCTGATTGATGCGCTGGACAGAATTTTTTCGGAATTCACACCGGACATTGTTTTTTATTTAGGCGGAATTGACGTTCTTGAGACCGACCATTTCGGGCGTATTTCACTCACACTGGCAGGACTTGAGCAGAGGGAACGCATTGTGATTGAAACGGTTACACAAAAAGCTGTGCCGCTGGTATT
This sequence comes from uncultured Balneolaceae bacterium, assembly GCA_964413935.1. GTDB lineage: Bacteria > Bacteroidota > Rhodothermia > Balneolales > Balneolaceae > CAYPTY01. The sequence goes on along the minus strand of CAYPTY010000003.1, from coordinate 54,657 downwards.
ATTGTTATCCGGCGGGTATGCTCCAACACTGGAACAAACTGTGATCGCGCACTCTAAAATGTATAAAACAGCCCGAGAACTGGGCTTTTAATTTGGAAAAACAACATCTGGCCATACTTGGATCTACCGGCTCTATTGGCACCCAGGCCCTGGAGATCGTGAGGCAGCATCCGGACCGATTTGACGTTGTTGCTCTCAGCAGCCGTCGTCGCTGGGAGGTTCTGCTTGATCAGATCAGGGAATTCAGACCAAAATATGCGCTCATCTGTGATGAAGAAGCCTGGAAGAATCTCAAAGAAGCTGCTTCAACCTTTGAAACGGAAATACTTTTCGGGGATAAAGAACTCAAACGACTGGCTTCCCTGGAAGAAGTGGATACGGTCCTGAACAGTTTGGTTGGTTTTGTGGGTTTTGAACCAACACTTGAAGCTGTTAAGAAGGGCAAGAAAGTAGCTTTAGCGAATAAAGAGAGTCTGGTGGTGGGTGGCGCCCTGATCCAGCAAGCCCTGCAATACCCTGATCAGCTGATACCGGTCGATTCTGAGCATTCAGCCATGTTGCAATGCCTGGTAGGGGAAGATCCTGCACACATCGAAAAGATTGTAATTACAGCCAGCGGCGGACCCTTCCGGGATTACCGTCCGGAGCAGATGAAAACGGTTACGGTAGAAAAAGCACTGAAACATCCTAACTGGGATATGGGCGCCAAGATTACCATTGATTCATCGACCATGATGAATAAAGGCCTGGAAATCATTGAAGCATACTGGCTTTTCGGTCTGGAACTGAATCAGATTGAGCCGGTGATTCATCCGCAAAGTATTATTCATTCAATCGTGACCTTTGTGGATGGATCCAGTAAAGCTCAGCTGGGTCCCCCTGATATGAAGGTGCCCATCATTTATGCTTTATCGTATCCCAGCCGGTTTGAGCTGGAGGTACCCCGGATGGACTGGTCTCAGTTGCATGAACTTAGCTTCAAGCCTGTAAACTATCAGCAGTTTCCATGCGTTAAGTTAGCCATGGACGCTATACAAGAGGGCGGATTTGCACCCGCTGTACTGAATGCCGCCAATGAGGTGGCTGTGCAACGGTTTTTGGATAAGGAAATTAGTTATATTCAGATCCCCGAACTGGTAAGTTCAAGCTTAAAAAATATTCGTTCTGCAGACGAGCTGAGTGCCGAAAACCTCAACATCATTAATCAAGAAGCACGGGAATTTGCATCCCGGTACTAATTTATGGAAACAGCTATAGACATTTTACAGACCATTGGCATCTTCATCGGAGCCATAATGATTCTGGTCTTCATTCACGAACTGGGCCATTTTCTGGCGGCCAAATTATTTGGGATGAGGGTGGAGCGCTTTTCGGTGGGATTTCCTCCTAGAATCTGGGGTTTTGAAAAAAACGGTACGGATTACTGCATTGGTGCCACTCCACTGGGAGGTTATGTAAAAATCTCAGGTATGATCGATGAAAGCATGGATACCGATCAGATGAGGCAGGAGCCTAAACCCTGGGAATACCGCTCAAAACCGGTATGGCAGCGTATGATAGTGATCGTGGCTGGTGTGGTCTTCAATATGATACTTGCCATAATCATCTTTTTCGGGATTACTTTTTTCAACGGCCGTGCGGTTATACCTATTGATTCGGTTGAACATGGTGTTTACATCCCTGAAGGATCGCTTGCTGAGGATGTGGGTTTTCAGACCGGAGATAAAATCATTGCCATAAACGGGCAGAGAGTAGAATACTTTAATGATTTATTCAGTACAGATGAACTGACCAAATCCGAGATTGTCTATACCGTTATCCGGGATGGAGAAGAAACACAAATCGAGCTTGAGCCTTCATTCCTGGATCGTATTGAAGACGAAGGATTCATCAGTGTCGATAATATTTACCCCAGCCGAATTGGAGCTGTTGCCCCAGGCTCACCGGCTTCAAGAGCGGGTATTGAACCAGGTGATCGTTTTATATCTGCCAATGGTGAGCCTATACTGTTTTGGTATACCCTGGTTGAAGCCATACAGAATATGGAAGGGGAGATCCTCTTCGAAGTTGAAAGAGATGGTGAAATCCTCGAAATCCCGATCACCCCGAACCAGGATTCAAAAACAATTGGAATTCAGCAGGCCAGTCTGTTACAATCCGGTGCCGTACTTGTGGATTACGGCTTTTTCGAATCCCTGGCACAAGGTGTAGAGCAAACAGTGGTGATGACGACCACCACGGTTCAGGGATTTGCCCGTATGTTTTCGGGTGATATATCCGTCAGACAAAACCTGGGTGGTGTGGTGCAGATCGCCACTGTCACCAAACAGGCCACAGACTCCAGTGGCTGGATTGGTTTCTGGAATATAACCGCTCTGCTGAGTATTACGCTGGCCTTCATCAATATTTTACCTATCCCTGCTCTGGATGGGGGGCATCTCATGTTTCTGATTTTTGAAGGGGTAACTCGTCGAAAGCCATCCGAAAAAGTAAGTATGGCGCTGCAGCAGATTGGTTTCTTCCTCTTGCTGGCGCTCATCATTCTGGTGAACGGTAACGACATCCTAAGACTGCTGGGAATCTGATGCGAATTCATCGAGAAGGCTGGTCAAGCGTACTGTTTGTACTGTTTGCCACAGCACTGATCTCATATTTGTTATCCTATCTGAGTCTGAATGCTTCGTACACCTTTTTGAGTCTTGGCGGGGCACTCACACTGTTTGTGCTTTTTTTCTTCCGTGATCCGGAGCGTAATCCACCGGAGGATGATACCCTCATTATTGCTCCAGCCGATGGAAAAGTAGTTCAAATCCGTGACATAGAAGATCACGAGTATGTCAAAGCACCGGCAAAACAGATTTCGATTTTTCTATCCATATCTGATGTGCATGTAAACCGCGTTCCGGCAAGCGGTGTGATTGAACATGCCCAATACCATCCTGGAAAATATCTGGTAGCATGGAAAGAAGAAGCTTCCTTAGAAAATGAACGGGCAGAATTCGGGTTATTGCATCAAAGCGGTATCCGGATTTATTTCAAACAAATAACCGGACTGGTAGCCCGCAGAATATCTTATGATCTCGAGGTTGGCAAACAGGTTAAGAGCGGTGAACGCTTTGGAATAATGAAATTTGGCTCCCGTATGGATGTTATTGTACCTTCCGATATTGAAATTAAGGTCTCAGAAGGAGACACTACCAGAGCCGGAGAGTCAGCACTGGCCGTCATAAAGGGTTAAAATGAAATATCCCATACAGAAGAAGGGAAGGCTTTTCCGGAAACGTAAGGTCCGGAAAAACCTGATTAAAAAACCGACCAATCCCAGGATTGCAGTTCCCAGTTTCTTTACGCTGATGAATCTCTTTTGCGGATTCCTCTCCATCATCAGCGTGTCGCAGGGGAATCTGTCATTCGGGGCCTGGCTGATTGTGTTTGCCGGACTTTTTGATGCTCTTGACGGGCTTATGGCGCGACTGGCGAACGCTACCTCTGAATTTGGAATGGAGCTGGATTCGATCAGTGATGTGGTCTCTTTCGGAGTGGCACCCGGCTTTTTGATTTACAATCTGGGCCTTGCAGAAATGCAGATTGTGGGTGTAATCATCGCAGCGCTTCCCCCATTATGTGGTGCCGTGCGACTGGCCCGGTTTAATGTAAATGCCAAATTTTATGAGAACAATGATGAATTCTCAGGGCTGCCCATTCCTGCCCAGGCTATTATCCTCTGTTCATTGTATCTCACTTATTCGCAGAATACTGAAGTTTTTGACGGCCTGAGTAATGGCCTGAACACCATCCTGATCCCGGTTGTGATATTCATCAGCTTTCTGATGGTGAGCCCGGTTCCCTTTGATAAAATCCCGCGGTTTGATGCTGCTTCTCTCAAGCGAAATAAAGCCAAGGTGATCTATTTTGTGGTATACCTAGTCATTATCCTAACCTTACAGGAGTATGGACTGATGATCGCTCTTTTTCTTTACATCGTGAAAGGTCTGTTTACCGGAGGCAGCCGGTTCTGGAAGCAGGCTTTTCTGGATGAGGATGAAGCTCCTGCTGCAACCGGTGTTTAAGCTTTATTTAGAATTTTTTGGTAAAGCTGAAAAGTTTGCTGACCAACCGAATCCCAGGTGTACTTTTCCATAATGTGATTTTTCAGCCCATCTCCACTGTCTTTCTGGAGGGCTTTCTGTAGGGACTCACGAACCGACGGTACCGAATAAGGGGTGATGTATTCCACATAATTACCGAAGTATTCTTTGGTTCCGCCCTTTTCGGTAATTACGATTTCGGCACCACCCAGCGCCGCTTCCATGGCAGCAATACCAGGGGTCTCATAGAGGGAGGGAAGTACAAAAACCTTACAGGCAGCATAGGCTGAGGCCAGTAAGGCTGAATCGTGGGGCAAATTCGGCAGATGGTGGAAGTGATCATGATTTTCGAAATAGGAACGGCAGGTATCTCCGTAGGCATCATCATACAAGTCACCGATCACAAATAAGTCTGTTCCAAGATTTTTGGCCGCTTCAAGCAAGGTGACCAGTCCTTTACGGGGAGCCCCGGCCTGACCTGCAAAGAGTATGAATTCTCTTTCACCATAAATATCATGGAAGTTATCCGGGGCTGCTTCAGCAAAACGGGCTTCAACACCATTCGGAACCACAGTTATTTTTTCAGCAGGTATTCCGAGCCCATTTTGGATCAGATCTGCTTCCGCTTTGGTATTGGGGGCAATTTGAGTAGCAAATGAACAAACAGAAGCTTTTACAGAATAATCGGTTCTGATTCCTTTAAACCATTTGCCCGTAAAGGCCTCCAGTTTTCGGCTTCTGCGAATGATTGCAGCCTTATGTCGGGTAAAGAAAACAGGGCTCAGTAAGATGGGTTTTGAATGCTCATTAAATTTCCGCGCCAACTCGTAAGTTTCAGCCCCGGCATGGAAGATGTGCACCAGATCAATTTCGTGTTCATTTATGGCTTCCCAGGGTTGCAGAAATATCGGCTTAACTCCATGCCTTTGAACGGCACTTATGGTCTGAATAGCCTGGGTTTTAATCCCTCCATTAACCAAAGCCATATTTTGTGGCACAACATAGCACACTCTCATAAGCGATGCCTCCTGAACCGGTCCTGCAGCGACCATTTGATCTCTTTAAGGCTGGCAGTTTTTAGTTTTTTAAAATCTTCACGTTTCAATAATGCGGTCTTTTCCCGTGCTTTCCATTCGAGTTCCGATAATTTAATACCTGCTGATTTCATCAACTGCACTTCTGCTTTGTAATCGGGTCTATGTAAAATCAGGTTTATGGATTCAGATTCAACCGTCAATTGGGTTCCATCAAAATTTGCAATCAGGGTAGATTGGTTTCGTTGTTTCCAGAAATCGATAAATTCGGAGAAGGTCATGCTGATCAATCCCTCATCCCTCACTTTCCGGAAGATGGATTCAATCACATCCCACTTTCCCTGCATGGGATGGTGATACAAAATTACCGGTTCTCCCAAAGTCATCTTCTGCCTGATCACGGATTCAAAATAATCCACGATTTGTTGGTCATTCGCTTGTTTTCTGCTGAAAGAACCGGTGCAAACCGGGTGTATGGGGATCTGCAGGTGTTGGTAGGTTTTTCCATTTTTCAAAGGCTGGAAGGGTAGATCATCATAACTCAGTGTAAACTCGGAGGAATACTCAAGTCCGGCCTGATCAATGGCTTCACCCAGTCCGGCTGACCATATTCCGTAGGGTGCACAAAATCCCCGATAATCCAGCTTTTCCTGATCCAGCACTCGGGTAGCACTCAGGATATTGTTTGTGTTTTTTTCAAATGAGGGACTGAAAGCATGTTCGTACCCATGCAGTGCTATTTCCTGATTCACCATTTCACTAAACACCGACATGGCCTTTCGGTGGGCTTCCACGTGCAAAAACCAGGTTAATTTCAGGTCGTATTTCTTTGCCAATCCATATAATCGCCGAATGGTAGCTGCATCGGAATAATCGGTGTCGATACGAAACAAAAACACGGCTTTATTGATCTTGGGTGCATTTACCCGGCTGACAAAAGGCAGACCAGCCAGGTCATGTAGCTGAATCAGCAAGTCCTGAATGGCTCTTCTCAGATAGTGACGGCTTTTTCGGTTTACGATCTCATCCGGAAAAACACCATGTGGATCCCGAAATTTTTTTCGGATGTATTCTTCATCTGAATAAAGTTTAGCAATCGGCCAGCCCAGAAATACCCGGTATCCTTCATCCATAGGGTCAATGTGAAGGGTATGGTACCAGGACCCAGCATTTTTTAGTTGGCCCAGATTTTCGTAGAAATCGATATAGGGCACGCCATAAACCGGATCATCATTCAGAATAAACTGGTGGTAGATACTGCTGATATCGCAGTGAGGGAACAGGTTTCGGCCCATGACATCAACAACAGCACCGCCTTCTTCGATGTAAGACTGAAGCAGGAGTAACTGTCTGTCGTTCACAGTCTCATTGGCGATGATGCAACTGTAGGAGGGAAGCAGCTTCTTGCTAAAATCTACTGCTTCATAGTCACACCCGATCTGATTCAGCAGCTGCTCCCAGGCTGCAGATTTTTCAATCAGGCCAACACACAATCTTCTGTTCATGAGTTTAAGCGGTTATATAGCCAGCGAATATCGTCCCACTGAAGGACCTTCAGCATCCGCAATGCAATCACGAAAATAAGAAGGGCAGCAGTGCCATACATTAATTCGGGTAAATCCATGGTCATGGGCAGAGCACCGAGCATAATGGTAAGTGGCAGTGCCATCATGAACGGCTTCAGATATGGATAGGCGATCACTTTTCTGAATTCAATGAGCGCAAATATGAGTAACATGAGTTCAGCAAAGACAACGGAGAGGGCGATGAGGATAATATTTTGAGTTAGAGCAAAAAGCAGAATGAGTATAGCAGCTGTAAAACCGCCTTTCAGGGTTGCTTTCAGATATTCCACCTCATGATTGGTTGAAATGAGCCCGAATGAAAACAAGCTGTTCAGGAAAGTGAAGGTGATAAACAATGAGAGAACCTGAAGTATGAGAATGCTGTCTTTATAGTTATCGGTGTAAATCAGTTGAATGACAGGATCGGCCAGCAGGCTAATCAGCAGGGAACTGAGTAAACCGATGAAAAGGAGAATGCGGTAAGTTTTGAGGATGTGTTCCCGGGCAGTATCTGAGTCTGTGGTCCACTGGCGGGACAGACTGGGAATCAGCAGGGTAACAAAGACCTTGTCTGCAATCATCACGATCAGAATCACTTTGAAGGCAGCCATATATACCCCGCTTTCCGCATAACTCAATGCCCATGCAATCACGATGGGAGGCAGCAGATTAACAGTTTGGGCAAAAAAGCCACCGAGTCCAACGTAGCTGCCTTTCAGCATGAGATCTTTTACACTTCGGAACGAACGAAAGGAAAGGGTGCGAAACTGAATCGTTTTAAGCAGGATAAATAGAAGAATCGTACTGGCGCCCAGAGAAATAAGGTAGGCTTTGGGTATGAGGGTGATCTGATCCGGCCCCGAAACCATCAGATAAACCAGCAATAGATAGAGAGCGGCCTGCAGGATTTTCGCAATGGCGAGCTTGCCGTATTCCTGCTTACCATTGAACAACCATTCAATACTTACCGTATACACCAGAATGGAGAAAAGGTACCAGCGGATAATTTCTGTTTGCAGTGCCCCCAGTTCCAACAATGGAAGTATCCAGAATGAGAGCAGAAAAACGCCCAGGCCGATACAGAGCTTTGTTACAAATATTTCCCGTGCCCTGAATGTACGCTGATCCGCTTCCCGTGCTGTTTCCCGTACACCGATGTTGCTCAATCCGAGATCAGCAACCCACATCAGGTAACCCAGAGCGGAAAGGGCCACGGTGATAAGTCCATAGCTTGCCGGTCCCAGAGTACGGGCAATAAAAACCGTTGCCAGGAATCCGAGCCCTTTTGAACCCACATCACTGATGGTAACCCATATGGCCTTTCCTGCCATGTTCATCTCGTATGTTGCTCCGCAAATTGGTTTAGGTGATCCTGAAGTTCAGATAAAGAATGAAATAAGCGGGTTTGTTCGTCGGGGTAGTCCATGATACATCCTCTGGCCGGTGAAATAATCGGCAGCCTGTAAGAGCGGGCCATCTCTACACTACCTGAAGCCATAATATCCCGGTGATTGAATACACTGACATCCGCTGCGTTATGGAGTAAACTTACTGTTTCTTCATCGATGAAAGTATCTCTGAGGTAAAAGTTAGGCACCTTAGAACAGTACATCATTAACTCTTCCTGCAGATTGCGATTACCTTTCTTAACGGTTCCTGCTACAACAAGGTGAACATCATGGTTAAGATCATCTCTTTTGATCTCCCGAAAAGCATCCAGAATCTCCGGTATGCCCTTGTAATGACTGATCTGACCGAAGACCAGAAATAGAACATCCTGTTCAGGAATGGATATACCCATTTTGTCTGAAAGTAATTTTCGGCTTTCCTTTTTTGGTCGTTTTGAAACAGGAAAAGCAGGGTGGGGTAGCACTTCGATTTTTGATTCCGGTATGTAATAATATTCAGCCACAGGATGTATGCAGCTTTCGCAGTGAACCAGCACTTTATCGGCTTTTTTACCCATCCATCGGGCAATTTTCCGATGCAGCCTCAGAAACTTACCATCGTGGGGTTTCAGGTTATGCACCGTCCAGATAATTTTGCCGCCCAGCAGGGAGTAGGTCCATATACAGAAAAGCTTCCATAACATAGCACTGAGTGCCCGCCCATCCTGAAATTCAAGCCAGTGGTAATGCAGGATCTGTTTTCGGCTGAACAGAGCGGCCAGTACGAATTTCCAGTGGGCAAATACGGAAATGGAATGCACCTTGATCTCCTCACCTTCGATGAAATCGGCATATAGCCTGTATAAATAACTGCTGTTAGGATAATCGAAAGGAATCAGCGGAACCACATACAACTCACTGAAGGATGGACTTACCTGTCGGTATATGCGTTTGAGTTGTGCTGACATGGCATTGTTGCCTGCTTAAAAACGGTATTGTATGCCGATGGAGTGTGCGGTACCGAAACCGGTTGAAAAAGGTACAAGCGCGTAGTTGAAAGCGATCTCACCGGTGTCAATACCCAGACCAAAGTTGGCCCGGCGGCTGGAATCACCGGTCCGGTAGCCGGCCATCAGTTCAATCACCTCAGCAATAACCAGCGTGGTACCGAAATTGAAAAATCCCTGGTCATCGTTTACGTTTGTGATGCCAACGGTGTCCATTTCCTCCAGCTGATGTACATAATCGGCATGTAGTTTCGCATCGAAATAAAAATCATTCTTACCCGGAAGTTTGAAATTGCCTACCAATCCGGTGGTTCCAAATCTCAGCTGAGCCGGCAGCTGTGAACGCCGATTGATCAGTCTGCCCATCTCGCCGGCATTCAGCAGGGAAGCGCCCAGTGTAATTCGATCTGCGAAGTTGCGTGCAATCCCTGCATTGATCGCATAGCCCGTGGCCTGTTCAATGAAGTTACGCTCGTTCAGGAACTGGCCGGCTATGCCCAGGCTGAAAAGCTTAAAGTCATAGGCAAATGCCCCGGCAATGGAAAAATAGGAGACCTCAAAATCACCATTTGAAGGACCGGGCCGGTCGCGCTGTTCAATACCATCAATTGTGGCACTATACACCGAAAAAGCAAGTGCCCTGCCATCCTTAACCGAGTTGATGCCGCCAAAAAGATTAACCTGTTCCGCTATCCAGCTGGTATAGTTCAGGTCGATGGTGTTGGATTTTTCGAGTGCCAGCATGGCCGGATTGAAGTAGATGGATGCAGAGCCTGATAATGCTGCCGTTCTGGCATCGGCGGTACTCAGAGCCAGCGAATTCGGCCCTATGTTGAGGAAATCCAGTCCGCTTTGCTGGGCAATAGTGGTGCTCTGAAGCAACATCGAAATACAAAAGAAAAGTACAGCTATTCTCATAGATTCAGTCTTAGTGCAAATACATGCATGATGGAAACCTGATAAGGCTCACTGACCAGCGCATAATCAATGGAGGGAGAAAGATGGTCAAAGGGCAGATGAATTGAAAATCCACTGCTAAAGGAGCCTGAACCACTGCTTCCAAGATCTGTAAAACGGTATCCGCTTCGGAGAGTGATCCGCTCATGGATTTCGTAGGCCCCACCAAAACGGAGCAGGGTGGAGGAAGTGGTAATTTCACTTTCTTCGTCCAGTACCAGCGGTTGTCCCCCGAACAGAACAAGTTCTGGTTCAACAATGGTTGAATTCTGAACGCGAATTTCATACTCACTGCTGATCACCCATTTTTCCCGCTGATACGCACCGGCAAACTTTATGCGTGTTGGAAACTGGTTGGTCACATTCTGGGCCTGAGTCTGCCCAAACAGGCCGGATGAGTTGTAGGTAAACTCACTGATCAGGTCCTGAACGGTGATACCGATGTTAATCTGATCCGTAAGCCGGGCAAGTAAGCCGAGGTCAATCCCGAAATTCGTTTCGGCAGCCAGTTCATCGTCCAGATCGGAAATGTTAATTTTGAGACCAAGTCCGCCGTAAAAACGCTCTGATATGCGGATTCCGAATGAAGTGGCGAGCTGATACTGATTGGTACTCATAAAACCGGTGTGAAACCCGCTAAGGGTGCGACCGTCAATATTATCCACACCGGCCCTGGTCAAATACAGGGTTAGGCCGGCTTTTGGGGGAAGGGGGAAAGCAGCTGCAACACTCTGCAGTTCACGGTCAAAGGTCATGGAAGCCACAGAAAGATCAATCTGTTTGTTGTCAACCAGCGCTGCACTAAGCGCAGGATTATAATAACCATACACACCCTGATGGGTATGTGCACTCATGGCATTACCCATGGCCAGTCCACGGGGACCGAATCCGATACGCATCGAAGCACCTGCAAAGCCCCCGTTCTGAGCCTGGCTTAGACTATTGAAGCAAATTATAATCAGTAGAGCGAGCAGCATTTTCTTCATCATTCTATAAGCAGGATTTTACCGTCTGTTTTGCCGCTTTTCGTTTCGATGATATAGAAATACGTGCCATTGGCTACTTTCCGACCATCGTTGTCAAAGCCGTTCCACACGGCGTCAAATTCACCTGTTCCAAGGCTTTCATTCAGTACATCACGCACCAGGTTCATCCCAAAGTCGAAGATGCGGATGCGCACATTTCCGGCTTCCTCCACTTCAAATTTGATGCGTACAATTTCATGAACATTGGGTGAGAAGGGGTTAGGATAGGCATAGGCATCTACTGCAGGTGTATCATCCTGATAAAAATTTCCACCGCTCAAAGGCACATCTGTACGGGTAATCTGCCAGGTTTGCCCATCATCATCGGAGGACGCGATTCCATCGCTGGTTCCAATCCAGATGCGATCTGTGGTGGCTGCCGCGCTGAAGTATCGGGCCTCACTTCTGATAAAGGCATTGGGTGATTCAATTCGTGGCGATAACTGCCAGCTTTCACCCCCGTCTCTGGATATGAATAATCCATTATCCCCGGCTGCGTAGACCACACCATTCAGAAATCCGATGTCATTGATGCGCTCGCCCAGCAAAAAGCGTTGAAAGGTTTCTCCGCCATCGTCGGTGTAGACCAGCGCGAAGGTGTCCTGATTGTTAGGATCGGAAGACCAGTTGGTCATCCATATTCGATTGGTGCCCGGTTCCTGCTCTATCGCCACGATCCAGCCGCCAGCCAGTCCGTCCGAAGAGCCATCGAAGGGGATGTGCTTCCATCGTATGGAATCAACCGGAGCGGTAAGTGCATTGTCGGAGATATTGAGTCCCCCGGCTGTGCCCACCCATGCACGTCCGTTATCATCAATGAGCAGGCCGAATCCAAGTAAATTCGTATCAAAAAGGGGATCGTATCGGTTTATATTCTGCCCCTGAAACCGGGAGAGCCAGGTATAGGTGTTTTCAGGAACCAGGCTGTCGGCGGTAATTGGAGGCAGGATCAGCCGCTCCCAGGTCTGACCGAAATCATTACTCCGAATCAGGCCCGAAGCCCAGTTCACAGATAAAACCACATTGTCCTTGAAATCCACGTCAAAAGGAGGGGATTGTTCGGGAACTGTAATACGGATGCGATCGTACTGTACGCCGCCATACGTAAAGGTAGTATCACAGCCGGCAACCAGATTCTGGGCACATCCGACTTGCTGAGAACGAGCATCTACCGGGAAGTCAGAGAAGCGCCAGTTGTCGCCTCCATCCACCGAAAAATAATAGCCCAGTGCGGTAGATACGCTTTGATTCTGAATCTCCGCATTGTAGCCCAGACCACTTACCACGGTATCCTGACCCAGTGCAATGGAAAAGAGTCGTCCCCGGCCGAAGGTGACGCTGTCTGCATTCTGGGGTACAAACCAGTCAGGTGCATTGCCGATGTTGCGGTTTAAGGCAGGTCCAATCCAGAGTGTGTCTCCAATAGCCGACATATTTGAAACTGAGTTCTGGCGTATGCTATTCACCGAAGTGTTGATAGGACCGTAGACCTGTGCCTCTACCAGAACAGGAATCAGCGATATAAGGATAAATGCGTAGAGTCGATGCATCAGTTACGTACGATGTTAAATGGTAAACTCAGGGTGTCGCTGCTGAGACCGGCATTATCTATGGCGAAATACAGGGCCTGCCGGTTGCTTGGAGTATTGTTCTGGTCTATCTGAAAGGTAATGGTATATACGGAATCGCCGGCTGCGAAATCACCACTATCAGCAGAGCCATCATCACGCAGCAGGTTTGTTGAAGGGGTGAGGATGCTGCCGTCTTCGTTTTCAAATAAAATCTGTACCTCACGAATGGTATTCTGTCCATCCTCATCGGTCACTTTTGCGGTGAAGGATACGGGTATTGCGCCAGGGCCAGCAGGTATAACCACCTCGGAAGGATTGTCCACTTCAAGTATGACCGGAGCTGCATTTGCAAATCCCTCCACACTCAACCGACGGCTCACCCAGTTGCTGCGTCCGGATTCCCTTCCGGCATACACATAAACCTCAAACTGTTTGAAGTCCAATGTGTTAAGCCTTATATCGAAAGTAGACTCGAATGTATCAGGCTGTGATGCAGGCTGCAAACTCCCGCTGTATTCTGCCTCGCCCTGAGCTCCCAGCTGGAATACCGCAACCTCCGGTGTGAGTTGATCTGAAGCAGATTCAATTCCCGTGATCACAGCCGAAACGGTAATGCTTACGGCAGTGTCCTTAATCCCGTCACTTCGCTGGAAGCTGATGGAAGACGGCGATACGGACATAGACTGTACCACCGCATCCTGACTCTGGTCAAGACTGTTTCCCGGAGTTTCATCACATGATGAAAGGCTTAGCAACACTATCCCGCACAGTATTAGGGGAGAAAGGAGGTTCAGTTTATTCAAGGAAAAGAAAATCGGTTAAGATGATGGGGTTTGTGATTCCTTGTAGCGGTAAGGTATAAGCTGAGCTTTTTGGTTAAACTGAATAAGCCAATATTAGGCATTCAGAATCTTGAATACAAAGGTGAATGCAAATTCAGGGGGCGGCCAGGCGATTGGTTATGCAATAATGCCTTCGTTTGGTGGTAATGTTCAAAAAAATGGGGAAAATTGCCTTTCAGTATTGAATATTCGGGTTGTCCTCTTATCTTTGCGGCATGCAAAAAAACCTGCAAAATACTTCCTGGTGGTGGCTGGTAAATTAACCGGCAGTGGGAAGTGTTTGTGTAGCAATTAGAAATGATCAATTAACCCACTGTTTGTCTGAACGGTGGGTTTTTTTATTTCATGAACAAAGCAACATTTAAAGAACTCGCAAAAGAATATTCGGTAGTTCCCGTGCATAAGCGCTTACTGGCCGATACCCTGACCCCGGTATCCCTTTTCCTGAATCTTCGGGAAGGTGCGGAAATGCCTTTTCTGCTCGAATCGGTTGTGGGGGGTGAGAATCTGGCGCGGTATTCCTTTCTGGGGCGTGATCCTTTTCAGGTGTTGGAATTTGACGGAACACAGACATTTCTTCGAAATCATGAGGAGAAGATTCGTCTTGAAAGTTCTTATTTCGATGCACTTCGCTATCTGACCAATGCTTTTACTGAACCTGAGATCTCGGATCTGCCCCGGTTAACCGGTGGAGCGGTTGGATTCAGCGCCTATGATACTTTCCGGCAGGTTGAGGATTTACCCGATGTCCCTGAAGATGATCTGAATCTGCCTGAGGCCATCTGGGCTTTTTATAATGAAATCTATGCCTTTGACCATGTGAAGCATCAGATTGTGCTCATCAAATCGGTTTTTGTGAATGAGAAAACCAATGCAGATAAAGCCTGGTCGAAAGCTATGCATCGATTGAAGGAAATGGAAGCACTGGTACATCAGGCACCCGAACAAAGCAATACCTTTGAAATTGAGACCTCAAAAATTGGGTCAAACCTGACTCAGGAGCGCTTCGAGGATATGGTAGTGAAGGCCAAGGATCATATTTATGAGGGCGACATCTTTCAGGTGGTCCTTTCACAGCGTTTCGAAACAACGTTCAAAGGCGACACCTTTATGCTGTACCGCGCACTGCGCATGGTAAATCCTTCACCATACCTGTTTTATCTGGATTATGAGGGTTTTTCAGTGATTGGGTCGTCTCCCGAAGTGCTGGTGCGTGTGCAGGATGATGAAGTGCGCTTGCTGCCTATTGCCGGTACCCGCCCGCGGGGCAAAGACCATGAAGAGGATCTGTCGCTTGAAAAAGAATTGATTAATGATCCCAAAGAGATTGCGGAACACGTGATGCTGGTGGACCTTGGCAGAAATGATTTATCGCGGGTCTGTGAAGCCGGAAGCGTAAAAATGGAGCGCAATCAGGTTGTGGAACGCTATTCGCATGTGATGCACATTGTTTCGGATGTGGTTGGTGAATTGAAAGAAGATCAGACTTCCGTGGATGCACTCATGCAGTGTTTCCCGGCCGGAACCGTATCCGGCGCTCCAAAAATTCGTGCCATGCAGATTATTGATGAAATGGAGCCAACCAAACGTGGACTCTATGCAGGAGCAGTCGGTTATTTCGATTATTCCGGCAATATGGATACCTGTATAGCCATTCGTACTATGATTGCCCGTAACGGAAAAGTCTATATTCAGGCCGGCGCAGGTATTGTTGCAGATAGTGATCCGGCCAAAGAGTTTGAAGAAACACAGAACAAAGCCAAAGCATTAATTGAGGCCCTGAGTGTGGCCCTGGACATCAAATGACTAATAAAACCATTTTATCCGGCATTCAGCCATCCGGAAAGTTGCACATCGGAAACTACTTCGGAGCTATGCGACAGCATATCCGAATGCAGGAGGAGGGAGATGCCTTCTATTTCATCGCAAACTACCACTCCCTTACTTCTCTGAACGACGGAGATCAGCTGCGTCAGAACACCATCGATGTAACCCTGGATTACCTATCATTAGGGCTGGACCCGGAAAAAGCCACCTTCTTCGCTCAGTCAGACGTTCCTCAGGTAACCGAGCTGGCCTGGATCCTCGGAACGCTCTGTCCGGTGAGCCTGATGGAGAAAGGGGTATCCTACAAAGATAAGATCGCGGCCGGACTCAGCCCGAACATCGGACTCTTTACCTATCCCATTCTTCAGGCAGCCGACATTCTCATTTATCACTCTCATGTGGTGCCGGTGGGTGAAGACCAGAAACAGAATATTGAGATCACAAGAGATTTAGCCGGTAAGCTTAACCGAATATACGACAAGGAATTACTGATTATTCCCGAGCCTTATATTTTAAAGTCTGTCGCTATAGTGCCCGGAGTTGATGGGCGAAAGATGAGCAAGAGTTATGACAACACCATTGGTATTTTCGATGAAGGAAAAGCCCTGAAAAAGAAGGTAATGTCTATTCAGACCGATTCAACTCCGCTGGAAGAACCCAAAGACCCGGATACCGATAATGTGTTTGCACTCATCAAATTGTTTGCAAGCGAGGTTGAACAAGCCGAAATCGCGGAGAAGTATCGGGCAGGCGGTTATGGCTATGGCCATGCCAAAAAAGAATTGCTGCAGATGATTACGGAATACTTTGCGGAAGCCAGGGAGCGTAGAAAAGCATTGGAGCAGGATACGGACTATGTATTCGATGTACTTCGTGAGGGTGGAAACAAAGCCCGGGAAAGAGCGGAAGAAGTAATGGAACCCATCCGGGAAGCCACAGGAATCGTAAAGAACTATTAGAAAAGCTGATTATGATTCTGATTATCGATAATTACGATTCTTTTACCTACAACCTGGTACACATCGTTGCCGGAGAAACCGATGACTATACAGTGTTTCGGAATGATGCCATCAGCCTCGGGGAAATCGGCGAAATGAAACCGGATAAGATTCTGATTTCACCGGGTCCGGGCCGACCTGCCGATGCAGGCATCACGGAGAGTATCATTCGGCAGTTTGGAAAGGATACACCGGTGCTGGGCGTTTGCCTTGGACATCAGGCTATAGGTGAAGTGTATGGTGCCCAGGTGGTTCACGCTCCCAACCTCATGCATGGTAAAACCTCAGAGGTTGAGCATGATTCCGGCCTGATCTACAAAGACGTTCCCAAAACCTTTACCGCAACCCGTTATCACTCACTGGTGCTGAAACCGCAAAGCATACCGGAAGAGCTTACTGTTACCGCCAGAACAGCGGATGGTGTCATCATGGGAGTGAGACATAAGGAATTCCCGGTGGAGGGCATACAGTTTCATCCAGAGAGTATTCTCACCGTTGAAGGTCCCAAAATCGTTAAAAACTGGATTCATTCAGGATCATGACTTTTAAAATCATACTCGAAAAATTATCCCGGTCGCTGCATCTGACCGAATCGGAAGCGGAATGGTCGATGGAGCAGATCTTCAAAGGGGAGGCCTCCACCGAACAGGTTGCAGGCTTTTTGACGGCAATGACCATTAAAAATGAAACCGTGGAGGAATTAACCGCCTTTGTTCGCGTCATGCGAAAATATGCGGTAAAAGTAGAGCTGGAGGTGGAAAATGCGGTGGATCTGGTGGGAACCGGCGGGGATAAATCCGGAACCTTCAATATTTCTACGGCAGCTGCTTTCGCAGTGGCCGGAGCGGGTGTACCCATTATCAAGCATAACAACCGGTCGGCATCCTCAAACGTGGGTTCTGCGGATGTGATGGAAGCACTCGGTGCTGTGATTGAGCTGGATGCAGATCAAACCAAAAAGGTTTTCGAGGAAGTGGGCATGGCTTTCATGTTCGCGCCCATGTTCCATCCGGGGATGAAATATGTGATGCCGGCAAGACGACAGCTTGGTTTTCGAACCTTTTTCAATATTCTGGGCCCGATGGTAAATCCTGCCGGTGTAAACCGTTATGTGATTGGAGCCTACAGCGAATATGTGGCCCAGAATATGATGCAGATCCTCACCAAACTGGGGGTAACCAGAGCCTTTACCTTCCATTCTGCCGACGGACTGGACGAACTCAGTGTAACTGCGCCATCCACCATTTTTGAGTTTGATGGAAGCCGCCAGAAAGCTTCTTTTGAATTTATGCCTCAGGATCTGGGCTTTGAACGTGCCGATTTCAGGGATCTGATAGGCGGAACCAAAGCGGATAACGCACGCATTCTTACAGACATCCTCAAAAACGAATCCAATAAGGCGCAAAAAGATATTGTGGCCCTGAACGCGGCCTTTGGAATTTATGCATCCGGCCTCACCAAAGATGTCAAAGAAGCCCGGGATCGGGCGGTTGAAAGTATCGAAAGCGGAAAAGCCTTTGAGGTTATGAATAACTACCTGCAAGCCACAAAAGATATTGCCGCATCATGAGCAGTATTCTTGATAACATAGTTGAACAGACTGCCGCAGACCTGAAAAAGCGCAGGAAAAAAGTCAGCCTGAAAGATTTTGAGAGCTTTGAAGCATATGAAAAAAGCCGCATCGATTTCAGAAAAAGCCTGGCCAGAAGGGGTGAGGTGGCTGTGATTGCGGAAGTCAAAAAAGCATCCCCATCCAAAGGCGTAATTCGGGAGGATTTTAATCCTCTGGACATCGCACTTGCTTATGAGGATGCCGGTGCCGCTGCCATTTCCATACTGACCGATGAACCTTTTTTCCAGGGAAGTCTTGAGTATCTTTCTGAAATTGCCGGCAGAGTGGAGCTTCCCTGTCTGCGCAAAGATTTTATCATTGATCCCTATCAGATTGCAGAAGCCAGGGCACATGGGGCCGATGCGGTATTGCTGATCGCCACCATCTGCAGTGAAACACAGCTGGCCGAATTGCAGCATGCTGCTCAGGAATACGGTTTACAAACCCTGACCGAATGCTATAACGAAGCCGATTTTGAGAAGGTAAATTTTGAAAGCACACCCATTCTGGGGGTGAATAATCGTGACCTGAATACCTTTGAGGTGGATGTGCACCGGGGTATTGAACTGCTGAATCGTGCTCCTGAAGGGGTGATAAAAGTATCCGAATCAGGATTGAATACCGCTGAGGACCTGTTCACCTCATATCAGGCTGGTATTCATGCCGCCCTCATCGGAGAAAGCCTGATGAGACAAGAACAACCCGGGAAAGCTTTGAATGAGCTCAAAACCGGCGTGCAGGCTTTAATAGAAAAAACAGAATCCCATGTTTGAGAATCCGGAACTAAGAACCAAAGTCAAGATTTGCGGCATCACCAATCTGGAGGATGCCCGCTTTACTTCCGGTGCACTGGTCGATTACCTGGGTTTTATTTTTTTCGAGGGAAGTCCCCGCTTTATTGAACCGGGAAAAGCCGGAGCCATCATAAACTGGCTGGAAGGACCGCAATGTGTGGGTGTATTTGTGAATCAGCCGCTGGATGATGTGAACAGCATCAGCCGGCAGACCGGAATTGATCTGGTGCAGCTGCATGGAAATGAATCGCCCGATTATTGTAAACTGATCGATAAACCGCTGATTAAAGCCATTCACATCGAAAAAAACAGTAATGTGGATGATTTAAAAGCAAAGGTTGCTGAGTATGCTGAGGTAGCCGATTATCTGCTCTTTGACCACAAAACCGGTGAACAGTGGGGCGGTACCGGTCAGGTATTCGACTGGAAACTGCTGGATGAAATCAATCCGGACCTGCCGGTATTTCTGAGTGGCGGATTGAATGCGGAAAACATCAGATCAGCCATACAAACGATAAAACCTTACGCTGTTGATCTTTCGAGCAGCCTGGAGGAGGAACCCGGACTTAAGGATTTTAAAAAAATAGAATACTTCATGGATCAAATGAGGGAAATCTGGAAAGAGGAAGAACTGTGAAGTCAATGAATGTTAAGTCAATGAAATTGGAGAAAATGAAAAAGACAGAAACCTATAATCAACCCGATGCCAGAGGCTATTTCGGAGCCTATGGCGGCAAATTCGTGCCTGAAATCCTGATTCCGGCCCTGGAAGAGCTGGAGAAGGAATATGCCCTGGCTATGGACGATCCGGCTTTTATGGATGAATTTCGCTCCCTGCTGGATGAATATGTTGGCAGGCCGACCAAGCTCACCTACGCCGATAAGCTCACCAAGCACTTTGGAAAAGCGAAAATTTATCTTAAAAGGGAAGACCTCTGTCATACCGGAGCGCATAAAATTAACAATGCCATCGGACAGATTCTGCTGGCCAGGCGCATGGGAAAAACCCGGATTATTGCTGAGACCGGGGCAGGTCAGCATGGCGTAGCCACGGCTACAGCCTGTGCAAAATTCGGCATGGAATGTGTGGTGTACATGGGAGCTGAAGATACTGTGCGGCAGAAGCTTAATGTAGATCGCATGAAGTTACTTGGAGCTAAGGTTGTTCCGGTAACCAGTGGTTCCCAAACCCTTAAAGATGCCACCAATGAAGCCATTCGTGACTGGGTTACCAACGTGGAAAACACCTTTTACATCATTGGTTCGGTGGTGGGACCGCATCCCTATCCCATGATGGTTCGAAATTTTCATCGGGTGATTGGTGAGGAAACCCGCTATCAACTGATGGAAGCCGAAGGCAAAGGCCCGGATTATCTCATTGCCTGCGTGGGCGGGGGATCCAATGCTATTGGCTTTTATCATCCTTTTCTGGACGAAGAGGTTCGGATTATAGGCGTGGAAGCAGCAGGATATGGTGCAGAAACCGATAAAACCGCAGCAACCCTTACCAAAGGCAAGCCGGGTATTCTGCACGGTTTTATCAGTTATCTGCTTCAGGATGAGGGCGGACAGGTACAGCTGGCTCATTCCATCAGTGCCGGACTGGATTATCCTGGAATCGGCCCGGAACATTCCTATCTGTTTGATACAGGGCGGGTAGAGTATCGCGCGGTTACCGATTCGGAAGCGATGGAAGGTGTAAAACTGCTTTCTGAGAAAGAGGGCATCATTCCGGCCCTGGAAACGGCACATGCCGTGGCCTACCTGAACACGCTGATGCCGGAAACATCCCCCGATGAAATCGTTGTACTGAACTGCAGCGGGCGCGGTGATAAAGACATGGGAACCATTTCGGAGTACATGTAATGAATACCAAGCTGAGCAGCCGAATTGACCGGGTTTTTGAGAATCGAAAGGCGGATGAAAAACTGATGAGCCTGTTCATTACAGCCGGATATCCGGATCTGGATTCCACTGTTGAGCTCATTCTGGGTATGGAAGAAGCCGGAGCTGATATGATTGAGCTGGGTATTCCTTTCAGTGATCCGCTGGCTGACGGGCCAACCATTCAATATTCCTCCGATGTGGCCATTAAAAACGGCATCACGCTGGATAAAATCTTTTCGATGGTGCAGGAAGTCCGCAAACAAAGTGAAATTCCTATCATTCTGATGGGCTACCTGAATCCGGTTCTGCGTTTCGGGCTGGATGCATTCTGCAAAAAGGCAGCTGAAAGCGGTGCGGACGGACTGATCTTGCCGGACATCCCCATTGAGGAGGGAGGAATTATCGAAAAACAGGCAGCTGAGCACAATCTGCCCATCATATACCTGGTGGCGCCCAACTCTTCCGATGAACGCATGCGGAAGGTGGATGAGAAGTCGGCCGGATTTGTTTACTGCGTTTCCGTGACCGGGGTAACCGGTACCCGCGACGGTGAAAGTGTGGCTCAATCTGTAGGCCGCTTCATCGACCGGGCCAGAGCGAACATTACCAAGAATCCGCTTATGATCGGATTCGGTATTAAATCACATGAAGATGCGACACGAATCGCTTCAAAAGCTGACGGATTTATTGTAGGTTCAGCACTGATAGAAAACATTCGAGAACACTATCCGGATCAAGGCTGGAGAGATGAGCTTTACGGGTTTGTGCGATCACTCAAATACGGTAATTAATTAAGCAGCAGATCATGGTTAATAAGCAACTATCTGGATTGTTAATCGCAATTATTGCTTTCACGGCAGTGTCATGCGGAGATGGTGATTACCGGCGAAATGCGGTTGGCAGCATCGAAGAAATGATTGTAGTCATGGATTCAACCATGTGGGACAGTGAAACCGCTGAGGCCATTCGTGAGGTCTATGGAAAGTATGTTTTCACACTGCCCAGTCCTGAAGAGTTCTATTCAACCACTTTTTCAGACTTCAAAACAAACAGTCAGCTGGACAGGCTTAAAACCTACAAGAATCTGGTCATCGCAGCCCCTATAGATGAGCAATCCAATACCGGATCATTTGTGCGTTCCTTGCTAAGTGACGATGTGGAACAAAGAGTGCGGGCTGAGGAATCTTTCGCTTTGCAGCTGCATGATCACTGGTACCGGGATCAATATGCGGTAGTTCTTACTTCTGTTTCTGATTCAGCTCTTGCAGCAAAAATCCGAAATTCAGAGCGCTCACTGCTGGCTGATGCCTTTGAACGTGAGATTGCCCGATGGGAGCAGGAAATTTATGATAAGCTGGAACAGACTGAATACTCCGATTCTCTCTGGCAGGAGCATGGCTGGAAAGTGCGCATACAGCACGATTATGTAAAAAATGTGGATACCACCAACTTTATCACCTTCAAACGCACGCTGGAACGCAATGACCGATGGATGTGGGCCTGGTGGCAGGATGATGTGCAGAATATCAACTTCCTGGACGACGATTGGATTAATGCCAAGCGGGATTCTCTGATGGAGCTTTATATCCGAGGCAGCCGCGACAGCAGCTATGTGCAAACCGAATATCGTCGCCCTGTAGAAACCGAAACATTCCAGCAGGGCCGTCTTCTGGGCTATGAAACGCTTGGTACCTGGCAAATGATCAACGATGCCATGGGCGGACCCTTTGTGAATTTCACCTACTATGATCCGGATACCCGCCGGCTTTTTATGATTGAGTATGGTCAGTTTGCGCCGGGTGTGAAGAAAATGCGTTTCGTGAAGCAATTCCGGGTAATGGGTCGCACCTTCGAAAGTGACTCCACCTGGAATGAACGGGAGGTCATGAGCGAGCTTCGCTGATGGCGGATAAGCTGTCTTTTATCGGAAAAGCGCTAAAGCAACGGAGGGAGGAGCATCAATTCCGTTCCCTCCGGGACTATATCCCTTCCGAAGACTCCATACATCTCACATTAGAAGGTAAAACCTACCTCAATTTCAGCGGTAACGATTATCTGGGCCTGGCTTCACATCCGGATGTGATTGCTGCAGCCGAATCAACCCTCCGGAAATACGGTGCCGGCTCCTCCGCATCCCGCCTGATCACCGGCAACCTCGACATACACCGGAATCTGGAGGAAGAACTGGCTGATGCCGTTCAATGTGAGGCTGCACTGATCTTCAATTCCGGTTTTCAGGCCAACACTACCGTACTATCCACTATTGCCGACCGGCATTCCCTGATTCTGGCTGATCGTAAAGTGCATAATTCACTTATTCAGGGCATTAAACTCTCCGGCGCCGAATTTCGGCGATACAGGCATAATGATCTGGATCATCTGGAAGAACTGCTCCGAAAAGCCCAAAAATCCGATTACAGCCGCGTATGGGTGGTCAGTGAAACCGTATTTAGTATGGATGGAGATCGGGCGGATACAGCTAAAATTGCCGCGCTATGCGAAAGCTATGATGCACTGTTCTATTCCGATGATGCCCATGCTATCGGGGTGCTGGGTAAAGAAGGGATGGGCTTGAATCCGGGAATCGGTGGCATTCACATTTCTATCGGAACCTTCGGGAAGTCGTTCGGGGCCTTTGGGGCTTTTGTGGGATGCAGCCGTCAAATGAAAGATTACCTGATCAACTATGCTCCGGGCTTTATCTATACTACGGCATTGCCTCCGGCCGTAATCGGAGCGATATCGGCCTCCCTTAAGCTCATTCCAACGATGGATGAGGAACGAAAAAAGCTGCATGAAAAGGCGGATCGCCTCCGCAAAGAGCTTCAGAACCTGGGTTTTGATACCGGAGCATCCCGGAGCCAGATTGTTCCGGTCATTATTGGAGGAGAAGAAGAAACGCTGACTCTTTCCGAGCAGCTGATGGATGCCGGTATTCTGGCTACGGCCGTTCGTCCGCCTACCGTTGAACAGGGTAAATCCAGAATCAGGCTCACCCTCAGTGCACTGCACTCGGATGAACATCTGGAAATCCTGATCGAAGATTTCAGGAAACATCGGAATGGGCATTGAAATACTGGCATATCACGGATGGGCTTATGATGCCACCTTCTGGGATCCGCTTTGCCTTCATCTTCCGGATGAAATCCGTTTTAAAGCCGCCGATCGGGGTTATTTCGGGCATGCAAGCGAAGCAGCGTTCAGTGGAGAGGAGCATAAAATCATTTTCGCCCATTCCCTCGGATTGCATCTGATACCGGAAGAACAGCTTTATCAGGCTGAAATTCTGGTGCTTTTTGCTTCCTTCGATCATTTCATCCCACCGGATAAAGACCAGGCACGGCTCGTGAAACGCCTGCTACATCGAATGAAAGAAAAATTACCGGTGAATCCCCAAAGCGTGATTCAGGATTTCCGAAGCAGGGCAGAAGCGCCTTTTCAGGCCGATTTCTTTGGTCAGAACCTAAATACTGGTTTATTGATCTCCGATCTGAAGATGCTGCAAGAAAGCCGCATAAACCTAGCCGAAGTCACCCAGGCTCAGATTCTGCTCATCGAGGGAGGTCAGGATCAGATTTTCAACAGCCCACATATGAAAGCTTACAAGTCGGATTGCATTGATTATTACCGAATTCCGGAAGCCGGGCATGCCTTTCCTTTTACCCATCCTGCAGAATGCTTCTCGATAATAAAGCAGGCTATTCCTATTTTAGGTCACCATGAATGAGACACG
The DNA here is from genome assembly GCA_964413935.1 of uncultured Balneolaceae bacterium. Classification (GTDB taxonomy): domain Bacteria; phylum Bacteroidota; class Rhodothermia; order Balneolales; family Balneolaceae; genus CAYPTY01. Next base: position 30,329 of record CAYPTY010000003.1, on the reverse strand, counting down.
AACAGCGCATTCCGGAAAAGTCGCTGAAACCTTCGCTAAAGCAGTAAGAAACTATCATCAGGAGGCCGAGATTCAACCCAAAGTGGCGGAAGGGCTTATGGCTTCACTGCGCCCATGGAAAGGCATTCTGCCGGATGGTCCGTTACTCGAAATCGGTTGCGGAACCGGATTTCTCAGCCAGAAACTAATCTGCGAATTTCCGAACCGGGAGATGCGGATCACCGACCTCAGTCAGGAAATGGTGGATTTCTGCAAAAGCAACATCAGCACTGAAAATCATGCAGCTACCCTGCATTTCGAAATGCTGAACGCGGAGACGGCCGAACTTGAGGAGGACTATTACAGCCTGATTATCTCCAGTTTTGCGGCCCAGTGGTTTAAAGATCCATCCTACACACTTTCCCAGCTCACGAAGGCATTAAAGCCGGGCGGACTGCTGCTCTTTTCTTTTCCGGGAAATAAAAGCTTCCCTGAATGGTATCAGAAATGCCTGGAATGTGGATTGCCCTTTACGGCAAATCCCTTGCCGGATACCGAAGAAGTGGTGATCAAACTCTCAATGGAGCCGGTTCAGGTTGATTACTACGAGAACTCTCTGCATCAGCAATTTGAAAGCTCGCTGGACTTTTTCAGACATCTGAAGCGATTAGGCGTATCCTCAAATGTTCATGGTAAGCAATTGAGCAGCAAAGACTTTAAGATTCTTAACAATCACTGGACAGAATCAACCCAAAATCAGATAAACGTCGAATGGCATATCGTCTATCTGGCGGCCAGAAAGGATTAAATGTTAGACATCGAATTTCCGGATAAGCTCTTTGTAAGCGGAACAGATACTGAAATTGGCAAAACGCTGGTTTCATCCATGCTCATGTGCGGACTTGATGCCACCTACTGGAAACCGGTTCAGGCCGGACTTGAAGAGGAAACGGATACACAGCGTGTGGCCAGGCTCAGCGAGAAGCATGAGGAATGCTTTATTCCTGAACGATACAGGCTGAATACTCCAATGTCGCCTCATGCCTCAGCGGATATTGATGAGGTGGTTATTTCGCTGGACGACTTCGAACTTCCCGAGTACAAAACCAAACACCTGATAGTGGAGGGGGCGGGCGGACTAATCGTGCCCCTGAACTGGAAAGACATGGTCATTGACCTGATCAAGAAAATGGATATTCCTGTACTTCTGGTTGCCCGTTCCACGCTGGGAACTCTGAATCATACCCTTTTATCGGTTGAAGCACTCCGGAAAAGGGACATCGAAATATTCGGCATTATCATGAGCGGTCCAAAACATGAATCCAACCGGGAAACCCTGGCGCATATTACCGGACTTCCGGTTTATGAGCTGTTGCCTATGGATGAAATCACCAATCAAAGCCTGAAACAGCAATTCTCAGACATTTTTCAGCATGCCTCATAAGAATATCTGGCACCCATTCACCATTCAGAAGAATATGCCTGAGCCGCTTAAGGTGGTGAAGGGAGATGGAATCTGGCTGGAACTGGATGACGGAAGAAGAATTATTGATGCGGTTTCATCCTGGTGGGTGAATTTGCACGGACATGCCAATCCGGTGATAGCGGAAGCCATTTATGAACAGGCCCGCAAACTGGAACAGGTGATGTTTGCCGGTTTCACCCATGAGCCTGCCGAGCAGCTGGCCGAGGCACTGGCTGAGAAGCTGCCGGGAAGCCTGAATAAGGTTTTTTTCTCTGACAATGGCTCTACAGCAACCGAAGTAGCGATGAAGGCCGCGCTGCAGTACTGGCAAAACAAAGGCGATAAGCGTCAGACCTTTATCTGTTTCGAGGAAGCCTATCATGGCGATACTTTTGGCGCGATGTCCGGATCCGCGCGCTCGGTCTGGTCCGACATGTTCGAAGACTGGATGTTTGATGTGGAGTTTGTTCCTTTTCCTCAAACCTGGATCCGGGATGAAAAAGTAGGCGAGAAAGAAGATGAGATCATTGACCACATAGAGCAGCTGCTGGATCAAAATCCCAGTAAATATGCAGGAATCATTATAGAGCCACTGATTCAGGGAGCGGGAGGGATGCGTATGTGCCGCTCTGAATTCCTGCAGAAACTGCACTGGGTAAACCGTCAGTTTAATACCCTGCTCATTTTTGATGAGGTTATGACCGGTTTTGGCCGTACGGGCGACTGGTTTGCCTCGAAACGGGCGCAAGTGGAACCGGATATCATTTGCTTGTCCAAAGGCATTTCAGGCGGATTCCTGCCGATTTCCGTAACCGTATTCTCCGATGAAATCTATGATGAATTCATGACCGAGGATGCACTGAAAACCTTCTGGCATGGCCATTCTTATACGGCAAATCCGCTGGGTTGTGCCGCTTCAGTAGCCTCCATGAAACTGCTGGAGCAAAATACCATGTTTCGGGAAATGGAAGCCCTGCATCTGAGTCGAAAAGAGGAGATTATGAGTCATCCGCTCATTGAAAAATTCAGGGTTACCGGTACCGTTGCCGCCTTTACCATCAAGAGTGAAGAAGGGGACAGTTATCTCAGCCCGATAGCGGATCGCATTAAAAAAGAATGCGCGGATAAAGGCGTGCTGATTCGCCCACTGGGCAATACTGTTTATCTCATGCCACCTTATGTGATTACAGAGGAGGAATTGAATTATTTGTGGGATCAGGCCCTTTCTCTGGTCTGATCAGTAGCGAAATAGGAATCCTTCGCCATCGTAATAATCATTTCTGGTTAACCGCCGGCTGCGGTCTGTTTTGAAATCATACATATACAGCTCCCAGTTACCTTTTTGATTTGAACTGTAAATGATACGCTTGCCGTCCGGGGTCCAGTGAGCACTAAGTTCCCAGTCCGGAGTCCTGCTGATGTTCTTTAAATTCAAATCCTCAAGATCCAGAACAAAAATATCATAGTTATTCAGGCCCTGTATATTGGCTGAGTACAGTAACCACTTGCCATCCGGTGAGATTTCGGGGGCATTCTCGTTATAATCTGAATTCGTGATGTTGTTGTAGGTTTTGTCCTCGATATGCATGAGGTAAATGTCCGTGAAAATGCCGGTTTTATGCGAAAAGGCTATTCTTTTATTGTCCTTAAACCACACTGGTTCTTTTGATTCGCCGGAGAGTTTCTTTGTGATATGATCGGTATATCGGCTTAAGAGGTAGCGGACATAGAGCTCCCCGTTGCACTCATACAATTCCAGTGTCTTGTTTTCCGAGTACTCGATGTTGTCTTCATTCAGCAGACACTCTTCAGGTTGATAAAGCTCTACCTCTTTTCCGGTTAAAAGATCCCGCTTAAAGCGCTGCACATAGCTGCTGTCGCTTTGTCGAAAAAATGTAATTTCCGTTTCATTCATTACCGAAATTCCCCACTCCTCATCTTCACTTTCAGTGAGTTTTCGGATTTCTCTGTCTTCATCCATTGTCATTTCATAGAGCTGTGGCTTGCCGTTTGCTTCAGACACATAGATCATTCTTTCCTGCTTTTCTGAACAGCCAATGATTAAAAACAAGGATAGTATTATGGATACAGACAGCTTCATATCATGAAATCTGTTCTAAGATAAGAGGATTTCTCTCAGGCTTGCATAATCCTTTTCCATCATTTCATAATGACTTTCTTTCTGGAAAACAGAACTAAGCTGTTCAGGATAGGGTGCCTCAGTGCCAATCACTTGTTCCACCACATCGCTGAACTTAGCGGGATGGGCCGTATGCAGGAAGATGCCCGTTTCATGGCTTTTCAGCCCATGTTCTTCAATCGCTGCAAATCCAAGACCGCCATGGGGATCCAGGATGTAGTTGAATGAATTATAAGCTGTTTTCATCGCTTCACTATCCTCTTCATCACTATAAAAATAGCCACTTATATGCTCAATCATATCACTGTGGGAGGGATGTAAATCCAGCATCCGGGCAAAGTTACTGGGATTACCTACATCCATGGAATTGGAAATGGTTCGGATACTTCTACGGGTCATGTAAGCCCCTTCATTCAGGTAGCGGGGTACGATATTGTTTGCATTGGAAGCCGCCAGAAAGCGTTTTATGGGTAATCCCATACGCTGGGCAATGAGCCCCGAAGTCAGGTTTCCGTAATTACCACTGGGTACGGAATAAATTACGTCCTGACGTTTCTGAGGGAGCAGCTGAGCCCAGCCATAAAAATAATACACGCTCTGGGGCAGCATCCGGGCAATGTTGATGGAATTGGCAGAGGTGATGTTCACCTCGCTTCGTAATTCATCGTCCAGAAAAGCTGTTTTTACCATTTCCTGGCAGTCATCGAAAGATCCTTCTATTCCATAGGCCTCCACATTATCCCCCAGCGTGGTCATCTGCAGCTGCTGCAGCTTGCTGGTTCGCCCAACAGGAAATAGTATTTTCACATACACATTTGGAACCTGATAAAAACCTCGGGCAACGGCCGCACCGGTATCACCTGATGTGGCTACGAGTATGGTGATTTCTTCATTCTTTTGACGGGTGAAATAACTGAGGGTTCGTGCCAGGAAGCGAGCTCCAATATCCTTAAAAGCACCAGTCGGGCCATGAAAGAGCTCCAGAGAATATAGCCGATCATGCAGTTCAACCAATGGAATGGGGAAGCTGAACACCTCTTCAATGATCTCCTGAAGAGCATCTTCCGGAATCTCCGTTTGTATGTAGGGGTAAAGAATCTCATAAGCCAGCTCAGGCAGGCTGTAATCATCAATATTGGAATAAAAGCCTTCCGGCAATCGGGGTATAAAACCGGGCATGTATAAGCCATTGTCTTCAGGTAAGCCCCGAAAAATGGCTTCTTTGAAGGATACAAAACGTTTTGTGTTATTGGTGCTGTAATATTTCATGAAATTACCTCTGCGCCAGCTTCAGACACACCTGAATGAAAAGCAATGAGGTCTATACCGGCTTCTTTATACAATTTTTTGGCTTCTTCGATAATCATGTTGCTTTTACTCATATCCTCAGTCAGTATGAATATGGCCGGACCGGAACCGGAGATGTTGCAACCTACGGCCTCATACTTTTCAGCCAGTATTTTTATTTCAGCATAGAGCGGGATGAGGGCTGCTCGATAAGGTTCGGCCACCACATCTACCAATGACCTGGATATCAAATTGTAATCCATGTTTTGTAATCCTGCAATGAGTCCACCTACATTACCCCATTGTGTGATGGCATCCTTCAGTGGTATCTGTTTTGGCAGTAAATCACGGGCTTCCGTTGTTTTAACTTCTATCTGCGGATAGATGATGGTGGTATGCAGGGTGCGTGGATATTGAATTTCGATCACATCCAGCGGTTCATATCCACGAATAAGCCGAAATCCTCCGAAAAGACAGGGGGCAACGTTGTCGGCGTGCACATTTCCGGAAGCCAGTTTTTCCCCTTCAAGGGCAAATTCTATCAGTTCATATCGACGAAGAGGTTCACCCAGCACAGCATTAACGCCTACAACGGCAGCTACCGCCGCAGCAGCTGATGATCCCAGCCCGCTTCCGGGTGAAATAAGCTTTTCAATATGAAATTCCAGTCCGGTCTGCTCTTCAATACCAAGATGACTAAGCAAAGCCGAGGCAGCTACTCCTGTAATGTTTTCGCTGGGATTATAGCTCAGTTCAGCCCCTTTGATGGAAGCTATTTTTAATCCCGGATCCTTTTTTTTAACAATCCTTAAACGCTCAGCCTGTTGTCTGACCGCATAACCCAGGATATCGAATCCACAGGCAATATTGGAGACCGTTGCAGGTGCCTCCACCAAAATTTCATGTTTTCCTTCAGCCATCCGTCATGTTTAATACAAATACAGCATCGAAGATAGCATTTCAAAGCGAAGAATGAATGAATAAGCCCGCAAGCTCACGGGAAAAAAAGATTTTCAATTGTGATTCGGCTGTTCAATCTTTGTTTTGTGCCAACAGAAACAAATAAGGAAATCGAATGAACGGATTACTGGGAGGACTAACCATTCTGGCTACCATTACTTCTATCGTGTATGTAATTGTAGCCATTCTCGTTCCCATTTTTATCTTCAGTATGAACAGTAAACTGGGAAAACTGTTGAAGGAACAGCAGCGAACCAATCAGATTCTGAATTACCTGGTTGAGCAGGGGAACAGGAAAACAGGCAGCAACTGAGCCATTAGCAGAAAAAGGAGGGACTTCCCGACTGCGTCGGGATAAACTTCTCGACATCATGTGTTACCTATGTACCAAAGGAGGGACTTCCCGACTGCGTCGGGATAAACTTCTCGACATCGTGTGTTACCTATGTACCAAAGGAGGGACT
>CAYPTY010000003.1:5533-23934 GCA_964413935.1 uncultured Balneolaceae bacterium | reverse complement strand
GCGTCGGGATAAACTTCTCGACATCGTGTGTTACCTATGTACCAAAGGAGGGACTTCCCGACTGCGTCGGGATAAACTTCTCGACATCGTGTGTTACCTATGTACCAAAGGAGGGACTCGAACCCTCACTCCCGAAGGAACGCGATTTTGAGTCGCGCGCGTCTACCGATTCCGCCACTTTGGCAATCGAAACTAAAAGATAAGCATCAACCCAATCCCAAAAAAAGAAAATTAAGCTTATGTATAGAGCATTGACCACATCCATAATTATAATTGTGCTCCTGATTCCGTTTCAGGATTTAAAAGCTCAGAACCCGGAAGGTGAAGAAACACGCATTACGGTAAGGGTAAAGTCCAGAGACGCCAAATTTATCGGAAATTCGCTGGGAGGAGCCCGGATAATAATCCGGGATGCGGAAAGCAATGCTATTCTGGCTGAGGGTTTTACACAAGGTACAACCGGCAACACTACGCGTATTATGAAAGAAGAACATGGTCGCTATACTGAACTCGGAATTGGGGATGCTGCAAAATTTGAGGCCATTCTCCTTTTATCAGAACCCAGGAAGGTCACAATTGAAGCCATTGCACCTTACGACAAACCAGGTGCAAATGCCCGGGTAAGTACTCAAACATGGTTGGTTCCGGGTAAACACATTATGGGTGATGGAATTATACTGGAAATCCCTGGTTTCCTGGTCGATATACTCAGTCCGCAGGTGCATTCAGACCATACCGGCGAGGTTGAACTGACAGCAAATGTGGTGATGATGTGCGGCTGCCCGACGGAATCAGGCGGACTCTGGAACTCAGACAACTTCGAAATAGTGGCCTGGATTTATCACGATGGTGAACGCATTGCTGAAATTGAATTGGATAATACCTTTGAAAGCACCTTCGAGGGAAGATTTTCTCCCCGGCAGGAAGGCTTATACCGGGTAATGATTTATGCTTATGATCCGAAAACGGGCAATACCGGAGTGGCAAAAAGCAGCTTTTACCATGTAGCTCAGGAATAACCGTTTGGATTCATGGACTGCCATTTCCAGGCATCTCTGCACATATCCAGAATATCTCTCTCCGCTTTCCAGCCCAGTTCTTTTTCGGCTTTGCTGACATCCGCATAGCAGGATGCGGCGTCACCAGGTCTTCGCTCTGCGATTTGATAGGGTACATCCTGTCCTGAAGCTTCCCGGAATGCGTGAATCATCTCCAGTACAGAGCTTCCTTTTCCGGTTCCCAGATTATAAATCACCAGTCCCGGCGACTCTTCCAGTTTTTCCAGAGCTTTGATATGTCCGATTGCAAGATCAACCACGTGGATGTAATCCCTAACTCCGGTGCCGTCCGGGGTGTCATAATCATCTCCAAATACCCGAAGGTATTCCAGCTTCCCCACGGCCACCTGTGTGATATACGGCATAAGGTTGTTCGGTATCCCATTGGGATCTTCACCGATCAATCCACTTTTATGGGCACCCACCGGATTGAAATAACGAAGCAGGGCTATATTCCATCGCTCATCAGAGGCGGATAAATCTTTGAGGATGTATTCAATAAACAACTTAGTGTTGCCATAAGGATTGATGCCCTCCAGCTTGTCTTCTTCAACCAGAGGAACCCTCTCAGGATTACCGTATACCGTGGCAGATGAACTGAATACCAGATTGAATACCCCATATTTTCGCATCAATTTGCACAGGTTAAAGGTGGAGGCGATGTTGTTTTCATAATATTCCAGGGGTTTCTCCACCGATTCACCTACGGCTTTAAACCCGGCAAAATGAATGACACTTTCGATAGTGTGTTTTTGAAATACCTGCTCTAGGAGAGGCGTATCCAGCAGATCCACTTCATAAAAAGCCGGAGAGCTTCCGGTAATTTGTTTGACACGCTTTAGCGATTCAAGGCTGCTATTGCTGAGATTGTCTACTACAACAACATCGTGCCCGTTTTCAAGGAGCTCAAGAACGGTATGCGAACCAATAAAGCCGGCACCACCGGTAACTAATACGGTCATAAGGTAAATTTTTTGGATTCCGGCAGGAAACTAAGGGAAAGGGGAGAATACTCAAATAGAAAATCAGGGGCCTTTCAGGCTTTGAAGACTAAAGCTGAACTCGGTTCCTTTTTTTAGTGCTGATTTTACCCTGAGTTCAGAGCCATGCAGTTCCAGAATTTTCTGGCTGATGGAAAGCCCAAGGCCTGCACCCGAACTGCCCCGGCTTTGGTCTGCCTGATAAAAGCGATCGAAAATCCGGTCCTGATCCGCCTCACTGATACCCACGCCTGTATCTGTAACTTTGAAGGTTACCACCCCTTTATGATGTACCGGTGTGATACTCACGGAACCGCCTTCCGGGGTATGTTTGATGGCGTTATCCAGAAGGTTACCAATGGCTCTTTCCATCAAGGCGATGTCGGCCTTTACTAGGGGTAAATCCTGTGGTATATCAGCGGTCAGTTTTATTTTTTTGGATTGGGCCAGCTGATCAAATTGCAGCAGCAGATCCTGTAAAAGGTCGGAGGGGGCAACGGGTTCTGCAATAACTTCAATTTCACTTGCATCCAGTTTGGATAGTTCGAAAAGGTCATTCACCAGATTATTCAGCTTCTGGGTATTACTCAATACGATATTCAGGTATTTCTTTCGCTCATCGGCACTCAGGCTGTCTTCTTTCATGAGGATGGTTTCCAGATATCCCTGAATGGAGGAGAGCGGGGATCGAAGATCATGGGATACATTTGCAACCAGCTCTCTTCTGAGTTTATCCACTTTCCGGATTTCATCCATATTTGCGACCAGGGTATCTGCCATCTGATTAAAGGATTTACCCAGATCAGCAATCTCATCCTTTGACTGAACTTTATAACGTTTGTCCAGTTGTCCCGATTCAAAAGCGCATACCACATCCTTCATATAATCAATTCTGCGGGTAAGTCTGCGAAATAGTGTTAATCCAACAACAACCGCCCCGAATAAGATTAAACCAAGACCGATAAGACTGTTTTGTAGTATATAGCTATCTCCGGCCATGGATGCCGCTTCGTCATATTCCTGGCTCTTGAGCACCACATAGAGAAAGCACCCCCTGGAACCCATGATGGATATATTCGTGGCAGAGAAAGGTTTTTTTCTTTTCGGATTGATGGGATCCTCACCCAGAATGGGAAGCTCTGCACCATCGATAAACTGCCTGAGGGGTTCTGTATCAATCATTGCCATGTAGAGCTCAGAATCCTCTCCCGCTCCAAGGTAGTGGTCTTTGATAGTTCCGTCGCTGCTGATCAGGTAAAGGTCTACCTGAGGGTTTATGCCCTTGAGGTACTGAATTCGGTTCCGGATGCTGTCAGCATATATACTGTCAATAAGAAATGGCTGAATTTCACGGGCGAACTGATCAGCAAGACCGGCACTTACCTTTTGCTGACTTTCCTCCACAAACCGGAGGGAGGACCTGACCCCCAGCACAGCGATGGCAACACCCACCAGTAAAACCATTAAAAGGAAGATAGTCGCAATCTGGGCATAGAAGCTCCGGTGGAAGCTGAACATTTCAGTTTTAAATTTCATCGGATTCTGCAAACCGGTAACCAGTCCCCCAAACTGTTTTAATGTATTTCGGATTGGCGGGATCGGGCTCGATCTTGGCTCTTAAACGATTGATATGGCTGTTTACCGTATGACTATAACCACTGTACCGATATCCCCAAACCACATCAAGTAGTTTTTGCCGGCTGTATGCGGTACCCGGATTTTGAGCAAACAGTAGAAGCAGGTCAAATTCCTTTGTAGTGAGCTCAATCAACTGTTCTCTGAGCTTAAGACTGCGTTTAGAGGGGTAAATTTCCATTTCCCCGATCTGAATTTTTTCCTGAGGCGGATGGGCAAACTCACGCCCAACCTTTACTCTGCGCAGCAATGCCTTAACCCTTGCGGTCAGCTCGCGAATGCTGAAGGGTTTGGTAAGGTAATCATCAGCGCCGAACTCCAGTCCCATGATTTTATCGATTTCCTCTGCTTTTGCGGTGAGCATCAGAATAGGGAGCTGCTTGTTTTTTTCCCGAATGGCTTTGGTGACCTCAAAACCATCTTTGCCGGGCATCATCACATCCATGATAACCAGCTCATAATTGCGATTAAGCGCAGCTTCCAGCCCGTCATTTCCGTTTTTGCAATGATCGATCAGGAATCCCAGATCTTTGAGGTGAATGGCAATGAGATCAGCCAGCTCCTGATTATCCTCTACAATGAGTATTTGACTTCCGTTTTCAGACATTTTTGATGTAATATAGGCTGAAATCCGGATCCGGAGCTTCACAAATCTGTAACAAGAAGGTGTTACTGCTCCGCTATGATCTCTTCCAGTTCCTGAACTACAATTTTAATCTCAGCCTGAACACGGTCATTCGACTCCCTGAGCATAAACTCCTCTGCATCGCTTTGAAGCATCAGTTTTGCCCCTTCATATTCCTCCAGAAGGTTATCCAGCTTTAGCATCTGTGCAACCGGTTTTATTTTATGGCCTGCTTTTCGAAGCTTGGTTTCATCACGGGCAAGAAGATGTATTTCATAATGCTCTCCATATTCCTGAAAAGACTTTACTGCCGCCTGGCAAAACTCGATAATGTATTTTTTTTCACCGAAGAGCATCTGGCTGAGTTCGGTGAAATCAATAAGCTTACTCAAATTGGTTAGATTAAGAATTCACGGCCTCTGTGATATTATGGGGCTGTGGTCTTCCGAATTGGTCCACATGCACAAACACTATTTTATCGATAGTGATGATGGTTTCTTTAGTAAATTTATTTCGAACCTCTGACTTAACCGTAATAGAACTGCGTCCGAATTTCACGGTTTCCATACCGATTTCAATTACTTCACCCAGTTTGGCAGAATTAACAAAATTGATTTCAGACATGTACTTGGTTACGATGTTACCCTTTCCCAGCTGACAGGATACAAATATTGCGGCTTCCTCATCCACCCAGCTCAAAACAGTTCCTCCAAAAAGAGTGCCATGTGCATTAAGGTCCTGTGGCTTGATGAGTTTTCTACTGTGGAATTGCATAAAGAATTTATCTCTTGGGTTAGAATTTAGATATCAGCGCAGTATTTCTCTGATTAGGTCAAAAACATCCTAAGTTAGCCATTCTTTTGATGAATTGATTCATTTACAGGTACTATGATGTTATTCTAACGACCTTTTCATACATATGCAGAGATGAAAATTAGATTCACCTGTGGCCGTGACAATTTTCATTTATCTTTTAGTAGAAAATTGACGAAAATAGAACTCTAAAAACATTCTGTAGATCGGTTTATCGGCATCATAAAACTGGCTTGTAATTAAATTGAGGATTATTAAGCTTTCATAATGATGTAACAATTAATAGGAGATAACCTCTATCTTACAGCGTTGCAACCCATTAAAACCTTACGTATTGGCTGAATCTCGTTCAGAAAACCATGAAGATAATTGCATTAACAAACCAAAAGGGTGGAGTAGGTAAAACCACCTCGACCATCAATCTGGGTGCCGGACTGGCTAAACTTGGCAAGAAAGTACTGCTTGTAGATCTGGATCCGCAGGCCAACCTTACTTATTCACTTAGAATGCACTCTCATCGTCTGGATAAGACGGTTTATCAGGCTTTGAAGGGGATCGTGCACTTTAATGATACTATCGTACATCATACTGATTTCGATTATGCACCTTCCTCAATTGAACTCTCAGGAGCAGAAATTGAACTGGCTAATGAACCCGCACGCGAAAACCTGTTGAAAAATTTACTGGATCAGATTCCGCCTGATAAATATGACTACGTGCTTGTGGATTGTCCGCCAAACCTTGGTTTGCTCACGCTGAACGCCTTTACCGCTGTAGATGATATATTTATCGTCTTACAGTCTGAGTATCTGGCCCTGCATGGTTTGTCAAAACTACTCGACCTGGTTAAAGTTGTTCAGCAGAGACTGAATAAGAATCTGGAAGTAGGCGGTATCATTTGTACACTATACGACAGCAGAAAAAACCTAAATAAAGAGGTTGTTGGCCATATCAAAGATTATTTCGGCCCAAAAGTTTTCAGAACTATAATTCGTGATAATGTAGCGTTGGCAGAGGCTCCGAGTCACCATAAAACCATATTTGAATACGACGAAAACAGTATGGGGGCTCAGGACTATCTGGCTTTGGCTAAGGAAGTCCGCAACGGACACTGAGCACTATGTCGAAAAAAAAGAGTTTAGGTCATAATCCCCTGTCATACAGTATGCTGGGGAAATCCTCTTTTGATTTTATCCGATCAACAGATCCGGATAAGGATAAAGAAAAGGATGTGACCAAAAAGATTAACAAAAAAGTAGTTAGCTATTATCTGGAAGAGGAAACCATCGACCAGATCAAGCATATTGCTGCTGAAAAAAATACTTCCTGTTCAGGACTGGTTTCCGAAATGCTGAAACATACCCTGGATCAGGATGAAAATACGGAAGACTAAATAAACAGGACGTTCATCTAATTACTCGGGATCATGCAAATCAATAAGAAGGCCATCATTGTAGAAGATAATCTCATCATGTCCATTCTGTATGAAAACTACCTGCAGAAAATGGTTTTTCACACAGTAGGGGAGATCAAAGACGGTAAGTCGGCGGTTGAGCTGGTACGCAAATACTCTCCCGATGTAGTTATCATGGATATTAAGCTGCAGGGAAACATGGATGGAATCACTGCTTCTCAAAAAATTCGTGAGTTCTCCGATGTTCCCATCATCTTCATTACCGGTAACTCTGATGCCGAAAGTAAAGAAAGAGCAATGGCCATCAGTAACTCAGATTTTCTGGTAAAACCTGTTACGGAGGAAAAACTCCGAGAGGTAGTAAACCGGGTGTTTGGCACCGAAGAGGAAAATAAGACCGAGGAATAGGGCGCTAAGTGACTAGCTTTTAAATTCACTTAGGTTTTAAAAATTCCCTGCCGATAATTGCTTAAGATGTAAGCTGGAATAAATCAGTGAAGCAATCGTTCTGTGTAGCAAATGGAGTGTTTTTTTAACCCAAATGAATTTGTAACAACATGCCGTAAAACTGTTCTTGTAAACAAAACATGGCAATATCCTGTTATTGGGTTTAAGATTACTGAGTACAAACAACGAAAGATTCGTCCCTTCTTAATTTTTACGAAACAAACACAGAATTTTGAAATAAAAAAGGATATAACTGTTTAAGCTATATCCCCATTTTGTACCCCGAAAAAGCCAACGTATAGTTAAGGGTTTGGTTGATAGCCAGCCCTTTTCTTATTCCTCAATATGCCATTTTCAGGGATTAGATAAGTATAGAATTTTATAAACTTACTTAACCTCCAACAATTCAACTTTGAAGATCAGGGTAGCGCCTGGTTTAATTACCTGACCGGCACCCTGATTACCATATCCAAGTTCCGATGGGATATAGAGTTCATAGGTTGCACCTTCGCGCATTAACTGTAAACCTTCGGTCCATCCTTTAATTACACGGTTCAACGGAAACTCAATGGGTTCTCCACGCTGGTAAGAGCTGTCAAAAATAGTACCGTCAATGAGTCGGCCTTCATAATTTACTTTTACCGTACTTGTTGCGGTTGGGCGGTCACCGGATCCTTCCTCTATGACTTTATACTGCAGTCCGCTTTCAGTTTCCATGATATCTTCGTTCTGAAGATTTTCTTCGAGAAAATCCTGGCCTTCAGTTTTATTGGCTTCTACCACTTTATCACGCAGTTCAGTGCGAAAGTCATTGATAATGATAGCCATCTCACTGTCAGACATCTTAGCTGTTGAATCTACAAGGGCACTCAGGAATCCAGACAGATATTTTGAGGTTTCAAGATCTTCAACACCTTCATCACTGAGGAAAAGGCCATTCTGGTAACCAAGTGCATAGCTCACGCTGTCTACTCGGGTGTTTAAATTGTCTGAGGGTACATATCCACCCTGATCTGCGCAGGATGTGATGAATAGAATGCTAAATACAGAAAAGACGGTAATTGCGGTTGGTTTGAACTTCATTCGAAATTAATTTTGTTTGATTGCTGGTTTGCGCGAAGAAAGTAAGGGGAATTCATAACAAAGTGGAATAAATTCTTGAAATTGTAAGTATATTCACGCGCCGAATAAATTAACTGTTCATAGATCATCCATTGAAATTTACAGACTTAGACTTGTCAGATAGCGTCATAGCAGGACTTAATGACGTTCAATACACTGAAACTACCCCCATACAGGAACAAAGTATACCAGAAGCATTAAAAGGCCGGGACGTCCTTGGTTCAGCAAAAACCGGTTCAGGCAAGACAGGGGCGTTTGTGATCCCCATCCTGGACCAGATTGTTAAAAATCCCTCTGAAGGTGTGAAAGCACTTATTATCTCACCAACAAGAGAACTGGCAACTCAAATAGATGAGCAGATATTTGCTCTTGGTTATCATACGGGTATAGGATCTGCTACCATCATTGGTGGAGAGGATTTTGGAAAACAGGCCGACAGCATCCGTTCTGGTGTGGATATCATTGTTGCTACGCCGGGCAGGCTGATGGATCAGATGAGGGTGATGAACATCGATTTCAGCAATCTTCGCTATCTGGTTCTGGACGAAGCAGACCGTATGCTTGACATGGGTTTCCTTCCCGATATCAAACATATTCTAAAACATCTGCCCGATAAAAGGCAGAATCTACTTTTCTCTGCCACTATCCCGGATGAAATACAAAGCCTGATTGATGAAATCATGAATGATCCGGTTAAAATCGAGATCGAAAAATCAAAAGCAGCGGATTCGGTAAAACAGGAGGTTTATTTTGTTCCAAACTATCAGAAACTTGATCTGATCGAACATATTCTGCAAAGCTACAAATGGACTTCCTGCATTGTATTCAGTTCAACGAAAAGAGGAACAGAACTCATTGGTAAAGATCTCAAGAAAATAGGGATGGAAGTGGCTACCATTCATGGTGATCGGGATCAGAATGAGCGAAACCAGGCTCTGCACGAATTTAAAACGGGTAAGGTTAAAATCATCGTAGCAACTGACGTTCTCGCCAGAGGTATAGACATTGATGATGTATCACTGATTGTGAATTACGATGCCCCGAAATCACCGGAAGATTACATTCATCGCATTGGTAGAACGGGACGATACGATAAAACCGGATTGGCCATTACCTTTGTGAATCGGAACGACGGCAATCTCTTCAAAGCAATTGAGCAGAAAGTACCGGATATAGAGAGAAAGCACCGTCCTGAGCACATCAAGAATAAAAACAGCAAGTCTTCATCCAGCTCCAAAACACAGAAAACAAGCAAGAAGGAAACAGATCAGAAACCGAAGGAAACATCTGGAGATCGGTCTGAACAGAAGGGCAGCGATAAAGACACACCGAAGCCACAAAATCAGGACAGTGCTAAAAACACGCATCAGGAGACAAAACCACCCCGGTCATCTTCTTCAAGTGACAAAAACCCTGGAAAGACTGACAAAAACGATGGGCACCGAAGTTCTGGCCGCAGCCCAAAACGACTTGAGATTAATCGCCACGAGACAGCTACTATGCGAAAACCGGATAAACCGGTAAAACACCCAAAAGGCTTCTGGGGCTTTATCCGGAGTTTCTTTTCTTGATTTGATAACAGACATTTAAAGCAATCCCCGTTATATTGGGACGAATTTCAAAGCCAATAATACCATGAGAATAGTAACTACATTATTTCTATCCATTTTCATCATCAGCAGTTGTATTGCGCAGGATGAGTCCAAGACCGTAATCAGTGTTTCAGAGTCAAAGGAAACCAAAGAAAAGCTCCCCCTGGTTGACAGCCAGAAAGTCAAAAATGTCATATTCATGATTGGTGACGGTACTGGCCTGGCACAAATTTCAAGTGGACAACTTCACTTGGTTGGCAAAGAGGGATTATTGAATATTCAGCGTCTGCCTGTGATTGGATTGGTTAAAACCTATGCCAGCGATAACCTTATCACGGATTCCGCATCAGGAGCTACTGCCTATTCATGCGGAAAAAAAACAAACAATCGTATGATCGCGATGCTGCCTGATGGTTCGCCCTGTAAAACCATACTTGAGCATGCCGAAGAACAGGGGATGAGCACAGGTCTCGTAGTAACCTCTGGAATAACACATGCAACACCTGCTTCCTATGCAGCTCACGTTTCAGATCGTGGGATGAAGTCACAAATCGCTGAGCAGTTTTTATCCTCAGGAGTTGAAGTATTTCTGGGTGGGGGCACTGAATATTTCATTCCTCAATCAGTAGAAAACAGTAAAAGAGAAGATGATAAAAACCTGATCCGGGAGTTCAGCTCAAATGGTTATACCTATGTCGAAACAGCTGAAACCATGAAAACGGCCAAAGGGGACAAACTTCTGGGTATGTTTGCAACTGGCGGACTCACCCATGCTGAAAATGAGCCAACACTGGCTGAAATGACCTCAAAAGCCCTGGATATGCTCAAGGTGAATGACAATGGTTTCTTCCTGATGGTGGAGGGCAGCCAGATTGACTGGGGTGGCCATGGGAATGATGCAGCGTATGTGATGCGAGAAGTTCAGAGTTTCGATGAATCTATAGGTGTTGTGCTGGATTTTGCCGTTGAGGACGGTGAGACTCTGGTTGTGATCACAGCCGATCATGGAACCGGTGGCATGACCATGCAGAAAGGATTAAATGGCGGAAGTGATATGGAAATTGCATGGACAACAGGTAATCACACAGGTATTCCCGTGCCATTAATGGCCTATGGACCTCAATCTCTGCAATTCAGTGGGTGGCACGAAAATTCTGAGGTGGGTGTGATGGTAGCTCTCATACTCGGCATGGAGATTAAATAAGATCATTTTGAGGACGCTTCAGTCCGCACTGATCTGGGCAGCGATCATATTTCTAATGATTATCTGGCTGCCTGTCGTAACTATCACCTACTTATTCGATCGGGATCCGGTTAAATATCGGACGGGTAAGATTTTCCGCAAACTGGGCAATATGATTGTTGCGATAAATCCATCCTGGAACGTTACCATAGTCGGAAACAAGGAAATTGATGATCGTAAACCCTATGTGTTTATTTGCAATCATCTTTCCAACGCTGACATCCCCATTATTTCCCTGCTGAACTGGGAAATGAAATGGATCAGTAAAATCGAGCTCTTCAAAGTTCCGGTTACTGGCTGGATGATGTCGATGGCGAAAGATATAGCCGTTGACCGTGCATCCAAATCCCGGGGTACTCAAACCTACCGGCAGGCGGTTTATTTCCTGAAGCGTAATTGTTCGGTCATGTACTTTCCCGAGGGCACCCGATCAAAAAACGGTAAGCTTGGACGTTTTGCAAAAGGAGCCTTTGATCTGGCTGTTCGGAATAAGGTGGAAATACTGCCTCTGGTTATTGATGGATCACAGAATTGCTTGCCAAAAAATTCCTGGAAGTTTGGCCATGCAGATCAGATACGATTGAAAGTTTTGGAACCCATAAAAACCTCCCATCTGCATAAAGACGAGGTTCCCGAACTGATAGAATCCACACGGCAAATGTACCTGAATGAACTTTCTGATTTAAGGAAATTACCGCTGAGCTCAGTGGATGCACTGTTAAAAGCCGAGAATTAGTTCTCGGAGGCCATTTGATTACCGTGCAGGCGCTTAATCAGCAGATATCCCGCAAACATACCACCTAAAGCGGAAAGCAGGATAAATGATACCGGCAGGTATTCACTGCTGGATGCCATAATCAATTCAGATAGTCCCCGGGTAATTAAAAACAGCCCTGCAAGGCTTGTGCTGTGGCGGAAGTAATCAAAACCGGCAATGGTGCAGGTTAGCATGCTTCCGAAGCCTCCAATGATAAACATCAGCAGAAGAAAAAATATATACCATCCATTGGAGGGAAAGGCTTCTAAACCACTGAAAGATATCGGAATTCGATGATACACGGATATTACAAGTCTGCAGAAACCCTCAAGAAAGATGATGGACATATACCCACCTAATATGCCTGATATGCTTTTCACATCGAAAAAATAGTCAATAAAAAAGACCCGGGAAAAGCTGATTTCTCTCTATATTTAATGCCCGAATGTTAACCTACCAAACTGAATAAATGCCGGAAAACGATTATCTGAACCCAGCTGAAACCATTTCAAGCGATAAACAGCTGATGGAGTCGCCTGAAATCGAGAAAATAGCCAAAGACATCATGGAAAAATATAAGCTCGATTTCGGACCTGCTGAGATCGGGTATTTCCTGGTGTATCCCAATATTTCAAAGCTGAAAGCTGCAAAGTGTATCAAAGCTACACGGGAAGTGAAATATTATTCAGGCAATGATTACCTGATCGAAGTTTCAGGTGAACTGTGGGACATCCTGGACAGTAAAACACGGGAAATGGTGATTTACCATCAACTTCAGCGTATTGATCCTCAGTTCAAACCCAAAAACAATGAATGGAAGATGAATTTGCGCAAACCGGATTTTGCGGACTTTTATGCCATTAATGACAAATTTGGCAATGAATGGTATAAAACTGTTCAGGCATCCGCGTCCTCTCTTTATGACCTGGATCCCCGACAGGAGAGTAAAGTTAGTTTGTGATTTAACTAACCTGGTATCCGTCTTTTTGCAGGTAATCTTTTACTTTCTGTACATGATCACCCTGCAGCTCAATGGTTTTTCCCTTGATGGTTCCACCCGAACCACATTGCCGTTTTAATTCCAGGGTCAGTTTTTCAATGACCTGTGGATTGTGAGTGATTCCCTTAACTACGGTTACTTTTTTACCTCTACGACCGGAGGTATCCAGCTGTACCTTAACCTTCATTCAGACTTGTATTGTTTTCCATTTTCCTTGTTTAAACAGGAATATACTAATCAAACCGATAAGGGTCTCCGCAATCACAATACTCCATAAAACACCTTCAATTTCCCAACCTAGATTAATGGCCAGGAAATAGGCCAGAGGTATTTCAAACAACCAGAAACAAAAGAAATTGATGATGGTTGGTGTTTTGGTATCTCCGGCTCCGTTAAAAGCCTGCATCATCACCATTCCAAAACCATAAATTAAGTATCCGTAGCTGATGATACGAAGGGACCGTGCACCTACGGCAATTACATCAATATCTGAGGTGAACAAACGAATAAAGAACTCTGAGAAAAGATTAAATGTAATTCCTAGTACCATAAGAAAGGCTACATTTACATAGGCAGAATACCAAGCTGATTTAGCCGCCCGGTCAGGTTCACCTGCCCCGAGATTTTGCCCCACCAGAGTCGCTGCTGCATTACTCATGCCCCATGATGGCAGAATGGAAAAGATGATAATTCGCACAGCTATAGTGTAACCCGCCAGGGCAATGCTGCCGAATTCCGCCATGATCCGTACCATGCCGATCCAGCTGGAGGTGGCAATGATAAACTGCCCAATTCCGCCCAGAGAGATGCGAACTAAGTTTTTGATAACCTTCCAGTCGGCTTTAAGATGCCTTAAAATAATCCGTATGCGACTGCTTTCACTACTGAAGCAATAGAATTGGTATATCACGCCAATTCCACGCCCTATACTGGTGGCAACAGCAGCGCCCAGAATCCCCAGTTCAGGAAAAATCCACCAACCGAAAATAAGTATGGGATCCAGAATAATATTTATCCCGTTAGCCAGCCATAACGCTTTCATGGCGATCGATGCATCACCAGCGCCTCTGAAGATCGCGTTATTCACAAACAGCAGCATAATTACCGCATTAGTCGCAAACATGACGGCAGGGTAGAGGGCAAAATTCTGAATCATGCTATCACTTGCTCCCATCAACCCAAGCAGTTCGGGGGCAAAGAATAAACCAATAAAAGCAATGGGCAGCGACAAACTGATGCCAAGGAGTATGGATTGAGAACCAGCAAGTGATGCTTGTACCGAATCCCTTTCTCCAATTCTTCGGGAAACAATAGCTGTAGTTCCCATGCTAAGGCCAATGGCTATAGCATATAAAAGGGTAAGCAGTGATTCTGTAATACCAACGGTAGCAACAGCCTCAGCCCCAAGTTTGGAGACAAAAAAAATGTCCACGACCGCAAAAATGGATTCCATGAACATTTCCAGTACCATTGGGATGGACAGCATCATAATGGCTTTCCAGATACTGCCTGAGGTGTAGTCCCTTTCTACCCCTGAAAGTGATTCTTTTACATCATTCCAGAGCGATTGAAGACCGATATTTTTGGAGGGCATCAGGCCGGCCGCTTGGTAGGCAACCTCGATCCGTTCACCCTGAACTGACTTAGGTGCCAGAAGAAGCGTTCAATGGGTGATGTGGGCGGATTAAAGGTAATCACAGCCTTGGAATGCCTTACTATGGTTTCATCGAGGGAGTAGGTGTCCTCGAAATCGATAACTTTGAGGCAGTTTACTTCTTTAAGTCGTTTGAGAAAGTGTTTCTCCTGAGGACTTGCATATTTAACAACAGAATAGGTGAATCCTGTATACACCCCATTCAATTGCTCACCATTAGTGAAGATCAACAATTCGGGGTTATCAGGCAGGGTATCAAAAAAGGCATCCGTTCGATCAAAACTCTCTTCTTCATTTTTGACGATAATTTCTTCCAGTGGCTGGATAATGGGTTCGCCAATAATCTCTCTGCTGATTTCGTCCATACACTGTTTGCGAAGCTGTCCATTAACTCCAGCCAGTAAAAGCAACTCACCCTTTAGCTCATCATTTTTAAATGAACGAAATAACTCTTTATAACTGGCACTGTTGTACTGAAAGAAATGCTCTTTTTTCATAGATAATGAATCTGAATTGTTGGTGCGCAAAATTAATGCTCTCAACCTTCTTATAAAAGAGCGTAAATAAAAAAAGCCGCCATTCGGGCGGCTTTTATAGTTACGTGAAAATAGATTACTCGTTGAAAGTATATGTAGACTTTGCGCGAGTACCCGTAATAGAGAGAATGGTTTCCGCTGCGCTTGGAGTCGTTACCACAATCGTAAATGTTGTGGCTTTTTCATCGCTGTTTTCGTCATCAATATCAGATACCACAAAGGTAAATTCAGTGCGGCCAGGTCCTGGATCAAAATAATCAGCAAGCTCAATGACTGCATCTGGTATTTCGAGGCCTTCAGGCACCTGAGCCACGATAGTAGTACCAGCTGCCATTGGGTAACCATTTAGGTCAGTAACGGTGACTGTAAAGGTTTGTGAACCATTAGCTTCAATGTTTACTGTGGCTGGATCTATATCGATGAGCGCCCTTCTTGTGGTAAAAAGCATATCAAGATTTGCAATTCGTGGCTGATCATTCTCATCAATCGTTTTGGCCTCAACTTCGATAAAACCGATACCTCTTGGTGAACTGGTAGGCTGACTACCATCAGGTCGAAGGATAACTGTAGCAAGTCCTTCTTCATCCGTTACAGCTGAGCCCTGAATAATACCGCCATGTCTGGTTCTGAAATCTACAGCAGTTCCTGCTTTAACAGGATTTCCAAATTCATCACCCACACTTGCAGTGATCTGGTACCTGAAATCTGTTGAACCTGATCCCGGTATTAATCCAAAACCTTCAACATTATAGTCAACTGCAGCTACAAAGAACCTGTCAGGATCAGGGAAACCGCCGCTGATCGCTATCAGAATAGGGGTGGATCGAATGATACTGCCTCCGTCCAATTCAACTTTGGCTTCCAGTTTAACCACACCTGCTATATCACCGGAAATGAGCGAGGTAATTGCTTTTCCTTCATCGTTAGTGGCTACCACATCAGGAGTAACCGCTTCACCGCCCCCTGGTCCCTGAATGATGTTAAAAGAAACATCAACAGGATTGCTGAGATCCAATGCGCGGCCAGCTGAATCAACAACCTGAAATGCCAGAATCGAGTTAACGATTCCGCCTGTGCCTCTGATATTAATTTCCGGATTTGACACACTGAGCAGAATAATGGAAGCAGGTTTTTCCGGTGGACCTTCTACGACATCATCATCGCCTGTCCCGCCGCCTCCATCGTCATCATCACTGCCTTCCGGTATAAGCTGAAAATTAACCGTTACATTTTGCCCGGGAGTGACCGTTACCGTTCTAACTAATTGTTGAAAATCTGTTAATGAAACCGTGAACTCAATATCGGTTACGGTCGACACATTAATATTATCAAAGGTAAAACGGCCTGTAGTATCTGTTCGAACGAAGCTACCCGCTATTTCAGCGGGTGAGGTAATCTGAACGATTGCATCAACAAGCGGAGTCCCGGTATCATTGTTTGTAACCAGTCCTTGTATGATGACTCCCTCCTCATCAGATGTCCCACAGCTTACCAAAACCAGTAGCAAGGGGATAATTGCGAATAAGCGAAGTTTTGTTCTTTCCATAGCCGATGATATTGTTGAAAGACCTATTTCAAAAGGCTGTAATAGCCGGTTTGTTACATTTACAATTAAGAATATACTATTTATACAAAGAAATTAATCAATATTAAATTCTAATCTTTTTTTAAGATCTGGTTCAGGAACATATTTCCAGACTATAAAAGCCATAAGCAGCATAGTAAAAGCACTTAAAAAAGCATTACCTGAGTATCCGCTACTTTCATATAGTGGGCCTGCAATACCTCCACCAATTGCATTCCCGATTTGCCCAATGGATATGAGCAGACTCATCAGAGTACCGCGCTTATCGGCATTCACCAACTCACTTGACAAAGCCTGAAAAGGGCTGATTCTCATTGCAATAAGAACCATAACAAAAAAGAAAAGGGGATAGGCTACCCAAAATTTGACCATGAGATAAGGGGTGCTGCCCAAGAGAAGAAATAGCCCAAGGCAAGAAGTAATGATGATATTTTTTCTACCCAGTTTGTCTGAAAGTTTTCCTGCCTGTGGCCCGGATAAAACATTTGCTACGCCTCCTACCAGAAAAATGGATGCAATAACATTACCACCTACATTAAATCTGGATTCAATCCAGGCTGGCAGATACACAATGAACACCGATATACTCAGAAACATAAGGGTATAGGAAAAAGCAACTGCCTGTACCTCTCTTCTTTTTATGAGTACAAGATAGTTTCTGATAACAGATCTGAAGGAAACTTTTTCTTCACTGAGATTTACTTCTGGCTGAGGAACAGTGAGTAGGATAAGTACAAAAGCCATAACCATCAGAACGCCAAATGCTACAAATGGAATTTTATACCCAAATGATTCAGCAAGAACAGTACCCAGTGGAATCCCGATAATTTGTCCCATCGCAATACCGCTCATTATCCATCCGTTTGCCCACCCTCTTTTTTCATAGGGAAAATAATCGCCGACATAAGCTACAGCAACTCCGCTCAGCACACCACCAGCCATACCCGAGAGGGCCCTGAAGATCAGAAGAGACCAGAAATCAAATGCAATGGCATGCAGTAAAAGTGAAATCGCCATACCCGAAGTGCCCAGCAAAAGGATTTTTCTGCGTCCGATTCGATCTGAAATGGGCCCGATTATAATTGCAAAAAGTCCAAGCATACTGGCATAGGCTGTAACCAGCCAGCCAAGTAAAGACTGATCGGCACTAAGTTGTTCACCAATTCTCGGAAGGATGGGCGATATAATCATCACCTGGCTGCTGGAAGCAAAAACAAGCAACCATAAAGAAAATATAATATAGTATGGGGTCCATTTAGAAATATTCATCAAATGACGATAAGAGGTCTTAATGCAGCATTAATGCATGCCTGCGGCGAATATAGTGTTAATTGCTCGTCAATTGACATTATTTAATGTAAACAGCATTTTATGCTGTTGTTTTGAAAAAGAGTATTTTGTCATAAATTTTGTAACACAGACGTATGCATTAGCCTCATTTTTATGATGAATCTGATCATACCTGAAAAAGTATAAGTTATTCTAATTTTCTTTTTCAGCTCAATTCCCAAAATTTGTACTAAATCACAAACAAAAAACAATCCGACTTAGGAGATCATCATGGGTCAACAACAATTACTTCTTGTAATCTTAGTTACAATCATCGTAGGTATTGCTACTGTAGTAGCGATTAACACTTTCTCTAGTGCAGCCGATTCTGCAAACGTAGATGCCGTTCGTCAGGACATCGCTTCTATCGCTGCTTCTGCTCAGGGATACTACATTAAACCAGAAATGCTTGGTGGCGGTGGACAGGATTTCGCCAACATTACTTTCCGTGACATTGCTTTTGCAGCTGATTCACTTAATACTGCAGCCGACAGAGCAATCAATCAAAACGGTCTGTATATCATTTCCGGAGGTGCAGCAGGTGAATTTACTGTTACTGCACATCCAGCAAGTGCACTGACACCACCAATTACTTTTGCATCAACAGCAGC
>CAYPTY010000003.1:0-5433 GCA_964413935.1 uncultured Balneolaceae bacterium | reverse complement strand
ACTAAGCTTACCTTAGACTTTGAAAAAGCTCCGGGATTATTCGGGGCTTTTTTTTTTAATATTATCCTGTAATAATGGGGTTGAGATATGGGACAGCAGCAACTTTTACTGTTGATTCTTGTTACGGTGATAGCTGGTATTATGACCGTCGTGGCCATTAATACCATGAATTCACTCACTGATCAGGCTTTTGAGGATGCAGTGCGACAGGATATACTAACCGCAGCTTCGCTTGCTCAGGGCTATTATAACAAGCACAGCATGATGGGCGGCGGCAGTAATTCTTTCACTAACATAACATTAACACATGTGCAGCTGGATTCTGTCAATGAGAATGGAAGCTATTCCATAAGTAACCGAACCGTTACATCTTTCACCTTAACCGGTATTCCTGCTGAGGGGCCTAATATAGTAGTGGCTGAAATTTATGCTGACAGACTTGTTTGGCAGTAGATTTATTATTAATTCTGTTATCAAAATCATATCTCATTTGCATGGCACAATTCAGACTCAAGGCAGTATCACAGGCAGGTAAACTCATACAAACTGAGTTCGAAGCAGACAACAAAAAGGAAGCCCAGCTTAAGGTTGATCGCCTCACCAAAGCAAATGGTCTGAAGGTTCAGGCTGTTGATCAGAAATATACCTATAATTACGTAGTAACCCGGCAGGGTAAACAGAAAATTAAAGGGCAACAAGATGCTTATTCCAAAGAGGAACTGGAAAGAGCGCTTGTTAAATTAGGATTTAAAGTTGTCTCAATTAACAAGCAACTTTTTGATCTCAAAGGTGGCGTGCCTCTTGCTGAAGTGGTGTCTTTTATCAAGCTATCAGCCGACCTGCTACGGCAACAGCTTACCTTTGATGAAATACTTAACCTTCTAATTGAAGATACGGCCAACAAAAGAATGAAGGATGTTCTTAAAACCATTCAAAAGGATTTGAAGGATGGTAAGGAGGGGAATGATGTATATGGTAAGCATGAGAAAGTCTTTGGTAAGTTTGCTTCTTATATGCTTAGTGTAGCCTCAACATCAGGTAACATGGCGTTGGTTTTTGAGTCAACCGCTAAGTTCCTGGAAAGAGATGCTGAATTCAAAAAGAATCTGAAAAGATCACTCATGATGCCTGCAGTTACGGTTCTCGCCGTAATTGGGGTAGTTCTTTTTTACGTAGGATATATATTTCCAAGTACAGCAGAGCTTTTTGTGGAGATGGATATCACTCTTCCACCAATGACCCAGACAACACTTGATCTTAGTTACTGGCTAAGGGATAACTGGATCTTTATTTTGATGGGAATTACAATCCCAATAATTGGCATGTTTTATTTTGCAAAAACCGCTAGAGGTAAACTGCTGATTGATAAATATATCATCCATATACCTGTAATCGGGGATCTGCTGCATAAAACCAGTATTGAAATTTTTTCCCGGGTATTTTACACGCTATACAGCGGCTCAGGGCAGAATATCGAAGTTATAAAAGTAGCTGCAGAAGCATGCCGAAATAAGTATATGGAGAAGCAGATCAAAGAAGTGGCTATTAAAATGATGCTCAAGGATGGAGCCGGCCTGATTGAATCTCTCGAAGCTACAAATATATTTACGCGTACTGCAATAAGCCGGTTCAGACTGGGTGCCGAATCCGGTTCGCTCAGAGAAAATGCAAAGCAATTAGCTGAATATTACGAGCTGCAGACCACACATAAGATGCAATCAGTAATTGATATCATTAACCTCTTTATAAACCTTTTTATTATGATTGCATTGATTTCAATTACCATTGTATCATCCGAGGCAGCTGTAATCAAGCCGAATTAAATCCTAGCTCAATAAGAATTTTCCCAAGATGGGTAAAGTCAACATTCGAAGACATATCGGGGATATCCTTGTAAGCCAGGGCGTGATCACAGACGATCAGCTACAGCAGGCTCTGGCTATACTTGAGGAAGAGCCGGAAAACTCGAACCGACGGCTTGGGCAAATCTTATATCAGGATGTTGGGCTCAACAGGCATACCATACTTCGTGAGATTGCATCTATATATGCATTTCGGGAAATCATGGAGGATGTTGAAGCGGTTCCTGAGGAAGTTGTTGAAGCGGTCCGGAAAAATATTGAAGAGCTACCCGAAGACATAATAGAAGAACTGGTTCACCAGAAAGCTTTACCCTTTGCCAAAACTAATGGATCACTAACGGTTGCCGCTGCCGATCCATCAGATCCGAGACTTCAAACAGTAATCAACAAATTCAATTTCCGGCAGATGGAGCTTGTTTACTGCCGGTATGAGTTGATTGAAGAAGTCTTGAATCAGGTTTATGAGCAAAAAAATGAGTTTCTCGATCTCCTCGAAGAAATTGACTTCGAGGAACAAGATATCGAGGCACCTGAAGAGGATGTCAATGAGGAAGAGATTGATGCTGAAATCAATCAATCTATGCTTAACTCCCTCGTTGAAGGTATGCTTGTTGAGGCCGTTCGGCAGGGAGTATCGGATTTGCATATTATTCCGTCAGGCCCAACTACAACCGACATTCGTTTTAGGTTAGATGGTAAACTTCAGCTTTGGTACCAGCAAAAGAATGTTAAGCCGGAAGCCATCTCAGCCGTTATAAAAGACAAGACAAGAAATGTGGATCGCTTTGAACGGGATGCTTCTCAGGATGGCTTTATTCAAAGGCAAATTGATAGTACAGGTATTCGTTATCGGGTATCTATTATGCCAATTGTCGGCGAACAGTATGATCGTAAATTTGAGTCTATTGTAATCCGGGTTCTGGATGACCGTAAAGTGATTCGTGACCTTGATAAACTCGGTCTTCAAAAAGTTGCAAAAGATAATTTTGTAAAATCGATTCAGCAGCCATCAGGTATCGTAATCATTACCGGTCCAACGGGTTCAGGTAAATCAACCACTCTTGTAGCTGCACTCTACTATGTAATTGATCCTACCAAGAATGTGCTCACTATTGAGGAACCGGTGGAATACATTATAGAAGGTGCAAGGCAGCTCAAGATCAGTCATCACATGACCTTCGATCAATCGATCAGAGGTATTCTTCGTCATGACCCTGACATTGTTCTGGTAGGGGAGATCCGGGATTTGAAAACTGCTGAAATTGCTATTAAGCTGGCCAATACGGGGCACTTAACCTTTTCCACACTTCACACCAACGACGCACCATCTGCAGTTTCACGTCTGTTTAAAATGGGAGTAGAGCCATTCCTTATAGCGAGTGCAGTAAACCTGGTAATGGCTCAGCGACTTATTCGCCGTTTATGCAGTGAGTGTAAAGAAGTATTTGTACCGCACCCGGAAATGGCACGCGGTTTAGGATTTACCGACGAAGAAATAGAAACAGCAACATTCTATAAAGCCGTTGGTTGTGAAAAATGCAGTGGTTCTGGGTACAAAGGCAGGGCTGCTATACATGAGGCGTTATTTTTCTCAAAAGAAATAAAACAAATGATTCTTGATTCCGGTGGAGATATCGATGAGGGTTCAATTAAAGCACTTGCAATGGAGCAAGGAATGCTCACTCTGAGGGGATCAGGAAGAGAGCGAATCAAAGAGGGTGTAACCACGATTGAGGAAATAATCGCGGTAACTCTCGAAGATTAATTTAAAATAACT
This sequence comes from uncultured Balneolaceae bacterium, assembly GCA_964413935.1. Lineage (GTDB taxonomy): Bacteria > Bacteroidota > Rhodothermia > Balneolales > Balneolaceae > CAYPTY01. The sequence continues at coordinate 1,794 of CAYPTY010000003.1, read as the reverse complement.
TGAAATTAATATTAGCTTATTGGCATAATTTGGCTTTTGGTTAAGCATTAATAAGGCCAGTAGGTAACTCATTACACAATGACTGAAGATTTACATAATTCAACAAGCGCTTTACTTCCGGATTATATCAAGAGGTTTCTCAAGGAACCCCCTAATCTGCTCAGTAATTTTCACTACGAGGATGTATTGGATTTCCTGAATGTCGGGAAAGAAGAGCGTTTTATATCCGGTGATGTAATACTGAATGAATCAGAGTATGTAAATTCAGCTTATTTAATTGCAGAAGGCAAGGTTGCAATTTGGAAAGACAATATTCAGCTGGCTACATTATCAGAGGGAAATTTCATTGGGGAAGCCTTTTTGTTTAGCAAAAACAATCGTATGGCAAAGGTAACTGCAGAGGGAGACTGTACCTTATTAAGATACGACCGCTACGATACACTTAGCTTTTTTAGAAAAAAGCCTGAAAAATTGTTCAATATATTCACAAAAAATATTATCGAAATTCAGCAAAAAAAGATCAGCAACATGAATATACAACTGCTGAATTTGAAAAAGCGTTTATTGAACGATACAAACTGGTAATTGCCCCACTTTTATACCCTTCTTAAAGAAGCATCGTATCTAATAATGTATTTTGTATTGATTGTGTAACAAATTATATTATTAGAAATCATTATACTGATATTTTGGTATATCATCTACGTTTAAGGCTATAATCGATGCAAAAGGTAAAATCAGAATCCATTTCTGACCTTATTAAACCTTTGGCTGATCAGTTACCAACTGCAGTCCGCGGGGTTGATATGCACATTAAAATGGGAGAAATCATCGAAGCCCAGCCTGATGAATTTCGATCCAAGCTGAAAGGCTATCTGGAAAACTTTCTCTTAAAAATGGCTAAGCTGGGCGCCTCTGATATTGATATGGGCGGACCTGGCTGTGACCAAAAAATATGGTATCGAATTTTTGGGAAGAAATCACCTCTCAAGAATCCCAGCGACCTTGATTTTATTACTACTGACTTTCTCTTCCATAACATTGTACTTCCAAGTCAGCGCGAAATACTGATTAAAAACAAAAATCTTGATTTCTCTTATAGCCTAAAGTTAGATGAAAAGAATAATCAAAGATTTCGTGCTGACCTTTATTTCGACCTTGAGCATCTCGCACTTAACATGCGAAAGATTGATAATACCATACGACCGTTTAAGGAGTTAGGCACACACCCTGAAGTAGCACGGGCACTCAGCCTTAAGTATTACAAGTATGGTATGACCCTCATCACCGGGATTACCGGTTCGGGAAAATCATCCACACTCGATACCATCATTGATGCGAATAATCGAACCGTTGACTCTCATATTATTATTATTGCTTCTCCTGTTGAGTTAATTCACAAGCCCGTTCGATCGGTAGTTCGCCACAGAGAAGTGGGTAGGGATGTTCCTTCATTTAAGGAAGGTTCAATTCAGGCCCTGCGTCAGGATCCTGATATTATTGTGATCGGTGAGCTTCGTGACCCGGATACGATTATGACCGCCCTGGAGATAACTGACTCTGGGCACAAAACCTTTGGCACTCTTCATACTTCATCAGCAATGGAAAGTATAGAAAGGATTCTTGGGGAGGTGCCAACCGAAGAACAGAACAGGGTTAGGTCCAGACTTGCAGATGTTCTTACCTGCGTAATTAGCCAGAAACTGGTTCCCAGTATGGATGGAAAACGGGTACTTGCTAAAGAAGTACTTTTATGTACACATTCCGTTCGGGCTGCTATCAGGAATAACAACG
>CAYPTY010000002.1:0-194691 GCA_964413935.1 uncultured Balneolaceae bacterium | reverse complement strand
GTCGCAGCCACATGCTGCGATCGCATGCCCGTCAGTTTGAGACTCCGGTGCTGTACGTGAATCAGGTTGGGGCAAATACGGAAATCATTTTCGATGGGGATTCTCTGGCCTGTGATGCTCAAGGTGAGCTGATCGCAAGAGCTGAAATCTTTCAGGAAGCAGTAGTTGATCTTCAGGTTACTGCAGAAAAAGTGATTGCATTGAAGGATGAAGCCCTGTCACAACAAAAACCAATGACGGAGCAAATGTTCCGGGCACTCGTCTACGGATTGCGCGAATATCTGAGCAAAACAAAGCTTAGCACCGATGTGACCCTTGGCTTAAGCGGGGGCATTGATTCAGCGCTGGTTGCTGTTGTGGCAGCCGAAGCCCTGGGTGCGGAACATGTTCATGCACTCACCATGCCATCCGAATATTCATCTGAAGGCAGTGTAACTGATTCCCAACAGCTGGCAGCAAACCTTGGCATTCATCTTCATGAAGTACCCATCCGGGACATCTACAACCATTTCGGAGGGGCCTTGAAGGATTTGTTTGAAGGCACTGAATTTGGAGTGGCAGAAGAAAATATACAAAGCCGGATTAGGGGCACACTGCTGATGGCTTTGTCCAATAAATTTGGTTACATGCTGCTCAATACGGGTAATAAATCGGAATATGCCGTTGGTTACTGCACTCTTTACGGCGACATGGCCGGGGGACTCTCCATTTTATCCGATGTTTATAAGACAGAAGTATATGACATTTGTCGATGGCTGAATGACAGTTACTTCGAAAAGGAAATAATTCCCAGGGCCATTTTGGAGAAAGCCCCAAGTGCGGAACTTCGGCCGGATCAGAAAGACAGTGATTCCCTGCCGGAGTATGATATCCTGGATCAGATTCTGATTCGATATATCGAAAAACAGGAGTCGAAGGAACAAATTATTGCATCCGGAATAGATGAAGATATCGTTCATCAGGTTGTTAAGCTTGTTGATTATAACGAGCACAAGAGATTCCAGGCGGCACCCGGACTCAGGATCAGCATAAAAGCATTTGGTAGCGGGCGACGATGGCCCATTGTTCAGGGCTGGACCCGTCAGTCACAGAGCTGAATCAGCCTTTTGCAACGGCCTCTGCAACTCATCCGCATACCATTCGAATGCTCTGCATCTTTTTACTCATAGAATTATTAAGTTTCTGAATTATATCATCAAAACAGTACTTATGAAAAACAGGCTTATTCTTTCTCTAATGATAACCGGATTGTTCTGCGCAACGGCTTTTGCTCAGGACGATAGCACCGGTGTGGAAAAGCTGGACATACCAATTAGGATGCTGGAAGTGCCTGAGCTGAGGCTGCAGTCTTTACCCGCACAGAAGAGTAGCGAACTCAATCCCAAACTGCCTGTTGATGATTTCGAAAAAGATATGCTGATGCGCTTCAGCTCGGTGTATCAGCTTCAGGTGCGGGCACTCGAAGCTCAATCCCAGGGCGATGCTGTGGCTACGGAATCACATATCCTTGAATCGCTTGATGAGATCCGCACACTGCTTGATGAGTACCCGGAAATTCAGAATAATCGCCGTTTTACAGAGCTTTACCGAACGGTAATGGCAGAATATGAAGAGTTTTATGGAATCTCTGAGCCGGTCAACAAAGAGGTTGGTGAAGTTTTTGCCATTCGCGATGAGCTGATGATGAGCGAGGATAACGAAGTAAATGATTTTAAGCTGCCTACCTCTCTGGACCGCATTAAAACAACTGTTCCGCTGATTCAGAATAACCAGGTTAACCGTCACCTGGTTTATTATACCCTGCGCCGACCTGATGTAATGGAAATCTGGTTGCAGCGTTTTGAGCAGTATGAGCCAATGATGAGACGCATCTTCAAAGAAGAAGGAGTGCCTCAGGAATTAATGTACCTGTCTTTTGTGGAAAGCGGGCTGCAGCCCACCGCCCGCAGCTGGGCTGCCGCGGTTGGCCTCTGGCAGTTTATCCGTGCCACAGGCTCCGTTTACGGACTGGAAGTAAATTGGTGGGTAGATGAACGCAGAGATCCGGAAAAATCAACCCGGGCAGCTGCACGTCACCTGAAAGACCTGTACAATATCTGGAACGACTGGCATCTGGCACTGGCCAATTATAATATCAGCCCACGCGGACTGAAACGAGCCATTCGTTCGGCCGGGGGTAAAGAAGATTACTGGGTAGCATACCCTTATCTGCCCCGCGAAACCAGAAATTATGTTCCCGGATACATTGCGGCTACCATGATCGCAATGAATCCGGAAGAATTCGGTTTTGAAAGCAATTATGGCGGTAGCGCACTGGAATATGAAGTATTTGAGGTTGATGGCTTAATGCCTCTTGATGAGCTTGCAAAAGCATTGAATATCAGTACTCGTGCCCTGAAGAATCTAAATCCAGAATTACTGCGATGGGCTACGCCTCCTGGCAATAAATATCCCCTGAAAATCCCTGCTGGTACCAAAGAAGCTTTCGCAGAGGCCTACAGTAAGATTCCGAAAAACGAAATGGCCAGGGATATCACCTTCCACACCGTGAAACGGGGTGAGAGTCTGGGTAAAATTGCGCATTCATATGGAACTACGGTTCAGGGCATTTATGCAAGTAATGAAAATCTGGGCAAGTTCATTTACCCCGGACAGCGACTGGCTATTCCACTGCCACCGGGCAGCGCTGAAAAACTATCTGCCAATCGGCCAAGCAATCAGAAGAATACTGTTTCTACCCAGCGCAGAGCCTCTACCTACAGTGCTCCAGCAAATTCCTCAAAGCTTACATACAAAGTGAAAACCGGAGACACCATTGGCCATATTGCAGAATGGTATGATGTCAGAGCCTGGCAGATACGCACCTGGAATGGTATCGGAAATACCATTCGGGTAGGACAGAACCTCACGGTTTATGTACCGAAAAACCTATCCGCTTATTACGATGACGTGAACAAACTGTCTTTCCGTGAAAAACAGGATCTTGAACGAAGACAGCGCAGTGGTGAGAATATTACCGCTACAGCAACAGCTGAGAATGACGGAGAATATTTGACCTACACGGTCAAGAAAAATGACACCCTGAGCCAGATTGCCGAGAGTTTCGGGGTATCCCTGAGCACGATCCGTTCATTGAATAACATCAGCGGATCCCGCATTTATGCCGGCCAGAAACTTAAAATTTCATCCAGCAAATAAATTTGAGCAGGAATAAAACCCGCTTAGCTCTTCTTTTTACAGGTGTTCTGGCACTGTTCGGGCTTGGTGCATATATGCAGCAAACCGATATCTATTTCCTGATCAAAAAGAACTTCAGCATTTTCAGTAAAGCCTATGAAAATGTGGCTATTGAGTATGTGGATGATGTGAATCCGGAAATCCTGATGCGCAATGGTCTGGATGCCATGCTGGAAACCCTGGATCCATACACAGTGCTTTTCGATGAGGCCGCCAATGAAGAGGCAGAGATCATGAATCAGGGTAACTATGCCGGCATAGGGATTGAAGCAGGCTACCGTGATGGAAAAATAGTCGTTATCGCACCCACCGAAGGGGGACCGGCCGATCGAGGCGGGATCCGGGCAGGAGATGAAATTATCGAAATTGATGGCGTGTCTACCTCCGACCTCAGTCCGGAAGAAGCTCAAATTCTAACCCGTGGTGAAGAAGGCTCTACGGTTGAACTTAAAATAAGCCGCTATGGAACAGATCAGATATTCGAATTTGAGCTAACCCGGGAGCGTCTTGAAGTTTCCAACATAGGATTTGCCGGATTGATTGGTCCCCAACAGGACATAGGTTACATCAAACTAAATCAGTTTGGATTACGCAGCGGGGATGAAATCAGGACGGAACTGGACCGGTTTTTGCAAGCAGATGCCCGCGGACTCATACTGGATCTACGGGATAACCCGGGTGGAATTCTTCAGGAAGCAGTCCGGATTGTGGATAAATTTATCGAACCGGGTGTCACCGTTGTAGAAACCCGTGGAAGACTGGCTGAATACAACGAGATTTATTCCTCACAGGAACCCATTCTATTCGAGAAACCAATTGTGGTGCTCATGAGTGGAGGCTCAGCCAGTGCTTCAGAAGTTACTGCCGGTGCCCTGCAGGATCTGGACCGGGCCGTGATTCTGGGCCAGCAGAGTTTTGGTAAAGGTTTGGTACAGATCGTAAAGCCATTGCCCTACAATACCTCTCTTAAAATCACAATATCCCGTTATTACACACCCAGTGGAAGAAGTATACAGTCTCTTCAGTATACCCACGATTCTGATTATACCCCGGTAACCAAAGCGGATTCCCTGCTTCGTACATATCGCACTAAAAACGGTCGTGAAGTAACAGAGGGGAGAGGTATCATACCGGATGTTCTGGTTGAGGAAGAAGAGCTGAGTTTACTTCAGCTTAATCTGCTGCAAGAAGGCAGCTACTTCGATTATGCAACCCGTTACATGGCTGAAAATGATACGCTTGAAGTAAAGGAATTGACACAGGATGTTTTTTATGATTTCCTGAATTTCCTGGATGAAAGTGAATTCAGTTATCAGACACCGGCTGATAAAGCTCTCGCCGAGCTTGAGAATAATCTGGAGGATGGCAGCGAAAAAAATGAAGCTATAGCTATGCTTGAATCCGCCATTGAAAAACAGAAGAGAGAGCAACTGGAAGCTGAGTCTGATCGAATCAGGCGAGTACTCTATGAGGAATTGGTTTTCCGCTACCGGGGTCGTGAGCAACGTTTCCTGGAATCGCTGGAGAAGGATCCTGAGGTTTTGCAGGGTATTGAACTGTTGATGAATACAGATCGCATTGATGAGCTTCTGGCCGGTGAACAATGAGAAAATCAAGGGCAGACCTGCACACACATACCACCTGTTCCGATGGCTCAACCCACCCTTCACAGCTTGTGAGTATGGCTGCCGATCTTGGAATAGATCACCTTGCCATAACCGACCATGATACGTTTGAAGGCTATAGAATGGCTGTCGATTCTGCTGAAGCCGCCGGTATTGACCTCATTTGTGCTATGGAGCTGACAACCTCTTTCAGGGATCGGGAATCCCACGTACTGGCTTATGCCCTGGATCCTGAGAATGAAGACCTCAACAATCTGGTAAGCCGGCAGAGAAGAATCAGAAAAGTAAGAATGCAGCGCATTGTGGAAAAAGTGCGTAAACAGGGCTTTGATATTACTTATGATGAAGTGAGGGCAGAAGCTAACAAAGCTAATCTTGGCAGGCCGCACATCGCCATGGTACTTATGAACAAAGGCTATGTGAGCAGTATTACAGAGGCCTTTATTCGCTACCTGAATAACGAGAAACTGGATGAAAATCATAGTGAGTATATCGAATTTGCTGATGCGGTAGACTTACTGAAGTCGGTTGGTGCCGTTACCGTTCTTGCCCATCCCGGAATATTATATCAGGATGAGGAATTGGATGAAATCATTGATATCGGAATAGACGGAATTGAATGCATTCATCCCTCACATCATTATGGCTTACAACAGAAGTACGATGAAATCTGTGAGAAAAATCTTCTCCTGAAAACAGGAGGCAGTGATTTCCACGGCCACAAACATGAAACAAACAAGCATTTTGGGACAGTGACAATCGCAGGCGTGTACGCCGAAAAACTGAAAAACCTGTCTGAGCAAAGAAAAGCTTTAAACTGATACTGTTATGATTGAAGGAAGTGTACATGAAGCGGTAAATAAAGTGGGGATTGTGGTAGCCCGATGGAATTCAATGGTTACGGACAGCCTGATGGACGGAGCTATAGCTGCACTGAAAAGCAAAGGTTTGCAGGATGAACAAATTGTGGTGGTGCGATGCCCGGGATCTTTTGAACTCCCGCTTGCTGCGCAGAAACTGGCAGAGCACGATGATATAGAGGGTGTGGTTACACTCGGGGCTGTAATACGAGGCGATACTCCCCATTTTGATTACGTCTGTAAAGCGGTGACCGATGGAGTTCTGGAACTGAATATGAAACTTGGAAAACCGGTCATATTCGGTGTGCTGACAACCGATAATGTTGAGCAAGCGCTGCAGCGTTCAGGGAATAAAGGGAATAAAGGTGCCGAAGCTGCGTTGTCTCTGCTTGAGATGATTTCATTACTGAAAAAGATATAAGCTGCAAAGCATAATTAAATTGATAAAGCCCGCTTAAAAATCGTAAATTTCAAGCTTAGCGATGAAATCGGGATCGATTTGAAAGAACTCACCATAACAAATAAAACCCAGACGGAGACGGACAAGCTGAAGCAGGAAAAGCTCAGCGGTCTGGGGGAAATACCAAAGCATATAGCCATCATTATGGATGGTAACGGGCGATGGGCCAAGAGCAAAGGAAATATCCGGCTTTTCGGCCACAAAGCAGGTGTTGATTCCGTTCGGGATATCACCGAGGCCTGTGCCCAGTTGGGAGTTCGGTATCTCACACTCTATGCATTTTCAACCGAAAACTGGGGCCGCCCCAGCCATGAAGTAAAAGGCCTGATGCGAATTCTGGTTTCCGCACTCAGAAAAGAAGCAGAAAATCTGCACAAGAATAATGTCCGCCTGGCTACCATAGGTCAGGTAGATCGTTTTCCGAAAGATTGTCGTGACGAGCTCATGGAAGCAATGGAGCTTACCAAAGACAATGACCGTCTGCAGCTTTGTCTTGCCCTGAGTTATTCCGGGCGATGGGACATCGCAGAGGCAATAAAGAAAATCGCTCAACAGGTGAAAGACGGGCAACTACAGATTGAGGACATTGACGATTGTCTGATCAGTCAGCACTTATCTACAGCGGATATCCCGGACCCGGATCTGATTATCCGAACCAGCGGTGAATACCGCATCAGTAACTTCCTGTTATGGCAACTTGCCTATTCCGAACTATACATCACCAAAACCTACTGGCCTGAATTCCGGAGGGATGAACTCTATGAAGCTATTGCTTCCTATCAGAAAAGAGACCGGCGATTCGGGAAACTTCATTCATCAACAGACCAAAGTAACGTCCAACCACGTTTGCGTTGAGGTACGATAAAAAAAGGCGATTACGCAACATTTTGAGAATTTCAGCATTTGCAAAACTGTCAGCCCTGCTGGTACTATTATGCACAATTGCATTGTCACCGGCAACATTGATAGCACAGGACGAATTCAAAATCACGGACCCTACCCTAGATCCACCCCAGGAATATGAAATCCTGGATGTACAGGTTGAGGGTAATGAACTGGCCCGTGAGAGTTATATATACTCCGTCAGTTCCCTCCGAAAAGGAGAAAAAATTGTTGTTCCCGGTGAGGAAATCGCAAATGCCATTAAACGACTCTTTGAATCCGGACTCTTTTCCGACGTTAAAATTCTGGTTGTGGAGAAATCCACACTTGGAGTGAAGCTACTTATTCAGGTCACTGAAAAACCCCGCTTATTTAAATATGAGATAAAAGGGGTGAAGCGTTCTCAGCGGCGTGATCTGGAAGACTTAATTAAGCTGGTGCCCGGAGCTGCACTCACCGAATCCAATATCAATCGTGCGCTGAATACCATTCGGCGCTTTTACAGGGAAAAAGGGTTATGGGGTACAGAAATCGAGACCCGGCAACGTCCTGCAAAACAAGCCACAGATCGGGTCATTCTTACCTTTGATATTTTTGCGGGTCACAAGTACGAAATTAAGGATATCAACTTCATCGGTAATGAGAAAGTATCCGACAAGAGGCTGCTGAAAACCATCAAACCCCTGAAAGAAGACCGAAGATGGAAGTTTTTCTCCAAAAAGCTCTTCAAACAGGCAGATCTTGAAGAAGGTCTGGATAACATCATTGCTTATTATCGCAAAAACGGATTCAGGGATGCCTATGTGGTACGTGATTCGGTCTACCTCTATAATTATGTGAAAGACCTGCTCGGGGTAAAAGTTGATATCGAAATTTATGAAGGTCCTCAGTACAAGGTCCGGAATATTGAGTGGGATGGAAACACGGTCTACACAGACGAACAGCTCACCCAATCCCTGGGCTTTGAAAAAGGCGATATCTTCAATGAAGAGAAGTTCGAACAGAATCTGCAGTTCAATAAAGATGATTCTGATATCAATGCCCTGTATCAGAACATCGGATATCTCTTCTTCCAGGTGCGTCCCAATATTAAAATTATAGGTGAGGATTCACTGGATATCACCTTTGATATTTTCGAGGACGAAAAGGCTACTATCCGTCAGGTGAATTTTACCGGCAATACCAAAACCCATGATGAAGTCGTACGAAGAAGCCTTCGAACGGTACCCGGGAATACCTACAGCCGTACCGCTATTGTCAGAACCATCCGGGAATTGAGCACACTCGGCTTTTTCAACCCGGAGAAAATTAATCCTGAACTTATACCCAATCCACAGGATCGAACCGTAGATATTGAATACCAGCTGGAGGAATCGCAGAGCACGGATAACTTTGAATTTTCAGGTGGTTTTGGTGGACGCGGCATCGGAATCATTCTTTCAGCCAGGGTGAATTTCAATAACTTTTCACTCCAGCGGATGTTTGAAAAGGGAGGCTGGAATCCCATTCCCTCCGGAGACGGACAGCGACTATCATTGGGTGTACAGGTCACCGGTACCGGTTTTCAGAGCTATTCCGTTGGATTTACGGAACCCTGGTTACGCGGCCGCCCCACTTCCCTCGGGGTAAACCTGTCCTATAATATCATCAACCTGAGAGGATCAACGGAGCGAAATGAACTCCTGAACACCTCTGTGTCGGTTGGTAAACGTTTGAAGTGGCCGGATGACTTCTTCCAGACTCAAACCACGGTTTCCTATCAGCTGTATGATATTTTCGGGGCTACCTTTCTGGCTGAAGGAACCACCAGCATCCTGAGTATACAACAGGCGCTGCAGCGTAACTCGCTGGATAATTTTATTTCCCCAACCAGCGGGTCAAAATTTATTGCTTCTTTGGAGGTTGCACCACCCCTAACAGGATTTTCCGAATTTTATAAAATTAAAACGGGCTATCAGTATCACGTACCCTTAACCCGAAAGCTTGTCCTCACCAGCAGTGTGGATTATGGTTTCATCGGATACTTCACCGAAGATAAGCGATCTGACTTCCAGCGTTTCTTCGTGGGGGGTACCCAGCTGCAGCAGCGGCAGGCTTTTGTGAATGATAACATCGACCTGAGAGGTTTCCCGGGCGGGATCAATGGTACTATTGCACCGCAAATTGACGGAGAACAGGTTGGTGGGCAGGCATTCAGCAAGTATTCCTTTGAGATGAGGTATCCGGCCATTAACAATGAGCAGTTGCAGCTCATCCCATACGTATTCTTTGATGCCGGTAATTCCTATCTTAATTTCCAGCGATTTGATCCCTTCAATGTGAAGAGAGCAACTGGATTCGGGACCCGTATATTTCTCCCGATTCTTGGACTGGTTGACCTGAGTTACGGTTACCGTCTTGACGGTATTGATGGCGTAAATGGTGTTCAGGCCGGCCAGTGGGAATTCCTGTTTAACATTGGTGCACCCTTCTGATGAAAAGTCTCAGATTAAGTATTCTTGTACTTTTTTGTGTGATGCCGGCACTGCTTTCGGCTCAGGACCAGAAAATCGGCTTCTTTGATTCTGATTTTGTACTGGCCAGACTCCCCGAATACAATGGTATTGAGCAGCAGCTTAAGCTGATTGGCGATCAATGGAGAAACGAAATCAGAGAACTTGAACAGGAGATAGAATCCCTCGAAAAAGACTTTGAGGCAAAGGAAATATTATACACCGATGAAATTCGTGAACAGAAGCTTCTGGAGATTCAGCAAAAGAAAGATGAAAAAAATGCGTTAATAGACAGAAGGTTCGGACCGGACGGTGAATATTTCAGGCAGCAGCAAACCCTGCTTGAGCCCATTCAGCGGCAGGTTATACAAGCCGTGCAGAATGTAGCCACACGAGAAGGCTATGATTTTGTGTTTGACACAGCGAACGATTTTAAATTGGTTTATGCCCGCAACCAATGGAATCTGAATGAAGAAATCCTCATAGAGATGGGCATTGAGATAGATGAGGAAAGCAATTGAAAGAAATTTATAGTATCATTGAAGCCGCAAAAATCAGGGACAGAATGAAAAAATTTATACTTAGCATTATCCCCGTTTTACTGCTTACATCGGCGGCCATGGCCCAGATGAAAGTAGGATATATGAATCCTCAGCGGGCACTGGCAGCTATGCCGGAATTCGATCAGGTTCAGAACCAGATTGGGGCTCTTGTTGAACAAAGGGACCAGGAACTGGCTGAAGAAGCTGCCGATCTCCAAAATCAGCTAACTGTTTTTCAGCAGAACGCAGAGGTGATGGCACCGGAACAGGCCCGGCAGGAGGAACAGCGACTGATTCAGCTAAATCAGGCTTTTGAACAAAAACGAGCCGATTTCCAGAACGAAATTCAGCAAAAAAGAAACCAACTGCTTCAACCAGTGATCAACAAGATCAATACGGCTCTCGAAGCGGTTGCCAAAGAAATGGAACTGGACCTGGTGCTGAACCAGCAAACCTCCGTTGGCGATAATATCATTTATTTCTCAGCCGATGAGAAGAATGATATCACAGATAAAGTAATCGAAAAAGCATTACAACAATAAACGTATACTCATGAAACGTCTCATCAAAAGCTTTGCACTTGCATCCATACTGCTGTTATCCGCACTGGATGCACAAACCCAGGAGCTGAAAATCGGCTATGTGGATCCACAGGTGATTCTATCCAAAATGCCGGAAACAGCCGCTGTTCAGGTTCGATTACAGAACTTTACTGCTCGAAAACAACAGGAACTGAGCGAGAAAGAAGCTGAATTCCAGAACGAAGTTACGCTCTATGAGCAAAAAGTAGGTGTAATTTCAGAGGAAGCACGCCAGAAGGAAGAAGAACGGCTTGGGCAGCTTCAGGTTGAACTGCTCGAGTTCCGTGATACTGCCGAACAGGAACTGGCAGCAAAAAGAGCTGAATTACTGGGCCCGCTTCAACAGCAAATACTGGAAGCGATCAATGCGGTAGCTGCAAGAAAACAGCTTAGTTACGTTTTGAATACAACCACCAGTACCGGTGATGTAATCATTCTCTATGCTTCTGAGGAAATCCGGAATAACTACGACATCACACAGGATGTGATGACTGAACTGGATATCGAGTAAGCGAAGAAACTTTCAAGCAGGACTCAGGCCGGCTCACAAAGCTGGCCTTTTTTGTTTGGCCTAACAGCCAAACGCTCTATTTCACATTTCGCTTTCGGTTGCGGATGTAATCCTCGAAAATATAACCGCCCAGATTATTCAGCGTCGCAAAGTAGGCTTTGCCTTTATTAGCCTCGGTCATTTCCCGAACAAAGGATTGCAGATAAGGATCCTGTGCAATCATAAATGTGGTAATTGTGATCTCATCCCGGCGGCATTTGACGGCTTCATCCAGCACCTTATTCACGATTTTTCTGTCCAGGCCAAAGCTGTTCTTATACAATCGGCCATTCTCAAACATACAGGATGGCTTCCCGTCAGTGATCATGAAAATCTGCTTGTTGGCAAACTTTCTGCGCTGAAGAATATGACGGGCTACTTCCAGGCCCTTTTTGGTATTGGTGTGATAGGGACCTACCTGAAGATAGGGGAGATCATCGATGGAAATTTGCCAGGCATCGTTGCCAAAAGCTACGATATCGAGTGAATCCTTGGCATAGCTGGTCATGATGAGTTCCGATAGTGCCATGGCCACTTTTTTGGCCGGGGTGATGCGATCCTCTCCATATAAAATCATTGAATGACTCAGGTCGATCAATAAAACGGTAGCAACCGAGGTATGGTGATCGGTGTCGTGTACCTGAATATCTTCTTCATCCAGTTCCATACGATCCAGATTAGAATGCTGCAGCATATTCAGCATGGTTCCCACACTGTCTAAGTGGGTCAGGTCGTCGCCCGGATTCCACTTGCGGATTTCAGGCTGACTTTCCAAACCCTTACCACTGTGCGGGGTTTTATGGGCACCCATTCCTCCTCGGTCAAGATTCCGGAAGATCTCTTCCAGGCTGCGCTGTCTCAGACTTCGCTCAATTTTTTTGGTAGGAACCATCACCTGCTGTTCCTGATCGTCCCGGATATAGCCCCGTTCTTTCAGTTCCTCGATGAAGTCGCCAATCCCGTAACCATCCATATCATCAGTCATGCCATATTCTTCATCCAGATCCGAGAGCCAGCTAAGGGCCTGGGATACATCACCGCTGGCAATAGTCAGCAGTTGCTGAAATAAATCGAAAAGGCTGTCGAAAGGAGATTTTCCCTTATTTCGGCTAAGGGCTTCATCCCATTCTGAATAACGAAAATGCATAGTGTAGGCTTTTGATTAATGAATTCAATCGGTGGTGAATGAGTTCCTTAATTTACTCTTCTTTATCTTTGGGTGATGGATACAGACCGGCTAAAATTAGAGCGTATGTTATGGGATGATGGATTTCATCGGGTGATGGGTCTGGATGAAGTGGGCAGAGGCTGTCTTGCCGGCCCGGTGGTAGCGGCCGGAGTGATTCTGGATCAATCAGCCCCAATTGCGGGAATCAGAGACAGTAAAACCATACCTGAAGCCGAAAGAGAAGAGCTGGCGCGTGAAATCAAAGCTAAAGCACGTTTCTGGACGATTCAATCGGCAAGTCCTACTGAAATTGATGAGCTGAATATACTATGGGCATCCATCCGGGCCATGCTGCGCTGCAGCGAAGTTCAGGATGCAAAACCGGACTATCTGCTTGTTGATGGTAACCGGTTTGCCTCCAGTCTGATCCCTTATCAGTGCGTAATTAAAGGTGATGACAAATCGGAAAGTATCGGAGCGGCATCCATCCTGGCGAAAGTACATCGCGATGGATTAATGAAGAAACTGCATGAAGAATATCCACACTACGGTTGGGACAGTAATGTTGGCTACCCGACAAAAGTCCACTTTTCAGGATTGCAGGAATTCGGATACACCAAATATCACCGGAGGAGTTTTAATCTGCGCACTGATAAACCATACCAGGTTCAACGGTAGATACTGAACTGCCGTTTATAAAAATCCATATTGATGCAAATGGCAAGCATCAGTGTATTGGTCAAGAAGGCGGATCCGCCATAACTGATAAAGGGAAGTGGAATCCCGATAACCGGGAGCAGGGAAACCGCACTTCCAACATTAATGAAGAAATGAGTAAAGAAAACAGCGGTCACACTTACAATAACCAGCTGTGCAAAGGGGTGCTTGTGGGAACTGGCCAGGTTGAGTAAACGGATGAAAAGTGCCAGAAACAGCAGTACAACTACTGTTGATCCAATAAAACCGAATTCTTCTCCGATTACACAGAAAATAAAATCCGTCCACTGCTCCGGGAGGAATTTTAGCTGAGTTTGTGTACCCTGAAGAAATCCTTTTCCTGTTAATCCCCCTGAACCGATAGCGGTTTTTGCCTGAATCACATTCCAGCCTGCTCCGGTGGGGTCATAGGCCGGATTGGTAAATACCTTTATTCGGGCTACCTGATGCGGCTGAAGAAATTGAGCAAACGCTAACTGCACACCGGCAACGAGGGATAAGCCGGTGATAAAACTCAGTGCCGTAAGCCAGGTTCTGCGCTGAATGAAAAATATGATGAGGGTGCAAATTAAAGCAGCCAGAATACCCCAGTACCATTGCAATACACTCATGTATCCGATTAAAGCGGGTGATACGATGAAAATTGAGATTCCGTAGGGCAGGCCCGACCAGAAGAGCATTACCGGTATGAGTGCGAGAAAAATAAGTGCCGTACCGAAATCGTTCTGAAGAATAATAAGCGTCATGGGCAGCAGTATGATCAATGTTGCCACACTCGCAGATCGAATATTTTCGGCTGAAATATCTCTTCGTGATGTCAGATAGTTCGCAGCTGCCAGAATGGTGGCGATCTTCATAATTTCACTGCTCTGAATATTCATCGGGCCGATACGCAGCCAGCTTCTTGCTCCGTTTATTTCAGTCCCAAAGAAAAAAGTGCCAATCATCAGAAGAATCGCAAAGAGGTAAAAGAGATAGGATCCTTCCTGAAAGTTGCGCGGGTTTATAAAGAGAACTCCAATGATGATCACAATTGATAGCCCAATCCATACCATTTGCTTATAAAAGTTGGATTGTATGTATGAGGGCAAAAACTCGGAAACCGGTCCCTGAGTAGCGGAATATATAGCTACCAGTCCAACCAGAGTGAGACTAAACCAGAGAAAGAGGGTAGACCAGCTAAGATCGCGAAGGCTATTCATCCGGCAATTCCTCTCTTGGCTTAAAGGTTTTTACATAGTTGTAGATATTCTGTCGCTTGATCTCACCGGTCAGATGCTGTTCAATAATGAGTGAGGCAATTGGGGCGGCAGACCGTGAGCCAAAACCACCATTTTCAACCAGGACCGTAACCACAATCTGCGGATTCTCCATTGGAGCAAAGGAGGTGAACCATCCGTGATCCCGGCCGTGTGGATTCTGAGCAGTTCCGGTTTTGCCGGCTATTTCCACATTGGCTGGATTGGCATAGTATCTTCCGCCTCCCTCCGAAACTACCCCGCGCATTCCGGATCTGATGATTTCAAGGTGCTCCGGGTCAATCCATTCAATTTTTTGCTTTTCCGCAATCAGCTCGGTTTGGTTTCCTTCGTTGTCAATGATTGCCTTGACCAGATGAGGTTGTACTCTGTAACCATCATTTGCAAATACTGAGGTCATTACTGCAATCTGAAGCGGGGATGCGGATATCAGGCCCTGCCCAATACCCAGATTTATTATATCCCCCAGACTCCATTTTCTTTTGCCGAAAATCTGATCCAGTTTGGTACTGTCAGGCACGATACCCCTGCTCTCTGAAGGCAGATCAACATTATTCTGCACCCCCAATCCGAGATCGTTGATCAGCTGATGCCACTCATTCAGTTTACCTTGAGTTGCTACCCGGTTCATCAAATCAAAAAAATAGGTGTTCGACGAAAAAGTGATGGCTTTTTCGAGATCATAATCCCCAACCGGTGCAAGATCCCGATAAGAACGTCCTCGAACATAAGCCCCGCTGTTGTAAATCTCAGTTTCCGGAGTGATGAGACCCAGTTCCAGTCCGGTGAGCCCCATTACTGGCTTAAATGTAGAACCGGGTGGCTGCAGGCTGGATATTGCCCGGTTATAGAGTGGTGTGGTGCTGTCGGCGTTGATGGCTACCCAGTAATCCCGGTCAATGCGTCCGGATAATTTCCGCACATCATATTGGGGGGAACTCACCATGGCCAGTATGGCTCCGGAAGCAGGGTCCATTGCCACAATTGCTCCTTTCTTGCCTTCGATGAGATCCTCAGCCAGAGCCTGCAGCTCGCTGTCGAGTGTGGTGATGATGTCATTCCCTTTAACCGGAGGGATGTCTTCATAGACTCCACTTAGTGCTCCAAGCGACTGTCCCAATGCATTTACTCTCACATAATCTTTTCCAATCTGTCCTCTTAGCGTATCCTCATAGATGAATTCAAGGCCACTTTTACCAATTTTATCCCCCAGTTTCAGTTCGCTCATTTTTTCGAAGTCTTCATCACTGGCTTCCCGCAAATACCCAAGCAGGTGAGAGGCATAAAGTTCAGTCGGGTAATGACGTTTACTTTCAATCTGATGACCGATTCCAGGCAGGCGGTATATGTTTTCCTGGATCAGGGAAAAAGTCTGGATATCAACATCGGTGAATAGTCGCGAGCTGCGGTACCAGGAGAATTGTCTGGCTTCCTGAATGCGCGATCTCAGACTTTCTTCATCCACATCAAGGATATCGCATAACAGGGGAATGCTTGATTCGTCAAAATTAGCCGGGGTGATGGTAACAGAGAAAATGGGCTCATTATCGACCAGTAACACTCCGTTGCGATCGTAAATCAAACCTCTGGCAGCTGAGACGTATTCTTCCCGCAGTGAATTCTGATCACTTAAGGGTTTATACTTGTCGTGCTGAATAATCTGCAGGTAAAAAATCCTTCCCAGCATTATCATGCATAACAGCAGGATAACGGTCTGTAAAATCCGGACGGATTGTTTTGCCTGAAATTCAGTTCGGGTACTCATTTCAATTTCTGGTTAAAGCATGAAGACCGGTTCCAACAAGAGCGGTGTAGGCTGAACTTCCCAATAAAAAGGAGGTCAGAACAAATTCAGTGGCGTAATGGTCAATGAACGCACTCATCACCAAAAATATGATATTATGAAGCAGAGAAATGGCAAGAACTCCCAAAAATACCTGCCAGAAGAGAGGTTGGGAGTCTCTGGAACGCTGAATGATACCGTATGCAAAGAACAGGGTCAGTGTTTTGACAAACATATTAATTCCCCATAAATCAAGAAAAGCATCCTGAAAGAAAGCAGTGAATGCTGTTACGATAAGCAGGGTAGATCTTCGTGTATGTAAACCGGCCCAGATCAGGTATACCAGAACCACATCGGAGGTTGTATTAAAGATGGCCAGATGACGAAACAATAAGGTCTGAGCAGTAACCGCAATCAGGCCCAGCAGAGTGAATTTTAAAATTTCAGATCTCATTCCAGCACCCCCGGATTACTCTGCATAAGGGAATCAATTTCCTGTACAGGTTCAAACTTAACTACAAAGCCTTCAGCTACATCGGTAAGGGAGACAAAGGGCTCCAGAAAAATTTTCTGGTAATCATTACCCTGTATGGGAACCCGGGATATCACTTTTCCGATGGGTATACCCGGTGGAAAGGTATTGCTGTATCCGGAGGTTTCTATAATCATCCCGCTTTCAACCGGTATGGTTTGGGGTATGTAGAGCATCTCAAGTTGTTCAGGCTCAATTTCTGAAAAACTGACAATACCGGCCCGTCTCAATTCCTGTACTCTTGCACTCACCCTGAAAAGGGCATTATTGAAGGGCATTACCTGCGAGTAATAGCGTCCGACTTTAACGATACGTCCCACGAGTCCTTCTGAGGTGATAAAGGCCATACCCTCTTTAACACCCTGTTCGGTGCCTGCATCGATAGTAAAAAGATTGTTTACCCCCTGTAGCTCTTTTCCTACGATAGTGGCGGCAAGCAGCTGGTAATCGGAGCGATCTCTCAGGTCAAGCAATGCCCGTAACTGAATGTTTTCCTGCTGAAGGGTTCGGAGCCTGCTTAACTCATCCTGCAGAACAATGTTCTGTCTTTGCAGGTTGGTGTTGGTTCTGAGGGCCTGCCGGTAAATACGAACACTGGAAAGAGGTTCTTCAAGCAGGGAAAAAAGGGTAAGAGAAGCTGTTCGCAGATTATTCAGACCGCCCTGAAACCGCGATACCATAAAGACAGTGGCGATAAGCAGGATGAAAGCCACGAGAATGTAGTCCCGGGCATCACTAAAACGGTTTGCTTTAATCCGCATTCATATACTTCAATTAGGAGGATAGTACACTGCGATAGTAATCCAGATTCTCAAGAATAGCACCTGTGCCGCGAACAACGGCCGTCAGTGGATCTTCAGCAATATGAACCGGAAGATCTGTGGTTTCCATTATGAGTTTATCCAGGTTTTTTAGCAGTGCCCCACCACCGGTGAGCATGATTCCTCTGTCCAGGATATCCGCAGATAGCTCGGGTGGAGTCTGTTCCAGTGATTTTGTGATTGCTTCTACAATGGTATTCACCGATTCGGAGATGGCTTCCCGGACATCCTTTGAAGTAACCTGACGGGTACGCGGTACACCATTCACAAGGTCTCGTCCCTTGGTAACCATTTCAAGTTCTTCATCCAGCGGGGCAGCAGATCCGATTTCGCATTTAATTTTTTCAGCGGTGCGCTCACCAATAAGCAGATTATGATTTCTGCGGAAGTAATTAATGATATCATCGTTGAGCTCATCGCCGCCAACGCGCACAGACTGCGCATAGACCGTTCCGGACAGGGCAATTACCGCAATTTCAGTAGTACCGCCTCCGATATCCACAATCATGGATCCCATAGGCTCGTGTACATCAAGGCCAATGCCGATGGCTGCCGCCATGGGTTCATCCACCAGATACACTTCCTTGGCTCCGGCATGTCGGGCACTGTCTTCTACAGCTCGGCGTTCAACTTCAGTGATACCACTGGGAACACAGACTACCATTTGCCGGGTTGAGGAATACCACTTGAGTTTCACCTTCTTGATCATCCCACGGATCATCTGTTCGGCAACCTCGAAATCGGCAATTACGCCATCTCTCAGCGGACGGATAGTCCGGATTTTTTTATGGGTTTTCTCATGCATCAGCCTTGCTTCATGACCGGTTGAGATGGGCTGTCCTTGCAGATTCAGAGCAACAATAGAAGGTTCATTAAGTACAATGCCTTCATTTCTGGCGTAGATCAGGGTATTCGCTGTACCCAGGTCAATTGCGATGTCGGTAAATAAAAAATCAAAGAACCCCTTTTTATTCTGTCTTTTAGGTAAGCCGGGGATTTTTGGTAGCTCAGTATTTGTCATCAATTACAAAATGATCACAGTGGTGATTTTAATTAGCTCGGAAAATACAATAAACGGAATGTATTTCCGAATAATTAGATCACAGAAGCGCTTGGGCTGCAGGTTTTTTACTAATGTTTGAAATGACGGGTTCCTGTGAAAATCATGGCCAGGTCATTTTGGTCTGCCATGGCAATCACTTCCTCATCCCGAATACTGCCGCCCGGCTGAATCACACATGTCACTCCGGCATTGGCTGCGGCTTCAACACCATCAGCAAAAGGAAAAAAGGCATCCGATGCTATAGCTGAACCCTTGAGGTTCAGTCCTTCTTTGTCCGCTTTCATGACGGCAATTTGAGAAGAGTCCACACGGCTTGTCTGGCCGGTACCTATACCAAGTGTCTGTCCGTCTCGGGCATATACGATGGCATTTGATTTCACATGCTTCACAACTTTCCAGGCAAAGAGCAGGTCTTTCATTTCTTTATCGCTGGGTTTTCGCTTACTGACCACTTTGAATTCAGTTTCAGAAAGTTCAGGCTGATCCGTTTGCTGTACCAGCATGCCTCCAAAAATCGAGCGGTAGCTGAGAGCCTGTTCAGTCAGTTTATCTGGGTAGAAGCGGATAAGACGTCGATTCTGTTTTTTCTGAAGAAATGATCGCGCTTCCTCACTAAAATCGGGAGCAATGATGATCTCTGTGAAAATTTTATCGACGGCTTCTGCGGTTTCTAGATCCAGTTTCTGATTGAATACGATAATACCACCGAAAGGGGAGACCTTATCCGTCTCGAAGGCTTTGGAGTAGGCTTCCCTAAGGTTCTGCCCGTTTGCAACACCACAGGGTATGGTATGCTTGATAATGACACAGGTCGGATCGTCATGAAGAAAATCCCTTATGATATTCAGGCCCGCATCCACATCCAGATAATTATTATAACTGAGTTGCTTACCATGGAAGCAATCCATAATACTGTTCTGCACTCCAAAGACACCGGCCGACTGATGTGGATTTTCTCCGTATCTGAGACTGTGATTTTTTCTGAGTGAAATATTAATCTGATCGGGTAAAAGAGTCTCATTCAAACCATTGAAGTAATTCGCAATCTGTGCATCGTAGGCGGCGGTATGATTGAAGGCTTCAGCTGCCAGCTGTTGACGCATATCAAAGGGAATTCCCTCGTTTTCCTCCAGTTTATGGCTGAAATCCTCATACTGTGCAGGATTAGTGAGAATACATACATGTGCAAAATTTTTTGCTGCTGCCCGCACCATTGTCGGGCCACCGATATCGATGAACTCAGTAGCCGTTGCCAGATTCACATCTCCGTTCTCAATAGTTTTCGCGAAAGGGTATAGGTTCACTACCACCAGTTCAATGGGTTTAATGTTCAGCTCTTCCATCTGATCCACATCCGGTTGATAGCTGCTTCTTCCGAGGATGCCCCCGTGAATCACGGGATGCAGTGTTTTCACCCGACCGTCCAGAATTTCCGGACTCCCGGTAACTTCTGAAACATCCTTAACCGGAATCCCGGAATCTGATATCTGTTTAGCCGTTCCGCCGGTTGATATTATTTCCACTCCTTGTCGGTGAAGAACCCGAGCAAGTTCAACAATGCCTGTTTTATCTGATACCGAAAGTAATGCTCTCTTGATGTTAATTGGTGTTTCGGGGAGTTTTTCTAAGGGTTTTAAAGCCACAGTCAGTCTTTTTGGATTAAAGTTTTGATTACCTGGGGTAGCAGTTTGTGTTCCTGTTCAAGTACCCGGGCCGCCAGTTTTTCAGGGGTGTCATCCTTCAAAACCTGGACACGTGTCTGTTCTATAATGGGACCTTCATCATACACTTCGTTCACGAAATGCACAGTGCACCCGGATTCAGTATCCTGATTTTGTATCACCGCTTCATGAACCCGCATACCATAAAATCCCTTGCCGCCATATTTCGGCAATAGTGAGGGATGGATATTGATGATTTGTTCAGGGTAGAGACGGATGGTCGACTTCGGAATCATTTTCAGGTAGCCTGCCAGTACAATGAGGTCAGTATTCCAGTCCTGCAACTGCTTATTAAGAAGTTCATCGTTGTCATCAGGGTAATAGAAAACCGGAATGTCATTTTTCTCGGCTCGTTCAATTACCCCGGCTTCTTTTCGATTTACTACAAGTCCGGCTATTCGGGCTTGCATTTCTTGTCGATGGATGCTGTCAATAATGGCCTGGAAGTTGGATCCGGAACCGGATGCAAATACAACGATATTCTTCAAAAAGGCGGCTGATGAGTTAGAAAGCAATGCAAAGATAAGAAAATGCTGTGAGCTTGGCGCCTTTATTTAGACGTTGCTGAAGAAACTTCGCTTTTGAAGATCCGGTAGTTTTTGACACTCCATGAAATCTGATTGATCGTAATCTTGATGGTCGTGGCAATGGGTATCGCGATGAGCATGCCAAGAATTCCTGCCGTTTGAGCACCAATCAGGATGATAAATAAGATGGCTACGGGATGCATGTCCGCGGATTTCGAAAAGATCAAAGGCTGGAAAATCACATTGTCCATCATCTGAACAGCCAGTATGGCCAGAAGGCAGTATCCGACAAGAGTAAAATCGCCCGTTTCAAGTATGGAAACGATAGCACTCAGGATGTAGCCAAGGATCGGGCCGAAGTATGGAATGGTGTTCGCGACCCCGACCGCAATACCAACTGAAAGTGCATTACCCAGACCTGCAATACTGAGATATATGTAGGAAAAGGTGGCAACCAGAAAACTCTGTAACAGGATGCTCTTGAAATAGATGGAAAGTCGCTTTTCAACCTTGTCAAGCAGGGATAGGGTTGTCTCAAAGTATTTATTGGGAACCAGTCTCAGAATTCTGCGCCGAATCATGGTTCCGTCTTTCAGGAAGAAGAAAGTGGCAAATGGAATCACCAGGAAGGCAGAAAATACGTTTGTAAATACATCAATTACATTGCTAACCACATCGGATAATTTACCGAAGTTGAGTATTTCGTTAATGCCCTGCGTAATGTTGTCTGTCAGAAAATTTGGGGGTATGAATTCATAACGCTCAACCAGTCTTTCTTCAATTTTGGATGCAATTACCTGCAGATTCTGAATATCCAGCTGACTGGTGAGGGCAATCATTTCATTACCGATAATTGGTATGATGCTGGTCGATACAAAAACCAGAACCAGAATAACGGTTGAAAGTGTCAGCGCAATAGATACCGTCCGGTTTAACCCCCACGACTGAAGCCGGTTTACAATAGGATCAAGTATGTAACTCAACAGAATTGCCGCAGCGGCATATCCAACAATAGTACTGTAATTATACAGTATGATGCCTGCGATGGCCAAACCGCCGATACCTATGGCAAACCGGATGATCTTTTCTAAGGTGATGGATTTCATAACCGTTGATTTGGCACTAATGCTAAGTCATTCTGTGAATAAAACCAATTCAAAAAGTCATGAAAAAGCCGGTTCTCTTCCGAAAACCGGCTGTGGGGTATGGTTCTTTACATCCTTAGTGCAATGATGTTATTAATAGTATGATTTTGGCCCTTTTTTTGAATCACGTATTTATAACTAATCATGAGGATTCAATCATGAAGAGGATATCGGGAAGGTTTTTCATTATTTCTTCTCCGGTATAACCTCTGCCGCTCAGATAGCGATAAATTTTTTCCCTTCGTTTATCAGGGGCTGTTCGTCTGAATGCCGGAAGTTTCTTTCGGGCTAACTCTAGAATGGCTTCTCTGGCATCAACATCTTCAAATACTATTTGGATAGCCGCTTCAGTATCAGAAGCAGAAATGCCTTTGGACAACAGTTCTGATTTAATTTTGAGCGATCCCCAGTTCTTATACGCTGCCTTATCTCGGGCAAATTTTTCAGCAAATTCCCGGTTATTTATAAAGCCTTTTTGCTGCAATTCGGTTATCAGCTCATCAAGAATGTCTGCCGGATAACCTTTTTTGAGCCCTTTGAGGTGTAATTCTCTACTGGAATGATCTCTCCTGGAAAGTAAATCAATCAGATAAGAGCGGATTTGCTGTCGATACTCAAGCTTCTGGATTTCATCAAAGAGCTGATGAGTGACCATCAGCCCTTTTTTGAGTTTGCAGTGTATCAGAACACTTTCGGAAACCCCGATCAGGAACTGGTCGCCAACAAACAGTGAATATCTGCCAGCGTTTTTCTTCTGAACCTCAATCCTTTCAATTTTGGCAGGAAGGAGGGTGTAAGCTTTATCTGTTTCTGAAGGGGATGCCCCCAATCCTTTTACTCCTCAGCTTTAGCCTTTGCCTTAGCCTGACCGTTGGTTTCTGCTTTGGCTTCCTGTTCTTCAGCCAGCTCAGGATTCAGTTTTACCCTGACCTGATTTTCTATGCTGCTTTGCAGGTCCGGATCTTCAGTGAGAAATTGTATCGCAGATTCAAGTCCCTGACCGATGGGTTCACCATTATATCGATACCAGGACCCTCTTTTTTCAATGATATCATACTCAACGGCAAGATCCAGAACCTCGGATACCTTGGAGATGCCTTTGCCGTACATGATATTGAATTCAACAGTTTTGAAGGGAGGAGCGAGCTTGTTCTTGGCTATTTTTGCTTTGGTGCGGTTACCCAGCACCTCATCGCCCACCTTGATTGAACCTATCCGGCGGATGTCAATACGAACCGATGCATAAAATTTGAGTGCCCGTCCACCGGTTGTTGTTTCCGGATTTCCGAACATAACGCCGATTTTTTCCCGTACCTGATTGATGAAAATAACAGCCGTACGGGTTTTATTCACAACACCGGTAATTTTTCGCAGAGCCTGCGACATGAGGCGGGCCTGTAAACCCATGTGGGAATCACCCATCTCTCCTTCGATTTCAGCCCGGGGAACCAGTGCCGCAACAGAGTCAATCACAACCACATCAAGAGCACCGGAACGGATCAGTGTTTCCGTAATTTCCAGGGCCTGTTCACCGCTGTCAGGTTGTGAAACCAGCAGCTCGTCGGTGTTTATACCCAATGCCTTCGCATACCTTGGATCGAAAGCATGTTCGGCATCGATAAAAGCAGCATAGCCTCCTTTTTTCTGAGCCTCAGCAATTACCTGAAGGGCAAGCGTGGTTTTACCACTGGCCTCAGGACCATAAATTTCCGTGATTCTCCCTCTTGGTATACCGTCTATGCCCAGGGCATAATCGATCATAATGGATCCGGTTGAAATGGCATCCACATTATGAATGGGGTTATCCCCGAGTTTCATGATGGTGCCCTTGCCATGCTGTTTCTCAATTTGCCCAACGGCAATATCCAGTGCTTTTAATCGGTCGTCTGCTGCCATAATTTTAATCGTTGAATTAATTTAACCTAAGATAAGAGCGGGAAGTGACAGTTTATGTCACCCTGTAACTCTCTTACTGAGGTATATGTTCAATATATGTAAGATCGTTTTATAAACAATCCTATTCAAGTTTATTTTTTATCCCTTTTTTCTACAGCTGATGAACGCTTTTCTCAAGTTCGTGCATGGCTGCTTCAATCTCACGCTCCGTTATGTAGGGGGCTGGACCGAACCGAATGATGGAGGCTCGTGCATCTGTAAATACATCTTTTTCAAGCAGATCAGCTCTTAATTCACGTGCCTTTGGCGAGGTAAGAGACAGGAAGCCACCATTCAGATCCATGCTCTCAGTATGCGTTAATCGGATGAGTTCAGGATCAAAATTTTTGGCCAGAAATAGCTCCTTAAGCATAGAAACCTGAGCGTGATACTGAGACCGAAGTACCTCCGGTGTGAGTCCCTGCTCCTCAAAAAATAAGGCTACCCTTGCAGCTCTGAATTGGGATGAGGAGTCATAAGTTCCGGTTGCAAACCGCTGGTCCCCATCATCATAGTGGGTGGGCGCATTGCTGCGGGGTTGATCCAGAGTGGAAAAAGAAGCAAACCAGCCGGTAATCGCAGGTCGGTAATCACAACTCTTGGGGAAACGCAGGAAACAATTACCCTCGCCCCACTGAAGATATTTGTATCCGCCAATCAGGATGAAGCAATCCTCAAGATCCGCGTCGCGCACTGAAAGGGGTACTACATTGGTTCCGTGATAGTCATCAATCATCACAGGAATATCCTTCTCCCTTGCCGCCCGTGCGATCCGGGTAAGATGGGTGTTAATCAGACTCGACTGAAAATAAACCCGGCTCAGCATAACGGCAGCTGTTCGCTCGTCCATTTCTCCGGCTACACGATCTGCAAAATCCTCATCCGGATGCTGATCCACATATACAATTTCGATGCCTTCTTCCTCCAGCCGGTGCAGCTGACGATAGAGGGAATGAAATTCGGCATCCGTGGTTATGATGCGCGGCTTGTTTTTCAGATCCAGACTGGACAGCCAGCTTACAAACAATACATGCGTGTTTTCTTCCAGGCAATACAATCCATCGGGATCATCATAATAATTGCGCAGGTAATTCCTGAGTACTTCTGCCTTCTCAAAGGCGGTATCCCATTTTTTATCGACCAGATCGGCTGAGACATGGAAATACTCGGTTTGTCCTTCCAGAGCAACATCGGGCCATGCCTGATGGGAATGGCCGGTAAAGAGCAGGCGGTCATCCAGTCTGAAGCGGGAATAGTGGGGGCGAAGCCGAAGGGCAATTTTGTCTATGCTTGAACTCATATTTATTAGTAATCCATGAATTAATTTTGTACAGTTCCGATGTGAAAGTTAGCACAGCTGACTTCCAAAAAAAAAGCCGAACTCCAGTCAAGCAGTTCGGCCATGTAGGGGGATATTTAGTACTTAGTTTGAGCTAAGTCTTTGTACTATTCAATGTGTGCGCTGTAAACCGGGCGGAGGAATAAATCGTTTATTTCCGCTGAGAAAATTTTGTTAAGAATTGAAAATTCTCAGAATCGTGTTCGGATAGCCCACAAATCCGGAAAAATGGCAGCTCCAAGGGTGCGTTTCAGATAACCAACCCCTTCAGACCCCCCTGTACCTCTCTTGGATCCAATCGTTCTCTCAACCATTTTTACATGGCGATAGCGCCATTCCTGAAGTCCTTCGTCGTAATCCACCAATAATTCACAAACCAGGGCCAGTTCCGGGCTGTTTCGCATGATGTCAAGTAAAACATCCTGATTTTGGTTGCTGAGTTCAAACAGAAGCCCCTCCGTATGCTCACGTTTTGCTGAGATCTTGAAACCGAAGTTACCTACAAAAACAGCGAAGGCTTCCCAGATAGTCTCCTGCTGCATTCGGCTTTTTAGTAATTCAGTAACTCCCGCCTGATCCTGATAAGCTTCAAGCATAAGTTTCGTTCGAATTCCGCAAAGAATCTCCAGTTCACGGAACTGAATGGACTGAAATCCGCTGGAATTCTCCAAAAAGCCTCTGAAGCTGTTGAATTCAAGCGGAGTCATGGTTTCCAGGATGTCAATCTGGGAAACCATGGTCTTTAAAATGGTCAGAATGCGTCTCAGGGTTTTGATGGCTCCGAAAACATCTCCCTTATTGAACAGCTCAATCAGCTTACCGAATTCATGCAGCTGTTGTTTAAACCATAGTTCATAAGTCTGATGAATGATGATGAACAGCATCTCATCGTGTTCCTTGGGCTCAGACTTTAATTGCTGGAGCTCAAGCAATTCATCCACTTTCAGATATTCCCCATATGTAAGCCCGAGCTTTTTCATATCAATAGAATAGGACTAAGCAGCAGGTCTGTCAATGATTTTTTATGATGCAATTCTGAATGCATATTCTTAAGATTCAATATGGCAATATTAATAGCAGAAAGCGGCGGTTCCAGAACAGACTGGGCATATATTGATGCATCAGGAGAAATCTACCGATTCCATACCATTGGTATGAACCCCAATTTTATATCCTTTGATGTTATTCCACATGTGATTGAAATTGTGAAATCCAAACTGGGTGGTCGCCATGTAGATCAGCTCTTCTTTTATGGTTCCGGTGTGGCTTCCGTACAAAACCGGTCTCAACTGTCGGATATACTCTCGGATAAAGGATTGCCCAATCATATCATTAAATCTGACCTGGATGCATCTGCTGAAGCTTTATTCGGTAATCAGCCTGCCATTGTCTGTATTCTCGGTACCGGATCCAACGCCGGGATATTTGACGGAAATCATATCTGCAGCATTGCTCCCTCGCTTGGATATTTAATGGGTGATCAGGGAAGCGGATTCCATATCGGGAAAATCATGATTCAGGATTATTACTATAAGCGACTGACGGCTGAGCTCGCGGATCACATTCGTCTCAATTATGATCATAATCAGGATATGATCTCTCTTATTTACAAACAGGACCAGCCTAATCGTTTTATTGCCAGTTTCGCCACCATTCTGGATGGCTTTAAGGAACTCGACTATACGATAGATCTGGTCAGCAAGTGTATGGATGAATTCGTAGTTCAGCAATTGCTCCCCCTTGTCAAAAAAGAACCTGATTTCGCGATTGGTTTTACGGGATCTATTGGATACCAATTCCGCCCTCAACTCGACAAGGTACTCAGCCAGCACGGACTGAAAGCCTCAAATGTGATCAAACAACCCATCGACGCGCTCATCGAATTCCATAAGATCACGGATTGATGATCGATACCCATTGCCACATTTACCTGCCTGATTTTACTGAAGATCTGGCAGAGGTACTTGAACGGGCGGTTAATGCGGGTGTAACCGATATTTGCATGCCCGCAATTCATGTTGGTTCTCTGGAAGAGATGAAAAGGCTGCATCATCCGAAAATTAACTTTCATAAGATGGCCGGAATTCACCCTTGTGAAGTCAAAAATTTTGATGAAAATGAGACCTATGAAAGGTTGTTCGAACTGGTGAATGAAGAAGAGATTATTGGGGTAGGCGAAACCGGCCTGGACTATTACTGGAGTACGGATTATGTGGAAGAACAGAAGAGAAGCCTGCGCATGCACTGCAAAATTGCTAAGGAACTTAAAAAGCCCGTAATCCTGCATAACCGGGAGTCTACAGGGGACTTACTCCATATCATCGAAGAGGAACAGGATGGACGGCTCACCGGAATCTGGCATTGTTTCAATGGTACTGCGGAGGAGGGAGATCGAGCCGTAGACCTGGGATTACTGCTTGGAATAGGGGGTGTTGTTACCTTCAAAAATGCTGGTGTGGATAAAACGGTACAAGAACTGCCTCTTGAGAAAATGGTACTCGAAACGGATGCCCCATATCTGACCCCTGCGCCTTTCCGGGGTAAGCGCAATGAACCTGCTTATTTAAAGTTCATTCAGGATAAACTGTCCGGTTTATTTGATATGGATGTGGAAACTATAAGAGAAAAGACTTCGGAAACCGCAAAAAAGTTATTTCAGCTTTGAAGCAGGATGAAAGTCCAAAGCTTTGAGAATCGGATAGTGATTTAACATGCTATCACTGAGCAAAATATGGTGATATTCAGATCGATATGCCCGGCCTGTTCTCAATCGGGCAAAAGCTTCTCTTCGGTTAATATCTTCAGGTAAGGCTTTCAATTCTTTGTCATAGATAAGAATCGGATTAACGCTGTTCAGGATTTCCACCAGACTTTCGCTTTCCAGGTCTGTGAAATCGGATATCTCCGGCTTTGGAATAGGTTCACTAGTACACATGCCGAAATGGCTGCACATTTTATCGAGTATAATGCGCGTAGCGTTCAGCTTGGCTTCGCTGGAATATCCGGCGATATGCGGGGTTGAAATAAACGCGCGTCTGGCTACTTCAGCATCAAACTCGGGTTCATTTTCCCAGACATCCTTCACGAAATCCAGAATCCGATCCTCATCAAAGAGCCGGATTAGAGCCTCTTCCTCTATGATTCCCCCTCTCGAGGCGTTAACAATCAGTCTGAAAGGGGAGTGGTTCATCTTTTCATAATCCATCCAGTGGTAATTAGACAGGCCTTCATCCGTTTTCAAAGGAATGTGGAGTGTGAGTATATCACAGTTCAGGGTTTCATCCAGTGTATGTGATTCGAAATGTTCGTCCCACTCTTCAAGATAGGGATCATAAGCTGTATAGCTGATGCCCAGTTTCTTCAATTTCTCGCCAACTTTTGAACCGATGAATCCGAAACCGATAATACCGACCGTTAAATCCCCTAGTTTTTCATTTTTCTTTTCGGCCCAGATCAGCAGGGAGGTGATTACATACTCTGCAACTGCATTAGCGTTGCATCCTTTGGAATCGAATACATGAATACCCTTTCCTTCGATGTAGCTTACATCAAGATGGTCGCGGCCGGATGAAGCGGTTCCTATAAATTTCAGAGAGTCCGGAAATAAGCTGTAGGTATCCGGGTTTACTTTCTGAACGGTACGCAAGAGGAAAGCTTCATAGCCCGATAAATCCGGATTTGGATTGGTGATCGGATCATATAAATGAAGATCAAAGTCCTCAGGGATGAGTTCTTCGATCCTAAAAATATATTTATCTGCCAGTACGCGAATCAAAATTTAGATGTCAGTTTAAAAATGATATTTTCACAGCGCTTTAGGTTTTAAAAAAAACAACTAAGGGCATATGTCTGCTTTCAATATCGTGAATCTTATACGGAAAAAACGGGATGGTTTGAACCTGGCTGACGCCGAGATTCAATATTTGATCAAATCTTACACTCAATCGGCTATACCTGATTATCAAATGAGTGCATTTCTGATGGCGGCTTTTTCAAAGGGAATGGATGCATCCGAATCGGCTTCCCTGACCCATGCCATGCTGCATTCAGGTATCATTGTTGATTTGTCGGATGTACCCGGCAAAAAAGTGGATAAACATTCCACGGGTGGAGTTGGCGATAAAGTTTCCATTTTAATGGCACCCATCGTTGCAAGTTGTGGGGTTCCTGTACCTATGATCTCGGGAAGGGGACTAGGGCATTCGGGAGGTACACTAGATAAACTGGAAGCTATACCCGGATTCAGGGTGGATCTGAATCTGCAGCGATACAGGGAAGTACTGCAGAAACATAACATGGTGCTGATCGGCCAAACCAATGAGATTGCCCCGGCAGATAAAAAACTCTATGCACTCAGGGATGTTACTGCAACCGTGGAATTCATTCCCTTCATTGCCAGCAGCATTATGAGTAAAAAACTCGCAGAGGGTATCGATGCTCTGGTTCTGGATGTAAAGTGGGGATCAGGGGCTTTTATGAAAACACAGGAACAGGCATTAGAGCTGGCGCAGACACTGGTTGGTGTTGGGGAATCGTTTGGGAAAGAGACCATTGCATACATCACCAATATGAATCAGCCTCTGGGTTATGCGATTGGCAACTGGCTGGAAACGAGAGAAGCCATCCGTTATTTAAAGGAAGAGGCAGATAATGATTTGATGAGGGTTACTCATCTGCTCGCGGGCACAATGATTCACTTGGGTGGAAAGGCTGAAAACCTGGAAGAAGGGATGGAAATGAGCCGGGCTCAGGTAAGAAATGGACAGGCTTACCGTAAACTGCTGGATATTGTAAAGGAACAGGGAGGGGACATTTCCGTGATCGAAGATCCTGATACTTATCCTCAGGCTGCACAGCAGTTTGAGTTCAAAGCTGATAAAAAAGGCTACATCAGCCAGCTGGATGCTTTTCAGATTGCACTCGGTTGCATGGAACTGGGAGCAGGCCGGCAGTCTATTACCGATCGAATCGATCCGGCCGCAGGTGTAATTTTGCACAAAAAAACAGGGGATTTTGTGGATGAGGGTGAAACAATATTAACGGCCCACACGAACAAGCCACAAGCTTATGAGAACGCTACCCCGAATTTCAGTGAAGCCGTTCAAATAAGTGAAGTAATTCCTAAGCCTCAATTATTGGTAAGCCATGTAATTGACAGCACAGGGCAACATCCTTACCGGATATAAAGCTGTCATATTACGGTATTTATCAGTTAATTTACTTCAGGATACTTAGGGCATAAATTAACTAAAAAGAAGGCAAAACATGTTCAAACGGTTTATCAGAGCACTCAAATCACTCTTTGGTGGTTTTGTCAGCTCCATCGAGGATCCGAAACTCATACTGGAACAGAATATCAGGGACCTGAATGATCAGATTCCCCAAATGAATGAAAACATCGCTACGGTGAAGGCCAATATGCTGATGTTGCAGAAAGAGGTGAAACGCAACGAAAAAAGCGTTCAGGACCTGACTTCGAAAATTAAATCCGCGATTAATGCCAATCGTGATGATATCGCTGAAGGCTATGCACTGCAGCTTGAAAAGGTTAAAGAAAGCCTGAGCAGCTCCAGCGAGCAGCTTGTATTTGCAGAAAAGGCCTACGAAAAGGCCCTTCAGGTGAAAAAAGCTTTTATGAAAGAGAAGGATCGAAAAATTCAGGAGGCCAAGGAAGCTTTACGCGCACACGAACGGGCCGAATGGCAAGCAAAGATTGCAAACACTCTGGAACAGTTTGAAGTGGGCGGTATTGACCAGACTCATGATGAAATGATTACGCGTATCAATGAGGAAGCGGCCAAAAATGAAGCCCGCATGGAAATCGCATTGGATTCCATCGATACACAAACCATGGAAATCGAAGTAAATGCTGAAAAGCTGAGAGCCCAGGAACTGGTACAGCAATTCAAGCAGGAGATGTCTGGCAGCACCTCTCCGGAAATCGAAATGGAAGAGCCAGGCAGTGAGGAAGAAGAAGCTTCGAAATCAAAAACCGTGGGCTCCAAAAGTAAGGAAAAATCCTGACGGAGGGCCGCTATGAGTTCCCGTAACGAAGAAGAACGTGAGCGCCTGAAACAGGAGTATAAAGAACACTATCAGCGTATCAAGGAAGCCAAAGAGAAACTGAAGCGTTCTCAGCAAACGGCTAAAATCAAACAGGCACTGGACAATATGAATCCGGATGCGCTGCTTGAGTCGGTCGATGACTTTCTCGGTAAAGTGCAGGAAAAGGTCTCCGGTGTTGAGGCAAAGCTGGATGTGGCCATGGACAGTCTCAGCGGAGAACCGGAAACCGGTGAAAGCCTGGAAGAGAAGCTGAAACGGGAAGAAGAAATGAAGAAAATCAAAGCCCGTGAAGCACTGAAACAAATGAAAATTGAGATGGGTATGCTGTATTCTGAAATTGAAAAGACTGCAGAAGAAATTAAAGCCCATAAAACCATCGGGAAAGAAGAAGATCAGCAAAGTGACGATCCAAAGCCCGAGGAGCAAAACCCCGAATAGATGGCTCAGGAAGCTAACATAAATTATACCCGGGAAGCCTTCATGAATCCTCTTAATCTGGGATTCTTGTTGATTACCACCCTTTCAGCTTTCCTGCTGAATGATTTTGGCCTTATTTCAAATGTGCTGCTAACCTCAGCCTTTGGCCTGGAGCTGATGTATCTGGGAATCATACCTAAACTTCCCCGTTTCAGAAAAAAGGTGATGCTGCGTAAAAAACAGCAGAAAAATCCTGCGGAGAGTGAGAAAACCCTCTTTCAGAGTCTGAATCAGGCTGACCAGAAAAGGTTTCTGGTTCTTAAACACCTGTCTAATCTCATTCAGGAAAACTTTGATAAACTCCCTTACAGTTCACAGGGCTTACTCGACAGTATCCGGAATAAGATTAAAGAACTGCTGGGTAATTATCTGACTCTGCTTGACCTTCACAAACGCTATGAACTTTACATGGACTCCGCTGTCGAAAACGGACTAAAAACAGAGCTATCCAGTCAGATTGAGGAGATTCAGAATCTTGAATCAGAGAAGCTCAGAAAAACGAAATCACGCCGGGTTGCTATTCTGCAGAAACGCCTAAAGAAATTCGAAATCGCCAAAGAAAAATACCTGGTTTGCGAAACTCATCTTGAAACCATCGAGGATGCCATTCAATATATCTATGAACAGTCGATGACTATGAGTAATCCGGAAGAAATCGGCTTCCAGCTGGATAACCTGCTGAATGAAGTAGAGGAAACTTCTCAATTGATTGAAGACCTCGATCAGGATATCTTGCCTGCATTCACCAACGACTGGGAAGAAGAACTGGACTTCGATTCCATTCTGGAAGATCTTAGCGGAGAGTCCGGCCAGTCGGCTAAACAGGACAATCGAGTTAAAAATAAATCATAGATGAGTTTATCACTGGAAACGCTGCTTTTCGAAGTAGACGATAGGGGTTTTGCCCATCTCACCATCAACCGCCCCGACAAACTCAATGCGCTGAATAAAAAGGTATTTGGGGAACTTGAGAAAGTCGTTGATTACCTCAAAAAATACGATAGTATTCATGCTCTAATGATCAAAGGGGCCGGGGATAAGGCTTTTGTAGCCGGCGCGGATATCAAAGAACTTACAGAACTGGATTCACAGGCTGCGGAGCGTACATCTGCCAACGGCCAGGCTGTGTTTCAGTCTATTGAAGATCTGAATATTCCTGTAATCGGGATCATTGACGGATATGCCCTGGGTGGTGGCCTTGAACTGGCCCTTTCATGCCATATGCGAATTGGAAATCCGAATGCGGTACTGGGACTACCGGAAGTGAGCCTTGGCCTGATTCCCGGCTGGGGAGGAACCCAACGGCTAACGGCTATTGTGGGTAAGGCTAAAGCAACCGAACTTATCCTCACCGGAAATTTTGTAAAGGCTGATGAAGCCCTTAATCTGGGGCTTTTGAACAAAGTAGCCGACAATCCGGAAGAGGAAGCCAATGCACTGCTTGGTAAAATCTTCAAACAGGGGCCCTTGGCTGTAAAAATGGCCATTCAGGCCATTCGAGCCTCCGGCCATCCAAGTGGCTACAAAAAAGAGTCAAATTTATTTGGAGATTTATTCTCTACGGCTGACTTTAAAGAAGGAACTTCCGCTTTTCTTGAAAAACGAAAAGCTGAATTTTCCGGGAAATGAGAACTAATTTTTTGTGAATGAGCGAAGAACCTCCATCGAGTATTAACCTTTGCAAAAGAGGAGCAGCACAATGACAGAATGGCTCCTCATCATTCTTTCCATCATTCTTAGCGGTTTCTTCTCAGGTTCGGAGATAGCTTTTGTCTCCGCCAATAAACTTAAGCTGGAAATTGCGTCACGGCGCAAGTCGGTGGTATCCGAATCGGTTGGCTTTTTTGTGCGGAATCCGGAAACCTTCATGACCACCACCCTGGTGGGAAATAACATTGTGAATGTTGTTTATGCTACACTCATGGCCATTTTTCTGGCTGAACCCATTGCAGATGCTTATCAGCAATGGTTTGGAATAATACCCGGAGCTGCGGAAGTGCTGATTATTCAGACCATCATCGCATCAGTGGTAATTATGCTCTTTGGTGAAATTATGCCAAAAGCTGTTTTCCGTATTCAGGCAGATTTTCTCATTATACCCGTTTCCCTTCCAATCCGCATTTTTTACTGGATCTTGCGTCCGCTTATTTACCTGGCCAATGCCGCGTCTAAACTGCTTATACGCATTGTGAGTCCGGATGCAGAAAAGAACGTCATTGCCTTTGGCCGAAAAGAAGTGGAAATCATTTTTCAGGAGCTTAAAGAGTCAGGGGGTGGGCAGGATCTGGATCAGGAAGATTCAGAGATACTGCAGAATGTACTCGAGCTCTCAAATAAGCGGGTTAAGGATTCCATGATTCCCCGCACAGAAATCGTGGCCGTTGATAAAACATCCGAGATTTCAGATATCAGGGATTTATTCATTCAGAGTGGCTTCTCCAAACTGCCCGTTTACGATGGAACCATCGACAATATTATCGGGATCGTTTTTGCACACGATTTCTTCAAAGATCCCAAAGCTCTCAAGGAGGTACTCAGACCTATCACACTCGTTCCGTACAGTAAAAAAGCGAAAGATATGATGAGTGAGTTCAGGCAGAATAATATCTCTGTGGCTATCGTAATCGATGAATATGGCGGCACTGCCGGCATGGTAACCATCGAAGATCTGGTTGAGGAGGTAGTGGGCGACATTCAGGATGAATATGATACCGACGACCATCTCATCAAACAATTGAATGACAATACCTTTGTACTGAGTGCGGGCATTGAGCTTGATGAACTGATGGAGCGATTTCCTCAGATCCGGATTCCTCTGGAACCTTCAGACTATGATACCGTAGCGGGCTACATAATTAATTATTTAGGGCGTATTCCAAAAGTAAATGAAGAACTTGATTTGGAGGGTTACAAGTTTATCATTTCGAAAGCCTCACCAAACCGGCTGGAGACCATACGTCTAATCATAAACGACTAATCCAATGTTTGATCATTATCCGAAGTGGTCTCAGGAATTTGCAAGAAAATACCTGAGCCGTACCATCAATCAGTTTCTGCTGCATGGCAACGTGCACGATATGGTAGCTCTTAAAAATGAGGATGGCTATGATTTTCAGCGTCTGAAAACTTTTCTTTCAGATGAATTCTTCGGGGCAAGGGATTTTGTCATCTTTTACGATCGCTCATCCGGTATTTATTTTCGGGATCAGGAGACACAGGCTGATTTCAACCGGGCCATATCCGGACGTGACAGTCTGATGGGTACCGAGTATGCCCAGAAAATGCCTAAAGATCCGGTACGGGTATTTGCCTTACTGGAACAGTATTTCAGGCTGAGGCTGGAACAGAAGAAAAGCATAGCCCTGATCATCGATTATGCTGAAACCATTGTACCGATGAGTGATGCGTCATCGTCCGGGAATGAAGACCGGACCAGTGCAGTTTTCTTGTCCAGATGGGCTCACGATCCGCTTTTCCTGGCCGCTGATTTTACCACTGTCTTGATAACCGAAAACCTGTCTGACCTGAACAGCACTTTGGTTCAGAATCCTTATTCCACCGAAATCAAAATCAATATTCCGGGTGAAGAGGAACGCAGGGCATTTATTGAATATGACAGCCGGAACGACACATACGCTGATTTATCCTCGGTTAAGGCGGAAGTGCTGGCTCAGCAAACAGCCGGGCTTAATTTCGTGAACATCCGCAGTATCCTGTCTAATGCCCGTGAGAATAAGGAAATCATCACCTTTGATAAGCTTTCGGATATCAAGAAGGAGCTGATTGAAGCTGAGGCCTACGGGTTGCTGGAATTTGTGGAGACCCCCTACAATCTGGATAATGTTGCCGGACACAAACACGTGAAAAGGCATCTGCGTCAGGCGATCAAAGCCCTGCAGGAAGGCCGGCAGGATGTGATGCCCATGGGTTACCTGGTTTGCGGCCCGGTGGGAACCGGTAAAACCTTTCTGGTTACCTGCTTTGCATCAGAAGTTGGAATCCCTATGGTGAAACTGAAAAACTTCCGGTCTCAATGGCAGGGGGTTACCGAAGGTAATCTGGAAAAAATCCTATCCATCCTGAAAGCTATGGCACCTGTTGCTGTTATGATTGATGAGGCAGATGCCTATCTGGGTGATCGTGCTGCCAGTGGAGACAGCGGAGTGTCCAGTCGGGTATTTTCGCAGATCGCAACATTTATGAGTGATACAGCCAACCGCGGCCGAATTATCTGGTTCCTGATGACAGCAAGGCCTGATCTGATGCCCATTGACCTTAAGCGTCAGGGCAGGGCTGAAGAACATCTTGCACTGTTTCCACCGGAAACAAAGGAAGAGCGTATTGAGCTTTTCGAAGCCATGAAAAAGAAAACAAGGCTTCAGATGACGGAGAATGTGGTCCCAGAAATGATTGAAAAAGGGGAAAAGACGTTTTCAGGAGCCGATATGGAAGCCGCGCTGACCCGTGCTAAATTTCGTGCAGCTGCAGAAGGCAGCCTAAAGGTTAGTCCTGAAATACTCGAAGCCGCGCTGAATGATTTCATCCCTCCAACTTATCCGGAAGAAATTGAATTACAGACGCTGAATGCGGTAATTGAATGTACCTCAGCGGAATTGTTGCCGGAAAAATACCGCGATATGGATAGGGAAGAAATTCTCTCCACAATCGAAGAGCTGAAATTCAGGGTAGCCTGATATACTCCCGTTTTCAGGCAAAAAAAGAACCCCTTGTGTTCAGCAAGGGGCCCAATAATCAACACTAACTAAATAGTAGGATATCAGTTATTCAACTATGAATTTACCTTGCATCTTAATGTAATGGGCTGGGAAACTGCATAGGAAATCATAGGTTCCCTTTGCAGGAGCAGTAAATTCAATGGTTGTTTCTTCACCGCCACCGATCATTTCAGTGTGAACGATTACTTCGTCGGTGTCTGCGGGAATGTAGTCGTTGTCTCTGGCCTGAACCGCTTTGCCGGCAAAAGCTGCGATGTCAGTACCTGGCTTTAGGAGCACCCAGTTATGCCCCATAGCAGCTTTTGGAAGTTTACCGACATGCTTCAGTGTAAGCTTAACGGTATCGCCTTCCTTTACTTTAATTTCACTTAGGTTGAATTGAATTTGATCATTTCCTTCGATTACAATCTCAACAACGTCGTCTTGTGTATTAATATCGGCGTTGATGGTGCCGAAGGTGAGTAAACTTGCGATAAGAAATAAAATGTACATTTGATGTAGTTATTTTGAGTTGGGTTAACTCGGTTAAAATAAGGTTTTTTATGTGAAGAGATTATGAATAATCTCAAAGCAGATACTTGGAAATTCAGGACTATGAAAAAAGAAATTGAAGAAATCAGGCAACAACTTGACCGCATCGACCGGGCGATATTGCAGAATCTGGCAGATCGGCAGACGGTTATAAAAATCATAAGTGAACTTAAGCAGCAGAACAACCGGAAGGTGGTTGACCTCAATCGGGAGCATACTGTGCTGAGCAGGGTGAGGGATGCGGCCAGGGAGTATGGGCTGGATCATTATTATGCGGAACAATTATTCCGAGAGATTCTTAAAAATTCGGTTCGCTATCAGTTTCACAGCCTGGTTGATAAGCAGAACAGGAAAGATGCATCAAAAGGGATCAGGGTATCCTTTCAGGGTGCCGAAGGTGCCTACAGCCATCTTGCCGCCGTCCGGCATTTCAGTGAACGGTATTCAGCTGTTGAGTGCACGGGTTTTGATACCTTCAGGGAAGCAGCGCATGCCGTCAAGAAAGGTGAATATGACTATGCTGTTTTACCTATCGAAAACACTACAGCAGGATCAATCAATCAGACCTATGACATACTGGGAGAAGAAGAACTATTTATTGTTGGTGAAGAGGTAATAAAAATCGTGCATTGCCTCCTCGCTATTGAAGAAGTAGATCTTTCACATATCCGGCGTGTGTTATCGCATCCGAAAGCCATTGAACAATGCACAAAATTTCTGGCCTCTATTCCACACGCAAAAGTGGAGTCGTTTGTGGATACAGCAGTATCTGCAAAAAAGGTTTTGAATGATAATGACCTTTCACAGGCCGCCATAGCCGGGGCACATACTGCTGATCTTTATGGTCTAAAGGTGATCAAACATGACATCGCAAATCAGGAAGAAAACTTTACCCGTTTTGTTATTGTAGGCCGGAATGCTGTTGAGGTGGATATACAGGTTCCTGCCAAAACTTCGCTTGTGATGGTTACAGATCATAAGGAGGGGGCTCTGATTGAATGCCTGAATGTACTGCACCAACATGGTATCAATATGAGCAAGCTGGAAAGCCGCCCCCGTCCGAATGAGGCCTTTAAATACCTATTCTACATTGATATTGAGGGTAATTTGAGAGAACCGGAATGCAGCATGGCGATTCAGGAACTTGAGAAAAAAGCAGACAGCCTGAAAATTCTGGGTAGCTACCCTGCCCAGAAACTGAAATAATCAGTTCACTTTCTCACGCTTGTCTTTCCATTCGATTTCAAAACTTTGTTGCCCGGAGAAGTTTTCAGATCCCCGAATCCACTTGCCACCCTGCCAGATGCGGGTATAGCCTTTTTCGAGCGGTTCGTTTGGGTTTTGAAGGGCTAAGCGATGGCTTAACTCTGAGTTCTTTGTTTTAAGCTCGTTGAGCAAGTTCTTAAAGGTCGTCAACAGCTGCTGTTTTACATTCTGGTTGTGCATCCGGGCCTGTTCAAATTTCTGATTTACCGCCAGCAGTGCATGCGATTTAGCCAGAAATTGTACCCGCTCTTTAAGGTAATCAACCACACCAACCACATTCTGGTTTAGCTTGGTGGCCATGTCATCCAGTGCAAGACGTACTTCGTTGATATCCGGTGTGGCCATAACGGCGGCCTGGGTTGGTGTGGCAGCTCTTTTGTCGGCTACAAAATCTGATATGGCAAAATCTACTTCGTGTCCCACTCCACTGATCACGGGTACGCTGCAATTAAACACGGCTCGTGCAACAATCTCTTCGTTGAAGGGCCATAAATCTTCCAGACTGCCGCCGCCCCTCCCGATGATCAGTACATCCACATGCTTAGTTGCCGAAAAATAGTTTATCGCGCTTGCGATCTGCTCAGCTGCTCCTTTTCCCTGAACCGCAGCATGATGCAGCAGCACTTCAGCCAGCGGCCAGCGTGATTCCAGGGTGGATCGAATATCCTGAAAAGCAGCACCGGTTTCTGAGGTAACCACTCCAATTCGTTCTGGAAACCTCGGTAAAACCACTTTGTGATCTGCATCGAACAGGCCTTCGGCAAGCAGTTTTGCTTTGAGCTGCTCATACTGCTGCTGTAATTTTCCGATTCCTGCTGGTTGCAGTAAACTCACAATAAGCTGATACTTTCCGTGAGGCGGGTAAACCTGAATATCGCCTCCGGCTACAAACTGCTGACCATCCTCGATATTTATTCCCACTCTCTGTGCCGTTCCTCGCCACATCACACAGGGCAGGGAAGCACCTTCATCCTTCAGCGTAAAATAAATATGGCCGTTCCGGCTTTGTTTCACATTGCTTGCCTCTCCTTCAACCAGTATATCCATGAATTTGGATTCCAGCAGGTCTTTCACTTGTGCAGTTAGTTCGGATACGCTAGGGACATCGAAAAGAAAATGTTTCTGCTCTTCGGGCATGGAAAAGGAAATGCTTTTTGAGGTTGAATAAGCCTATATTTCAGTCTCAAAATACAGCAAAAAATCAGAATCACATGTCAAAATTCCTTTTAAAAAACCTACATCTCCTCACCGATTCTGAAGACGGAAATACAAAAACGGATATTCGAATAAACAGCGGAAAAATTACTGAAATCGGTTCCGGTTTGAAGTCGGCTGATGATGAAGAAAGCCACGACTTCAACGGGGCATATGTATCCCCGGGATGGATGGATATGCATGTTCATCTTCGTGAGCCCGGTTATGAGCATAAAGAAACGATAGAGACCGGCGTAGCTGCCGCGGCATTCGGTGGATTTACCGAAATCGCCTGCATGCCGAATACCAACCCGCCGATTCATACCCGGGATGTAGTTGAATTCATCATTAACAAGGCAAAAGATTTACCGGTGGCTGTGCATCCCATTGCCTGCGTTACCAAAAACAGGGCCGGTGAGAGCATCGCCGAGATGGCTGACATGCAAAAAGGTGGAGCCGTTGCCTTTTCCGACGATGGTGACCCGGTTTATGATGCTCAGGTGATGCGGGTAGCCCTGGAATATTCTTCCATGCTGGGTATGCCCATCATCAATCATGAAGAGGATCTGGCATTATCACGGCCGGGATATATGAATGAAGGAAAGGTTTCAGCAAGGCTCGGACTGGACGGTACCCCGGGCATTGCTGAGGAAGTGATGATTGCGCGGGACATTTTACTCACTGAATATACCGGCGGTCATATTCATGTGGCGCATATCTCTACCGCAAATGCCGTTGACCTGGTGCGTCAGGCCAAGAAAAAAGGGATAAAAGTTACCACTGAAGTTTGCACCCATCATTTTGATCTGACTGATGAGGAAATCGAAAAACGGCATTTCGACACCAACTGCAAGATGCATCCGCCACTACGCACTCAGGAGGATGTGGATGCCATGATAGAGGGCCTGGTTGATGGCACCATCGATGTAATCTGTACCGACCATGCTCCCCATTCCATCGAAGAAAAAGAAGTGGAATTCATTTATGCCCCGAATGGAATTATTGGTCTGGAAACTTCCTGGGCGGTAACGAATAAGTGCCTTGTTCAGACCGGTAAATTAAACCTCCAGCAGGTACTGGATAAAATGGTTTACAATCCCCGAAAAATTATGAATCTGAACATTCCGGTAATAAAAGAGGGTGCAGATGCGAATCTGACCATCTTCAATACAGATGAAAAGTGGACCTTCCACGAAAAGCAGGTGAGGTCAAAATCACACAACTCACCCTATCTGGATCAGGAAATGACTGGACGTGCAGTGGCCATATTTAACCGGGGCAAGCTGGTTCTGAATGAGCTCCGCTGAGCAGCTGCTGGCCATAGAAACATCCACCCGGGTTTGTTCCGTCTGTTACCGTGACAGTAAGGGAGAGGTGTTTGAAAAAAGGGATAGCGGACGAGGTATTCATTCCGAGAAAATGTTCACCTTCATCGAGGAATTGATGAATAACCATGATTTTCAGGTTAATGATCTGGATGCTGTACTGGTGAGTTCGGGTCCCGGTTCCTACACCGGTCTGAGAATCGCAGCCAGCGGTATAAAAGGACTTTTGTTTGATGTAGACTGCAGACTTTACGGCATTGATACACTGCCATCCTTTGCTGTTGCTGCATTTCAGCAGCATCCGCAGGCCAAAAGCATTCACGCTATGATCGATGCGCGCAGAGAGCATGTGTATTACCATCATTTCGAGGTGGCAAAGGGTGAACTTCTCAGCCGGGATCAAGAAGCTATTGAGGAAATCAGAAAGGTAAACGAGCGGATATCAGCTGACGATATTGTTATCGGAACAGGACTGCAACGGCTTGATTCAGAAAGCACTGGAAGAGCGATACTTCTGGATGAAGGCCGAATTACTGCTGCATCACTTATCCGGATTTATGAGGAATACAGGGACTCGGAATGGATCCGTGAAACTGAGGTACGCGATTTTAACCCCCGATACCTCAGCAATCAGCAGTTAAATAACAGCAACATAAAGCAATCGTGAATTCACAGGCAGAATCCTTATTTTGATGCCTTAATTTAGCGAAGGAATATTATGGCTTGGTTTAAGCGCAAAGACGAAAAGATTCAGACCAACAAAAAAAAGGACATGCCGGAAGGCGTTTGGGTGAAGATCCCAACCACCGGAGAAACCATTCATAAACGTGAGCTGGAAGAAAACAGCTGGGTAGATCCTCTGAGTGGATATCACTTTCGTATCGGCAGTAAAGAATATTTTGATCTGCTCTTTGATAAGGGAAAATTTGAGGAAATTGCAGCCGACATTCTCCCAACGGATCCACTCGAGTTTCAGGATCGCAAGAAATACACCGATCGTATCAAAGAAAGCCAGGAAAAAACCGGTTTAACCGATGCTTGTCGAATTGGTGTGGGTAAACTGGATGGCCTGGATGTGGTTATCGGGTGTATGGATTTTGCATTCATCGGTGGAAGTATGGGCTCGGTAGTTGGAGAGCGACTTGGCCGCGCAATTGATTACGCTCGCGAACATAAATTTCCACTCATTATCATTTCTCAGTCGGGTGGGGCCCGCATGATGGAATCTGTACTCAGCCTGATGCAGCTGGCTAAAACCTCAGCTAAACTTGCTCAGCTGGAAGAAGTCGGTGTACCCTATATTTCTGTAATTACCAATCCCACAACGGGTGGTGTAACCGCCAGCTATGCCATGCTGGGCGACTTCAACATTGCAGAACCGGGAGCTCTCATTGGATTTGCCGGACCTCGTGTGATCAAGCAGACCATCGGCCGCGATCTTCCTGAGGGATTTCAGACTTCAGAATATCTGCTTGAGCATGGATTTCTGGATTTCATCGTACAACGTCCAAAGATGAAGGCTAAAATTGCACAGTTGTTAAAACTCGTATTAC
This sequence comes from uncultured Balneolaceae bacterium, assembly GCA_964413935.1. Taxonomy (GTDB): domain Bacteria; phylum Bacteroidota; class Rhodothermia; order Balneolales; family Balneolaceae; genus CAYPTY01. The sequence goes on along the minus strand of CAYPTY010000002.1, from coordinate 152,304 downwards.
ACAAATTCTGAAGCCCTTCTTTTATCACTTTTTTATTAATCTATGTCTCGAAATAAAAAAAAGACCTGATTACTTATGAAACGATCTCTCAGCCTGCTGTTTATCCTGATTCTGGGTGCAGCAACAACCGTGGCCCAGAAAAAAGCCATAGAATTTGAAAACCTTTTTGACAACACCTTCAGCGAGCGACGCATAAGCAATGTTCGCTGGATGAATGACGGGAAATACTACTCGGAGTCCCGCGGAATGAAGATTATCCGAAATAATATCACCCGTGAAGATGAACAAAGCGTTTTATTTGACGGGGCCAATTTTTCGAATACAGCCCATCAGGATGGCATCTATGTACAGGGTTATCAGTTTTCCGCCGATGAAAATAAAATTATGATCCAGACCGATGTGGAACGCATCTGGCGCAGATCAACACGGGCCAATTATTATGTATATGACCGGCTGACTGAAAGCCTCACCAAACTCACAAACACTGAGGGTAAGCAACAATATGCAGAACTTTCACCTGAAGGAGATAAAGCAGCCTTTGTACGTGACAATAACCTGTTCTGGGTAGACTTGGCTTCAGGTGAAGAAAAGCAGATTACCGAAGATGGCGAAATTAATGCCATCATTAACGGAGCAGCCGACTGGGTTTATGAGGAGGAGTTTGGTTTTGCCAAAGCCTGGTTCTGGTCACCCGATGGCAACAGAATAGCCTTTTACCGGTTTGATGAGCGGGAAGTACCTGAGTTTTATTTTACCTCTTGGGGTGATCTGTATCCTGATAAAGTAGAATACAAGTATCCAAAAGCAGGGGAGACCAATTCCATCGTACAGATCCATGTCTATGATCTTCAAACCGGTGAAACTACCATGATGGATATCGGAGAGGAGACTGATCAGTACATTCCCCGCATCAACTGGACCACCAACTCAAATACCCTGGCCATACGGCGCATGAACCGTCTTCAGAACAAGCAGGATCTGATGCTGGCAGATGTGAGCACCGGAGAAACCCGCATCATCCTGACAGAAGAAAACCCGAATGGCTGGATCGATGTGCATGATAACCTCCTCTTCCTCAGCAATGGCGAGCAGTTTTTATATACCTCAGAGAAAGATGGTTATAATCACATTTATTTATACAGCATGGAAGGGGAAGAGCTGACTCAGATTACCAAGGGAGAATGGGAGGTGAGCAGTTTTATTGGCCATGATGAGCGCAGACATATGCTCTATTACACGACCACAGAGGAATCATCCATGGAGCGACATTTCTACACCACACGTATTGATGGCCGCCGTACCAGTAAGCTCAGCGAAGGAGCAGGAATGCACTCCATCAATATGAGCAAGGATTTTGAATACTACATTGATGTGCATTCCAGTTTTAGTCAGCCAACGGTTTACAAACTCTATAATCGCAAAGGCAAAGAACTTCGGGTACTGGAAGATAACGCAGCACTCGCGCAGACTATAGACGAATATGCATTTATGCCTAAAGAATTCATGCAGCTGGATATCAACGGTGCCTCTCTGAATGCCTATATGATTAAGCCGGTGGATTTTGATTCCACCCAGAAATACCCTGTGCTGATGTTTGTATATGGCGGTCCGGGAAGTCAAACGGTGATGAACAGCTGGGAGGGCGGTATTCGCGGTTTGTGGCATCAGATGCTGGCTAACAAAGGCTATATCATTGTGAGTGTGGATAATCGCGGAACCGGTGGCAAAGGCCGTGATTTTAAGCAGGTAACTTATAAGCAGCTGGGGGTTCTTGAACCGCAGGACCAGGCGGAAGCTGCTCGGTATATCGCTCAGCTGGAATATGTGGATGAGAATCGCATCGGAATCTGGGGATGGAGTTATGGTGGCTTTATGTCTACCCTGACACTGGAGGAAGGCAGTGACATCATAAGTACCGCCATTGCGGTTGCACCCGTTACATCCTGGAGGTATTACGATACCATTTACACAGAACGTTACATGCAAACACCCCAGCTGAATCCGGAAGGATACGACAGCGGGTCTCCCATCACCCGGGCAGAGGAAATCAAAGGCAATTACCTGCTGATTCACGGAACCGGGGATGATAATGTGCATTATCAGAATGCCGTCGAAATGGTAGATGCCCTGATTGCAGCAGGGGTACAATTTGAAACCATGTACTATCCAAACAGGAATCACGGAATTTACGGTGGGAATACCCGCAACCATCTGTACAGGCTTCTAACCGATTATATTCTCGAAAATCTTTGATATCGGGATCAAATAGAATGAGATATACTGCCCCTGCATGGGGCAGTTTTGTTTATGCGATTTGCTGATTATGCCAAAATATATGTGACTGCCGGTGCCGGCGGGAATGGTTCGGTTCATTTCCGCAGGGAGAAGTATGTTCCCCGGGGTGGACCGGATGGTGGAGATGGAGGCAAAGGCGGTGACATTATCCTGGTTGGGAATAAGCAAATGAACACCCTGCTTGATCTGCGCTATCGGAAGTATATTAAAGCTAAACGTGGAGATGACGGTCAAAAAAGCCGAAAGAGTGGAAAATCAGGTGATCCTGAATATCTGAAGGTACCACTGGGTACGGTGGCTTTTGAGGCAGAAAGTAAAAAACGCCTGGGTGAAATAACCGAGGACGGGCAGGAGCTAATTATTGCTGAAGGCGGAAAAGGCGGGCTGGGTAACTGGCATTATAAATCAGCCACGAATCAGACTCCTCAGTATGCTCAAGAAGGACTGCCGGGTGAGGAACGCGTTGTGGAACTGGAGCTTAAACTCATCGCTGATGTAGGTTTGGTCGGTTTTCCGAATGCGGGCAAAAGTACATTGCTGTCTGCTCTTTCAGAAGCGCAGCCAAAAATCGGGGATTATCCCTTTACCACGCTGGAACCCAATCTTGGAGTGGTTACTTTTCCGGACTACCGTTCTTTTGTTATGGCGGATATTCCCGGAATTATTGAAGATGCTCATGAAGGAAAAGGCCTGGGTATACAGTTCTTACGCCACATCGAAAGGAATAATGTGCTACTCTTTATGGTGGCTGCAGATACAGACGTCAAATATGAGTATGAAGCACTGCTGGCCGAACTCAAAGCCTACCGACCCGATCTTTTGAAAAAACCGAGAGTATTAGCGGTTACTAAATTGGATTTAATGGAGGGTTATTCATTAGATCAGCCCCTTCCGGATGACGATATTCCGATTGTTGAAATCTCAGCAGCTACCGGACACGGTATCACTGAGTTGAAAGAAACAATCTGGAATATGCTCCAACATGTTGAGAGAGAAGAATCTTAAAGCTTTAATTGCCCTAACTCTTATTCCCGGACTCGGGAACCGTAAAGCCTTGTTTTTGCTCAGGCGATTCAAGGATGCCTCCACTATTTTTCACCAGTCAAAGGCATCACTAAAAAAGGTTGAGGGGATCGGTGAGGCTACCTGTCTGGGCATTCTGTCTTTTAAAGACTGGGATACCGTGGAAAAAATGTACAAGATCAGTGTGAGCAGCGGGTCTCAGCTGATAGGCTATCATGACCTTTTGTATCCAAGATCGCTTAGGCATATTTACAATCCTCCGCTTCTGCTTTGGTGCAAGGGGAATGCTGAAGTCTTATCCGAACCGGGAATTGCCATTGTTGGAACTCGCTTGCCCAGTGCCTATGGACGAAAAATGGCGGAGGAGATGGCTAAAGCGGTAGTCAGCAAAAATTATTGTGTAATCAGCGGACTGGCATTCGGGATTGATACCATTGTGCACCGGGAAGCTGTAAGCAATGCCGGACTCACGGTGGCGGTGCTTGGATCCGGTATCAATGTGATGTACCCCCGTGAAAACGCAGTACTTGCCGATCGCATTACGAGTACCGGTGGAGCCGTAATCACGGAATTTCCACCGGGTACCAAACCGGATGCCGGAAATTTCCCAGTTCGAAACCGGATCGTGAGCGGCTTGAGTCAAGGTGTGCTGGTGATTGAATCAGGCGTTCAGGGAGGAAGTCTGATCACGGCCGAACTTGCTCTGGATCAGTCAAAGGAAGTATTTGCCATCCCCCATCGATATGATAACGTTAAAGGAAATGGCTGCAATTATCTGATCAAAACCGGTCAGGCCAAACTGGTGCAGTCACCCAATGATATCTTCGAAGAACTTCCCGGCTTTTTGCATGAAAATTTAAAAGAAAGCCGGGTTATTGAACAGAAAACCAACTGGCGGGAAGCAGAATTAGACGATTTCTCCAAAAAAATTTGTGAACAACTGGAAGAAAACAGTTTACAACTCGACGATCTTGCGGATAAAATTCAAAAGGATACCAATAAGGTACTGGTTCAGCTACTTGGACTTGAAATGCAGGGTCTAGTAAGACAAAAAGCTGGGAAAATATTTGAACTCAGCTGAATGTTAGACCACTCCAATTCAGTTCTGCTTATTGAATGTTTATATTTGCCGCATGTTCCGAGTAGGAGATGTTATTTTATCCGAAGACATTGCTACAGCTAAGTTTTCCTGTGATCTTGCCCGCTGTAAAGGGGCATGTTGTGTGGTGGGAGATGCGGGAGCCCCGGTTTCTTCATCTGAGATGCCTGTCCTGAATAAAGCCTACAGAAAATTAAAGGAGGAACTGCGCCCTGAAGCACGGGAACTGGTAGAAAAAGAGGGCCTCATCAAAGGATCAAATAAAGACGGGCTGGAATTAAACTGTGTGAAAGGTAAAGAATGTGTTTTTGTGGTATATGAGGGCGAAGTAGCCAAATGCGCCATCCAGAGAGCCTACTATGAAGGCCGTTTCGACTGGGAAAAACCCATCAGTTGCCATCTTTTTCCCCTGCGATTGAAGAAAATTGCAGGATTTACCTATGCTAATTTCGAATACGTGGCCAATATGTGCTCTCCTGCTTGTGATAAAGGGGAGAAATTGGGAATATATTTATCAGAATTTCTTAAAGAACCGCTTGTCCGCAGATTCGGAGAAGCCTGGTATGAGGAATTTGATCAAACCTGTAAAGATATAAGAGCATCTTCGGAATCCTATGATCCGGAATAAGCAACAACTCACCCAGAAGCAGTCACTGCAGCAAAAACTGTCGCCCCAGCAGTTGCAGTATATAAAACTGCTTCAGTTGCCCACTTTAGCTCTGGAACAGCGCATCAAGGAAGAACTTGAACTGAATCCGGTGCTGGAGGAAATACAGGAAACCGAACTGGTTCAGGAGCGGATGGATGAAAATGATACTGAAGCTGAAAGGGATAAGGAAAAGGATACAGAAGAGGATGAGGATCTGGGAGTTGACGCGGTCGATGAGCATGACGTGGACTGGGATGACTTCGATGAAAACACCGAATTTGACGGAGAGCTCTACAGTTCCACCCCTTCTCATCCTGATGCTGAAGAATGGCGGGAATTGCCCAATCCCTATGAAGAAAGCCTCCTGGAAAAACTGGAAGAGCAGGTAGCCTTGCTGGATCTGAGCGAGGAAGAAAGCCTGATCGCAGACCAGATATTGGGTTCGGTGGATGAGGATGGCTATTTCCGCCGCGATTTTGAAGCGGTTGTGGATAATATTGCTTTTAACCACGGGGTACTGATCACTGCTGACGATGTGGATCGTATCCGAAAAAAAATTCAGCTGCTTGATCCAATAGGAATAGCCTCCACCGATTTGCGTGACTGTCTCTTGGTTCAGCTGGAACATGCATCTAAAGAACTGCCCGGAAGAAATGTGGCCATTAATATGATCCGGAATGAGTGGGATGCCTTTGAAAAGAAGCATTTTGAGCGGCTTATGAATCGCTTGAACGTAAGCGAGAAGCATCTGAAACAGGCATTTGATGCTGTTACCCATATGGATCCTCGTCCGGGCGCAGTTACCACAGTTTCGGAGGAAAGTAATCAGTATATAGAACCGGATTTTGAGGTTAACTGGGAGCAATCGGACCTGGAAGACGATGAAAAAGGCTTTTTCAACATTCGGCTTAATCACCGAAATTCGCCGAGTCTCCGTATTTCGCCCCAGTATGAAAGCATGTGGGAGGAGATCAAAGCTAAGAAGGAAAAGAACCCTGCCCGGAAGGAAACTCAAACCTTCATAAAAAATAAAATGGATGCTGCGCAGTGGTTTCTGGAATCAATCCGGCAACGTCAAAATACACTCATGGCGACCATGAAAACGATTGTGGCTCTGCAGGAAGATTTCTTCAAATTTGGTGACGGCCTGAAACCCATGATTCTGAAAGATGTGTCTGAACGAATTGGAATGGATATTTCTACGGTTTCCAGAGTGGTGAATGGAAAATATGTTCAGACTAATTTCGGAATCTATGAGCTTAAGTATTTCTTTAATGAAGGACTGGAGACCGAAAGTGGGGAAGAGGTTTCGAACCGGGAGGTTAAAAATGCTCTGGAGGAGATTATAAAAAAAGAGAATAAGCAGAAGCCCTATTCCGATCAGGAACTGGCCGAGAAGCTCAGGGAGCGAGGGTATAAAGTAGCAAGGCGAACCGTCAGTAAGTATCGTGAACAGCTGAATTACCCAGTCGCCCGTTTGAGAAAACAGATCTTTTAATGATCTGAGCTTTGATCACCGTACGATTTAAGCCGTGAAAAAAGAGATAGCATATAGTCTTGCGCTTTTACGCGGCTTCATTATTTTTCTGTTAGTCACGATCTCCTCTCCAACCAATACTGAGTTAATAGGAACCAAACAAGAGAGAACCATGAAGAATAACATCAGGAGATCTGTATTTGTACTAGAGCAAAACATCAAAAATATTCGCAGTGTCAGAGAGTGGGCGTATCTGATGGGCTATCAAAGTCCCAAGACCTTTTCAAGGCTTTTCAGGAATGAATTCGGGGTAAGGCCAAAACGATACATGGATCAGATTCGGCTCAAAGCGATCATGGACAGCTTTTATGAAATGCCGGAAGACAAGTATTACTGCATAGCACTGAATGTAGGTCTTGAAGACGAGCAGGCTTTGTACAAATTTGTCAAAAATCATCTGGGTGTCAGTCCCACAGATGTGAAATCACAGGTGCTCGAGGATCATCCGCCAATGGCAGCTTAGGCAGCTTAGGGCAGGTTGGCGGAAAGCTGAAGAACCTGGTAAAAGGGTGTATTGTACAGCATGAATAATACGGCTGCTGCTGTTATACTAAAATGCAGCACGATTGTACTGAAGGCATACAGAATACGCCCTTTTTGTTTGTATCGTGCGGTATCAACCGCAGCAAGATTAAATGCGTTGAACCAGATGAAAACAAAGATTGCAGCCAGCACATAAAAGCTTTTGGTCTGGCCTGAAGCATGAAACAGCGTACTCATGATGGTCAGGACGAGAAAATTCAGTTGTAATGGCCAGGCGTATAAGGTCAGAATCTGGCTGAGGTGCCTGATTTCGCGATTGAATATAGAGATCCAGATGATGGCCGTAATCTGAAAGATGATCAAAAGCAGTATGCCCAGGATAAACACGGAAAGGAAAGTATCGCCCATTATGGCCACAAGCGGGAGATTATCAAAAAAGGCCTTGATTCCGGAGTCGGAAAAAGCAAGCCTCAGTAAGTAGTAAAAAAATAAACCGCCAAAAAGGGAGTGCTGTAACAGAATAATGAAGCCGTTGGAGGCATTCCTGATCCTGTACTCCATAATTTCTTTCGTGAAGTAGGTATGGGAAAAGAAATATCTAAACAGATTATTGCGGTATTCAGGGTGATAGGCATAATGAGTGACTATGGTGGTCCAAAGCAGAACCAGTAAAAGCAGGTTCCAGTTAGCTTTCGGACCCTTTTTTTCCTGTTTTGGCTCCGGAAGGCTGTTTGAGCTGTCTTTGAGTGAGGCGAAAGCAGTTTTCAAATCCGAATGATCCTTTACAGCCTCCGTCAGCCATTCATAATGTAGAATCAGCAATTTCGGTGTTTTTTCAAGGGCTGTATTTAGTATGACTATATCGGAAGGCTGGTAGTCATAATCATCAAAATAGACTAAGCTTGAATCAGACTGTATATCGGCAGATTTCCTGAATTCAAAAATGACCCTATCAAGATAATCATAGGGTGGATGGGCGGATTCTGTATAGTAGGAGTGGATCAGGAGTTGTTTATCAGAGATTCTTCTCAGAGAATCCGCGTATAAGCTAATAATGCCTTCCACGTTCTCCTTGAATGTTGCTGACCTCCTGAGGATAGTGAAACCGGTTACGCCTGGTTTGTTGGTATTGGCCTGTACTATCGCCTCAACTTGACTGAAGTTATCAGGATCAGCGAGCCGATGTGCCGTCATGAATTGCAGTCCGGAATGCATGTACACCTTAATTTCCTGCTCCATAGCCCAGCTTAGCAGGGCTTGGGGTGCTTCACCCATTATTTCGAGGTAATCAATGCCAAGATCAGAGGACAGCGACTTGAAATCGGTTAGGCGGAAGGAATCATTATCCCTAAGATCAAGCCTGATTCCCAGATTAGTCTGGGCGAGGATTTTTGGAGTCGCAAACAGCGATGTCAGAAACAGCAGAACAAGCAGAAGGGAAGCGTATTTAGGCGGCTTGTTCAAATCACACGGCCACTTTTTCCCCGTAAAACTCAGCGATACTGCTCTTGCGAATGGCTTTTCCTTGTAAAGTTGCCGATGTGCTGTCAGTAATTTCAACAGCAACATAATCTCCGGGCTGGTACTGATCCTTGTCTATAATCACCATTTTGTTGGTATCCGTACGGCCCGAAAGCTGATCCTCAGATCGTTTGCTGGTTTTTTCAATCAGGATCAAATGCTGTTTGCCAATCTCTTCCTTATTGAGTTCTTCCTGAATATTCATTTGCTGATTGATGATTTCTGTGAGTCTGCGTTTTTTAACATCCTCAGGTACATCATCTTCAAATTTGCGATAAGCCAGAGTTCTCTCACGCTCACTGTAGGCAAACATATAAGCCAGGGCATATCTAACTTCTGCCATTAAGGTCAGCGTATCCTGATGCTCATCTTCAGTTTCCCCACAAAAACCTGTGATCATATCCGTTGAGAGGGTAAGTCCGGGGATAATGGACTTCATTTTGCCAACCAGTTCCAGATACTGTTCACGTGTATACGGGCGGCGCATGCGTTCCAGCACATCGTTATTCCCCGATTGTGCCGGAATATGTATGTAATTGCACAAGTTGGGTCTTTCAGCGATCAGATATAGCAGATCATCCGGAAAATCCTTGGGATGAGGGGATGAAAAACGGAATCGCATTTCCGGATTGGCTTTAGAGGCCTCATCCATCAGAGTTGTGAAGGTATGATCTCCATCCTTGTAGGAGTTCACATTCTGTCCAAGCAGGGTCACTTCACGGTAACCATCTTCATAAAGCTGTTTGATTTCATTGAGGATGCTGCCCATCGGCCGACTTCTTTCCCGTCCACGGGTGAAGGGTACCACGCAAAAAGAACACATATTATCGCATCCACGCATAATGGAAACAAAAGCGGTTACTCCGTTGCCAACCGTGCGCACCGGTGCAATATCTGCATAGGTCTCTTCTAGAGAGAGTAACACATTAACCGCTTTGCGGCCGTCATCAACCTGTTCAAGTAAACGGGGGATATCACGGTAAGCATCCGGGCCAACCACCAGGTCTACCAGCTGCTCTTCTTCGATGATCTGATCACGAATGCGTTCTGCCATACAACCCAGCACGCCTACCGTTAGATTATCGTTCTGTTTTTTAAGCTGGCGAAATTCCTTAAGACGATTCCAGACTTTGGTTTCCGCATTTTCGCGGATAGAGCAGGTATTTACCAGTATTACATCCGCTGATTCCACTGAATCGGCAGGTTGCATACCCTTTTCCAGCAGGATGGAGTTTACTATCTCCGAATCCGCAAAGTTCATTTGGCAGCCGTAGGTCTCTATGAAGAATTTCTTTTGCAAGAATGCTCGGGTTTAATTTTCGAGAAAGACCGTAAATATAAAGAGAAAAAGGGGTGGTTTCTAAACCAAATTACCTTTTACTGCCCAGGTTTCGGGGTTATTTCGCCAGCTTGACAGCAGTTCAAGGTCTTCCTCTTTAATAAAGTTCTCTTCCAGGGCAACCTCAACCAGAGTAGCATAGTCAGTGAGAGTATATACCGGCATTTTCATATCGGCGAAGCGGTCGATGGATTTCTGGAATCCATAAGTGAAAATACTGAATAGTGCCTGTACATCAGCCCCAACGAACTGAAGGGCATCGATTACTGAAATGGCCGAGCCGCCGGTTGAGATGAGATCTTCAATGACAACGGTTTTTTCTCCCTTGGCCACGCCACCCTCGATTTGATTGCCCATACCGTAACTTTTTGCTTTTGATCGGACATAAGCCATCGGTAGGTTCATTTTTTCAGCAATGATGGTAGCATGAGGTATTCCCGCGGTTGCCGTTCCGGTCACAACCGTAATATCCGGATAACGCTCTTCAATGAGTTTGGTAAACTGATCCGCTATTCCTCTTCGGATTTCAGGATAACGCAGGGTAAGGCGGTTATCACAATAAATGGGTGAATTCCATCCGGAAGACCAGGTAAAAGGATTGTTAGGGCGCAGCAGAACCGCATTTATTTTGAGCAGGTTGTGCGCAAGTTCCCTTGCATAAGTTTTATCGATAATCATAATCAGGCAGGTATCTGTAGATGGCAATAATGTTCTGTTTTGCTTCAGAACGTATAAAATATAAGAATATTTAGTGAGATAAGTGCATAAAGCCCAGCCAGCAAGTCATCCAGCAAGATACCCCAACCAGATTTTAAATTCTGTAAGTGATTAATCCCCAATGGTTTAAGGATGTCAAAAAAACGAAATAGTAGAAAGCCTGATATGAGAATGAGGTAATCGGAATCTAAATGCCCTGTCATCGGAAGTGCCATAAAAACCAGACTTTGCCCTGCCCACTCGTCTATAACCAGCTTTCCGGGATCTTTACCCCATTCCTCCTCCAGATAAGGACTCACCCAAAGACTTAATAGGCTGAATAACAGTACCAGTGGGATGAGGCTCATCCATCCGAAATAAGATGATAACAGCCAGGAAATGAAAACCGGTGGTAGGGATCCCCAGGTGCCGGGAGCAAATGGAAGGTATCCGCTTCCCAGTCCGCTTCCCAGTATCTTTTTAAGCCGGTTCAGCATGGCGTGAGCGCATTAATGCCGGATTCATGATCAGATACTCAATACCTGAATAAACTGTGATTCCGGCTACGGCAAGCAATAAGAAGTAGGGAATCCGGGTGCTGAAGAGATCATTCACAAAGGATGAAATACCGACATCAGCCTGAAGAAAAACCCCCAGTAACAGGAAGGAATACAGAAATATCATCTGGGCGAAGGTCTTTACTTTTGCAGTGAAACGGGTCTTCATATTCAGCTTTCTGCGGTCAGCATAAACTCTCAATGCTGTGATCAGGATATCCCGAACCATAATTACAATAATGGCCCACCAGGGGAATAGCGTTGGGTTCAGTATTGCAAGACAAATGAATCCTGCGAAGGTGAGGATCTTATCCGCAAGCGGATCCAGAAAAACTCCGATTTTGCTTTCTACACCGAAGTGCCGGGCCAGGTATCCGTCCATAAAGTCAGTAAAGGCTGCTATGGCAAAAACAGCAATACTGAGCGCCCTCCAGACGATATCATCTTGAAGGTACATGATCAGAAAAACAGGCGTCAGAACGATGCGCAGGGCAGAAAGTATGTTCGGTATGTTTTTTTGCATCAGGGCAAGATAGTGAATATAAAAGTGGAATTTTGAAGGTGGAATGGTGAATTTTGCCACATGACGGCGAACATAATCTCCATCGGCAATGAGCTGCTAATCGGTGATACCATCAATACCAATGCAGCCTGGATCGGTGAATACCTGTCGGAACTGGGCTTCGAAGTAAAGCGCATCTATACCATTTCAGATGAACCGCAGGAAATCAGGGATGTAATCAGCACATGCCTGAAAAGCAGCGACCTGGTAATCTGTACCGGTGGGCTGGGTCCCACCAACGATGACATCTCCAAGAAAGCAGTTGCTGAACTGTTCCAATCAAGAATGGTGCTGCATGAGCCCACTTTATCCTACATTCGTAAAATTTTTACCGAGCGGAATATTCCCTTTTCTGATTCCAACTACGATCAGGCCATGGTACCTGAAAATTGTACGGTGCTTTTCAATGCTTCAGGAACGGCTCCCGGAATGTGGTTTGAAACGGACGATTCCTGCCTGGCTATGCTGCCCGGTGTGCCCTATGAGATGAAGTACCTGATGCGTAAAGGCGTAAGCGATAAAATCCGGTCTTTCTTTGGGGATGTGGATTATGTGATCTCCCGTTACATCAAAACGGCCGGTATAGGAGAAAGTACTCTGGCTGACCAGGTGTTAGGCGATTTATCCGATTGTGTTAAAAACGGGGTTAAACTGGCATTCCTGCCGCGACCCGGCCTGGTAACCCTGCGCATCGACAGCAGGGCGGAAAGCAGAGAAGAGGCTGAAAGAGCATTGAATGTGCTCTCGGATCGTATTTATGAAAAAGCCGGTGATTTTATCTTTGGGGAAGGAAGGGATTCAAGCCTCGAAGAAGCCCTAGGTAATATTCTCAAAGAGCAAAAGCTGAGCATAGCTACCGCTGAGAGCTGCACCGGCGGGCTAATCAGCAGTATGATCACCGATGTGCCCGGGAGTTCCGATTACATGCTCGGGGGTATAGTTTCCTATTCCAATGAGGCTAAAATAAGGGAACTGGGAGTTTTGAAATCTGATCTTGAAAGGGTCGGAGCTGTTAGCAAAGAAGTAGCCCTGCAGATGGCAAAAGGGGTCGCACAAAAGTTCGGTTCGGATCTGGGTATTTCAACGACCGGCATTGCCGGACCCACAGGGGGCAGCAAAGAAAAACCCGTGGGTACGGTGTGGCTGGGTTTCTGGTCGGCCGAGTGGCATTTCGCCATAAAAGCACTGTTTACCAAAGACCGTATCTTAAATAAACAGCGATCAGCTATAGTGAGCATGGAAAGCCTGCGCCGCAGTATTCTCGGAATGGAGACCATGCCATATGATCTTCCCAAACACTTTGCGGATTGAATGCCCGAAAATTTACATATCTGTTTGTAATTCTTGTGCTGGGTGCATCAAATGTGCAAGCTCAGGACTCACTGGCCACAGATACTCTGAAGGCCGAAAACCTCCCTGACGGACCATGGATTTATGCTGAGCCACTGAGCGGAAGTGAAGTGACGAACGACAGTCTGCTGCGGTGGCAGATCTGGCCGGGATGGTCGGACTGGCAGGCTTACCGGCCGGGTGTAGTTTCATACCGGCAGGGTACCCTGGGAAGACTGGATGCCTTTCTGGTTCAGGCTTATGAGCCCCGATTTCAGACCCACTACTGGCAGGGTTTGCAGCTGAATGACCCTGTTTCCGGTTTATTCAACACGAATTACGTACCGCATCACAAATTACTGAGTTTGGATGAACGAAAAACCGCTGAATATGAGCTGAATTACCGGCTCACGAACTATTATTCACGAGAGCCCATCACACAACTTAATTTTGATGAGAGCAAGTTTAAGTATCGAAATCTGGAATTTTTGTTTTCCAGGAATCTGTCGCCCCGCAGCAACATCGAAATCAGTTTCTGGGACCGGCGCGATGGGGATGCATTCGTACGCAGTGATGTGCAGGGAACACAAATCTTCCTGAAGGGTACCCATCAGTTTAATAAGAAGTGGCTGGTAAGGGCTTCCTGGCTGAATAATCAGTTTGAGCGGGAGGAATCATTCGGATACAACATACCAGATCCTTCAACTTTTGCCTTTAGTCGCTTCAGTACTACGGCTGTACAAAACGGAGCCAATTCTGAGGTAAAACAATCGATCATACGAGCGGGGCTTCATCGAAAAAAAGAAAGCCTTGAGAAAGAGGATTTTCGCCTTTCACTGCATAGAAAACTGGATTTAAGGCGTATCAGCCTGGTAAACTCCGAAAGTGGTTATGAAGTAACTGCACTTGGGGGGAATATCTGGAAGCGTCTGAAAGCGGGTGAAGCACTGAGGCTGGATGTTTCCGCAAACGCTGATATTTATCAGACAGATGAAAATGCGGCTTTGACGGTGAATTCATGGTCTCAGTTCAGCGGGCAGGCTGATCTGCAGTTCAGTCCCATTCGGAATGTTAGCCTGAACGCTGGCTCAGGATATATTCAGAGAGAGGATCGAAGCGCAATCATGAATTCAGCAAGTATCCGATTGCAGCCAGTAGATAATCTTCAACTAAAGGCGGGTGCTGCATACGGAGAGAGACTGCCAAGCATACAAAGCTTGTACTGGAATGCAGATGGCTTTTCCGGGGATGAGATGCTCAACAATGAGCAGGTTCTGCATGCACATGGGGAAGCGGTATTCACACTTTTCAAAACCACAGAAATTGGAGTAGAAGGAGCTTATCGGAATATCAGGGATGGTGTGCTTCCCACCCCGGACAGCAGCTTTACCAATATCGGCAGTTATGATGTATTATCAGCCACGGCTTTTTTCCGGTTGGATTCCTATCGGTGGGAGTGGTTTGGGAATGCCACAATCAAACAATTCAGCAGCGGGGGGAACAGTACATATGAACAGCGATTGAATACCCTGGATCCTGTTTTACTGGCCAGAGGAGGTTTTTATTTCAAAACGCCCATTTATAATAAAGCCGCTTTCCTCAAGGCCGGACTAGAAGGGCTGATTTCACCCGCCATTGTGCAAACCTACGCGTTTACCACAGAAACCGGAGTCTGGAATCTGATCAACAACAACGCGGAGAACCCGGCATGGTTCCGCTTGGATGCCAATATTTCGGCCAGATTGCGTTCCATGTTTTTTGTGATGAGATTCGAAAATGTACTTGATGGAATTGGGCAGGCGGGTTACTTTGAATCTGTCGGCTATCCGATGCCCCCGAGACGGTTTATACTTGGAATCAGAGTATTGTTCAAGAACTGAATATGAATATCAGATACGTTATTAAAGAAGGATTAGCGGGATTCAATCGCGCCAAACTGGCTTCCACCACATCCATTTTTTCATTGTTTATTGCCATTCTGCTGATTGGTGTACTTGGCAGAGTGTTTTACAATGCCTATACCGAGGCGGTTTCCTATCGAAATCAGATCGAAGTTGAAGTATTCCTGTTCGATATAGATGAGGCAACAACAGAGCGAATCCGTAACGATCTCGGGCAGGATCCTCTGATTACCGATGTGATTTACATCTCCAAAGATTCCGCTTCCAGCATCATGAAACGGGATTTTGGGGAAGGAGTGGACGAACTGGTGGCTCTCAACTTTTTGCCTGCGTCTTTTAAACTGAAAGTGGATACCGGACAAGGCGTGGATAAAATTGATATTCTGGTTTCCCGTCTTCAGAATATGGGTGGTGTGGATGAAGTGAAATACAACGCCGCTTTGCTGCGTGTACTGGAATCCAATCTGAGCACCATCACCGTTGTGGGTGTAGCCGTTGGGGTACTTATCCTCTTTGCAGCTCTGGCACTCGTCTACAATACCATCCGCCTCACCATCTATGCCAAGCGGGATCTTATCCGTGCCATGAAACTGGTAGGGGCAACCAATGGATTTATCCGATCGCCCTTTATCGTGGAAGGCATTACTCAGGGACTCATCTCTGGCTCACTGGCCATCCTTTGTGTCTTTGCATTCTTCGAATTTTTTATCCCGATTTATGTGCCCCAACTGGGCGTGCTGGAATGGCCCTTCGGCCGCTGGTATTATCTGGTGGGAGCTATGCTGCTGCTGGCCATACTGATGGGCTGGTGGGGGAGTCGCTGGGCAGCGCGGCGATTTATTGCTGAAACCTACATTTCAGCGAATTAGTCGGCTTTTTTCTTCAGCGCTTTCTGACGCTTTTCGCAGGCCTCAGTATCTTCACAGTATCCAAACAGATGCAAGGAGTGGTCTTCGATGTGAAAGTTGTGAATCTTGCCCATCATGTCCTTGATTTCCTGAATGCGGGGATCACAAAATTCCAGAACAACTCCACACTTTTTGCAGATAATGTGATCGTGCTGCTGGTAGGCGTAGGCACGCTCGTAATGATACTGGTTTTTGCCGAACTGATGCCGCTGAACTAAACCGCATTCCACAAGCAGATCCAGACTGTTATATACCGTGGCTCTTGAAACCCTGGTATTCGAATGATTCATCTTATCGTAGAGCTTGTCGGCATCGAAATGGCCATCTGAGCGATAGATTTCTTCCAATACCATAAAACGCTCCTGGGTCTGGCGCTGGTTTTGCTCTTTCAGGTAAGACCTGAAAATTTCCTTAACGAGCTGGATGGTTTCTTCTTGAGCGGGTGTTGCCATAGGGGTGTTTTGAAGGAATATAAGGGATACAGGCTTTTAAAAAACGAATGCTTTTCGCATCAAGAATATTATATTCTGTGCTCTAAACATTGAAAAAATCAGCGTCACCATGCCAACCCTTGTAGCTTTTGAGACCATTGCCGAGTTGTACCACAATCTGACCAAAAAGTATTCAGGCAAAAGTAAAACAGCATTCGCCTACAAGCCTTCCACATCCGAACCCTATGTTGAAATTGACTGGGATCAGGTTAAAGATGATGTGGAAGCCATTGCCTCCTACCTGCTTTACCGGGGTGTGGAAGAAGGTGACCGGATCGCCATACTCAGCGAAAATCGGTACGAATGGATTATTGTGGATATGGCCATTCAGTCAATAGGGGCTATAAACGTATCTTTGTACACTTCCTTACCCCCTGATCAATGCGAGTATATCATCAATGATTCAGAAAGTATGATTTTCTTTGTTTCAACGGGAATACAGCTTAGGAAGGCCGTTGAAATATTTGAAAACTGCCCCGCTTTGAAAGAGGTCATTGCATTCGATATGCCTAAAGTAAAGAAACTGATGGATCCCGACTTTGTACACCTGTATAAAGATGTACACATCAAAGGAAGCAAGTTATCCGCGGATAAAGCGGATGAACTGAAAAAACGCTCCAAGGCGGTGACTCATGATATGGTTTCTACCCTGATTTACACTTCCGGAACTACCGGAAAGCCCAAAGGCGCTATGCTTACTCATCGCAACATATGCAGTAATGTGAAGGCGGCCCATAATCATCTGAATATAGGTGAAAGTGACCGCTCACTGTCCTTTTTGCCTTTGAGCCACTCCTTTGAGCGAACGGGCGGCTATTATGCCATGATCGCCGGCGGGGCAGAAATTTATTTCGCAGAATCAGTGGATACCGTTTCGAAAAACCTTACCGAAGCCCATCCCACTATTTTGATTTCAGTACCTCGTCTTTTTGAGAAGATGTACAACCTGATTGCCAAAAGCGTGGAGGAAGGTTCAGCCACCAAACAGGCTATTTTCAACTGGGCGGTTGGGGTAGGAAAAAAATATGCCGAAGGTAAACGGGGTTTTGTAGCACTTCAGAAGCAAATTGCAGATCGACTGGTTTTTGGAAAACTGAAGGAGAGAACCGGAGGTCGAATTAAATTTGCCGTTTCAGGCGGAGCCGCCTTACCACCGGATATTGACGAATTTTTCAAAGCTTCCGGACTGGTTATTGTTCAG
Organism: uncultured Balneolaceae bacterium; assembly: GCA_964413935.1. Taxonomy (GTDB): domain Bacteria; phylum Bacteroidota; class Rhodothermia; order Balneolales; family Balneolaceae; genus CAYPTY01. The sequence goes on along the minus strand of CAYPTY010000002.1, from coordinate 134,713 downwards.
GGTTATGGCCTTACGGAGACTTCTCCGGTGATGTGTGCCAATAAACCCGAATCAACCGTAATCGGAACAGTGGGCTCTGTTATTCAGGGTGTGACAGTTGGGATTCAATCCCTTAATGACAATAAAATTATAGCTGAGCTCAGCGGCGAAGATTATCCGACCAATCTGAGTTCAGAAGCAGGTGAGATACTTTGCAAGGGACCAAACGTCATGAAGGGATACTGGAAAAATGAGGAGGCCACCAGCGAGGTTATTGACAATGACGGGTGGTTACATACCGGTGATGTAGGCCGTTTTGAGAATGGCATGCTCAAAATTACGGATCGTATCAAACACATGATTGTGAATGCGGGTGGTAAGAATATTTATCCTGGTCCGATTGAGGATATGTTCAAGACCAGCAAGTGGATTGACCAGATCGTGATTGTAGGTGAAGCTAAAAGTTTCATGGCAGCCCTTATTGTGCCTGACTTCGAAGTGCTTGAAAATCATGCTAAGTCTGAGGGTATTGAATTTGATTCTGTGGAGGATCTCATCAAAAAAGAGGAGATCAAAAAGATATTCCAGGATGAAGTCCGTTCCTTTTCCAAAAAGCTGGCATCACACGAGAAAATCCGTGATTCCCGATTGCTGGCAACTGAGTTCTCCGTGGAAACCGGTGAGCTGACGCCTACATTGAAAGTGAAGAGAAGAGTGATTGGCGACAAATACGGTCACCTGATTGATGAGATCTTTGCCGGAGATAAAGACTAAGGTGTTTCAGTAGCCCGGAGTGCTTTTCCTTATCCGGGCATACTCACTTCTGATTTTCTTGATCCGCATTCGGTTAACCCCCAAATCAGAATAACCAACCCGGCTGGCACTTCGCATATGAATAAGGGTTTCGCCTGATCCGGCTGTCTCCAGCTGTATGTTTACGTCATCCATCCAGCCAAATACAGGAATGCGAAAAACGGCATCAATTGTCCGGTCTGAACTTTCGATTTCATGGGCATTCATGCGTTCGAGTGAGGTTTGCAGCACATTTCTGGCTTCACTTATACTTTCCTCTACGGCAAAGGTATAGCGAATGCAATTAGGGCTTTCGGGGCATTCAGGCAAAGGGTTTCGGTAGTTTTCAGAAGTCATATCCTCGGATTCGGATGCGCAAGCCGTCATTAATAACGCTGCAGTGATAGTAGATAATGTAAAATGCCTGATCATGGTTTCCAGTTTATATTTGATTTAAGATATCTATGATTTCGTTAACGCTCCCGGCCACATGAATGATTTCATCCCCGTCTGAGTGAATAAAGCCTTCGGAGGTTGCTTTCTCAATAAAACGTAGGAGATCGTCAAAGTAACCTGCCGTATTCAGGATCAATACCGGCTTTTTGTGGTAGCCCAGCTGACGCCAGGTTACGATTTCAAACATTTCATCCAGGGTCCCGAATCCACCGGGAAGAACCACAAAAGCGTCTGAAAGCTGCTCCATGAGCGCTTTTCGGCTGTGCATATCTTCGGTTACATGCAATTCATTGACCCCGTTGTGTCCCACTTCTTTTCGCATTAATGAAATGGGAATGACTCCCTGCACGCGGCCATTGGCCTCAAGTACGGCATCAGCGATGATTCCCATGATGCCCACTTTTCCGCCACCGTATATCATTTCGATATTATGCCGGACAAAGGCTTCGCCCAGTTCCTGGGCTATATCAGAATATTCAGGTTTTTGACCGGTTTTTGAGCCGCAGTAGACGCAGACTTTTTTCATCAGGCCACAGCGAACATTCGGTTCAGGATCACTTCCAGTTTGTCTACCAGATAATCCACATCCTCGGGGGTGTTTTTCCGCCCGAAACTAACCCGGATACTAGAGTTGGCACGATTATCTTCCACCCCGATTCCAGTGAGTACATGAGAGGGCTCCATTGCGCCGGAGGTACAGGCTGAGCCATTGGAAACACAAATACCATCGATGTCCAGATTCAGTATCAGCATTTCGCCATCCACGCCCCTGCCTTCAGCATCCACAAAGGAGATATTGTTAATATGGGCAACTCCGTCCTTCATGCAGCCATTCAGCACGGCTTTATCGCCAAATACATCCTGAAGCCGGTTGAACAGGTGTGTTCTGAGTTTACGGTACTTTTCGGTGTTCTCATCCATTTCGCTGATACTCAACTCCAGTGCCTTGGCAAAACCAACGATTCCCGGAACGTTGAGCGTGCCGCCGCGGCGACGTCGTTCCTGTGATCCACCCTGCATCCAGGGCATCCAGACAGCACCACTGCGAACATAAAGCAGGCCGATACCTTTTGGCCCATAAATCTTATGCCCGCTGGCAGAGAGCAAATCTACACCGAGATCTTTCACATCCACGGGTATTTTACCTACCGACTGTACCGCATCCGTATGGAAGGGTACTTCTTTGGCTCTGCATACTTCTGCAATTTCTTTTACCGGATTGATGATGCCGATTTCATTATTTACATGCATCAGCGTTACCATAGCTGTATCCTCATTGATCAACTCCTCAATGGCATCTGCGCTAATCTTGCCCTGATGATCCGGTTTTACATATACCGGTTTATGTCCGGTGAGCTTGCTGAATTCAACGGGATGCAGAACAGCATGGTGTTCAAGCTCTGATGAGATGATTTCGGATTTGCCCTTACGGATCATAAGAAGGCCATTGATAGAGGCATTATCGCTCTCTGTACCTCCGCTTGTGAAAATAATCTCAGAAGGTTCTGCATTCAGTAGCTGGGCTACTTTTTCTCTGGCTTTTTCAACAGCGACTTTGGCTTGCTGACCCAGATGATGAGCCGAATTGGCATTCCCGTATTCCTCCCTCAGGAAGGGCATCATAACCTCAAATACGCGCTCGTCCAGCGGCGTAGTAGCGGCATGATCGAAATAAATCGTTTTCATAACTGAGATCCCGTCTTTTTTTGGAATGCCAAAATATCCATTCTGACAATGAAAAGCAGGGTAGTAGAGGCATAAAAAAAGCCCGGTGCCTGAGCAACGGGCTTCAGCTTGTAAATCTCTGTTATTTGATGAGCATCATTTTTCGGTTGATGCTGCTGTTTTCGGTTCTGAGCTGATAAATGTAGATACCACTGCTAAGGTTAGAGGCATCCCACTGAAGATTGTAGGAGCCTGCAGCATATCGTTGATTAGTCAGAGTAGCCACTTTTTGTCCCAGTATATTGAATATGAGTAATTCAACCTGCTGGGCTTTACCGATTTCGAATCCGATGGTGGTTGTTGGGTTGAATGGGTTTGGATAATTCTGATGCAATTTCACTTCCTCAGCAATTTCCGGATCAGAATCGTTGCTCACCAGCATACCGCCGATCACGTCACCGGTTACGGCATCAAGAACGATGTCGCCGCCTTCTTCCATAAAGTTGCCATTCGCAGGATTGAAGGAGTTTCTGTTGAAATAAACAGCATAGATCACTTTGTCCATATCTGCCTGTCCCTGCAGATACCAGTCGAAGTTACCCAGTTGAATGCTCACAGAACTTTCCAGTAGTTGACCCACAACCGGACTGCTCAGAAAAGCATCACCACCCACTGAACGTGCGATACTCATGGCTTCATCTGAATCGATGATTACTGAAGTATCAATGGGAGCCAGGTCTGTAACGGTATAAGGGTCAGGAATGAAATCGAATGGATCGAATTCACTTTCATAAACCTCATTATTCTGGTCTCGGTATACCGATAAGGTGCTGTCGCCTGATGTTGAATAAAACCGGAACTCATAACCGGAAAATGCTCCCTGCAGAGCCGGCTTTTCTTCCGTCTGTACAGCGGTGGCATCCTCAAAATCAATCGCTGTTTCCAGAATGGAAAAACCATTCACAAATATCAGCTGATTGGAAGGATCACGCTCAGTGGCAAAATTGATAGCATCTTCGGCACCATCTTTCAGCAGGAAGGGCTCGCTCAGCTGCAGTTCAGATCCGATAAAATTACCGGTTACCATATCAACATAGACGATTAGCTCATCCTGTTTATACTGCAGGGTTGCCAGATCAAAACTGTCACGTCTGTAGTTCACAATCCAGAAATAATCCCCATCAGGAACCAGTCCCGGGTTCAGGAATGCAGCATTGGAAGCAACGTATTCCACTTCAAGATAAGCGAATGGAGACTCCCCAATATCCCGGAATTCAGCACCGCCATTTGCCTCTGCCACGGCAGCCGCTGCATCTGAATCGATGAAGGTGCCGGGTAAAGGATCAATCTCAGAAAAAGTAAATCCCTGAATATCAGTGATCTCCTCAATTTCTTGTGAATCGAGGGTATCAATCTGCAGGGTACCTAAGGGACCATAATCGATGAGCAGGGTGAAATCATCCTGCGGAGCATGAAACAGGTAGCTCCAGGTGGGTACTGTTCCATCGATAGGATCTGATTCTGTGAGACTGCGATAGCGTTTGAAGGATGCCGTTTCATCCTCGAATTCAAAGATGAAGTTAAAACCGCCAATGATATACAGATCCAGGTTCGGATTAACGGATGTTGCAATCTCAGTTACGCGCTGCAGGTTATCTGCCGCGGTGTTTACGCTGTATCCGAAGTAGGTAAGATCAATGCCCGTGAGGTCATTATCATTTACCGTGACCGTTTCCAATTCACCGTTTCCGTCTGAATCATAAATGGCAATTTCATCCGGAATCTCTTCAAAAGAATCACTTAACAGATTCAGAGCGAGTGGCAGATAGGTGCCCGGTCTAACGCCTGTAATGCTGTATTCACCGGTTACGGCATTTGCCAGCGCGGCACCAGCAACTTTAAGATCAGGACCATCATCACCTTCTCCGCTATCATCGAAAACAAGTGGATTTTCTTCGAACAGATAAACTACGGATCCTTTTACCTGGTCCACACCTTTAGCCGGATTCAGGAAAACCTCACCGGATACCGAACCGGCTCCGGAAGTGGAAAGGGTAGAGTAATTCAGCACATAGGGTTCATCAAGCGATTTACCGCTTTTGCTTTTGGCCGCATACACACTCCAGACCACAACCATTTCTTCTGGATGAATCACCTCAATTGAGATGCTTGTGCTGTCAGTGTTCAGAGAGAAGTCACCGATTTCAAGATTATCCGGAAAGTAGATAAAGGAAAAACCGGAACCTTCCGGGTCGTTTAGATCAAAATCCAGCGACTCATTAAAGGTAAAGGTCACTGTAGTTGTATCATCCACCGAGATATCCCCATTTCCCGGTGTGCTGCTTGTGATATTAAATGTCTGGCTGAGAGCCAGGGAGGAACTTAATATCAGGGTCAGGCAAGTTAGTAGAACACTTTTCATACTGTCCTCCTTTAAGAAATGCTTGTTTTAACAGTATAAATCTGATCTGATTTAATCAAAACTTCACTGCTATTCTTCTGCTTCAGTTGATATATTCAAACCATTCAGAAGACATCTGTAATGTATACATTCCACTAATCATTTAGTACTCAATTAATCAGAGAATCATGTCAAAACTCACTCTTCAGGATATTGATCCTTCCGGCAAAAAAGTGATGATGCGCGTCGACTTTAACGTGCCTCTCAAGGATGGGAAAATCACCGACGATAACCGTATTGTACAGGCCATGCCGTCTATTCAGTATATTATCAGCCGGAATGGTTTGCTGATCCTGACCAGTCACCTCGGCAGGCCGGCCGGAACACCGGATCCCGCTTTTTCACTGAAACCGGTTGCCGATTACCTCTCAGAACACCTGGATACCAATGTTCATTTTGCATCCGACTGCATCGGAGAGGAAGTAGATGCACTTGTTGAAAAAGCGGCATTTGGCGATGTGATTCTTCTCGAAAATGTGCGTTTCCACGAAGGTGAGAAAGCAAATGATCCGGAATTCACCAAGGCACTGGCCAAACACGCTGATATTTTTGTGAACGACGCGTTTGGATCCTCACACCGGGCTCACGCTTCCGTGGCCGGGGTTACCGAATATATTCAACCTGCCGTTTCCGGTTTCCTCCTCGAAAAAGAAATAAAGTACCTGAGTGAAAGCGTCAATAACCCGGTCCGGCCTTTTGTGGCTATTCTGGGCGGGGCTAAAGTTTCCGACAAAATTGGTGTGATAGAGAATCTGTTGAACAAAGTGGATTCCATCATTATTGGCGGAGGCATGACCTACACCTTTTACAAAGCCAAGGGACTGCCCATCGGGAAATCGCTGGTCGAGGAAGACAAAGTTGAGCTTGCCGGTGAATTACTGAAAAAGGCCGATGAAGCTGATGTCAGAATCCTACTGCCAATCGATTCAGTAATTGCCAGAGAGTTTAATAATGATGCGGAAAGCAGGGTAGTGGGTGAATACGGCATTGAAGAAGACTGGATGGCCCTTGATATCGGCCCGAAGTCTATGGGACTCTTCTCCGGAGAAGTGCTGGAAGCTAAAACCGTGGTCTGGAACGGACCGATGGGTGTGTTTGAGATGCCAAACTTTGCCAAAGGTACCTTTGCTGTAGCTGAAGCACTGGCCGAAGCCACTTCAAATGGGGCAACCACCATTATTGGGGGTGGAGATTCAGCCGCAGCTATCAAAAAAGCCGGGCTGAGTGAAAAGGTATCTCATGTTTCAACCGGTGGTGGTGCAAGTCTGGAATACCTGGAAGGCAAAGAGCTGCCCGGGGTAGCTGCACTCACCGACAAATAAACGCCTGCTGCTGATAAATCAGTTGGTCGGGAACCAGACGAAATCACCACTGCGGTTGATGTAACCGTAGCGTTCGATGAGTTCATCCTCCATCAGAGTGAAGTCGGTTACTCTGGCCAGGCCTTTATCGAATGATTCAACCGCATCAAAGTTACTCTCTGAGATGCGGTTGCCGTTTTTGTCGATAAAGAACCAGCTGGAACCCTGCCGAACCGCAGCCCGGTCTTCGGAGAACCCATAAACCTCATCAAACTGCTCCTCGATCACAAAGCTTCCTTTTTTGTCGATGAAGCCGAAGCTGTTGGAGTTACGGCGGGCTGGAGCCAGTCCGTCACTGAAATCACCAACGGAAATAAACTGAGGGGTAATGGCTAGATTTCCTCTTTTGTCGATGAAGCCCCATCTATCGCTCACCCTCACGGCCGCAATGTTTTCTGAGAAGGGACGGGCTTCAGGATATCGAAAGTCAATGATTTTTCGGCCATTGGCATCGAAATATCCAAAGAGGTTATCGTTTCGAACCAGTGCCAATCCTTCTGAAAAAGTACTTTCATCACTGTAATCCACATCGAATGGTAGGTCCACCGATTCGATGGCATTCCCATCTTTGTTAACATAATACCAGCGGGAATAATCCAGAGAGCGTACGAAGGCACGCCCGTCAGCGAATGGAAAAGCGGAGCGGAAGCGTGGGTTGATTCTGAGGTTACCGTCGCGGCCGATATAGCCCCAGCGTCCGTCCAGCCGAACGGCAGCCATGCCGTCAGAGAAGGAGCGTATCTCTTCAAAATAACTTTCAACGATGGGTTCACCGGTTTTGTCGATGAATGTCCAGCGCCAGCTTTCTCTTACCCGGGCCCGGCCAGCACGGAAAGGACTGGCAATCTGAAAATCAGGCTCTATCACCAGTTGTCCGGTTTTGTTGATGTAGCCCCATTCGCCGTTCACCAGCACGGGGTAAAGTTCAACTTCGTTGTTGTCGTCCTTTCCGGTTACGGAATCCACGACATCGCAGGAAGAGAATAAAACTGCAGCCAACAGAATAAATAGGGAGGATAGTATTCGTTTCATATTCTTCATGTTTTACCGGGTTGGAAACCAGATGTATTCGCCGTTCTTATCGATATAGCCGTAGGCCGGATTATCATCAGGGCCTACACGCACTCGGGCAATGCCGTTGCTGAAATCCCAGGCTTCCTCAAAGGAGTCCGGGAACTGCAGCAGTCCGCTTCGGCGGTTTACAAAATACCAGTTAGAACTGAGCCGAACTGCCGCCAGGTTTTCGGAAAAGGGTCGTGCTTCGGCAAACTGCGGTTCAATAAGGAAATTTCCTTCTTTGTCGATATAGCCGGTATAGTCGCCATCCTGAAGCCAGGCCCGGCCTTCCGTGAAGATGCCGGCCGCGTCAAAATCTGGATTAATAACCGGAGATCCGCTTTCATCGATGTAACCCCAGCCTTCGGCGGTTTGAATGGCAGCCAGTCCGTCTGAGAACTCACGGGCAGCAGTTATCTGGAAGGTGGGATCTACAACCGTATTTCCCCTTTCATCGATATAAACCCAACCGTCAAAGGTTTCGACAGCAGCCTTCCCTTCAGAAAAGGGTCTGGCATCCGAATACTGAACTTCAATCACCTGAGTACCGCTGTTGTCAATATATCCCCACTGCCCGTCGATGCGAACTGGAGCACGTCCTTCAGAAAATCCAAGAGCCAGATCGAACTGAGGACTGATGGCAAACTCCCCGGATGTATTAATATAACCGTATGATTCACCCAGGTTCTGAGCCGGTGTAAGCCCATTTTCGGCAAAATCACCGACAAAGTTGAAGGAAGGGGAAACCACTACCTGTTTGTTTTCTTCAGAGATGAAGCCCCAGTTCCCGTTCAGCCCTACAGCTGCATATCCGTTTTTAAAATCACGCACGGCATCAAATTGCGGAGGAATCTGTAAGGAACCTTCCCGATTGATGAAACCCCATTCGCCGTTCAATAACACCGGATGCAGGGTATTCTCCGGCTCATCATCATCCTTACCAGTGATGTCATTTACGACATTACATCCGGTGAGTAAAACAGCCACATAGGCCAGGAATATGAGGATTAGGGTAAATCTGAGCTTGGTCATAATCGTATTACTTGATTAAAGTCATTTTTCCGGTTTTTGAACCATTCGGAGTTTCCAGAGTGTAGAAATAGATACCGCTGTTCAGGCCGGAGCCATTAAAAATAACTTCATGGTTACCCGATGCAAGATTACGGTCAACCAGGGTTTGAATCAACCTTCCGTTTACATCAAATACACGAAGCCGAACCGGTGCGTATGAAGGCAGGCTGAATGAAATGATGGTGTTTGGGTTGAACGGATTCGGATAATTCTGATTTAATTTGAAGGATCTGGCAATCTGTTGGTCGAATCGTTCTACATCGGTAGCCATCTGATCGATGAAATCAAAAGCCTGATAATTATCACCGAGGATGTCTGCGCTGATCGCCTCTTCCAGTCCAAACCAGTTGCGAAGAACGGTGCTGTATATGGTTCGGTAATCGGTACTGAAGACCGGCTCGCCTCCTTCAAGATTAACCAGATCCGGGGCATTTCCATAAATACCACTGCTCACGCCGGGACCGAAGAGGAAGAGCGGGGCAGAAGATCCATGGTCGGTACCCTGAGATCCGTTCTCGCCGAGGGTACGGCCGAATTCAGAAAAGGTCATGGTGAGCACTTCCTGGTCCAGTCCGTCTGCAGCAAGATCAGCATAAAAAGCAGTCACTGAATCGGCAACATCACGCAGGTTGTCTGCATGTCCGCCTTCCAGCCCACCCTGCATGGAATGAGTATCGAATCCACCGCGTGAAACCAGATAAATACGGGTTTGAAGATCGCCGCGGATAAGCCTGGCGATATTGGAAAGTCCGCGTCCCAGTGAACTCTGAGGATAGGCTCCAAGGTTCTCAGCTGCATTCGCAGCATTCTGAATGGCTTCCACATATCGGAAAGAAGCATTGGTCACTTTGCGTGCATAAGCCAGGGCATTTCCGTATGCATTGTCAGGTAGATCGTCTTCACTGTAAAAACCACCTTGCTCGATGAATGCCTCAAACTGAGAGTTTCCGCCAAAGGTCATCCCAACATTACCGAAATCGCTCTGGAAGAGGAGATTGGTACCACCGATACGCACACCCAGGGGATAGTCTGTTGGATTGGCCAGAAAATCCGGATTGGATTCAGTTAGAAAACGTCCCAGCCAGCCTGAATTCAGATTTTCATCGGAATCAGCACCGCTGGCCCAGATATCGGTTCCGCGGAAGTGCGATCGGCTCTGATCAGCATACCCTACGCTCTGCACAACCGACATAGCATCGTTATTCCAGAGATCCATAACGGATGACATAGCCGGATGCAATCCGGTAAGATCATCCAGCAGGATGGATTCCTGTTTTGGGATGGCAATGGTTGGACGAACATTGTAATACACGGAATCCTCTACGGGTACTACGGTATTCAGGCCGTCATTACCGCCGTTGAGCTGAATCAGCACCAGTACCCGGCGGGTTGGCAATTGTCCGAGGCGCTGTAGCAGATTTGAGTTTGAAAATGCCTGTACCGGCATTCCGCCCAGCATCATTGTCGATCCCAGGGAAGCCAGGCCAAGGCTGGCAAGGAAGCTGCGGCGCGACCAGGTCTGATGATCGCGGGTATGAGCTTCTCCATGTTCGAGTTTAAAACCGTGGCGGTGGTTGTTATCGTGGTGATTGCACATATTCTTCTTCCTCTTGATTTAAGTAAGCTGGTAAGCGGGCAGCTGGAACAGGTAGCTGATGTAATCGGTCAGCATTATCCGGGCTGTCTGGGATTCATAGAACTTGCTCCAATCATACCATGGAGTTCCTGCCAGCAAAATCTTGATCAGATTCTGCTCATAATCAGGCATGTCGCGTACAAACTGCGGAACTTCCTGGGCACCGCCTTCAAAGTCTTCATCCACCTGTCGAATGCCGACTCTGTCGAGGGGGAGAGAAATAAAATGTCTGGCCAGATCCAGCGCGAGTGCAAATGGATCGGATGGATCGGAAATTTTACGGGCCAGGTCCTGAACATCCACCAGTGCTCCGCCTTCACCCTGTGCAATTTCAGCCAGCTGACTCCATCGGGCAGGCAAAACGGATGTGTTCAACCATACATAATGTCCGGGTATACCGTCGGAGGCAGGAGGATTGAATCCGGGCCAGCCGGCCACATTCGGAGGATTCAAGAGCTCCTGGTTTAATCCCGGCATGTTCACGCGCATGTATTCCCGAAGGTTCGCGTTCGGCGCAATCTCCATTTCCCGAAGGAAACCCAGATACAGCTCAACCGGACTTTTGATTCTGGATCCGTAGAAAACAGGATCATAAAAATGAGCGCTGGACAGCAGTCGGGATAGGGTTGGGGCAATTTCAAAGTTTTGCTGAACAAAATAATCAGCCAGTTCTCCAATGATCTGCTCATTCGGCTCTGCGCTCACGAAAAAGGTGTATAGCTTTTTGCAGATGTACCAGGCTACTTCATTTGGTTTGGTGTCGAAGATGAGATCCACAACCCCCTGAAGATCGAAATTAGCGGTCTGCCCGAAGATGGTTTTATTCCCGCTGTAAAAAGCGTCATCGTCAAAGAAAGGCGTAAAATTAGAGTTATTCACTCTCCAGCCGGTACAGGCTGCAGCCACGTGCTGAATATCACCGTAAGGTGCATCGTTGCTGTCGGTATAATTCGGATTTCCCTCGCGATCCAGGATACCCATGGTAAAAAGCTCAAGCAACTCACGTCCGAAATCCTGGTTGGCCTCGGTGAAGTCACCATTCGAAATATTACGGCCATCGTTCACATACCCGTTAAGGTAATAGAGCATGGCTGTATTGATGCTTACATCATTTACTAAGTCTTTAAAATTGCCGAAGGCATCTGCATGCAGCAATTTGTAGTAATTGTTCATGTGATTCGCATAGGTGCTCTCTGCTTTACCGGATACAGAGTTGTAGCCCACCACAAAATGATTGCTCCAGAAAAGCATCATTTTTTCGAGGAGTCCGCCATTGTACATGCGGTCCATCCAGTTCAGTTGAAGCTGATAAAAATCTAAGATGTCGCCTGAGGCCCCGTTTTTAGCCCAGGCCGGATCATCCGGCAATGGTTCGGTTGAAGCTCTTGTGATTAATTCATCAACCGCTGATTGTGCATCATCAAAAGAACGCACAAAGTTTAAGTCACTCACCTTGATGCCGAAATGGGTGCGGCGTACCAGATGTGATGCCGTGGCCTTGTTCCACGGACCGGTATACGGTTCAAGCCCACCTGTGGCCTGCTGCGAAGAAACAGTCTTATTGTGAATCTCGAAGGGAGATGTTTTCAGAATGCTCGCGCTCATAAGTCCCTTGGTTTAAATTTTCTTCTGTGAAGAAGAGCGATATACACGCTCAGTTGTTACAGTGAAACTCCTATTATCGCTTTTATCAGGAATTTCTGAACTGGTTCCCAGAACTTGGATATTAATCTAATTTATTTTGTAGCAAGCCCTTAATTAATATTCCCCAATCGCTGTTAGATTTTCTTTAAGATTTGTACCCATGATTCGAGAGTGCTTCTCATTTCGGGGAATTTGATTACGATTTCGGTGAGTAATTCCTGATATTAAAAGTCTGTAAGTATGTACTTCGCTGCAGGTCTTATGAATACAGACTAACAGTGAATTGAAATGCAAAAGGAAACACTATGAGCACGCTAAATAAAGCAATGTTGATCGGGAGACTGGGCCAGGATCCCGAAGTAAGATATACCCAAAGTAATACGGCCGTTGCTACCCTGAGTGTAGCCACCAATGAACGGTACAAAGACAGCAACGGTGAATGGCAGGAAAGTACGGAATGGCACCGAGTGGTGGCCTGGGGACGCCTGGCTGAAATCTGCCAGCAATACCTGACCAAAGGGTCACAGGTTTATATTGAAGGCCCGATTCAGACCCGTGAATGGGAAGATCGTGAAGGGCAGAAGCGCTATACCACTGAAATCAAAGCACTCACCCTGACCATGCTCGACAGCCGCGGACAAGGCGGTGGTGGCGGAAACATGAATATGGGAAAACCCAAAGCGGCAGCAGCCAATGAGCCGGCCGGTGGCGGGAACATCGAACTGGATTCCAAGTTTGATGATATGGATGATGATCTCCCGTTCTGATATTTACAATCAGGATGTTAAGCGATGCACGCATTTGTTTGCATCGCTTTTTTTATTTTATGATCATTGATTCAGCATCGATAAACCAACTGTGACTTACCATATTGGACGAACCCGGCAGTAGTTACTCTTTTATACTTTTCATTCTGGATGTAATTGCATCAGGGGGATTGAGTCCCCTCTCCATTGCCATTCAGCTCATCATCCTGATTGTGTCACTCATTTTTTCCGGCATATTTTCCGGATCAGAAGTGGCGTTCTTCTCTATGGCCAATTCTCCTGAATTACTGGATGAGAAGTCCAACACCCTGGATAAGCTCATCGAAAAGATGCTGAATAAGCCGCGCAGGTTGCTGGCCACCATTCTCATTGGGAATACTTTTTCGAATATCATTGCCTCCGTACTGGCCGCTTTCATAACCGGTAATTTTGCAGCGTACATGGGGCTGCCGGATGTGGCCGTCTATGCGATTGAGGTTGTGGTGCTGACCTTCATGATTCTGATTCTGAGCGAAATCACACCTAAAATCATTGCCATTAACGATCCATTGAAGGTGAGCCGGCGATACGTGCTTATCATCCATTTTTTCTATCTGATTTTTGGGCCTTTTTCAAAGCTCATTGCAAGCACTACCGTAAACCTGGAGCGTTATCTGCCCAAGCCTCAGAATAAAATATCTTCAGAGGATATCAGAGCCATCACAGAAGTAGGGGAAGAGGGTGGAAGCATCCTGGAAGACGAAAAGGAGATCATCGAAAATGTGATTGAGTTCGGAAATACGGCCGCGCGCGAGATTATGACTTCGCGGGTAAACATGGTGGCACTTTCGGCGGATTCAACCCTTGAAGAAGTTATCGCAACCATTCAGGAAAAAGGCTATTCCCGCATGCCCATGTATGAGGGCGATCTGGACACCATTGTAGGTATTATCTATGCAAAGGATATACTGCCCTACATCGACATGCAGAAGAAAACGAAGGTCATGAACTGGAAAAAAGTGGCCCGTAAAGCGCTGTTCATTCCCACAACAAAAAAAGTGGACGACCTTCTGCGAGATTTCCAGGTTGAAAAAACCCACATCGCCATTGTAGTGGATGAATACGGAGGCACAGAGGGTATGATTACCATGGACGATATTCTGGAAGAGATCATTGGCGATATCGCCGATGAATCGGATGAGGCTGAAAGCAAACTGTACCGTGTTCTGAGTAACGATATTTACATATTTGATGCCCAAATAGACCTGGACGATATGGAGGAAATCATAGGGCGTGAGATTACCTCGGAGGAGGATGAATTTGAATCACTGGGCGGACTGGTGTACCATTTGCTGGAACACTTGCCTGAGGTGGGTGAAAGAGCCAATTACAAAAGTCTTGCATTGACGGTTCAATCCGTTGAAAACAACCGCATCAAAAAGGTAAGGGTGAAGCTGCTGCCCGAAGAAGAGCCTGCAGAAGAAAAGGGATGAAAGCAATCCGGGAAAAAGTAAGCCTGAAATCATACAACACTATGAAAGTGCAGTCAGAAGCAGCACTTTTTTTTGAGGTGAATCAGGAAGACGAAGTTCAGGAGCTGCTGAGAGACTCATCCCTAAAAAATGAGTCCAAACTGGTGCTGGGTGGCGGGTCTAATATCCTATTCAGAGATGATATGGATTCACTGGTACTCTTAAATCGTATTAAGGGAATTGAAAAGGTTGATGAAGATGAGCAATCTGTTTTGTTGCGTATCGGCGGTGGTGAAGACTGGCATCAGCTGGTGATGCATTGTGTAAAAAAAGGCTGGGGAGGAATAGAAAACCTGGCATTAATACCCGGTACTGTTGGTGCAGCCCCCATTCAGAATATTGGAGCATACGGCGTAGAGCTGGTTGATGTATTCGAAAAGCTGGAAGCGATTCATCTGCAGAGCGGTAACCTGGAAACCTTTGGAAAGGACATCTGCCGTTTCGGTTATCGAGACAGCATTTTCAAACGTGAGCTGAAAGGAGAGTACCTGATCAACCGTGTGTATCTTCGGCTTCAGAAAAAGCCCCAAGTGAATACCTCCTATCGTGCCTTGTCTGATTACCTGCAGCAACAGGGCATTGAAAACCCGGATATCCTGGATGTTGCAGAAGCAGTGATCGAAATCAGGCAAAGTAAATTACCCGATCCGCAGGAGCTGCCCAACTGCGGTTCCTTTTTCAAGAATCCCGTTATTCCGGAGGCTGACTTTGAAATGCTGTCATCGAAATATGAAAATATACCCGGATATCCGGCAGCTGAGGGCAAAGTGAAAGTTCCTGCAGGCTGGCTTATTGAACAGGCCGGCTGGAAGGGAAAGTCCTTCGGAAAAGTGGGAACCTATGAGAAACAGGCCCTGGTAATCGTGAATCGGGGTGAAGAAGACGGTGACAGAATCCTTGAATTTTCAGCTCATTTGCAGCATCAGGTAAAGCAAAAGTTTAACATTGACCTGGAAAGGGAAGTCAATATTTTCCCCTGAACCGGAGAGAAATCACCATCACACCATGAAAAAACTATTTTTACTCGCACTCATATTCTTAATCCCGCTTCAGGCTTGTGTAAGCCTTGAGCGCAGCCCGATTACCGGAAAGAAACGGGCATACGGCTATTCCTGGGATGAGGAAATCAAGCTGGGCCGGGAAGCCGATCAGGAAATTACAGCACAGTACGGAATCTATGATAATCCCGAGCTTACGGCTTATGTGGACAAAATGGGACAGGAACTGGTGGTGGTCAGCCATCTTGAAAGAGACGAAGCGGATCCCAAATTCAAAGACACGGAATTTACCTTCAGGGTACTCGACAGTCCGGTGGTCAATGCCTTCGCACTGCCGGGAGGTTACGTCTATGTAACACGAGGTTTGATGGGGCATCTCGAAAATGAAGCTCAGCTGGCGGTTGTGCTGGGACATGAAATTGGTCATGTGGCCGCACGCCATGCCTCACAGAGAGCAGCCGAACAACAGCTTGGACAAATTGCCATCATAGGTGGTGCTGTGGTGGGGCAGAGCCTGGGTCTGGATGGTGGCAACCTGCTTCAGCTAAGCGGTCAGGCCGCCCAGCTCCTTTTTCTGTCCTACAGCCGGGAAGATGAAAGAGAATCAGACGCTCTGGGAGTTGAATACAGTGCCATGCAGAAATACAAGGCTGCTGAAGGAGGAGAGTTTTTTACTTCTCTGAAGCGAATATCAAAAAAATCGGGCTTCAGTATTCCATCCCACCTGTCATCCCATCCCGATCCCGGGGAAAGAGAAAAGACCATCCCAAGACTGGCAGCCAACTGGGAAGAAAGGGGTTTCGAACAGACCATTACCGGTAAAGAAGCATATTACCGCATGATCAAAGACATCATGTATGGGGAAAATCCACGCCATGGCTTTGTACGTGACAACAATTTTTATCATCCGGATCTGGCTTTTGAATTTGAAGTAACGGCTGGCTTCGGTGTGGCCAACCAGCCGAATCAGGTCGTGCTCTATAATGAAGAGCAATCAGCCATAACCATTTTTTCCATTGATGCGGCCTCTGAAAATGCTCAGCAAAGTGTACATGCGTTCATGGCTCAGGAGGGCATCAGCACCAGCAAAAGCACTGAGATCTCGGCCAATGGCCTGGCCGGGTATCAGTCAGAAGGAAGTGCAGCTGTTGAGGGAGGAAGCCTGGGATTGCTGGTAAGTGCCGTTGAATATGAGGGTAGGGTTTATCGATTTGTAAGCTATGCTAACAACACAACATTTGCCAGCTATCAGGATGATTTTGCCTTAATTCCCGTAAGTTTTAACTCCCTGGAGGATCCGGAAATACTGAATATTGAGCCGGTAAGGCTTGCACAAATAAAATTAACTGACCCGGGTTCCATCGAAGAGGTGATTCCATCAGAACTGCCCATGGGTATTGTGGCTTTAGATGTGGCCATCCTCAATCAGGTAGAGATGGATGAGGTACTGGAGGCGGGCAGGATAATTAAGATTCCTGTTCAATAAAAATACAGCTTACTATTATGATCAGCAGATATTCACGAAAGGAAATGTCCGATATATGGACGGAAGAAAACCAGTTTCAGGCCTGGCTGGAGGTTGAATTAGCAGCCTGCAGAGCCTGGTCAAAGCTGGGAAAAATACCGGCAGAGGATGTAGACAAGCTTTATGAAAAAGCCACTTTTTCGGTGGATCGCATTAAGGAAATTGAAGCCGAAACCCGGCATGACGTGGTGGCTTTTACCCGGGCTGTTTCAGAGCATCTGGGCGAGGAAAAAAAATGGGTGCACTTCGGCCTTACCTCAACGGATGTAGTGGATACAGCCTGGGGTGTTCGGCTTAAGCAGGCGAATAACATCCTTCGCAACGATCTGCAGGACATGATCGATGTGCTGGCCAAGAAGGCGAGAAAGCACAAAAACACCATCATGATGGGGCGTACTCATGGGATACACGCCGAGCCAACCACTTTCGGACTGAAATGTGCCCTTTGGTATGCTGAAATGAAGCGCAATCTGGAGCGATTTGAGAAAGCGGCGGCCGATGTTGAGTTCGGAAAGCTTTCGGGTTCGGTTGGGACCTTCGCCAATATTCCGCCGGAAGTGGAAGCTTATACCTGTGAAGAACTCGGACTTACACCCGCACCCGTCTCTACCCAGACTTTGCAGCGGGATCGTCATGCAGCATACCTGTCGGTTCTGGCACTGATAGGTACATCCCTCGAAAAAATGGCTGTAGAAGTACGGCATCTGCAGCGCTCAGAAGTACGGGAAGCCGAGGAAGCTTTCAGGAAGGGACAGAAAGGGTCATCATCCATGCCGCATAAACGAAATCCCATCAGTTCGGAAAATATCAGCGGTTGTGCCCGGGTGTTGAGGGGCTATATGGTTACCGCCTTCGAAAATATTCCCCTCTGGCATGAGCGTGATATTTCGCATTCCTCAGCTGAACGCATCATCCTGCCGGATGCCACCATCCTGCTGGATTATATGCTGAATCGTTTCTCCGGTGTAATAGAGAACCTGGTGGTTTTCGAAGAGAATATGGAAGCCAATATCTGGAAGACTCAGGGACTGGTATTCTCACAGCGTATCCTGAATAAGCTGATCGACAAAGGCTTGGTTCGGGAGGAAGCCTATGATGCCGTGCAGCCTCTGGCCATGAAAGCGTGGGAGCAGCAAACTTTATTCAGACCCCTGGTTGAATCAGATTCCTTCATCAGCCAATACCTGTCAGCAGCAGACATCGAAGATGCCTTTGACCTGAATCATCACATGCGCCATGTGGATGAGATTTTTAAGCGGGTTGGTTTGTAACCCTTTATGGCCTCTGCTAAGATTAACCTGAAACTGCTTTTCGATTTTGGACTGGTCATTCTGATCTGGATGACGCAGCTGATTGTATATCCTTCCTTTTCAGAGTTCAGTACCTCTGAATTGCTGAACTGGCATCCGGTATATACGATCAGGATCACCATCATCGTGATGCCCCTAATGTTTGGTCAGGTAGGGATGCATATTCTTGGCTTAGTCCGTGAAGTATCCATCTGGAAAATAATTTCATTTGTATTGGTGATTCTGGCCTGGGGAAATACCTTTTTCTTTGCGGTACCCCTGCACAATCAGATTGCAGCTGGTGTTGATGTAATTGGAGCTGCCGAACAACTGGTTAGGATAAACGCTTACCGAACCGCATTCTGGACGGCTGTTTTTGGGATAGATGTTTATCTGGCGATGAGGAAATGAACTATTTCCGGTGTGATCGGATTTTTTGTTTCCGATAAAACTGGAATGAATCCTGTCTGTATTATGACCAACCAACAGATGTCAATTACCCTGAAAGCTGCCGCTGTGTACAACATTCTGTGGGGGACCTGGGTAGTTTTATTCCCCAATCACTTTTTTGAGCTGGTGGGGATGGCACTGACCACACATCCAATGATATGGCAGGGAATGGGGATGGTGATCGGAGTTTATGGCCTGGGCTACTGGTGGGCTTCACAGGATCCGACCACACACTGGCCCATCGTAGCGGTTGGATTTCTGGGCAAGATTTTTGATCCCATCGGATTTTTCTTCAATTATCTGCAGGGAGTGGTTCCCTTTGAGTTTATTTATACTCTCTTTACCAATGATTTTATCTGGTTGATTCCCTTTTTTCTGATACTCAGAAAAGCAAACAAGAATAAAGGGATCAAATGGATTTAAAAAAACTGAATCTTCTGCTGCTGAGCGGTTTCTACCTATTTGCCGGCTCCAATCATTTTATCAATCCGGATTTTTACAATGTACTGATACCCGATTACCTGCCTTTTCATGAAGCCATTAATATAACCAGCGGGTTGGCTGAGATTCTGCTTGGAATCGGACTTCTATTTTTTAGCAGTAGAAAATGGGCGGCCTATCTGATTGTTTCCATGCTGATTGCCTTTATCCCGGCCCACATCTATTTCATACAAATTGGGAGCTGTCTTGAGGATTCATTGTGCGTTCCGGAATGGATCAGCTGGCTGCGTTTGGTACTGATTCATCCGCTGCTTATCGGGTGGGCACTGAGTGTGCGGCGATACAGCCTGAGACTTTTCGGAAGTACTTCAGAAAAGTAGAATATAACCCACCGGCAGTGCAATCAGCCGTGCAACCTCCAGCATGGTAACCCAGGTTTTTCGGGTTTCAAAAAGTACCCCAAACATATAGGTGGAGATGACAATCCAGGTCACAAAAACCAGCTTGGTGGTCAGGTCAAAATCCTCAAGATTAAAAAGGAAATAAGCCGTGAGCAGCATGGCGATCAGAAACTGTGCAAATAGATAAACCTTGGCCCAGAGAAAAGACAGATCAGCGTTATACTTGTGGAACTGGGTTTTCTCCACGGCCTGTGGTTTCTGTTCGCCTCCGAGATAGTTGGGCAGCCAGCCCGGATGTTTGAATAGCATTTTTTTGGTGTCGTCCCAGCTGCGCGACTGCTTCACATAATGATAGAGATCTATGTAGTGAGCAAAATTTACGTACACCGGATTCCAGCTGTTAACGGGTTTGGTGATGCCGTAGGTCGGGGTTTCCTCTTCTTCTTTGAAGGTGCCGAACATGCGATCCCAGATAATGAAAACACCTGCATAGTTCTTGTCGATGTATTTGGGATCCCTTCCGTGATGCACCCGGTGGTGGGAGGGTGTATTCATGATATACTCAAACCAGCCCAGCTTACCGATGTGCTCGGTGTGAATCCAGAACTGATATAGCAGGTTGAAGCCGCCAATCATCACAAACTGAACCGGGTCAAAACCCATCAGCGCCAGCGGCAGGTAAAAAGGGGTGGACCAGATAAATGCCGTGGATGACTGCCGTAAAGCCACCGAAAGATTGAAATCCTCACTCTGATGGTGCACCACGTGTCCGCCCCAGAACAGGGAAATCTCATGGGCCATACGATGCGACCAGTAAAAACAGAAATCATACAAAATGAACAGTAGAATGAAGGTAATCCAGTTGGTTGGTAACTGAACAAACGCGAACTGTTCGAAAATGAAGGTAAAAATCCCAACGGTGATGATTTTGTTAAAGACGTTGGTGACCTGATTTAACACACCCAGGTTGATGTTGGTAATGGCATCGTTCAGGCGGTAGGTTCGTTTTTTGGTGATGAACTCGAAGATGAGTTCCACACTCATCAACCCGAAGAAAACGGGAATGGCGATTATGACGGGGTTTAAATCCAAAGGTGCTGCTGATTAATTCTTTTGGACGTCAATATAATAAAGCAGAATAAATATCAGGAAGCGTGAAGCATCCACTTTTTGATTTTGCCCGTGTTCGTTTTGGGTAGTGCATCCACAACATGCAGCTCTTTGGGCATTTTGAAGTCGGAAAGCCGATGCTGAAGGTGTTCTTTGAGCTCTTCCAGTTCAGGCTTGCTTTCGTCTTCCGGAACCACAAAAGCCACCACCTTTTGTCCCCATTCCTCATCCTGAACGCCGATCACAGCCGCCTCACGGATGTAATTCAGTCTCTCAATAGCCTGTTCCACCTCATTGGGATTCACATTTTCGCCGCCGGTAACGATCAGATCGGTTCTCCGGCTTTCAATGAACAGCTGCTTGCGCATGTTCATATGTCCGTAGTCTCCGGTATTAAACCAGCCTTCCTTATCGAAGCGACCTTTATTCTGTTTTTTGCTGAAATAGCCGTCAAATACCTGCGGGCCTTTCACCCAGATCAGGCCGGATTGATTGGCTCCGAGTTTGCCGCCATCTTCATCGCGGATTTCAACTTCGTTGGGGCTGAATGGTTTTCCCACACTGGTCATGGGGGTGTAAATACCGCTGGGCTGATGAAACATGTTGGCTGCAAACTGAGCACAGGTTTCCGTCATGCCGTAAGATGATACGATCGGGATGCCCCTTTCAACGGCTTTTTTCAGCAGGTCCTGGCTTATGGGACCTCCACCCAATAAAACGGCTTTAAAATCTCTATGGGTACGGAACTGGGGATCTTCCAGCAGGCGCTTCAGCATAGTGGGCACCAGCGAAGCGGCATCAAAGAGCGGATTCAGCATCAGAAACTCACGAATCATCTCCTCATGAAACTCATTCATCCGGTAAATGGCTGTCCGGTAAATGAGGGATCGCAGAATAATGGCAATGCCGCCAATGTGATTCAGGGGCAGACAAAGCAGCCAGAAGTGATTGGGTCTGGGTTTGAAATTTTTGGCTGATGACTGTGCCGCATGAATGATCTGCCGGCGTTTAAGGGGTACAATTTTGGGTTTTTCAGATGTGCCGGAGGTGAAGAAATACCCGAAAATCTGTGAATCTTTAAAGGATGAAGGCCTGGGCATATCAAACTCACGGGCATCGTAATTGAAAGCCGTTAAAAAGAAATTTTCATCCATCAGCACCACCGACTGAAGGTCGATACGGTTGATGTTGGCAGAGTCACAAAATACCAGCGATGGGTTCAGCTCATTCAGGTAATTTTCAAGCTCCTCATTGGTAAGCTTAGGAGAAAGCGGTACAAAGGGGATGCCCAGTTTCCAGCAGGCTGCAATAGAAAAAACCAGCATATCACTGGATTCGGCCATAAAGGCGACCGGCCATTTCAGAGATTCAGAATATTTAGCAACCAGGTCGTGGAAGTAAGCCGTAAAGCGGTCCAGGTCACTGTAGGTATACATGCCATACTGCGAGGACATAAACACTTCCTGTGGAGTGCTCTTCTTGAACTCGAACATATGGAGCCTGGACTTAAACAATTTCAGATTCCTTCCATCATAGATGTACTCAGTTGTGAAAAATCAATTCCGATGCCGTATTCATCGGACAGTGTGAAACGGTGGATGTGATCAGTTTTCTGGCTGAACAGGTCCTCTTTAAAAAGAGTATCGGTTGAAAAACCATGCGCTAAAATGGGGTCACCGAAAAAACAGGCCAGAATGGCACTCATTTTTCTTCCAACGCCGCTTTCTAGAGAACTGCTAAACACCGCTTTTATTTTATGAGCAGCTGAGCGGGCTTTTGTTACGCTGATACGCCTGAAATGCCCGATTAGCATAGGTTTGAATATCAGAATTTCGGCTCCTTTTTGTGCAACGATTTCAGCCAAATCTTTTTCATTCCTGAAATCTTCATCTGCTGCGATAGGAATCTTCGTCAAGCTGCGCAGTTCAGCCAGATGATCTATTCCCAGAACCGGTTGTTCGATAAATTCGATGTCGAAAGCTTCGAGAACTTGCAGGTTTTTTTCAGCCTCACTGAACGTCCAGGCCCCGTTGGCATCCAGCCGGATATTCAGGTGCGGATATTGTTTCCTCAGGTTTGCGATCAGGGCTGCTTCCTGCTCTATGTTTATTCCCACTTTCAGTTTGATGGTTTTAAATCCCTGCTGAACGAATTGCTCCGTTTTAGTCATCAGTTCCTCTTCATCGGTCAAACCTGAAACCGCATTTATGTTGATTTGTTCCGATGGGGTCAGCTTAAAAAAATCCCTTAGAGGTTTCGACTGGGATTTCGACAGGTAGTCGTGATGCAGCATATCTATTCCAAACTCAAGGGATGGAGGCAGGTTCATCGCTTCAAGTTCATGATAGTACACATACTCCTGCGTCTCCGGAATGAGCTGTGCAATTTGAGTCTGATGCTGCTTGAGTAACAGGATACATTCTTCCAGGCTCTCTCTGGAAAAAGAGGGGAGCGGTGCAACTTCTCCCAGGGCACTGATGCCATCCACATCCAAATGAAGGATTAAACCTTCACGCTGTTGAAAGCTGCCTGCAGCCGTTGAAAAGGTTTGCCTGAACGGAATCCGATATTTGATGGCTCGAATCCGGCTCATAATATAATGCCTATACTGAAGAGGATTCCGAAGATGGCCATATACTGTGCAGTTCGTTCCAACACCGGATTCAGCTTGCGCTTGTTTTCCTCAAACCAGACGGCCCGAAGTAAACCGGCTGCAATGGGAATGCTCAGAAAGGGAAGGAAAATCCAGGCATCATAACCCAGCCTGAAATAAAAGTGAGGAGGAACCGCAAAGGCCATGGCCAGCATCAGAGTGTATTCTATTTTTAGGGCACGGTCGCCGAAGAGTACCCCAAGAGTCCGCTTTCCGGCTACCACATCCTGTGCTACATCCCGGAGATTATTGATCACCAGGATATTCGTACACAGTGCTCCGATGGCGAGAGACGCCCAGAAACTGTCGTTCAGCCATTCCTGGGCGTTGATATAATAGGTGGTCATCACAGCCACAATTCCAAAGAACAGAAAGACAAACACATCGCCCAGACCATTATATCCAAGAGGGTAGGGTCCGCCGGTGTACAGAATACCAAAGAGGATGGAAAGCAGGCCGATAGCAAGAACAATCCATCCACCAATCCAAACCAGGTATAAACCGGAAAGAAAGGCGATGAACATGGTTAGCCCGGTTGCACGAAGCATGACTTCCGGGGCAATGAGTCCGGCCGAGGTGGCACGTATAAAACCGATTCGGTCTGCGGTGTCGGCGCCTTTCTTAAAATCATAATAATCGTTTGCAAAATTGGTCCCGATCTGAATCAGGAATGCACAGAACAGGGCAACCAGACTGGCAGCCCAGTTGATGGCATCATACCGAAAAGCTAAAGCAACGCCGACGAGAACGGGAGTGAAGGCAGCAGCTAAGGTTTTAGGCCTGCTGGCATCCACCCACACGCGCAAAGATGATTGAGACAAAATGGGGTTTTATTGATTTCAGGGTGTGGAAAAGTGCGCAAATAAAGATAACTAAAATACCAAAGGCTAAAAAAGTGAAGCTGAAAGCGTTTCCAAGTGAAATTAATTATGCTTTAATCAGTAGAATTAATCAAATGTTTAAAAAAGTAAATTAAGTAAAACAAAAAGCCTACAAATTTTAATTGTTGATAAGTGATTAATTAAATAATTGTTCCATTTCAGTCATCAACGTATCTTTGATCCAATCTGTAAACCTAACCAACTCGAATACAGAATTTATGTCGAAAGTAACACCACGATACAACACCCTGGCTGCAGCACAAAACTGGATGCCTGCACCTAACGGACAGACTGCGCAGATGGATGTCGCAGAAATTTTTGGTCAGAACACACTAACACTGGAGAAACTGCAGGAACGCCTGCCGAAGTCGGCCTGGAAAAGCCTGAGACGAACCATGGATGAGGGACAATCCCTGGATATTGAAGTGGCAGATGCCGTAGCCATTGCCATGAAAGACTGGGCAACGGAAAAAGGAGCCTCCCATTTCACGCACTGGTTCCAGCCGCTAACCGGTTTAACTGCTGAGAAGCACGATTCTTTTATAACTCCAAATCAGGGTGGTGGTGTTATTGCTGAGTTTTCAGGTAAGGACCTGATACAGGGTGAACCGGATGCCTCCAGTTTTCCAAGTGGTGGTTTGAGAGCTACTTTCGAAGCCAGAGGCTATACCGCCTGGGATCCAACCTCACCGGCATTTATTGTTGAAAACCCCAATGGAACTTATTTGTGTATTCCTACAGCTTTTGCCTCCTGGACCGGCGAAGCACTGGATCACAAAACACCGCTGCTGCGATCTGTGGAAGCTCTTGATCAGGCAGCTAAAGATGCACTCGAGCTTTTTGATGTTAAAACCGTCCGGGTGAATTCAACGGTTGGCTGTGAGCAGGAATATTTTCTGATCGATCAGGAATTCTATTACCGCCGACCTGACCTTGTTACCTCGGGCCGTACCCTTGTTGGTGCCAAACCTCCAAAAGGGCATGAACTGGACGATCACTATTTCGGATCGATCCCGGATCGGGTACTTGCATTCATGCTGGAGGCCGAAAAAGTATTGTACAAACTGGGTATTCCCGTTAAGACCCGTCACAATGAGGTAGCTCCCAGCCAATATGAAATTGCTCCGATTTTTGAGCTCGCGAACGTAGCAGCCGATCATCAGCAAATTACGATGATGGTACTTCAGCGTGTGGCCAAGAAATACGGTTTCGAGTGCCTGCTGCATGAAAAACCTTTTGATGGCGTGAACGGATCCGGCAAGCACATGAACTGGTCGATGGCAACGACCGAAGGAATGAACCTGCTTGAACCCGGTGATACTCCGCACGACAACATGCAGTTTATGTTCTTCTGTACAGCCGTACTGAAAGCGGTTTACAAACATCAGGACCTGCTTCGAATTTCCATTGCCCATGCCGGTAACGATCACCGACTGGGTGCGAATGAAGCACCTCCGGCTATCATCTCCGCTTACATCGGAGAGCAACTGATGGACGTTGTTGATCAACTGATTGAAGGAAATGTGACCGGCTCCAAAGAGAGCGGTTTGATGGGACTGGGAACTCCGGTTCTGCCGCATCTGCCAAAGCATGCCGGTGACCGAAACCGAACTTCACCCTTCGCCTTTACCGGAAATAAATTTGAATTCCGTGCCCTGGGATCTTCACAGTCCGTTTCTTTCCCGATTGTGGTTCTGAATACGGCTGTAGCGGAAGCCATTGAAGATCTGACAGATCAGCTCAAAAGTGAACTCAAGAAGAGCAAGCTGGAGAAAGCGCTGGCCAAGGTGTTGAAAAAGAACCTGAAGGATTGCTCTCCAATTATTTTTAACGGGGATGGTTATTCGGAAGCATGGCAAAAAGAAGCCGCCGAGCGTGGACTTCTGAATCTGAAAACAACCATGGATGCATTGCCCTATCTGACCCAAAAGAAAAACATCGATCTCTTCAAGAAGTACAAAGTGCTGAATAAGCGTGAAGTGCATTCCCGGCTTGAGATCTGGGTGGAACAATATCTGACAAAACGCACCATTGAGGTGGATACCATTGAGTCTGTGGCTAAAACCATGGTTTATCCTGCCGCGATACGCTACATCAATGAGCTGGCTGCTGCGGTTGACCGTGGCAACACATTGAATATTGATAACAGTGGTGCCAGAGATATGCTTGATAAAGTCAACGGTGGGCTGAACAAGCTGAATACCGCGCTAGATAAACTGGCTGAAACTCAACAGAAGCTGAAGGCTAAAGACCTGATTGAGCATGCTACCAAATTCAAAGATGAGGTACTGCCAATTGCTGAAGAAATCCGTGACGCGGTTGACTTTCTGGAGCGCTACTGCGCGGATGATTACTGGCCGCTACCTGTTTACCGCGAAATGCTGTTTATAAAGTAATCGTAGTTGTGAGCTGCAAAACCGAACCCTGCTTCCTGATGGAGCAGGGTTTTTTTGTTTGGAATCCGCTCTTGAAACCAAATCATTTTTAGGATATGTTTGTCATTGCGTCAGAATCCAAGAAAACCTCATTGCATGAAAAGATTACTGATTCTCAGTGTTATCACACTATTCTCACAGGCTGCACTCAATGCACAGGAAGTATCGAATGTGTCTGCAGAAAATACATCTCCTTTTACCCTGGTCATTAAGGGCTATGAAAAAGTTGAGGGAGAAATCCGGATCGCAATGTTCGATTCCAGAGAGAAATACACCAAAGATCCGGTGCATGCTGTTGTGCTGCCGGTGACCTCAGATTCACTTATCTGGTCTGTCGAGAACCTTCCTCACGGTGAATATGCCATCGCCGTTTATCACGACAAAAACACCAATGAAAAGCTGGACACCAATTTACTGGGTGTACCTAAAGAGCAGTACGGCTTTTCCAATAATGCCAGAGGCCGATTTGGTCCTGCAAAATGGAACAACGCAAAATTCAGGTTTCCAGGTAATCTTTCAGCCCTCACTATTCTGGTTCATTAGGCTGTAACCAGACAGTATGCTTTTCGTAGCTCTCTTCTGAATCTAAACCAGAGAGTTATGCTGAATAATATTCTCAAATCTACATTTATTGCATTGGATAATATGCGGAATAACCCAATGCATACTATCCTTTCAACACTGGGTATCATAATTGGAATTGCCGCACTTGTAGCAATTCTTTCCGTTGGAGACGGACTTGAAAAGCTGGGCAGGGAGCAGATTGGTTCCAGCACCTCATTGCAATATATGTCGGTTACCTCCAAACTGAGTGAAGTGAGGGATGGTATCCGGATTCCTCTTGAAAACCGGCATGCCCTCAGTTATGGCGACTATGAATCAATTTCTGAGAAATTTCAGGACATACAAGCCGTTGATTTGTTTGTTCAGGGTTCTGCTTTTGTTCAGCTTGAGGAAGACAGCAGTCGCATACCATCCCGAATTATAGGCAGAACCGAAGGCTTTGCGGACTTTGAGGAATTTCATTTCGAAGGCAGAAATTTCGGCAAAAGTGAGATTACCGGAGCAGAACAGGTAGTTGTAATAAACCGCGATCTTGCACTTGCGCTGGATTCAACTGAATCCGTTCTGGGCAGGAATTTGAATTTTAATGGTTCGGGATATCAAATAATCGGTATCGCTGAGGCAGATTTGATAGATGGCAATCCCCAGGTTTTTCTCCCGGTTACTGCGTTTCGCCATGCGGATAATACGGATGTATATCCCCAACTTTTGATCAAAGCGAAACAAATTGAAGCTATACTGCAACTCAAAACCGAAGTCGGATCCTTTCTTGCAGAAAAATATCCTGATGCGGAATTCAGCATTGGAACAAACGAGGAAAGGGTAGAGCAATTCGAAGATGGTATCCTGCTCTTTAAACTTGTGATGGGATTGATTACCGGTATTTCAGTTCTGGTTGGAGGAATTGGCGTGATGAATGTATTGCTTATTTCCATCAAGGACCGAACCAGGGAAATTGGTATTCGAAAGGCTACAGGAGCGAAGAGAACAGATATTTTGCTGCAGTTTTTGTCTGAATCAGTCACCATAACATTTGCCGGCTGTTTAATGGGACTCTTAGTGGGGATGGTGGCTGTTTTTGCTTTTGCTCCACTGGTCGACTTAATGACAAATTTTGACTTCCCCGTCACTTTTACCTGGTCAACTATACTCTTTGTATTACTGATTGGCTTTCTTGTCGGTATCATTTTTGGAACCTATCCTGCCTGGCGGGCCTCACAGCTTACTCCGGTTGAAGCTATACGCAGGGAATAAAAAAAGCGGAGTTGGTGGCTCCGCTTTAGAAATACTATAGTGCTTTCAGATTAGCAGCATCGGCAGCCATCGCCTCGTTGGCCTTTTCCTTGTTGGCCTTTTCGGCCCTCTTTACGCATCATTCTGCGCTTGAAGATGTCATCTTTCATTTCCTCATACTTTGTATACTGCTGCTCAGTGAAGATTTTCTTGAACTCAGCGTCCCGCTTGTTGATGGATTTACCCACCAATTCCAGATCAGGTCGACCGTCTGCTTCTTCGCGCAGTTTTTCAACTTCTTCCATATGAGTTTTCAAAGCTGTTTTTACCTGCTTCATCTGTTCGTCATTGAGTTCCAGTGAAACATATAGGCGGGTGGTTACACGGTCTACTCTTTCGTCAATACTGAGTCTGGGACCGTTTCCCTGTCGCTGGTTTTGCTGTGCCTGCAGTTCAATAGTACCGGCCAGCAGAACAAGGCTGAATAGTGCGATTAGTGTTTTCATATCTCGGATGGTTTAATTCAGGGTTACGATGTTAGACGTCACCTTCAAAAAAAACCTTCGCGAAATCAGGAGGGATTTCTTTTGTACCTGGTATAATCCGGTTTTCTCTTTTCCAGAAAGGCATCACGGCCTTCGCGGGCTTCATCGGTCATGTAGGCCAGCCGGGTTGCTTCACCGGCAAAAACCTGCTGACCAACCAGACCGTCATCAATAAGGTTAAAGGCAAATTTGATCATCTTTATTGCGGTTGGTGATTTAGCCAGAATTTCCTGCGCCCAGTCATAGGCTGTTTCCTCCAGCTTTTCATGCGGAATCACAGCATTCACCATACCCATTTCGAAGGCTTCCTGCGCTGAATAATTTTTTCCGAGGAAAAAGATTTCGCGAGCCCGTTTTTGTCCGACCTGCCGGGCCAGAAGTGCGGAACCGAAACCGCCGTCAAAACTGGCAACATCCGCATCCGTTTGTTTGAAAATGGCATGTTCCTCGCTGGCCAGCGTCATATCACAGGTTACATGAAGGCTGTGTCCGCCACCCACAGCCCAGCCGGGTACCACCGCAATTACAACTTTCGGCATAAAACGGATCAAGCGCTGAAGTTCAAGCACATTCAGCCGATCGATACCGTCTTCCGCTTTATATCCGGTGCGATCTCGAACCTTCTGATCACCACCACTGCAGAAAGACCAAATCCCGTCTTTTGCCGGACCTTCACCACTCAGCAGAACCACGCCTATATCATTATCCTCCTTGGCATCCGTGAAGGCCTCATACATTTCAAATAGGGTTTTGGGGCGAAAAGCATTTCGGACGTCCGGCCGGTTGAAGGCAATGCGGGCTACCCCATTCGATTTATTATAGGTGATGTCTTCGTAGTCTTTTACTTTTGTCCAGTTCATAGAGCCAGTTTTTTTGTGATGAATCGGCTTACGGCAGTCCCAACGTGCTCAGGTTGATCATAATGAATGCGATGCCCGGCATCCTGTATGATCTCCAGTTCTGAGTAGGGAAGCTCTTTGTGCATGGCCTGGTTAATACGGCAGAATTTAGCATCATCAGCACCGGCCATCAACAAAACGGGGGTTTCAAGCGTGCCCAGCTCGGCTTTCAGGCTGGGCATTTCTCCGGTACCAAAGCCCAGCAGGCTGTTCGCCATCCATTGCGGATTCTGAGCTGATTGTATTTCCCTGAGATGCGCATCGGTGCTCTGCCTCATCAGCGGCATTTCTGCCCACTGGTTCAGAAAATCTTCATAGTCACCCAAGATACGTTCTGCCCGTTCTGCATCCAGTTCCTGTCGGCTCTGTCTTTCCTGTTCACTCTCAATGCCGAAGGTTCCGCTTTCCAGAATCAGCCCAAGAACGTTTTCCCTTTTGGCCAGGGCATACATGAGTGCCAGACGGGCACCCATACTGTAACCGTAAAGAATAACCGGGGCAGGAGAGAGCTCCCTGAGCAGGCCGTCCAATCCCGAAACCTGTTCTTTGGGTGAAAACTGATAGTGCAATTCGTGTCCTTCAGTGCCACCATGACCCATGAGATCAATGGTGATCGGATTTACCAAGCTTTGCAGTTCCGGTATCAATCGGTTGAAAATCTCACCACTTCCAAGAAAACCATGCAGCATCACAAGTGTGGCCTTGTCGGGATCTTCCCCATGAACTTCCAGCTGATAGTATATGCCCCTTGATCGAATCCTCATTCCTGACTGCTCAGCAGTTCAGGATCCCAGAGCCTGCTGCGTTCCTTCATGGAGCTGTTGGGATTGGTGATACATTCAATGACCTGCACTTTGTCTCTTGTCAGGGCCTTTTCGAAAATCGGACGAAACTGCTCTTTTGCTGTCACCAGGTTATGAGATACCCCGTGAGCTTTACACAGATGAGTGAAGGAGACATGTTGCGGGGTCTCAAAATAAGATTCGTACACCTCACTGATATTATTTATCGGCAACATGCGGAATATGGTACCGCCTCCATTGTTAAGCAGAATAAAAATGAGGGGTTTTTTTACCCGGTCTGCCAGCCGAAGCCCGTTGGCATCGTGTATGAAAGCGATGTCGCCGATAAAGGCTACTCCGGGAGAATTATCAGCGATGCTCAATCCTACGGAGGTTGAAATGATACCATCTATTCCCGCTGCTCCTCTATTCACAAAGGTATTGGGATGATAATCTGCAATGAGTTCAAAATCCCGAACCGGAAAGGAGTTGGAGAGCATCACAAAAGCATTATCCGGAAGGATGGAGGAGGCTTCATCGAAAATAAAACCATCAGTTAGGCTGTTGGCCGCTTTCAGGATGCGCCCTCTCTGATCGGCAAACTTTAACTCTTTGTCTTTCCAGGCCCTGAACCATTTTTTTGGAGCTGAACCTGAAACTTCGGGAATCTGAATCTCACCACTAAAATGGATGAACTGAGTGGCGGTCAGGGTTTCGTCAGCAAGATTTCCGAAATCAGTGAATGAGATTTGTTCAACATCCAGATGCTGTCTCAAGTAGGTGAAAACGGCTTTTGAAATAGGCTGTTTCCCGAAGCGTAGTATCAGATCCGGTTTCAGTTCTTCTCTGATATCGGCAGAACGCAGAAATCCGTCATAATGCTGAATCAGCTGTTCGCTGAGTGGCACCTGAGATCCGGCTTCAGCCAGAATGGGAGCCTTCAGGGTTTCGGCCAGCCGCAGTACTGTGCGGTTGTCAGCCCCTTTCACCCTCGGCCCTACAACAATAACCGGTTTTTCGGCTGCAATGATGTTCGACCAGGTATGGTCATTCAGGTCCAGTTGATGACTTTCCTCATGCGGCGGATCGGTAATGAACATGTCAATGTGTTCATTGTTCTCCTTACGGATGGTATTGAAATAGCGTTTGGTTGGCTCAAGGGGTTTTTTGAAAGGAAAGTTGATGTGAGACACTCCCTCAGCCTTCAAAGCATGCATGTAAGCCTGTTCTGCAGCTTTTTGAAGTCGGCTAAGCTGACGTTCGCCTTCTGTTGGTAAACCGCAATCGTAAAAGAAGCCGGTGTAATTCCCGAAAATCCGGTTCTGGTCGATGGTTTGAGATGCACCTACCCCGATGAGCGCGCTGGGACGGTCAGCACTCAAAACCATCATGGGTGCATTGGCCTGGGCAGCTTCGGTTACTGCCGGCAGATAATTGGCAACGGCTGTACCGGATGTACATACAAGAGCGGCCGGTTTGCGGCTGCTTTGTGCAATACCAAGTGCGGTGAAGGCTGCAGAGCGTTCATCCACATGAATGTACTTCTTAATACCGGCATGTGCGGCAAAAGCCAGGGTAAGTGGGGTAGATCTGGAACCCGGTGATATGACTACATGCTCCAGACCCAGTTCATAGAGGCGTCGTACAAATTGGGTTGACCAGAAAAAAGCTACGTTCTCGGGACTCATTGAATCGCGTATTTTAATGCAGAGAGCATGGGAATGAACTTTAAGTTGGTTTCTTCCCATTCTTTATGTGGATCTGAATGCTCAACAATACCACATCCTGCAAAAAAATGCGCTTCATTTTTTTTGATAAGTCCGCTGCGGATGGCAACCGCGAATTCTCCTTCTCCTGCCGCATTGATCCAGCCAATGGGTCCGGCATACCAGCCTCTGTCAAAATTCTCCAGCTGCCGGATATAGGGTACTGCGTTTTCCCGGGGATAGCCGCCTACGGCCGGAGTAGGATGGAGAGTTTTTAAAATTTCGGTCCTGCTTACACCCTGTTGTATGTGAGCAATAACCGGCGTAAACAGATGCTGAACATTCGTCAGTTTCTTAACACCCGGTTGCTCAGGATGCTCGATGCGGGTTGAATAGGGGTTCAGGCTGGCTTCGATTGCATCCACCACAATAGCGTGTTCGTTCAGGTCCTTACCGCTGTTCAGGAGTGAATGTTCGAGGTAGGCATCTTCGAGGGCAGTTTTGCCGCGCGAAATAGATCCGGCCAAACCCTCTGTTATAATTTTATTCCGATGGAAGGTGGCCAGACGCTCGGGGGTTGCTCCAATGAAAGAACCCTTATCGTTAAAACCGATCAGAAAAAGATAGCAGTCAGGATACTGCTGTCGAAGCTTGTTTAAAAGACAGGTATCTGAAATCTGCCGGTCTGTTTTAATATGCAGCTTTCGGGCCAGTACAATCTTTTTGTAAAGTCCGGCTTTGATTTGCCGTGTAGCGGTTCCGATCCGGTCCAGCCAGTGCGCTTCCTCATTCTGTAGATCGTCCATGATACTAAACTCCGAAGCTGAGGCATCAGCTTCTACATATTCTTCGAGACTATTGACCTGTGCCAGACGGGCAAAAATGGACCTGAACTCCGTAATGATATCTTCCGATGATTCACCATTCTTGAGTTCAACGTTAACCGTAACCAGTGACAGTTTTCCCTCTTTCAAAATGTGCCATTCCGGCAAAACGAAAGCGGCATGGTCAAAGGAATCCCAGGTCAGATGTTCATCTTCCCGGTAATCTTCTCCATAAAATGAAAATCCTCCAAGAAGATGGACCACTGCTTTGGAGTGATTAATCTCTGTGTAGTGGGTGATGCGGTTTAGTAGTGCTTTTCCTTCACTGGATGCTTTTCGGAATCGGCCTTCGCCCTCAGCGTGGATACTTTCCAATTCACCATCTGCTATCATGGAAAATTGCTGATCCGGTTTTTCCCAGTAGTATCGGAAATTTTCTTCATTCTGCACCTTTTCCAGGAAAGCAAGGGTGTCTATGATATTTGCTTTTAGACTCACAGAGAAATAGTAGGCTTCATCTTCAAAGCGGGCATTATCTATAGCCTGATGCAGCTGTGCCTGAAAAGATTCGCTTTCTACCGTCTGTTCAAAGGTGTTTAGTATGGAGGATTGGGGCTCTATTTTGAGCATGTAATGCAAATCTGATTTCGATTTTCAATATAAATTGAAAATTAAAGAATACCAAGATCTGCCGATGATAAACAGGAGTAACACATTCACATTAAAATGTTCTGAAGAAGCGCAAAATAACTTGATTATTTACACAGCATTCCTTTTGTTACATGCCGTATGGAAGCGCTTTTCTGGCTCACATGTTCACAAAATCATCTAACAGCATAACACACTTCCCCAAGTCAAAATGATTGAGCTACGACCCTTCTCGCTCCAGCATATCGATACGCACTATCGCTGGAACAACGACCCAGAGTTAACCTTTATGGATTCTGAATATCCCCATAAAGATGAATCATTCGAATCATTCCTTGGCAGAATGAAGCCCATCGCCGAGGGTAAAAATCCCACTTCTGAACTGCTGGAGATCTTTGATCAAAGCGATCAGCGGTTACTTGGAGTCATCGATATTCATGCCATAGATCGGCATAACAGACGATGCTTTATTCAAATCACCATCGGAGATCGAAAAGCCTGCAATGATGATTGTCAGCAGGAAGCACTGGATAAAGCATTACAGTATTGCTTTGGTCATCTCGGCATGCACAAAGTTGCCACCACCTCTTTCGATTTTAATGAAAGCTGGATCGAACTGGTGGAAAACCGGGGATTCAAAAAGGAAGGATCTCTCCGCGATCACGTGCTGAAAGAAGATAAATTCCGGGATAAGTATATTTTCAGCCTGCTGGAGAAAGAATATTCTTCTCAGGCGATGATGGCCTGATTATTCGGCGTCGTCTACCAGGCCGTTGGTAAAGGGATTTAGAATACCGTATTCCCCGGGATCGTAGTCTGCCAGTACAAAAAAGTGCTCCCAAGCAGCATCACTGCTTCCATCTTTATTAACCCAGTTTGGGTGACTTTGTTTAATTAAACCAACGATTCGTTTTGCGTAGTGGACGCGTTCCCCCTGATCAGAAATATTTGGCAGAGCAGCAATCATCAGGTCCAGATTGCAACCGCAATCGTAATCTTTAGGTTTACCCTGTTCTATAAACATTGCTCAACTTTTCGATTTCTTTAAACCAAAGTAATGTATTAATCAGATAGTCCAAAATGACTATATTTGCCCCGAACTTTGACCCTATCCACCAAAAAGTATCATGTATTATAACTCAATTCTTGAAACGGTAGGAAACACACCACTCATCAAACTCAAAAAAGTAATCGGAGACCGGCCGGGCACCATCTTGGTGAAAGTGGAATATTTCAATCCGGGGCAGAGTATCAAAGACCGGATTGGTATCAAGATGATTGACGATGCAGAGAAAGCGGGCCTGATTGAACCGGGAGGGACCATCATCGAAGGAACTTCCGGCAATACCGGCATGGGATTAGCCCTGACTGCCATAGAGCGCGGTTATAAGTGCGTATTCACAACCACAGACAAGCAGAGCAAATCGAAAGTTGATCTCCTTCGTGCGCTGGGTGCTGAAGTTATCATTTGTCCCACCAATGTAGAACCCGAAGATCCCCGTTCCTATTACTCTGTTGCACAACGATTAAGCGAAGAAACCCCCAATTCCTACTATCCCAATCAGTATCATAACCTGAGCAATACCGAGGCTCACTATGAAACAACCGGTCCTGAAATCTGGGAGCAAACCGAAGGTGACATCACTCATTATGTGGCCGGAATGGGAACAGGAGGTACCATAACCGGTGCTGGCAAATACCTGAAGGAACAGAATGAAGCTGTGAAAGTGATTGGGATAGACAGTGTAGGCTCTGTGTATAAGAAATACTTCGAAACCGGTGAGTTTGATAAAGATGAAATCAAGCCGTATATGACGGAAGGGATTGGTGAAGATATTATCCCCAGTACCATCAATTTTGATTTCATTGATGAAGTGGTTCAAGTGGATGACAAAGAATCAGCCATTATGACCCGGCGCCTCGCCAGAGAGGAAGGACTGCTTATTGGCTGGTCGTGCGGAGCTGCCGTAGCCGGAGCGTTGAAATATCTGGACCAGCATCCGCTGAATGAGGATGATGTGATGGTTATCATCCTTCCTGACAGTGGGACCCGCTACATTTCCAAAGTCTACAATGACGACTGGATGAAAGAACACGGATTTCTCGAATAAAAAAACAAAGAAGGTATGTCACAGCAAGAGCAAAAGCCTAATCAGGTGAACCAGCAAATGGAAATTGAACTGAAAGAAGATGAGGCGACAGGTACATACTCAAATCTCGCCATGATCACACATTCCCCGTCTGAGTTTATCCTTGATTTCATCGCCGTGATGCCTGGGGTTCCCAAAGCTAAGGTGGTAAAACGCATGATTCTGACTCCCGACCACGCCAAGAGACTGGCGGGAGCTCTGCAGGATAATGTGAATCGTTATGAGCAGGAACACGGTGAAATTAAAATCACCAAGCAAAAGGTGGATATCCCCATGTACATGGGGCCGAAAGCTGAAGCCTGATTATTTTCGGGCGGTGAACAACATCATAATTCCCACAATCAGGAAGAGAGCATGAGGGATCGTTGCTGCCAGCATCGGAGATATGCTGCCCGATGATCCGAATGGCTCGATTATCTTCATCAGGGCCAGATAAAGAAAGCTGATTATCAGTCCCATGGCCACCGTAAATCCCTTTCCCCCTTTGCGTTTGGTTGCCGCAATCACAAAGCCAATCATAATTACAATCACCATCGAAAAAGGGTACACCAGTCGCCCGTAAAACTGAACCTTAGGAAGTTCAATGCCGCCGGCCCCGCTGCGCTCGATGGATTCAATATAGGCAGCCGCCTCCTCATAGGTGAGCTGATAGATATCCGATGTTGAACGGGCCAGATCACGTGGAAACAGATTAAGTACCGTATCCAGCTCAGTTGTATAGCGTTCGGTATACATGCTGTCACTGAAAACACGGTCATTCACGCCCTCCATCGCCCAGATACTGTCTTGCCATACCATTTTGCCGCTTTCGATAGTGCGAACCACTTCATCATCCACTATATCATAGAGCTTTATTCTGTAGGCGATATTTTTATTCTGGTCGAAGTAGTTCACCATGATAGTGGAAGTGGGCGACAGCTGACGGTAAATATCCGATTTGTCTACTTTTTCGGATTTTTTGCGGATGTAGCGTTTTTCAAAGGCTATTCGCTTGGCATTGGATTTGGGAATCAATTGTGCATCCAGGGCACTGATGGAAACCGCCATGATTATACCGAAAGCCAGATAAGGGATAAGCAACCGGTGCATGCTCACGCCGGCGGCATACAGAGAGGAGATTTCCAGCCTTTCCGCCATCTGTGAAGTCACAAACAGACATGCCGTAAAAACCGCTACCGGTACCACCAGCCGTATCATTTCCGGAATGTAATTCAGGTAATACTGGCCCCAGATTTCAGCCATGGTAGCCCCCAGATCTGTGAAGTCATCACTGTTCTCCGAAAAGTCAATAATGATGAAAATGAAGATCAGTAAAGCCAGCGCAAAAATGGTAATGATGAGCAAACGGCTGAATATGTATCGGTCGATGTTGGTCATGATCGCCGGAATAGCCTTCTTAGATTGAAATTGGTATTCAGCCTGATAATGAGCATAATCCCGATGATGGTAAATACAATATTGAAAAACCACATGCCCACGAAGGGTGAGATATACAGGCGGTCGGCCAGTTTTTCGCCCTGAATCAGTGAAACCCAGTAAATGGTCAGAATAAGAGCACTGATTAAGGCGGCGATTCCCAGATTACCCCGGCGGGTCATGATGCCGATAGGAGCTCCCAGTAATACAAATACCACACAGGCAAAGGGGATGGCCAGTTTTTTGTGTACCTCAACCAGGTATTTTGAGATCCTTTTTTGCCTCCATTCAATGTTGGACAGGGTTTTGTCAACCGACATTTTATACGAACGGAGTTCATCTTTCGCATTATTGAGTGTTCTGCGGCTTTCATCGGCATCCCCCAGAACCCGGGCTGCATAATATTCAGTAGCAAGTAGCTCTTCCTTTATCGCATCCTTTTTGTCTTTTTCCTGAGCTTCAGAAAGCGTTATGGCTGAGCTGTTGTCGCGCATAAAACCTTCATCATACACAAAAACCGAACGGTCGATGCTGAGTTTGTCCCACTCTTCATTAATCTCGGTTTGAAGGGAATCTACCACTACCATCATAGCCTGTGCGCGCATGGTTCGGTCACTGCGGCTTCGTTCTTTAGGATTCGAGCGATTGAAACTGAGATTGGATAAATCGAAAGAAATACGGTAGTCACTAAAAGTCGATTTCTCGATAAGTTCACTACCGTCTCTGCTTCGGCCGTGAAAGGTGGTACTGTTCCCGTTAAAAAGATAAAGTGTCAATAAAACCGGACTTTCACTCTTCAGATAGCCTTTCTCGGCACGAATAATGGCCCGGTTCCGGTTCGAAACCGGTTCCTGATATAGAGTAACATCATAAAGGGAGTCGGTTTCACTGTCGATTCTCTTTACCAGGAAGGTGTAGCCATTTATGCCATCGTAATAGATATTCTCCTTCAGGTCGAATCCCGGTTTTTTGAGGCGAATGTCAATAAAGAGGGAGCGGGCTTTATGATTGGATTCCGGCAGTATGTTGTTTGAAAAATAAGCTAGAAAGGCAGCCAGCAGCAAAGAAGCAATGATCACCGGCATCATCATGCGCAGCGGACTAACCCCTGAAGCGCGAAGTGCTGTGAGTTCATTCAGTTCAGAGAACTTACCAAAGGCCATCAGTGTGGAAACCAGCACAGCCATAGGCCCGGCCAAAACTACCATGTAGGCCAGATTGGTCAGAATCAGTTCAATGATCACCATAAAGGGCAATCCCTTGCCCACCAGCTTATCGATATTGAGTATCAGAAACTGCATGAGCAGGAGAAACATCAGCGTAAAGAAACAAAAGAGAAATGGTCCTATGTGTTTCTTCAGTAAATCGGCCTGCAGACTATTGAGATATAATCTCATAAAATGGGCTTGGAATATTGCACACTATTTTTGAAAAACCTGCGTAAATGATGCAGAAGTAAACATTTTGATCTGAAATTATACTTAATTAGTTTTCAACACACCAAAGAAAACTTTATTATCGGGACTGCTAAAAAATCCCCATCTCCGAATCATACAGACTGATCAGCCTATCGTAAAACGCTACATACGCTAAAACCAAGCATATAGCTAGTTAAATCTCTGGTGTATTCTCAAAATCGATGGTTTCTTGCGGGAGCATTAATCCTGCTGGTAAGCCTGTGTAGCACCATTACATCCACTGCTCAGGTAGGTGATGCTGATTCACTGAGTACCCAAAGTGTATCTGACAGTGCCGGAGTTTATCTGATTAAACCGCAAGTAAAAGCCCGAGATCTGGTCAGCCTTTACAACAAGCTGCCCGAGAACTCCTTTTACTACAT
This sequence comes from uncultured Balneolaceae bacterium, assembly GCA_964413935.1. GTDB lineage: Bacteria > Bacteroidota > Rhodothermia > Balneolales > Balneolaceae > CAYPTY01. The sequence continues at coordinate 95,524 of CAYPTY010000002.1, read as the reverse complement.
CCGCCTGAGTGACGAATCCCAATCGGTAAAATGGGATACGGCATTTACCTACACCGTACAGAACAGGCTTTTTGGCCTGGAGGTATACCAGCCATATCGGGCCAATTTCGAAGAATATGCCAATCTCAAAAAAGAGCAGCAGAAGAGCCTGAACTGGCAGAACCTGGTTCAGGAATTCAGGAATGAACAGCAATCATCAAAGGGGCTGCTGGATTTCAAGATTAATATTCCATCGGGTAAAAACTCGGCCTTCACCACCATATTCGGTAAGCCGGAAGTGAACCTGAGGGTGAATGGTACTGCCAATCTGAATGTGGGTGCCAATATTCAGACTATTGATGATCCCTCTGTTCCACCCAACCAGCGAACCCGGGTTGATCCCACCTTTGACCAGAACCTGAAACTGAATATTCAGGGTAGTATAGGGGATAAACTTACCATCTCCACCGACTGGGATACGGAACGTACTCTGGACTTTCAGAACCGGCTGAATATTGTGTATGAGGGGTATGAGGATGAAATCCTGAAGCGCGTTGAACTCGGTAACGTATCTATGGAAACAGGGAACTCGCTGGTACGAGGGGGTGGTGCACTATTCGGGATTAAATCGGTTGCAGAGCTGGGTGATTTACGCTTAACCACGGTGGTTTCCCAGCAGCAGGGTCAGGGCAATACACAAACCATTAACGGGGGTTCACAGGAGTTGCCTATTCTGGTTCGCCCAGCAGGCTATGACCACAACCGCCACTATTTCCTGGATTTCTTCAACCGGCAGGAATTCGAAAACCTGATGTCTAATCCCCAGCAGATCGGGCAGGCCTATCAGATTGCAGAATTTGAACTCTATCTGCGTCGCGGTGATAATTCACAGCCCGACCAGAATGCCGTTCGTGCGGTTTCTCTTGTGAATCTTGGGGTTAATGAAGTGAGTCCGGGGGTTTACGGTCTGCCATCGAATGCAGCAGATGATTTTCCGAATGGTTTTTTCGATGCGTTCCGGGACCCGGCCGTGAGCGTGAGTGCTGAGGATCTGAATGTTACCGATCAGGAATTCGACGAAGGCCTCTACGAACGACTGGTTGAGGGCATCGATTACACCCTAAACCGGGGACCGGGTTACATCTCCCTGAAGCGAACCCTGAACCCGAACGACGTACTTGCGGTTGCTTTCACCTATTCAGCCGGCGGACAAAATGTTCAGGTGGGTGAGCTTGCATCGGTAGGGGATGAGCGTATTCTGCTGAAAATGCTGAGGCTCAGCAATGCGCGATCCAATAACCCTACCTTCCCGCTGGAAATGCGGAATATTTATTCGCTTGGGGTGACCGGTGTAACTCCACAGGGACTGGATGTACAGCTTGAATTTGTGGAAGGGAACATCGCTCAGGAGCGGCTGCCCGGCCGTAATCCCACACTGCTTCAGGACCTTGGTCTTGACCGTGTGAACGTGGATCGTGCCCTCATCCCAGATAACCAGATTGATTTTATTGGTTCCATCCTGAATGCAGCTGAAGGCCGGGTAATTTTTCCTTATCTGGAACCTTTTGGCTCGCGGCTGGAGGAAATATTGGTTGAAGCGGGAGTGGAAGATGCCGAACGGGATCGTATTGTGTATGATGAGCTCTACGATCCCAATTTATCGCAGGCTCAGGCCGAAACCCGTTCAGAAAATAACTTTTACAGACTTACAGGGGCTTCAAAAGGCGGTGTCTCCGGATCCTATTTGCTAGGTTTTGGCCTGGTCGAAGGTTCGGTGAGCGTGTTTGCCAATGGTACGCAACTGGCCGAGGGTGTGGACTTCGAGGTGGATTATTCCTTTGGCCAGTTAACCATCCTGAATGACCGATTCCTGAGTGCCGGGCAGGAAATCCGGATCGAATATGAAAGCAATCAGTTTACCATTATTGGCCAGAAAAACTTTACCGGGGTTCGGGCTGAATATGAGGTAACCGAGGATATACAGGTTGGCTCCACTTTCTTCAGGCTGAAAGAGCAACCGCTGTCTGATAAAATCCGGATTGGCTCGGAACCGATTAATAACACCGTGCTGGGACTGGATGCCAAAGGAAATTTTGATGCTCCATGGCTCACCCGAACCATAGATAAAGTACCGCTACTTCAAACCAAGGAACCATCCAACATCAGTTTCAGTGGGGAATTTGCCCAGCTGAGGCCGGGTGTGGCGCAGACCAACGCCGTAGAGGATGCCATTCGCCGTGGCGACCTGTTTCAGGATGAGGAAGAAGGCCTGGTATTCGTGGACGATTTTGAAGGAGCTGAGGTGAATATTTCATTTCTTTCCTCGGTACGATGGAATCTGGCTGCCGCACCGGCTGCAATACCCGGACTGGATCCGAATTATTTTGCACAGTCGGTGCTTGAACCTACGCTTCCCGATCAGAGCCTTGCCGCCCGCACACTGCGTTCCGATTATCGCTCACAGTTCTCCTGGTACAGTATACCGCGGACCATCGCAGGTGTGACCGAATCCCAGCTTTCGCCCGAAGCCCGACTCATCCAGGTTCAGGAAGTATTTCCCGGGAGGGAAACCAATAATCCACAGGATCAGATTCTGACCACGCTGGATGTGTACTATAATCCTGCAAAAAGAGGACAGTACAATTACAACATGAATATCAAAGACCTCACGGAGAATAATCCTGAGCAGCTGTGGGGAGGAATGACGGCAGTAGTGCCTACAGGACAGGAAGACCTCACTCAAAATAACGTGGAGTTCCTGGAATTCTGGGTGCAGTCGTTGTTGCCCGGAGGGGAGGATCCAACCGCTCAGGATATTCTGGATTATGAGGGTAAGATCTACATCGACCTTGGGATTGTTTCTGAAGATGTGATACCCAATTCCCGGCTGAACACGGAAGATGGCCTCGCAACCGATTTGAATGACCTGATACCCGACCGTGCTACCGAAAATCCCCGATCCTACACTCCCTCCAACCCGCCACCGCCACTGGGACAGTTCTCCAATGTGAATCGCGATCTGGAGGATGTGGGCCTCGACGGGATGCCGAATGCCAACGGTTTTGAGGGAGCAGGCGGACGCATAGATGAACAGACGGTTTTTGCGGAATATGTAGACAGTATGCGGGTGGTGTACGGAGAAAACAGCGAAGAATTCCAGCAGATTGTAGCGGATCCTTCGAATGATGATTATATCTTTTTTACGGAATCCATTGTTGGGAATCTCCCGCTGCAGGAACGTTTTTATCGCTTGCTGGGCTATTCGGAGGGTAACACACCGGTAGCCGGTGGTGAACGCCGGGCCATCACCAACCAGCCTGATACGGAAGGCCTTCAGACTTCCTCCATCCTGGAGCAGAGCGATTCCTACTATCAGTATGAAATTGAGTTTAACCCGGCCGACCTGGAGAACCTCAGAATAGGGGAGCCCAACACCTACATTGTGGATCAGATTTTACGCGGGGCCAGTGCACCTCAGGCCACCCGCTGGTACCAGATTCGCATCCCGCTGAATGATTTTAAGCGGAGAGTAGGGGGAATCTCAGACTTCCAGAATATTCGATATATCAGACTCTGGATGTCTGGTTACCGAAAGCCCTTCACCATGCGTTTTGCCAGCTTTGAGTTTGTGGGCTCTCAATGGAGAAAGGACGATCAGCTTACGGAAACCCAGAATTCCAATGCGCTTTTTGAAATCTCTACCATCAACATTGAAGAAAACGGAAACCGGCGCCCATTTCCATATCGGCAGCCGGAAGGATCTATCCGTGCTGAAAACCGGGGTTCCCAGCTGCAATCTCTGGCCAATGAGCAGTCGCTGGTGATGGAAGTGGAAGGACTGGAACCCGGTGCACTGCAGATGATCGAGCGGATTTATCCCGGTGGACTTAACCTGCTGAACTACTCCAATATGCGGATGTTCGTGCATGGTGAGGGATATAACCAGCGCGGGGATGCGGAACTGGTGATGCGTTTTGGGATCGACCTTGAAAACAACTATTACGAATACCGACAGCCGATTACCCCTTCCGATCCGAATTATCCTTTTTCTTCTTTCGATCCTACCAACACAGGTCAGCTGAATGAAGAAGCCCAGCAGGTTTGGTTATATGAAGAAAACAGCATGAACATCGTGCTATCTGCCTTCAACCAGCTGAAACAGATCCGTAATGCGCAGGATGCACCGGTTAACGACCGCTTTGAACGCAGTGATTTGCTGGAGGATGCACCTCCCGGTGCCGTTATCGCCATTAAGGGGAATCCTTCACTGGACCGTGTATCCGAAATCGGGATGGGTATCCGGAATCCCTATGATCCAACCGATCCCTCAAGCGGTGGTGTGCCTTCCCTGGATGCGCAATTCTGGGTGAATGAATTGAGGGTTTCCGGTTTCGACAACCTGAAAGGCTGGGCGGCGAATGCCAAAGCTTCGGTGAAGTTGGCCGATTTTGCAACGGTGAATACCAACTTCACCCGGCAGACCAATGGTTTTGGGGGACTGGACTCGCGTCTGGGGCAGCGACGGCAGTCGGAGCAGCTGGGTATTGATGTGAACTCCACCATCAACCTGCACAAACTGGTTCCGGATCGTTTCGGGTGGAATTTCCCGGTTTCCCTGTCTGCCCGACAATCCACCACCACGCCCCGCTTCCTTCCCAATCAGGGCGATATTCGCCTTACTGATTTTGAGCAGGCAACCAATGCACGTCAGGATATCACGGAGCAGGAGAAGGACCAGATCATCAGTGAAACCATTCGTAACAGTCAGACACGGAATGAGAACTATTCCATCAACTTCTCCAATATTTCAAAGCGTAACTCTCAGTCTCGACTGATGCGCTACACCCTCGACAATACCACCATCAATTACAATTACACGCAGGGTTTCAGCCGTAGTCCGGAAATTCAGTTTCAGGAAAACTGGAATTTCAATGCCGCAGTCCGGTACAATCTGACCTTTCGGAATGTGAAATTATTCCGGCCTTTCAATTTTACACGGAATGTGCCGGTGATGAAGGCGCTGGCCGGATTGCAGCTGGGTTATATGCCTTCATCCATTACCACTTCCGCAACCTTGAATCGTTCTTTTGATGAAAAAAGGCGGAGGGCTCGCGAGAATAACGAGGGTCTGCTTCTTGAACAGCCCCTGCAGCAGACGCACATTTTCAATCATGGAACCAATCTGGGCATAAACTATAACCTGACTCAGTCCATAACCACCTCCTTCCAGAGTGCTACAACATACGATCTGTCTCTGGCAGGTATTGAACCATTAAATGAAACTGGGATTGACAGTGCAGCCTTCCGCCCAATTCCAACTGTGAATGTGATCCGGGATGTGATCACCGATTCACTCAGAGCCCGCCGTACCAATTACCGGGAAAATTATAATGCCAACTGGCGGCCACGTTTCAATCGCATCAAAGCTTTGAACTGGTTCAGTTACAGCGCCAGCTATAGCGGCGGTTATCAATGGGTAAACAGTCCGAGAGGTTCTGATCTGGGGGCTAACATTTCGAACAACTTCCGGCTTGACCATACCATGAAACTGGATGTAGGTGATTTGCTGGAGCGCACATCAGTGTATAAAAACCTGGTGGAGAGCGATCGCAGGGCAGGGCAGGAACGCAGCCGGGAGAAAGCCCGGCGTAAAGCAGCCCGGGAAAGGGCAAGACAGCGTGAAGCCGAAGGGGGAGATGAAGAGGGAAGCGTAGATGCAGAACCGAGCGAAGAAATTGAAACCAGCAGTCCCGATATATTCAAAGATGTGGGTTATTTTAGTCGGAAGTTGTTGCTGGCCGCTTTCAGTTTCCGGGCTATTGATATTTCATATCGAACCAATAATACCAGCAGTCAGGCGGGATATTCAGGCGACTCCCAGTTTTACCGGGCATTCAGCAGCGGATCATCCGAATCCTTTTCACCCTCTCTGGGCTACCGCCTGGGTATTTTTGATTCTATAAACCGGAATCAGCTTATTTCAAACCCAAGCAGCAGTAGCGTACTACAGCTGCCAGCGAATATCAGTACCTCTGACAACCTGAATTTCGGGACCACGTTGAATCCATTTCCAAATATCAGTATTGACCTGGACTGGATTGCACGATGGGATGAACGCCGATCCGAGAACATCACACTGGAAACAAACAACGATATCAATGCTGTGGTATCGAGATCAGGAAATGTGAATTCATCCGTCTGGGTATTCGGTCCCGGATACCGGGATCTCTTCGAAAGGCAGCTGAAAACAGCTTTTGCTGATGTCGATGGCAATGGAAATGTGAGTGATGACACCGGAAACAATGACGGCCGCACGGTGCTGAACCGGAATATTGTTGCAGAGGACTTCCGCAGGGCTTATCTGGGTAGTGGATCCGGAACCGTAGGCGAACGGGCATTTCAGGCTTTCCCGAAACCGAACTGGCGGGTAACCTGGTCGGGAATTGAGAAATTCATCCCCCTTCTTGGTCCGGCGATGCAGCGGGCATCCCTTACACATTCCTACAGTGGTACGCATCGCCTTGGGTATTCTTTTAACAACAATGCAGGACCACAACCTGCCCGAACCATTGGCGGTTTCAGTGTGGTGGATGTGCGCTCCGATTACGAACCCACCTCTGTAAATGTGGAGCGAAAATTTGTACCTCTCATTCAGTTAAACGTTACCTGGAAATCCACGCTGCGTACCAATATCGGTTTTGATCAGTCACAAAATACCAGTCTTGCCGTGGCTTCTTCTACCATCACTGAGCGCGGCTCCAGAGGGATAAAAGCTACAGTTGCCTATACCCTGAGAAACATTCGCCTGCCCATTTTGAACAAAGTGAAAAACAACATCGATATTTCACTGAATGGCGGACTGGCGGAAGACGAAGAAGTGCGGTACCTGCTGAACGATGATGTGAACGATGCTCTTCAGATCTTTTCGAACAATGGAAGCCAGAACCTGGGCGACTTTGAAGTGAATCCGCGTCCGCCTACCGGGCAGCAAAGGATAAACGCGTCACTGGTGATTGGTTATCGCTTTTCGAACACCATCAACGCCAATTTTGAGTATTCCTTCCAGAAAGTGGTGCCGAAGTCATCCCGAACCTTTGCCCGAATCGATCACGACCTGACCTTTAACATCAGGATTGCGATACGCTCCTCGTAGGTTCCTTAACATATCCGTAGAACCAGATCAATACCGAAATAATACCCCCTCCAAAAGGGAACCAGTCGCCATACCGGGCATAAAAAGTGCGGCTGCGTTTTGCTTCGATGGTGGCATGAATTCCGGTTCGCTCCCAGTATTCCGTTTTTTCAAGTATGGAACCATCCGGTGCTATGACACCTGAAATTCCGTTATTTGCAGCCCGGGTAACCCAGCGGTCAAATTCGATTGCTCTTAAACGGGCGTATGCAAAATGCTGATGATGTCCACTGGTATCACCCCACCAGCCGTCATTCGTGATGATGGTGATGAAAGTAGCCCCGCCCCGTACAAAATCGCGCACCCATCCGGGGAAAACTGAATCATAACAAACAAGCCCGGGAGTCTTGAAATGAGGATTGACGGTGAAATTCGTAGGCACTATGCCTTTTCCAAAGCCGGTTATCTGTCCCCAGTCAAACATACCCAGCCTATCAATTTTGGCAAGGAAATTCGCAAAGGGGATACGTTCTACCATGGGAACCAGATTGCGCTTTTCATAAAAATCCCGTTCCGACTTTCGGTTTATGTAAACAGCCGAATTGTAAATATTGTATTTGAAATCCTCATCTTCCCGGTAAATCACCGGCAGGGATTCCTCATCCACGTACTCTTTTACAAAACCTGACCCAACCAGAAAATCCGTGTCCCAGACCCTGGCACTGTCAGCAATTTGATTGGTGATTCTGGAGTACAGCCGGATATTGCTGTCAATGGAGTTTTCCGGCCAGATCACCAGATCCGTGTCCGCTGTTCGGGTACTGTCACTGACTTTGAAAATTACGTCGAGAGCATCAGACTGAGAGCGGTAGCCTCCATATCGATAGTAGGAATCAAAATTAGGCTGAATGATAGCCACATTCAGTGTTGGGGGCTCCAGCGGTGGAACATACAATGCTTTGATGAGCAGGGACCAGGCCGGAAAAATCAACAAGACGGCTAATCCGCCAATCAGGTAATTCCGGTTGTTGTCATTAACCAGATAAAAAAGAAATGCGGAACTGAGAACCACCCAGAAACTGATTCCCATGGTACCGGTTACGGAGATGTAGCGAATCAGATCCGGGAAATTAGCCCAGGCATTGCCCAGAGCCAGCCAGGGCCAGGCCAGCTCCCAGTTGTGATGCAGGTATTCATAGAATACCCAGATGAAAGAAAGCACAATCATATTGAAAACCGGGTGTTCGAATCGCCGCATCACAAAACGCATCATGCAAAGTGGAATGCACATCAGCATGCTGTTGGCCATTATGGCAGCAATGCCGGCACCAACCGACGCCAGCATCAGCCAGTAGGTGGTAATCAGGTTCCAAATGAGGAAAGCCAGGAATCCCATGGAAGCAAGTTCACTGTATTTCTGGCTTAAGACTGTTAGCTGCAGCAACAGAGCAAATCCTGGAATAGCCAGGAAGGGCAGGTCAAAGGGTGGGAAGCTGAGACCCAGCAGCAGACCGGCCAATAATGCACAGTACCATTTATTTTCTAAAATTTTAGTCATTCCGAATATCCTTTCCCAGATACAACAACGACGATTTCACCTTTGATCTGCTCACGCTCTTCAAATACACTGATCAGCTCATTTATCGGGCCGCGTCGCACTTCTTCAAATTTTTTTGTGAGTTCCCGGGCTACGGCGGCTAGCCTTTCTTCCCCAAAATACTGCTTCAGTTCCCCAAGTAGTTTTAGCAGGCGATTTGGACTTTCGTAGAGAATCAGACTGCGTTCTTCTTCAGCCAGTTCCTGCAGTCTTTTCTGGCGACCTTTTTTCTGAGGGAGAAAACCCTCGAAACAGTATTTGTCGCAGGGCAATCCACTGGCTATCAGCGCGGTAGTGGCTGCATCAGGTCCGGGAATGACAACCACAGGTATATGATGCTGATGCGCCGCCCTGACTGCCAGAAATCCGGGATCCGATATACCGGGCATGCCTGCATCACTTACTAATGCCACATTTTGTCCATCCTCAAGCAACTCCATCAGGTAATCCACCTTTTTGTGCTCGTTATGCTGGTGAAAGGAAAATGTGGGGGTGGAAATACCGAAGTGTTTGAGCAGCTTGCCGGTGGTACGGGTGTCTTCACAGGCGATGTAATCCACCTCCGATAGAGTTTCAATTGCACGCGGTGATAGGTCGCTCAGGTTGCCAATCGGTGTGGCTATGAGGAAAAGGCTTGCCAATGCCGTCTGAAGTTTAGTTAGGAGATATTATCTATATTCACTCCACAGACAAAATAATACTTTGATAATCCAAAAAAAGAGCGATGAATTTCAAACCTACAGGCCTTAACCACATTACCATTCGTGTAAATCGCATTGAACTTTCTGAAGAATTTTATGGTGAAATCCTCGGATTTGAGCTTATCCGAAAGATGGGGCAGAGTATGGCCGTTTTCAAAATCGGAAAAGAAGACACCCTGGTAATCGTGGAAGCTGAAACCAGCTATGATCCCAATTCCCGCGACTTCAGGGTGGATCACTTTGGTTTTTATGTGGAGTCCCGCGAAAAGGTGGACGAGCTGGCCGAATATTTCCGTGACCGAGAAGTAACCGTAATCAGCGGCCCCGCCAACCGGAAAAAAGGGCGTTTCCTCTTTGTCGCCGATCCGGATGGGAATATGATTGAATTTTTCTACGAAGAGGAATAAATCAAACATTGTGGGGGATATGGAAATGCGATATCTGAGCTTTCTTTTATTTGCCATCTTATTTACTGCCTGTAATCGAACCAAAGAACCGGTGAATCCTGTGCTTGCCCTTACAGGTAATGTGGAATTCATTAATGGTTTTGAGTCGGATATTGTGGATGATCGGAATATCGATATCTGGCTTCCTGAGGGATATGGTGAAACAGAACAGCGCTACCGGGTTCTGTATATGCACGACGGACAAAACGTCTTCAATCCGGCTACCTCCTACAACGGTAACGACTGGATGGTGGATGAAACTATGACTGAATTGATGGCTTCCGGGGAAGTGGAACCAACGATTGTTGTGGCCGTCTGGAATAATGGCGCGAAACGGTTCCCGGAATACATGCCCCAAAAACCGGCCGAAGTGATGAACAGCGATGAAGTGAGGGAAGGTGTGATGAGATATGCAGGTGTTCCAATTATGTCGGATGAGTATCTGCGCTTCCTGGTTGAGGAACTGAAACCCTACATTGATTCCGCTTATCAAACCAGGCCGGAACCGGAATATACCAGCATCATGGGTTCCAGTATGGGCGGACTGATTTCCCTTTACGCTATTTCAGAATACCCGGAAGTTTTTGGCTCTGCGGGTTGCGTTTCTACCCATTGGACTGCTGAAAATGGGCTGGGTGAAGCCTACATCTCACAGGTTGAAGCCACACTTCCGGATCCGGAAACCCACAAGGTTTATTTCGATTTCGGTACCGTAGGCCTGGATGCTGAATACGAGGAAGGTCAGAGTAAAGTAGACCGGATGATGCGGAACCGAGGCTACATCGAAGGTGAAAACTGGATCACCCGCAAATTTGAAGGGCATGACCATAAGGAACAGTACTGGGCCATGCGGATCAAAGAGCCATTGCGCTTTCTTCTGAATGACTGACCGGCTTAATCGGCCATTGGTTTTTTCAGATCAGCCTGAGTAGCACCCCAGCTGCTCTGGTCTTTTGCCAGTCCAAAGCTGATTACATGCGGGTTTCGCTCCAGCAGCGCATGTACTGTGCGCCTGAGTGTACCGGTTCCCTTGCCGTGAATGATGCGGATTGAGTATATCCCTTTTTCGAGGCAGGCTTCTATATAATCCGGTATGAGGTCGCCCAGTTCGGAAGGTTTGAAGGTATGCAGGTCCAGTATACCATCGATGGGAAACTCGACTTCCTCCATCCTCAGATACCCTCGCTTTTCCAGTGTTTATCCAGATGCTGAATGAAAAACTCATCCGATTCAGCATAAATCTGCTTGCCCAGGTGTTCAGCAAGTCGCTGCAGTTTTTGTCTTTTTTTTGAGATTTCAGCCCTGAAGTCTTCGGCAGTCTCCGCAGGAATGTCCCCACTATCCGCTTTAGCCTGCAGATATTCTCTCAGATTGGCAAGATCGTGGTCAAGACCCAGCATGTCGCTCAACTCCTTGACTTCGATGTAGGCGCATCCCGCGGTTACTGTCCAGACACTATCCAGGATTTCCCGGGCATAAAGCAAATGTTTAACCTGTTTACGCCACTCATGAAAATGCTCAGGATTAGGATTCAGATAAGCCGTCTGCATGGATTTAAAACCTTCTCCATAGATACTCTTCAGCCCTTTGGTCAGATCTCGCAGGGAATTGCCAATGGACGTCATTTCCTTCAAAACCGTGTGCTTTTGCAGTAGGTCATGTTTTACCTGCAGTACATTTTCTTCTCTTAGTATCTGCTCCTGTTCCTCAACTTCTTTTTGGATGAGTTGTAGCAGCTCAGCTGTGTTAAAAGCGTTGATCCTGAGGGTGGGATCCTCTTGCAGGATTTCAAGGCTTTCCATCAGAACGTGGGCATCCCGCATTTCAGAAACCTGCATCGACAAGTCCCTGAAAAAGATATTCTGCTCTTTGAACCAGCCATCCGGCATATTGAAGCGAATCAGACGAAGGGTACTCCGAATGCGTTTAAAGCTCTTTCGGCTGTTATGAACAATAAATGACAGCTCCTCATCCGATTCATATAGTTTCAGGATGAACTCAATCTGTTCAGTGATTATGCGCCTGAAAGCTTCGTCTGGTTTTTCGTTTACCCTGATGCCAAATTCAAATTCCTGCTCAGCAGGATGTGCAGTCTGCATGTGATGTCCGTTTATTTACCCCAAATCTAAGGCCAAAATAAGGTAGAAGCCACAGATCGGTTCCCTAAGATAAGATTCGATTCCAAGAGGCATTTACCGCCCATTTGTTTCGAAATAAAAAACGAAGATGCGGACAGAAACGTGTGTGATCATCAGGTTGTTCATGGTTATGAATTAAATGATCGAAGCCGTAATTTTAAAGCTCAGTAAATTTCAGGCAAATAACCTACTTGCCGCCTCAAAAACAGCCAGACAGAATATTGAAAACAGTAAATGCAGACCCGGAACAGATCGAAGAAACCGGGGATGACCACATCAGCAATAGTATTGAAACACCACTTCGCGACGATGCCTTTGACCTGAGTGATGATGAAAAGATTGAAATCATCCAGCAGCATTTTGCCGAAATTATGAAAACCCTCGGGCTGGACCTGAAAGACGACAGCCTGGCCGGTACTCCTTATCGTGTTGCAAAAATGTATGTGAAGGAAATCTTCAGCGGACTGAACCCGAAAGGTAAACCGGTAGCCAAGAAATTCGGCAACCGTTATGCCTATCAGGATATGCTGGTGGAAAAAAATATTCAGCTGAATTCATTTTGTGAGCATCACTTTCTGCCCTTTATCGGAAAAGCGCATGTGGGCTATATTTCTGCCGGTCAGGTAATTGGCCTCTCCAAAATTAATCGCATTGTGGATTATTATGCCAGGCGTCCTCAGGTTCAGGAACGGCTTACTCTGCAGATTGCAGAAGAACTGCAGAATGCGCTGGATTCAAAAGATGTGGCTGTTTACATCGACAGCCGGCACCTCTGTGTGGCTACCCGCGGCATCAAAGATGTGAGCAGCAGCACCATCACCACAGAATTCAGAGGTAAATTCCGCGAGGAGAAATACCAGCAGCGTTTCCTGGAACTGATCAAAACGGAAACCCAATTTTAATGGCTGCACCGGATTCCAGCTTACAGATTTATAACTCCCTCAGCCGAACAAAGGAGACCTTTAAACCGCTGAATGCACCATTTGTTGGCATTTATGTCTGCGGCCCAACGGTTTATGGAGATCCGCACCTCGGGCATGCCAAAAGCTATGTTTCCTTCGACCTGGTAGTGCGTTATCTGCGATATCTGGGTTACAGAGTTCGTTATGTGCAGAATATCACCGATGTAGGCCATCTTACGGACGATGCCGATCAGGGAGAAGACAAACTCTCTAAACAGGCTCGTATCGAAAAGCTGGAACCCATGGAAATAGCCGAGAAGTACACCAATAAGTACTTTGAAGACATGGATGCCCTGAATGTATTGCGCCCGGATATTACACCGCGTGCTACCGGGCACATTCCGGAGCAGATCAGTATGATTCGTAAGCTGATCGAGAACGGAAATGCCTATGTGTCGGATGGGAATGTGTATTTCGATGTAAGCTCCGATCCGGATTACGGCAAACTCAGCGGAAGGAAACTTGAAGAGGCCGAATCGGGTACCCGCGTGGATGCAGCTTCAGATAAACGCAATCCGGCCGATTTCGCCCTCTGGAAAAAAGCGGATGACAGCCACATCATGAAATGGGAATCGCCCTGGAGCCCGGGTTATCCGGGCTGGCACATTGAATGCTCAGCCATGTCGACCAAGTATCTGGGCGAAACCTTTGACATCCATGGCGGCGGCATAGATAACAAGTTTCCACATCATGAATGTGAGATTGCCCAGTCAGAAAAAGCCAACGGCAAAGATTTTGCCCGCTACTGGATGCACAACAACATGGTGACCCTCAACGGGCAGAAAATGGGTAAATCGCTGGGTAATGCCATCTCGCTGGATCAGTTTTTTACCGGAGACCATAAACTACTAAGCCGGGCATGGTCGCCTGAGGTGATCCGCTTTTTTCTGATGCAAAGTCACTACCGCTCCACGACCGATTTTTCTGAAGAAGCCCTGGCCGCGGCCGAAGCCGGTTTAAAAAATCTGCATAACATCATCGCAGAAATTAGGTCGGCCGATGCCGGTGAGGGTGCTCCCATCGACCTTGAAAAATTCAAGGCTGATGTGGAAGCTAAACTGAATGACGATTTCAACTCGGCAATGGCTATTGCCGCCCTGTTCGACAACCTGAAAGAAGTTCGAAAGCAAGTCAATGAAGGCGCAGCACCTTCCAATCTGGACCAATTCAGGGATGTGATGAAAACCTTTATTGATGATGTGCTGGGCATCTGGCCTGCAACCGGAGGCGAAGGTTATCTTCCCCTGGCAGAAGGACTGGTTGATCTGCTCATTGACATCCGAAAAGATGCCCGGGCTAATAAGGATTTTGAGACCTCTGATAAAATTAGGGACCAGCTTGCAGAACTGGGTGTACAGCTAAAAGACTCAAAAGACGGTACCAGCTTTACCATCGATGTGTGAATTTGATTTCGAAAGCCATAGGAAAACTGCTCATTGGAGTGGTGAGAGTATATCAGGTAGGAATTTCGCCCTGGCTGGGTTCTTCCTGCCGTTACCAGCCTACCTGTTCCCATTACATGATAGAAGCGATTCGGGAATGGGGACCGCTGAAAGGCGGATGGTTAGGCATTAAACGAATTGGACGCTGCCACCCCTGGGGTGGCGAGGGATTTGATCCTGTCCCAAAAAATGAAAACAAAGATCATGAGTGACATTAATTTCAAACAAAGAATTAGCATTGAACAGGTCGAAGAAGGCTACGATCTGGCTCCTAAATTTGACGAAAACGGCCTCATTCCGGTGGTTACCACCGATTTTGCATCCGGTGAACTGCTGATGCATGGTTATATGAATGAAGAAGCCCTGAAAAAGACTATAGAACTGGGTGAAGCCGTTTATTACAGCAGAAGCCGGAAAACCCTCTGGCATAAAGGCGCTACCAGTGGACTGGTACAGACGGTCAAAGAAATGCGCATTGACGATGATCAGGATTGCGTATGGCTGCGGGTAGAAGTGCAGGGAAATGGTGCCAGTTGTCATGTGGGTTATCGGTCCTGTTTCTACCGGAGCGTTCCGGTCAAAGATGAATTTCAGGAAGAGGAAGGGAAACTTCATTACGAAGAATCCGAAAAAGTCTTCGATCCCAAAGAGGTTTACGGAGATGCTCCAAACCCAACGATCTTATAAAAACGATAAAGAATATTTTATAAAACTGAGTGAATATGATTAATCAATACGAAAGCAAAATTAATGCGGGTAACTACTCTGCAGATGAGGTTGCTTCCATACAGCAATCCTTCATAACCAAAACCTTTATGTGGATGGGAGTGGCACTTGCGCTCACCGGACTGGTTTCATGGCTAACCATCAATTCAGAAACCTTGTTGCAGCTGGTTTTCAGTTCAAGGCTGGTATTTTTCGGCCTGCTCATCGGTGAAGTAGGAATTGTGATTTACCTCTCTAGCGCCATTCAGCGAATGACGGCCCAATCCGCTCTGGGCTGGTTCCTTTTTTACTCGGCATTGAACGGGATTACCCTGTCCCTGCTGTTCATGATTTATACGGCTGCATCGGTTACTTCCGCATTTATGGTAACGGCCCTAACTTTTGCCGGTATGGCCATGTACGGGTACACCACCAAACGTGATCTTACCAGCATCGGAAGCCTGGCCTTCATGGGACTGATTGGTATTATCATCGCATCCGTGATCAACATCTTTTTCTTCAGCGAAACCCTGTACTGGATTATCAGCTATGTGGGTGTACTGATTTTTGTAGGCCTGACTGCCTACGATACCCAGAAACTGAAGGAAATGTCATTGCAGCTCGGGGATGATGAAGAAATTCAGCAGAAAGCAGCCATCATGGGTGCGCTCAGACTCTATCTGGATTTCATCAACCTCTTTATCATGCTGCTCCGTATTATGGGTCGCAGAAACTAAAGAGATAAGCTCAGAGCTCAGGCTGCCAGGTCTTTGGTTTCAGCTTCAGGCAATGAAACCAGGCAATAGCAGCAGGTAGTCCAGAAATTACGGATCCAGGGAAGGCCCGCTATCAGCGGGCTTTGCTTTTTTGGTTTCAGATTAAATTTGACCTCATAATTAGGATTGATGAGCCAGAGTGTCTCCTGATCCACCCGGTAGTTCTGATTGCGTAGAATAGACCGGAAGCGTTCAATACTGATTCGGGTGTCCCGGATTTCCATCAGGCTTTCCAGTTTTTTATCCTTTTCGCCAAAAATGCGCAGTACGCCACTGTATAAAAATTTTGGTAGTAAATGGAACCAGGGTAAATGGGCGAGCAGCTTGTTTTCACAGGTTTGCTGATGTCCGCCGAAGGGCATCTGCCAGGGAGGGAAACCAAAAAAGATTTTACCGGTTGGTTTCAGGAAACGCTTCACAAAGCCCAGAAAACGCTCCTGATCCGGAATATGCTCAATCGCATCCCGCATGATAATCAGATCAACCGGAGGTAATTCTTCGGTGGTCATTTTGTAGATATCCTCACAAATGAAGGTAGCTTTATACGCATCTTCGTGATCTGCATAAAACTTAATGGCTTTCTTGATTTTACCTTCATTTAGATCAACTCCGTATACCCGGCATCCCATATCCAGGAAAGGAGAGAGGTTACCGCCTTCACCACAGCCAATTTCGAGTACAGACGTGTCTGCCGTGATTTGCATCGATTGTTCGATGTAAGGAATCACATGCACTTTGGTGGTATAGATCTGCTCGCTGAAGTACTGATTTCTGTTTATGTGCCGCTTTTGCATGAGGAGCAAATGAGATGATGCTAGTACTTGATTATAGCAATTCAGGGGTTCAGATGTTTGGTTTTTTAAGGGATGAGGGCACGATTCAGACCTCGTTAGCATTAAGTTTCCAACACTGTCTTATAATATGAGCAACTCAAAAAAGCTAAGCAAAGCAGATATCAGCCGCATCATTGAGATGGCCTGGGAAGACCGGACCCCATTCGACGCCATTGAATATCAATTTGGGCTCAGCGAGCCGGAAACTATCGAACTGATGCGTTCAAACATGAAGGCCTCCAGCTTCAAGATGTGGAGAGAAAGGGTGACCTCCAGAAAAACGAAACACAGAAAGCTGCGCAGTGAGGATGTAAATCGTTTTGTTAGCCCAATGCAGCGAAACCGATACTGATCAACTTGCTTTAGGCATGCTATTTTGCAGGTACTGATAGCCCGGCATGCGCTTCTTTTCGATGATGTGTTCATCTACATTTCGAATGAGTTTCAACCGGCTTTTTGGACCAATCAGAAAATGGTTCATGAAATGATCAGCCGGGTAAATCATTTGCTCGCGCATGGCTTCACGGAAGAGTGTGAAGCAATAATTAGCCTGATAGGCCTTCATTCTCCAGTGAACCGACATTCGGCCCCAGTAAACCTGACTCAGCATCAGTGAGATAAACATACCACTGATCATGGTATAAACTGAGTTTTGAAAAATGCCCAGAAGAAGAGAAGTGGCGGAAAATGAAATGAACAGAATAGTTGGAATATAAATCAGATGAAGCCGGCCATGCCTTAGCAGTTGGCCAATTTCACTCTCTGTATTTTTTGCCTGAGCAGGAACAGTTTTCATGGGGTGCAGGATAAGAGGACGCTTTCTGAATAGAGAGCAGCAACCCAGAATTGTTACAGCTTGGCCTTACATTCCGGTGAAATCACTGCGACGCACACGTTCCAGTAAATTATCCAAATAGTCTCTGCTCATATGCAGGCTTCCGAAATTTACGCCGTAAATATCCTGCAGGTTTTTAAGGTCCTTGAGTGGATTGGAGTTAAGCAGCAGTATGTCGGCCACTTTTCCTTTTTCGATGCTGCCATACACATTATCCACTCCCAGAAACTCGGGACCGGATTGTATGGCAATGCGCAGCATATCTGCATTGGAAATCCCGGTTCTGCCCATCAGCTGAAGTTCGTCATGCAGCGATGGCCCGGGATACACATAGGAATTATAAGCTCCGGCGTCGGATCCTGCCAAAAGAGGCACCCCCGCAACATGCATTTCAGGGATCATTTCGAGAAAGCGGTTGTAGAGGTCTTTTCGGAACTGCCGTGCCTCAGCAGACTGCCTCTTCGCGCTTTGTACCCTGCCTTCATAAGTTTCAATAATTTTCCTGCTCAGGTAACGCAGATAAGGATCCTCAGAGTGATCCTCTTCCGCGATATAGGTCAGTCGCTGATTAATAAAAATGGTTGGCGTTACATAGACATCGTTTTGTTCAAGCTTCTGAAACAGCTGCTTAGTCTTCATTTCATCATAGGATTGAAGTAGCGCTTCTATAGCTGCCCAGAAACCCAGTTCACCCCTGCGAACGCGTTCTGTAATTTCGGCTTCCTGAGATGAACAGCCTTTCAGAACATAGTAGAGGTGCTCGATACCATCCAGTCCGGCATCAATAGCATCATCCAGCATTACCGTCATTGGCATGTGACCGGTCACTTTAAGGCCACGTTTTTCTGTCTGCCGGAGGATTTCAAAATAGGTGTCAGCATCCAGAGTGCTGTCGTAAATCTTGACGTAATCCGCACCAAGCGCTTCCAGGGAATCCAGGGCTGCCGTTACGTCATCAGGGTTTTGAACTTCCAGGCTTCCTGCCCATCGCGCGCCCGGACCGTCCAGCTTGGGGCCGGAATAGAAAAGCCTTGGCCCGGCTATGAAACGGCTGTTGATCTGGTATTTCCACGAAATAATGGAATTGGTGAGATCACCACCTGCATCCCGAACACCGGTGATACCGCTTGCCACGTATAGCGGCAGCATCCTTTTGTTCAATTCTTCCAGATCCCGTCCACCTCTGAAATGCACATGCATATCCCATAAGCCAGGAAGGGCATACTTACCGCTTCCCTCAATGATGGTGGCACTTTCATATTTTTGTGTACCGGCTGGAAAAACATCCACAATAGCATCATCCTTTATGGCGATGCTCATGGATTCCTGTACATCAGCTGAATCAATACGAACCAGATGTACATTTTCTATGAGGATGTCGGCCTTGCCTGTTTTCTGGCTGCAGGCTGACAGCAACAGCAGACAAAAGGTTAAAAGAATCGGGAAAATTCGATACATGTGAGTGCTTTTTGATGGCAATGATACGAAATCAGTCCGATAATTTTAATCCGTTTCAAACCGGAAAAGGGCAATGACTGCAGTGTGATCGGAAGGAAATTGATTCCCTTTTTGGAGATGCAGATTTTGGTATAACCGGCTCTGTAATCTTTGAGAGAAAAGGTAGTCAATGCGGCCGTCCAGTGGATGCTGCGGATCAAAGCCATGATACGTACCCAGCGGTCCCTCCAAACGTTCTTCGGAAATTACAAAAGCGTCCTCGAAATAACGGTTGATATACTGAATGGGATCCGAATCCGGTGTGGCATTCAGATCTCCCATCAGGATCACGGCTTCATCCCCGGCAGACCATTCCCTGCTCTTTTCTTGAATCAGTTTCAGTGCATTCAAACGGGATAAAGCCCCGCGATGGTCCAGATGAGCATTAAAAACCCGAAGTCTTTTTCCGTTCTGCCTGTTTCGGAGCTGAACAAAGGTGCAGATCCGCTCGAGAGCAGCATCCCAGCCCACCGATACCATATCCGGGGTTGGCGAAAGCCAGAAGGTTCCTGAATCCATAATCTGAAATAGTGTGGTGTCGATAAAAACAGCGGTGTATTCTCCTTTTTGGTTACCGTCATCACGCCCCACGCCGGCATAGGCATAGTTGGTCAGCGCAGAATCCAGATATATTATCTGATGGTGCAGTGCCTCCTGAACACCCAGCACGGCCGGTTTTTGATCCAGAATTACTTCAGAAACCCAGTCTTTGCGAGCATCCCAGCGATTGATGCCATCCCGTTCAGTATCATAGCGAATGTTGTAGGTCATGGCTTTGAATTCCTGTGCAGCAGCAAAACCGGGCAACATCAGCAAAAGGAAGAATACAGCGAGTAGTTTCATAGCTATAAGATTTTTAGCAAAGATAGTGAAACAGGCTAGAGGCTGTTGTAAGAAAAAGATTAAGTCTCTATCTTAGTGTGTATTTAAATACACACTCTATGATTCAACTACTTGCGGGTTTCTGGGATCGGCTAGGTATTGGAGTTTCCGGATTGTGTGCCATGCATTGTATGATGACACCGGTACTGGTTTCCCTTTTACCTGTTTGGCCATCTCTTGAAATGTATCACGACTATTCCCACATCGCTTTTTTTCTGGTGATTGCACCCGTGGTGTACTTTTCATTGAAAAAGCGGCATGACAACAAACAGGTTTTCCTGCTAATGATCGTTGGACTGGCCATCATCTTTTCAGCCTGGCTTTTCAGAAATGCACTGGGTGAATATGGCGAATCGCTGGTTACCCTGGCCGGAAGTATTCTGCTTATCCGCGGACACTGGCTCAATTACAAAAATAAATGCAGCATAAAGTATGAAACGGCTTAATTTCACTTTTGATCAGAGTACCATCGCCCTGCTTGAGGAGCTGTCGAACGGACATTTTCAGGGTAACAAATCCCAAACCGTACGGGAAGCCCTGGAATGTCTGAAGATGCATATCGGCAAGGAAGGCTGGGTGATTCGTGGTTATACCCCGCAGAAGCTGGATGAGGAGCTGCCTTGCCACAAATGCGGAGAAGGTCATCATGCAGGTGAAGTACTTTATAAACCGGTTTTTGAGAAGGGAACCGGTCCTGCGGTTATCACGGAGCTGCCTAAAAAAACCTGGGTAGAATGCGATCACTGTGTAGGTTCATAGACCCAGCAATCTGATTACGGCTTTGGAATCCGTTTTTGCACTGCTCATTTTCTCAGCCAGCAGATTAAATATCCTGACAGCAGCACCCCAGGACACCGTAACACCAGCCCCACCATTGCCATAGTTATGCAGAATGAGCTTATCACCCTTTTCCTCGGCCTCAATTCTGATTCCATCTGATGTATTTCGGATGTAGCGATAGGCTGATCTTCCAATTTTCGGGTGGAATTCACCGGGATCAATCCCAAAAAAGTGTTGAATAATCTGCCGGTTTAAATCAAAAATGGGAGAGGGGACTTCTTTTCCGTCTGTTTTCATCATTTCAAAGGGCAGTTTGGGGTGGTTGAAACCCTCGTCTGTTACTTGACCCGGAATGCGGCTGCCGCCCAGCAGCAGTTGTCCGCTTCGGGAATAGGCATACACATCCTGTCGGTTTCCCCCAACCGGGGGATACAAGTCCGGGGCAGGTTCGTAGTTATAGGAAACAACATGCCCATTCTTTTTCAGTTCAACAGGTTGGGGTATGAGAATAGTATGCCCCAGATACACCTGCTTCTCCTTTTCCTCAAATAACTCTATCGAAGAAAGTCCGCTGCAGTTTATCACGACATCCGAATGCAGTTTTTCGATGTCCTCAGCTCTCAGCTTTTGCTGCCTGATTTCCCCTCCTGCATTTAAAAAAAGCTTCTTGAGGTAGGATGGGTAATGGGTCCAGTCAGCAAACCGGCAAACAAATCGCCATCCTGATTCAGTATTTATGCCTGCTATTCCGGGGTAGCCTTCTTTTCTGAACTCATGCAGTAATTCAGGATGCTCCATCAGCAAGACATAGTCATAAGGAGCACGATGCTCTTGAAAAATCTCATAATGCTGATGGTTGATCACACCGGATTCCGGGTTTAAACTAAGGGCCTTGAAAATCTGATCTGAATCTTTAAAAAGTGCCAGAACCTGATCGCCGAATATTGAGTGGGGAATGATAGAAGCTGCAGGAATGAGACTGCTGAAACGGGGGAATTCCGACAAATCAGCCTCATCCATCCTGGCTTCGGTCAGAATGCGGCATTGGTAGCCTGAAAGCTGAAAAAGAAGTGCTGTTGTCAAACCGGAAACACCCGCTCCGATTACACTAATATTATACAAAGTGCTGATGTTATTTTTAGATGATTACTGATTAAAAAAATTAATCTTATGATGATCAGATTTTGAAACGAATTCATTGAAAAATAGACTCCGCTGCATTACATTGTAGTTCGAAGAATAATGAATATCATCTGCATTGAGCAATAATAAACTGCTCGCTTTACTGATTATCGCATTTGGCGTTTTAGGACTTTCCTGTACACTGGTTTCGCTGGAAGAGGATGTGGTGGTCTATCCCACCGTTATTGAGCCTCTCAGTATCAGCGCATTACAGCAAAAAAATTCGGAATACCAGCAATTGAACAATGATCATATCTGCTCAACGCTCAATGAGTACGGATATACGGGATTCAGTCGTGTTTTATTTCCAAATGATATCAATCCTTGTCTGGACCGTGAAATTGTTCGCATCGAACTTACCAATACCGATACCCTGGAAGCATTTGCACAGGATATTCTCTACAAAAATCGCCTCTTTACAGGTGTACTGGATACCACTGGGCTCGAGATCATCGAGTCTGTACCTTTGTTCGGCTGTACCATTTGTGAAGGCCCAAACATCAATAACGTAGTGATTGAATGGAAAGTGACCTTTGCCGCCCAACAGATTGAGCAGGTTCCTCTTGGAGATACGGAAATCAGTGTGTTTCTGGATGCCTTCGGGGTAAACCGAATCTGGGGCAACTGGTTTAACGGCTTTTATAATCCGGACCGTCCAAATCTCGAAGCAGATTCGGCACGCGCACTGCTTATCGGTCAGGAGCTGACCACACAGACACCAAATCTCAACGTATCCTTTACCATTCAGGACGGTTTCGTCAGCAGCGAAGAACTGGTTGAAATACGTCCCTATCCCAACAATGGCAACCTCGAAATGAGGAAAGGCTATGTGTTTAATATTGTTAATCCTGAATTGGATGAGCAGCGATGGGAAGCCTTCATCGATCAGATGGATGGTAAAATTCTTTCAATCACCCAATTCTAACTTAAAGTTTGGGCTTTTCTGGTCGATTATCCACTAAGTGATAAATACTTTATTGTTTTCTGAGACTGTCGTAACATCAGGCGTTGTCAGAACTCTAAGGAAAACTTCATAGCCTAACCACAGACACGAAAATGGGAAAAAATATTCTCATCGTAGAAGACGACATGATCATCGCCATGGTATTGGAAAACATGGTAAAAACACTGGGGCACAAGGTTTTGGGAAAGGCCACCAATGGTGAGGATGCGATATCACTGGCTACCAGTCTCAACCCGGACATCATCTTAATGGATATCCGGCTTAAAGGGGAAATGGACGGTGTGGAAGCCATTCAAATCATCAAAGAGAAAATGAGTACGGTATCCGTCATATTTATTACCGGAAACTCTGACCGCCATAATTTTGACCGGGTTAAGGAAACCAATTGCGTTGGACTCATCACCAAACCCTTTACCATTGGTGAGTTGACCAAAACGCTTGAACTGGCTTCTTAACATTCTCCGAATCTTTTTGAATATTTGGGCGTAGTCCGTTAAACATTTGCTCAACATACTTTTCTGTTATGTCCACACGATTCAAAAACCTCAAAAACGATCTCGAAGATTTCGAAACGGATTATACCTCCGGCTCCTCGTATAAATCACAGCAGGAAGAAAGCGGATTCAAATTTCCCAAATACATTTTACTTTTTGCTTTTCTGGCTACCTTCGGATTTTATGCGATCTCTCAGTTTTCATTCGATAACCTGGTTCCTAGTCCGGTGGAAGTTTTTCAGAGCCTGGATGAACCCAGCGATGACCTGTTGAACCGTATGGGAGCCTGGATGACCGATATGGGTTATGGTGAGCTATCGAGGGAAGAACTCATCGACCTGCGCAGCGCCGGTGTCACGGCCACCAATACTTCAAATCTGAGGGATCTGGGTTACACCGACCTCAGCCTTGAAGATCTGAAAGAGCTTAGTCGGGGTGATGTTACTGCGGAATATGTAAGCAGCCTGCAAAATGTGGGGTATACTGACCTGACCGTAGATCAGCTGGTTGAACTACAGAATGCGGAAGTGACGCCGACCTTCGCCAGTATGATGAGATCACTGGGTTATGATCTCACGGCCGAAGACCTTGCACGACTTCGCAGAGCAGGGGTAACGGCCCATTTTACCAGCAATATGAATGATCTGGGATATGAAAACATTACCGAGAATGAACTCATCAGAATGCGATCTATAGGCGTTACCCATCAAATGGTGGAAAACCTGATCGAAGAAAGAGGGAGCAACCCAAGCATTGAAGAAATCATACGCTGGCGCATCAGTAATCAGTAACAGAGCCTGTTATTTAAAAGCTAAAAAAGCTGTACTTTGAAACCCCGGAAAACGGGGTTTTTTCGTTTAAACCAATCACCTTATGTCAGAAATCCGCTTACCTGAAGTAGAACTGAACATTTACAATAAGAAGAATCCGGTTGAAGCTACAGTAGCCGAGAACTATATCGTTACCAAAGAAAGCAGTCCGAATTTTATTCGCCATCTGACCTTTGATATTTCAGGGACCGATCTGGTTGGTCGAGTAAAGGTTGGTCAGTCAATAGGTGTACTGCCTCCCGGGGAAGATGATAAAGGCAGGCCTCACAAACTGAGACTTTATTCAGTATCATCGCCCGGAACCGGTGAGCATGGAAAACCACATTTAATTTCCACTACGGTAAAACGTGCCATAGAGGAAATACCGGATCATAAGCTCTACCTGGGAATTTGTTCGAATTATCTCTCTGATCTGAAGGTGGGTGATAAAGTGAAGCTGACGGGCCCTAGCGGCAAACGTTTTCTGCTCCCGGTGAATAAAGAGGAGTATAATTATCTGTTCTTCGCAACCGGGACCGGTATCGCGCCATTCAGAGGAATGCTGATGGAACTGTTTGAGGGAGATTATCAAAACGATGCAGCATTGATTTTTGGCTGCCCCTACAGAACCGATTTACTATATCCCGACTATTTTCAGAAGCTGAATGAGGAGCATAGCAATTTTCATTACATCACCTGCATCTCAAGGGAAGAGAGGAGAGCTGACGGAAGTAAATTTTATGTGCAGACTGCCCTCGAAGACCAGCAGGAAACCCTGTTGCCCCTGCTTCAGAAAGAAAATACTCTGATTTATATTTGTGGGCTTAAAGGGATGCAAGCCGGGATTTATCATGCGCTGGCCAAGATGGGCCTCAGTGAGTATCTCATCATTAAAGATCCTCTCACCAGTATAGCACCGGAAGAGTGGAAGTATGATGACATCACTAAGTCCATCAAACCATCCGCCCGCACCTTCGAAGAAGTTTATTAAACCATCTGAATTACCAATTCTCCATGTCGCAGCCAAAGATACAAAAAACATCATCACAGATCCGGCAGGATTTCCTCGACTTTTTTAAAGAAAAAAACCATGCCATCGTACCCAGTGCACCGGTAGTGCCGGCAGATGATCCTACTCTGCTTTTTACGAATGCCGGGATGAACCAGTTCAAATCCATTTTTCTGGGTGAGCACAGCACATTGAACCATGATGGAAAGGAATGGAGCCGGGCAGCAGACACTCAGAAATGTATCCGGGTGAGCGGTAAGCATAACGACCTGGAAGAGGTGGGCTACGACACCTACCATCATACCCTTTTTGAGATGCTGGGCAACTGGAGTTTTGGAGATTATTTCAAAAAGGAAGCCATAGCCTGGGCCTGGGAACTGCTGGTTGAGCAATGGGGATTGAACCCCGATCGTTTGTATGCCACGGTTTTTGAAGGGGATGAATCCGATGGATTACCGCTGGATGAGGAAGCCATTGAATGCTGGAAATCAGAAACAACCATCAATCCGGATCACATCCTGAAATTCGGGAAAAAGGATAATTTCTGGGAGATGGGAGAGACCGGTCCCTGCGGACCTTGTTCTGAAATCCACATTGACCTGCGCTCTGATGAAGAAAGAGCCAAAACCAGTGGTGCGGATCTGGTTAATATGGATGATCCTCGGGTGATGGAAATCTGGAATCTGGTATTCATTCAGTTCAACCGTGAAAAAAGCGGTAAACTGAACGACCTGCCCGCCCAGCATATCGACACCGGAATGGGTTTTGAACGGATCTGCGCCGTTTTACAGGGCAAAACATCCAATTACGACTCCGATGTTTTCACTCCTTTGATCAATGCTATTTCGGAAATGGATGGCTATGCCTACGGGACGGATGACATCAAGGATATTGCCACCCGTGTCATCGCCGATCACATTCGGGCGGTTGCCTTCTCCATTGCGGATGGCGCATCGCCCGGAAACGATGGTCGGGGATATGTAATCCGGCGAATTTTGCGCAGAGCCATCCGCTACGGATGGGACAAACTGGGCTTTAAGGAGCCTTTTATGTACAAACTGGTGGATGTGCTTTCAGATCAGATGAAGGAGGTTTTCCCGGAGATTGAGGCTCAGAAAGACTACATCAAAAATGTGATTCAGTCTGAAGAGAAATCCTTCCTCAAAACACTGGGGCAGGGTATTGAACTCTTTCATGAAATGGCTGAGGGAGGCAAGGACATATCCGGTGAGGATGCTTTCAAACTGCATGATACTTATGGATTTCCCATCGACCTAACCCAATTGATGGCCCGTGAGATGAATCTCTCAGTGGATGTGAAAGGCTTTGAAGAACGAATGACCGAGCAGAAAGAACGGGCACGAAAAGCCGGAAAGTTCGGGGCCGATCATGACGGGAAAACAGACTGGACGGTACTGAGCGAAATTACAGAAACAACTTTCCTCGGTTATGACCACACAGAGGCTGATGTGGAAGTGCAGGCTTTCCGGAAGGAAGGAGATCGAAACGCGGTAATCCTGAATCAGACACCCTTTTATGCAGAAAGCGGGGGACAGGTAGCGGATACCGGTACCCTTAGCAATGGCAACATCGAAATAAAAGTACTGGAGGTACAGAAAAATCAGGGTCGTTTTGTGCATTACATCGATCGTATGCCTAAAGAACTTACGGGAAGCTGGAAAGCCAGTGTTGATGTAAACCGTCGCAAAGAAATTGAGAAACATCATTCGGTTACACATCTGGTTCATGCAGCACTTAAAAAAGTACTGGGCGAGCATGTTGCCCAGAAGGGTTCACTGGTGGACGACCATCATATGCGTTTTGACTTCTCTCACTTTGAAGCCCTGAGCACCGAACAGCTGGATCGAATTGAAGAGCTGGTGAATGAGAAAATCAGGCAGAACATCCCCCTGAGGGAGGAACGCAACATCCCCATTGATGAAGCCAAAGAACGCGGAGCCACCATGCTCTTCGGAGAGAAGTACGGAGATAAGGTGCGGGTCATTACCTTTGATCCCGATTATTCCATGGAGCTTTGCGGAGGAACTCATGTGAAAGCCACCGGTGAAATCGGTTATTTCCGTTTTATACAGGAAACCTCGGTTGCGGCTGGAATCCGCCGGGTGGAAGGCGTATCCGGGAAGCATGCCGATGACTGCCTGCGAGATGAAAAACACACCATTTCAGCCATTCGGGAGATAGTAGGCACTTCAGATCATCTGGCAGACCATGTGAAAAAGCTGCTGGACGACAAGAAACAGCTGGAAAAAGAGCTGGAGAAACTGCAGCTGGCACAGTCGGGGGATGAACTCGGACGTCTTTTCGAGGCGGCAGAAAGCCTGGACGGAGACATCAAACTGATCCGCGGTGAAATTAAGGGAGCCGACATGAACACCCTGAAACAGCTGGGCTATGATTCATTAAATCAGAGTCCGGAGAAAAGCGTCACCATTTTAGGTTCCAGAGATGATGAGACCGGTAAAGTTTATCTGATGGTCTCCGTAACGGAAGACCTCACGAAATCCACAGCCTTGAAAGCCGGTGTTATTGTGGGCAAACTCGGCAAAATGCTTGGAGGCGGTGGAGGTGGTCAGCCTACGCTGGCCACTGCCGGCGGTCGTTTGCCGGAAAAGCTGGCTGAGGCTCTGCAACAGGCAGAATCCATCATCATTGAAATGAAGGGCTGATTCCGAAACTTATCCAAAAAATGGATATATTCCCGCCCCCGAAAATTAGCATACAGAAACGAATCAAATGAGTAAAACTGAAACCAAAGAAGTGGTTTTTGCCCCGAAAGGTATCGGTACAGAACAGGACGGAGCCGTACAGAAAGGGGTAGACCTGCCGGATGCAACATCCAAATCCCATTCTGATCTGGGCCTATCAAAAAACAACGTTGTGGATATGTTTGAGCAGATGTATCTGCAGCGCCGTTTTGAGGAGAGAGCCATGCAGCAGTATCAGAAAGGTAAGTTTGGGGGTTTTCTCCATCTCTATATTGGTCAGGAAGCCGTTTCAACCGGCACCGTATTTGCCCTGAATAATGATGACGATATCATCACAGCTTACCGGGATCACGGATGGGGTTTATGCCGCGGTATCAGTGCGAATGAAGGCATGGCTGAGCTTTTTGGTAAGGCAACCGGCTGTTCCAAAGGGAAAGGCGGTTCCATGCACTTTGCCAATGTGAAAGAGCATTTCTGGGGCGGTTACGGCATTGTGGGCGGTCATATTCCGCTGGGTGCCGGACTGGCTATGGCAAACAAGTATAACGGAAATGATCGTGTTGCTGCCTGTTTCTTCGGGGATGGAGCCGTGGATCAGGGTGCCCTGTATGAAACCATGAACATGGCGCAACTTTGGGGACTACCGGTGATTTTTGTGGTGGAGAACAACGGTTATTCCATGGGTACAGCTGCCAAAAGACACACCGTAGCTGAAATTGTGGATCGCGCCAAGGGTTATGAAATGAAAAGTCGCGTAGTCAATGGAATGGATGTTTTCTCGGTCTACGAAGCCATGAAAGAAATTGCGGCTGATGTGAGAGAACACTCTATGCCCTGGTTTGTTGAAATTCGTACCTATCGCTATCGCGGACATTCCATGTCGGATCCCCAAAAATATCGCACGAAAGAAGAGCTGGAAGAATATCAGCGCATTGATCCGATTGAACGTCTCAAAAGCTACATCAAAGAGCATAAAATTACCTCCCAGAAAAAAGTAGGGGAGATTGAAGAAAAGGTTGAACAGGAAGTACTGGATGCCGTCGAATTTGCGGATAATTCAGATTTCCCTGATGAATCAGCCCTCTATGAAGACATGTTTGTTGAAGACAATCCCTACTTTCATACCTAATCAAAGGAAGAATTTTTAAAATGGCAGAATTACAATTCAGAGAAGCATTGCGACAGGCCATCGATGAGGAGATGGGCAAAGACGAGCGTGTATTCATCATGGGTGAGGAAGTGGCCGAATACAACGGAGCCTATAAAGTTACCGAAGGCCTGCTGGATAAATATGGCTATCGCCGAGTGATCGATACACCCATTTCCGAACTGGGTTTTGCGGGAATCGGCGTGGGCGCCGCCATGAATGGGCTGAGACCCATCGTGGAATTCATGACCTTCAACTTTGCGGTGCTGGCTGCGGATCAGATGATCAACCACGCTTCCAAAGTAAAGTATATGACCGGCGGTCAAATCGACTGTCCCATCGTATTCAGAGGACCAAACGCTTCTGCAGGTCAGCTTGGAGCAACTCATTCCGTGGCCTACGACTCCATGTATGCTCATTTCCCGGGCCTGAAAGTGATTTACACATCCGAACCGGATGATGCAAAAGGCCTGCTGAAATCCGCCATACGGGACGATAACCCGGTGCTGTTCATGGAATCGGAGCAGATGTACGGTTTAAAAGGGGAGGTCTCTGAAGAAGAAGATTACATCATCCCCATCGGAAAAGGAAAGATCAAAAAGGAAGGTTCGGATGTAACCGTAGTGGCTCACGGTAAAATGTACCATGTGGTAAAAGAAGCAGCTAAGCATCTGGAAAAAGACGGCATTTCCATTGAGATTATCGATCCAAGAACGGTGAAGCCGCTGGATCTGCCGCTAATTATTGAATCGGTAAAGAAAACCAATCGCTGTGTGGTTGTGGATGAAGCTCATCCTTTTGCCGGACTGGCTGCTGAAATTGGCTTCCTCATTCAGCGTGAAGCCTTTGATTATCTGGATGCACCGGTACAGCGGGTTACCCTGCCGGATGTAAACGCGCCTTTTGCGAAGAATTTATTTGATCTGTGGTTACCGAGCGCACAACAGGTAGTGGATGCGGTAAAACAAGTTTCCTACAAAAATTAATTGAAAACGAGTATCAGTTATGGCAATTAAAATTGAAATGCCCAAGCTCAGCGACACCATGGAAGAAGGGGTGATCTCTAAGTGGAATGTGAGCGAAGGCGATAAAGTAGAAGCCGGAGACATCATTGCTGAGGTGGATACCGACAAAGCCACCATGGATGTTGAAGTATTTGACAGTGGTACCGTTTTAAAGATTATGGCTGAGGCGGGCGACAGCATACCCCTGGGCGGCATCATGGCCGTAATCGGTGAAGAGAGTGAAGATATTTCTGATCTACTGGAAGGTGCTGAAGGCAGCTCCGATAAAGCCGAGGAAAAAGAGCAGGCGGTTGAAGCTTCCTCAGCCAAAACGGAAAGTAATGATAGCGGATCCGGTGCTTTTGATCCCGTTTTCGGAGATCTTGAAAATAAGCAAGAAACAAAAAGCACCGCTTCTTCCAGTGATAATGGCCGCATCAAAGCCTCACCGCTGGCACGTAAAATTGCTGAAGACAAAGGCCTTGATCTTGCTGCCATCTCCGGTTCCGGTCCGGATGGACGTATCATCAAGCGGGATGTGGAAGAGGCGGAAACCGGTAAATCTGCAGCCAGCGAAAGTGCTTCAGCTCCTGCACCGACAAAAACCAGTTTCGAATCCATCGCCAGCGAGGAAGTGAAGGTTTCCCAGATGCGTAAAGTAATTGCCCGCCGCCTGTCGGAGAGCAAATTCACCAGCCCGCATTTCTATGAGACTATAGACATCGACATGAAAAATGCGATGACAGCACGGAAAGCGCTCAACGATGCCAATCCGGATATTAAAATCTCATTCAATGACATTGTGGTCAAAGCAGCTGCTGTGGCTCTGACCCGTCATCAGGCGGTGAATTCCAGCTGGCTGGATGATGTGATCATGAATCACGGTGATGTGCATGTAGCCGTTGCCGTTGCCATTTCTGACGGACTGCTCACCCCGGTGATTCAGCATGCCGACAAAAAAGGCCTGGCACAGATTTCAGCCGAGACCCGCGAACTGGCTGCACTGGCCAAAGATAAAAGATTACAGCCCGAGCAGATGGAAGGCTCTACCTTCACCATCAGCAATCTGGGTATGTACGGTATCGAAGAATTTACGGCTATCATCAATCCGCCCAATGCCTGTATCATGGCGGTAGGGGCCATCCGTGAAGAGCCGGTGGTGGAAAAGGGTGAGATAGTAGTCGGACATCGCATGAAAGTGACTCTGTCCAGCGATCATCGTGTGGTAGACGGAGCAAAAGCGGCGGAATTCCTCAATACCTTCCGCAATCTGCTGCAGAATCCGCTTGAGATGCTGCTCTGATTCGATCAGGCATAAAATTATAATTCAGGATAGGCTTCTCAGAAATGGGAAGCCTTTTTTGTATCCGATTTATCGGGTGCCGTTGATATAGCTTACCGGCTGTTCCATCAGCTGCAGGATGGGTTCCTGATAGCCGTTGGTTTCCCCGATCTTTTGTTTGATGCTCACCACTTCCATCCAGTCGGTATACACCTTATCGATAACCAGCTGAACCGTTTGTACCTCATCCAGTACGATCTTGCACTTCAGTCCAAAATCGCTGAGTATTTTGGCTGCGTATTCATTTGCTGTTTCCTCATTCGGGAACTCGCCCACCTGAATCAGGTATTCAAAATCCACATCCAATTCCGGGACCCCGGTGAGTTCGGTTCGGGTGAGGTAAAGATCCTTCATGCCGGTTCGTCTGAGTACAGAGGTCTTGGCCGACCTTGCTTCATCCAGCGTGTAGAATGGACCCAGGCGTACTTTATATAAGCGATCCTCATCACGTATAGTCTTGGCCCCTAAGTCGAATTTCTGGTTGAGTTGTGAGGTATACTGCCGGGCCTGATGTTCCTTAACATAAGCCGCAAACTGAAGCACATAGGCATATTCACCCCGGGTGAGGTTATAATCCCGCTGGTCGTAGCATTTATTGACTACCGCAATATCCGGAAACTCTGCTGAACGGTTGAATTTGGCCTGCCTGGCTGAGGAGCCCATGGTCTGATAATAGCCGCCGCGCACCGTATAGAGATCGCGGCTGCGGTTATAAATCACGGCTGGAGAAATCTCAGGAATCAGGGTAGCCACCAGTTCCGCGCTCTCTTTGGATGAATAAGCGCCTACCTGTAATCGGTAGCTGCATTTATTGGGTTCTCGGGACTCCACCGCCAGTGAGGTTCCCCTGACTTTAGTCGGAATTATAGGAGCTAAGACCGGAGTAGGTACATCGATATCTGTTTTTTCATTTACTGCTCCAATACCTAAATCGTCTATTGCATTTTCGGGGTCATAGCCTTTAGGATAGAGTTCAAAATAGAGGCCGTCAACGAAATCACCCTCTGAGAGGCGTTCAATTTCAAATTCGATTTTATCCACATTCGGAACGGCTTCCAGTATTTCCAGCTGGGTGGAGTCTACATAAATTTCGTATTTACCCGGAGGCAGCTCATAATCGTAAAAAGTACCATCCGAGAAAGTTCTGATTTCCTTATAGAACTCATTGTCGATGCCCTCTACAATCATTTTCAGTCCACCAACACCAGCCCGTGCTCCATCAAAGATACGCTCTACAATTCCTTCAATAACCCCGGATGAGTAAAAGGGGATTTCAATGGGTTTGAAGTAATTGGGATCGGCGATAAAACCGAATTTCTCCAGTTCAGGTACCAGCAGGGGGTTCTGAATGACACTCTTATTGATTTCCGCGTTATACTTGAAATAGGACTGAATCTGAGTATAATACTGTATGCCATCACGGCTACTTCCGCTGAATCCGGATCGGTCCAGCCGCAGGGCATTATCCGGAATTACCGTATCGTTCTCATCATAATCCCCGGAATTATTTTCATCTACATAGAGGCGGACAGCCAGTGCTCCTCTGCCCACCTGCTCCCTACTGGTGAATAACCAGTTGTTATTCCTGGTGTCGATACCAATAGATCCTCGTTGGTTTTGAGAAAAGTTTACTGTACCTCCCAGAGAGCGGAAGGTGGTATTGGAACGCGTGGTCAGAAAATCAAAGATCACACCGGCGGTGATAAAATCAAATCCGCCGAGGAAGTTCCGGCTGGCGCTCACCTGAACCCGGCCGTTACGAGTGATATTGCGGGATGCCAGCATTTCTATTTGTTCAAGCTGCTGCTGTTCTGTAAAGTAGGAAATCTGGCCTCTCAGGAAGGTTCCTCTGAGTATGGGATTGATTGTTCTTGACCTGGTGAAGGTATAGGTGGCAGAGGTAAAAATCCTTGCTTGTCTGGATAGATTAAAAATCAAATCATCCACCTGAGTATCCGAGAAACCGAAACGCATATTCAGCTTTCCAACCCGGGTATTCAGGTCAAAGCGATATCGTGTGAGTGGTTTGCTTATACTCCGAAAACTGCGGGTTGTAAACAGCCTTACATTAACCCTTTGGGGTCCAATGATAATCGGATAAAAGAAGTTAGCTGAGTATTCTCTAGTAAGGCGTGTCGGATTGTATATCCCATCTTCTCTGAAATACGCTGTATATCCGAAGTTAATGCTGGATGCATTGGGATATATCACATTGAAGTTGGTTCGCAGAAAGGTATCGTGAGCATAATCCGTAGAAAAGAGATAATAATCCCCAATCCGGCTTGAAAATCCACCAAAGATCGTGGGCAGGCCATCATGAAAATCCTGAAAGTACTCAACCCCAACCTTTGTAGTCAGCCAGTCTGTTACCCCGGAGCTTACATCAGTTTGAGCAACAATACCCCGGTCATCAGCACCAATCAGAGGATTATCTAAACGGCCAATATTCATATTGTAGTTAACTTCCCCTTCCGGAATGAAGGTAAAGGGGATCTGCAAGCGTTGAGTTTGACTGGTGATGCGTCCCGCCGGCTCATATATTCGGAGGTCGAACTGGGAAACTCCGTAAGTTAGGGGTACCAGAAACCGGTAATTCCCGAATTCATCTGCATTCTGGAAATCCACCAAGCTGTTGTTCAGGTATACTTCCACTTCTGACTGTGGCTCTGTGGTGCCAGAAATCTGGTACTCATCATACAATCTTCTGGGTTCAATGGGCTGATTGGATAATTGCACTCCGGAAAAGGGTGTCCTTAATAAACCGGTGGATGCGGTTTGCCCCACAATCATGGATGTAAGTAACAGGTTTTCCCGGAAAACCTGCCGCCATCTTAGATTTTGAGTGGTGAAGAGATTGTTATCCGGGTTAAAAACACCGACTATCGAACCCTGCAGGTCCCCGCCGAAGACCTCCATACCGATGCTGGTATTGTAATTGAATATACTCTGATCGTTATTTTGAATGAAGTTCAGATTGTAATCAATAAACCCGCCATCAAATAACTTTGGGTCACGATCAAAATAAACAGGATAGTCAAGCACATTTGCGACATTGTTATTCATCATTCTCTGACGCTTGAACTCCCTGTTCAGCTTGTCTACAATCGGCAGTGTTTCATCCGGTATTAAAGTCAGGGTAAGATTGTTGAGGTCGACGGTGAAGTCCAGCCCGAAAAACTGGTTGTATAAATCGGATTGCAGGTAATAGTCGAGTTCAGTCAATAAGGCCTGGTCGGCGGTGAAAGCGAAGTCATCATCACCAAAGCTCAGTGAGTTGTTCTTGAAGCTGAGCTCATAAGGTGTCTGTGACAGGCCAAAGCGCCCGAATATTACACTGATGCCTGCATTAACCTGATGATCAATCATCATGAGGTCAAAGAGTTCCACAACGGGCAGATAAACCCTGTCGTCGCGCAGGTAAGCGATAACCACCGTATTTATTACAGATCGGTGCTTGAAAGCCAGATAGATTTCTATCTCTTCGGATGGCGGGGATTCTTGAGCGACAGCGTACCTGCTGAACGCGAAGTTCAGGAAGAAAAAGAGAAACAGTAAGGAGAGAAGTAGTTTACTTTTCTTGGGGCTCAACTCTTTGTGAAACTGATGATTTTACTTACCGGCTGCATTTGAACGATCTCATTTGAGGAGACATCGCCTCGTCGAGAATCAAACTTTAGTTCGACCTGGTAGTTACCTGTCTGTACCGTGGACAGATCTATCTCATGCTTATATTTACCATCAAAGAAGATGGTTGTAGATACAAAGGAGGTGGTAACTACATTACCATCTGTATCCAGAATATTTGCTGTGATAGATCCTAAAAATGGAGAATTGCCGGTGCGCTTGATATCTGCTAAAACTTCAAGTACACCATCATCACCCATTTTTGTGCTCATATCGGTGATATCTATACCTGTGGTGACATCACCTTTTTTATAGTAAAGTCCGGTTACCTGTGCGATTTCTATACCAACTCTTGCAGTGATTGCTTCGTTGGATTGAACTTCTACAGGTGTGGAGACAGGAGAGGAGGTCGTTCTTATTCGTGACCAGTAAGTACCATCAGCAAGATCGTTGGGGGCTACTACGCGTAACCTTACGACTTGTCGTTGGCCGGGAGCGAGCGTAAAGGATTTTGGAAAGGCCCGAACCCAGTTTGCAGCTGAGTATTCTGCTGCTTTTTCATCATCTTCATAGACCACTTTACGGCTTCCGTCTTCATTTGACACGGTATAACCGAATAGGAAGTCTACGTTAATCTCTTGAGATTCATTGGAGCCGTTTATGACGAGATAGGTACCGAATTTGGTACGGCTATCAATAAACAGATTCGTTGGCGCAATGGTTACCTGAGCGAATACATCTGTGCCAACAAAAATTATGGCAATTAGTATAAATGTAAATTTGTAGATGATATCTTTCATAATAGATGTATTACGTTTATGTAATAGACATCATAAAGTACTTAAAAATCAAGTTTAAAACGAAATATGCTTTTACAGATAAAAAAAAAGGTCTCACCCTCGAGTGAGACCTTTTAAATTTTAAGAGTGTTTTAGTTATAAGAGATAGTGACCGCTAAAGTTGCCGTGAATGTATCCCCGGAACTTGCACCAGTTGCATCCATCTCACCACCTACAAAGACTCTACCAACACCGTTTGTATCAAGTGCTACTACAGCACCGGTCGCGATTACTGCTGTACCACCAGTAGTTCTATCGCCAGTGCCTGCTAAGTATGATAGTTCTGGTGTATATGTCAGGTTACCCTGAGTTACAGCGGCATCATTGAAAGTAATGCTAACATCAGCGCTGTTATCTCCAGAGATTGAAACTTCACCCACAGTAAAACCAGCACCTAGGTCTGCATCGGTAGCTGTTCCATCAGAATCTACATTTGCAGTCACACCTGCAAGTATTTGTCCGAAATTTAGGGATTCTTCTAAGTTAGTCGTTAGGTTGCCAACGACTACTGCATCTACGCCTACGTTTTCAGTACCGCTCGCTTGTGCATTTGCATTAGAGTATGCAAAAACTGATACGAATAGGAGTGTTATAATCTTAATTGAGTTTTTCATAGTTGTGTCCGTTTGTTGTTGTCTGTAGGGAAGTTCGAAATTTTATGATAAAAGTTCAGTTAGATGATTTTAATTAAAAAGCTTAAATATTGGCTCAGTCATATTCAACGAGTAACTCGATAATACCCCTGTAGTTACCATCACTGATTTGTCCGATATTTATGGATCCTGTAATCAAAATATACACTGTTTCCCAGTCTGCTGTTGAGGTGGTGTTATTTTGAGATATCGCAAAGCTTCCTTTATTATTGATCAATGGCTTAGAAGTTAGATATTTATCAAGTCCATACTTACTAAAATATGAATTTATTTCTAATGGAATAGTATCATTTATATTTGAATCTGTTGATACTAAGTACTGAGGGTAATTAACCTCCAGATAAAGATTCTGGCTGCTTAGTGCGGTGATGGAAAAGATTCCCATTCTGGGGTCGCCCAGTTCAATCGATACCTCTCCAGAATTTGCGATCAGGTCTGGAAATTCAAGTTGATTTAGTATATCGGTTTTTATTTCAGGCTCTATTTCAATGTCAATATTAATAATCTGGGCAAAAGTGTAGGAGCCTTGTGAAAAGGATAACAGTAAAATAGATATGAACAGAAAGTTTTTGATCACCTTAAGTCTAATCATAAATTACATTAATGGTGATATCTGCAGAATAACTGCCAGAATTAACCATACCCACATTGATTGAACCATATAAGTAGATGTAGGCCGTTTCATTAAAACCCGAGGGATCATACCCTTCATAAACTGGGGTAGGTGGGGGACCTGGCGGGCCACTTAAACGCTGGAGTATTGGAAATTGGGCGGTTCCTGTATTGGATGTTACCGGAATAATCTGCGCCTGAGCAATATTATCCTGTCCGAAGTTGGCATAGGAGGCTTCAAGGGTGAAGGGTATCTGGCAGCTTGGATTGGTAGGACAACTTGCCTCCACAAGATTTGGATCGGCTGTAATGTCTACGATCACATCCAGATACCGAACTCCGGTTATAGTCACCACCTTACTGTTTGATATGGTAACAGAATTTAAGCCTGAGTTGGTGGTTACCAGACCAAAATCAAGGTTTTGAGTTGGAAGTAATTCTGTTACAGTAACCGAATATGCAAAGAAATCTCCAAAGTCGATTTCCTGAGCTCTGCTTGCCTTTTGAGCAAAAAGAAGGTTAAAGAATAATATAAGGACAGCCCATCTCATTATATGTATTCAATTTCTATGGTGAATTCTCCCTGATAACTGCCGGGTTTGGCCTGGCTTACATCTACTGTGCCGCCAATCCAGAGATAAAATCTGCCTTCATTATTAAACTGAAAGTTCCTATTGTCGTTTAATAGAAGTTCTGAAGTAATTTGATTGTCAATATCTGAACCCGCAATCTGATAATTGAATGTAATAACCCCGTCGCCATCCGGTTGTGTAAGAATTCTCTCAGGCAGGTATTCAATTCGGATATCGGCATTTGCAATACCTATGGCTACCAGGTGGCCTGCATAAGGATTTTCAACCGGTGAGATATAAACCTCTCCTTGCTCAGGCTGGAAATTTCTAAGGCGAATATTGTTCACCGTTATTAACTCGATTGATGACAAAATACTTGCCTCTACGCTAATATCGGCGCTCACACCGGAGTTGCTTTGAGCATAGCTCATGAAAGGCCAAAAACCCAGGAATAATACTGAAACTATGATTGCTTTTGCGTTCATAAATATAATCTGATCTTGTACTTAAAGATCGAAATTAGCCTGTAGACTGTCTAATTAATGTTTCTTAATCGGGCTCTGAAAGCAGAGCACAATCAGTTGGTATAACCGTCAAAGAGCTGGGGTGCTATGATGAGGTTGCCTCTTACAAACCGAATCTGTCTCAGTTCCGATTCCCGGATTTCACCGCCGGTGTATTTTTTGATGATATAATTGTAATTCAGCTCACTGTTCAGGAACCGACGACCAAAGGTGATCTCAACGGAGTACACACTGTCAGAAGGGGAGAGATCCCTGAGTTGATAATTACGGCTGCGGGTAAGGGGATAAATATCGCCCATAACTTCGGCACGGTCCCGGCCGGGTATAAAGCTTCCGTCCTCGATCTGAGCACGTAAGTCCAGGTTAAAGGTAACTTTTACCTGGGCTTTTACTTCAAAATGAGCTGCTAATAATACAAACAAAGCCAGCAGGCCGCTTCGTATTATATTATTGAGAAAACGGTTCGACATAAATACCGGTTGACTTAATTGGGTTTTTGTACTATTTCATCTCTCCAGTAAACCACGGAGAATATACTTTCGCGCGGGTAATAGGGCGGTGCCTCTTCATTAAAGCGCGGATCATAATTGTAGTTCCGGTCATAACCACGATAAATCCGGCCGTCGGTATATCGTATGGAAACCGGACCTTTGCTGCCCTGCACCAGTCCGCCATAGAGGTTGATCCTGCCCAGATCAGCTCCCCAGTAGTCTTCAGCATAGAACATACCTTCCCCTGTATTCCCTAATGCCATAATATTGGCGTGAATATCCACATCCTGGGATCCCTCATAGCTGTGTGCACGTGAATCGACTCTTATGTCACCTTCACTGACCAGACCCAGCATATTTCGGGCATTGGGATTTTTTCGTGGGTCATCGAAGTAGCGGAGGTCGCCGTCGATTTCAATGAGCAGACCGGAGTGTACGGTTACCTTGTCTGCGATATCTCCATAAATATCGATACGGCTTGGGGTGGAAATCACTCCATTGGTGGCTGAGACATTGTAATTCTGCCAGACATTCCAGTAAGATTCAGCGGCGTCTGTTTCCCGGATGCGGGCCATCTGAAGCGTATCTCTGCCGCTTATCTGTGCATATAATTGCACTTCAATCCGGTAATTAAAACGCAGGCCTGAATCAGCTGCAGCATCAGCAATATTCTGAATGTCTGTACTGCTGGGTAAATCCTTTACCGGAGCATTGAAATTGGTTCCGCCCGGGAACTGCGGATCGGCATCCCAGCTACGGGCAATCCAGTTATATGGTGAGGTTACACGGCCTTCAAAAACAGGGGATCCACGAATATTGAGGGCATCATTGGAATGAATAGGACCCCGCAGCGTATCAGAGCTGAGGAAATCCATCCGGCCTCCCCAGGGAGTGTATTCAGAATTCGAGTAATAGGCGTACTGAGAGAAGGATTTCTTCTCCATCAGTACTTCAGTCACAACGGTGTAGCCTTCAAAGGTGGATTCACTGTAGAGCAAGACTTTGTGCTCATCCCACATTCCCACGCCGGTTGAAGCGGGGTAGGACTGACTGTCCATGGTATAGGTACGCAAGGTGGCCGTTCCACGGTTGTTGGTGAGGGTATCCTCTACCATGATGCCTTCCCAGTCGGGATTGCGTTTAAGTTCTTCGATGGCCTGGTCCATGAGGCCCTGTGAGAAGTTGCGGGCCTGGTATTCGTGGTACTTGTCCGATACCTGCTGGGGCAGTACACTCATCCGGTTATTCACCGAAGAGGTGATCATCGCACTGATGATCATAACACCGCTCACTATAATTAATAAGCTTCGACCCATTGTTTACTCAGTTACTCAGTTCTAACGAGGAGTTTTACCTCGAAGGTAAGTTGGCTAAAAAGTTGGACTGTAAACAGTTAATTGATTTTAATTAATCCAATCTAATAAAAACCAAAATACTATCGAGAAGCCAAGTTACCACGCAAATGCGTCAAAGTATAGAGTATCCAGAGAAACTTCGTTACCCCGTATAATGATGTTTCGGGGCAGAGATTCAAACATATCCCCGCTGTTTGGGCGGCGGAGGATAAAATTATAGGTGAGGCGCTGGTTTAGAAGCCTGCGCGGAAAGGTTACTTCAACCGAGTAGACACTG
Organism: uncultured Balneolaceae bacterium; assembly: GCA_964413935.1. Taxonomy (GTDB): domain Bacteria; phylum Bacteroidota; class Rhodothermia; order Balneolales; family Balneolaceae; genus CAYPTY01. The sequence goes on along the minus strand of CAYPTY010000002.1, from coordinate 55,195 downwards.
TCAACCGGTTCTTCATCCCTCATGCGTACGTTTTTGTACTGTCCCAGCGGGTATTGATCGCCGGTAAGCTCTACGTAATCCATTGGCGGCACAAATACACTGTCTTCAAGCAGGGGCTTGATGTTAACAATGAATCGAACCGTTGTTTGTGCCACCGAGATGGAAGTTCCCAGTATGAGTATAGCCGCGAAAGCCAGCAATTGTTTTTTCATGCTCAGAATCTGAAGAAAAGAAATTTTAAAGTTTAAAAACGTTGATATCAGTTTTATTACTCACCCTGTTGCTGCTCTTCTTCCTGCTACTCACCATTGCTGGAAGAGTTTGCCTTTTTCAGCGGTTTGTCATTCCAGTAAACCACAGAGAATACTGATTCACGTGGGAAAGCAGGAGGTACCTTGGCTTTAAGGCGGGTGTCGTACTCATATACCTTTTGATATCCTGAACGGATGGAACCGCCTGAGAAGGTGCCTACCGCACCCCGGTGTGCCTGAATGATTCCGCCGAGCAGATTCAGGTTACCCCGGCTGCTGCCAGATCCCCAGTCTTCCACAAAAAAGGAATCGTTCAGGGCCATGATGGTGGCTTGAATATCCACATCCTGTGATCCTTCATATGAATGAGCATAGCGATCAAGCTGAATATCACCCTCACTAACCAGCCCGAGAATGTCGGTTGAGGTACTGTCGACCCGCGGATCGGTGTGATAGCGGATATCACCGTCAATTTCAATTTTGATTTCGGAGTGAACCGTAAGCTGACCTACCACTTCACCCACAATATCAACCCGGCGTGGAGTTGAAATAACCCCATTGGTTGCTGACAGGTCGTAGGTATTCCAGGATTCCCAATAGGTTTCAGCCGCATTGGTCTGTCGGATATTCGCAAATTGCTTGACTTCGGTACCCACAGTTTGTGTAAATAGTTCGATCTGAATACGGCGGTCAAATTTCAGACCCCCACCTGCGGCCAGGCTTTTCAATCGATTCAATTCATAGGTGTTGGGTGGCGATTTCAGAGGTGCATTGAAGTTGGTACCACCATTAAAATTAGGGCTGGTTGGGTTGGACGGGTGTGCTCCCCACATATTCGGGCTGGTCACCAAGCCGTTGAAGGTTGGACTACCCGACATTTTAAAAGTACCATTGGTATGAATAGGTCCGGACAATTCATCCTGATCCCAGAACCAGATAGTGGATCCAGTAGTGGAAAGTTCAGAATTACTGTAATATGAGTATTTTGAAAAGGAATCTTTCTGCATCAGTACCTCAGTTGCCAGTGTAAAACCATCGTAGGTTGATTCACTGTAAAGCAGCACTTTGTACTGATCCCAAACCACGTTACCCATATCGGTTGGGAAAGTCTGGCTGTTCATGTCGTATGTTTTCAGCATCCCTGTACCGCCTTTGGGGTATTTATCCTCTGCCAGGGTTCCTTCCCACTCGTTATTGTATTTAAGTTCTTCAATGGCCTTATCGACCAAGCCCATAGAGATGTTACGGGTTTGCATTTCGATGTATTGTTCGGTGTTTTGCTGTGGCAAAACCGAAGCCCTGTTGTTCATGGCGGCCTGCATAATACCGGTCACCACGATCAGTCCGCTCATTATGATTAATAATCCTCTACCCATGATATACCTCTAATCGAATGATTTAGTATGGCAAATTGATGTTGTTTGGCACAAATGTTCTTTTCCATGCTGATCGGTAGTAAACTCCGTTTCCATCGTTATCATAACGATGGGGTTCGGGAGCTTCCACAATTATTTCAACTTCAACCCGGCGTACCAGATTCGGATTGGAAGTTTCCACTGAGTTAGCATCCAGGTACCTCACATGAAAGTAGGTAACCGGGATTTCAATGGTTCCCTGTGTGCTGGACGAGACCGGCCCGGTTCTTTCCAGCATATAATCTTTTGGATTACTGGTATTGGTGTGGGCATTGGACTTATCCCAGAACCAGCGAATCTGTTGTGCTCCGAAAGTATCGTTGTCATACACATCAGCGACAAAGATAAAATCGGTTGAGTCAAGCCGGTTTATCGGCGTAGTCGATGCCCGATAACCGATTTTGTTAAAATCGTTTGTGATTAAATCCACAACGCTGTTCAGGTTTTGCTGCGTTGTGGCTCCGAGAGTCATTTCCTTCTGATTATCCATTACCATTTGATTGAAAGCCAGTATGGACAAGAGAAGAATACCTCCAACCACAAAGCTTATAACTAAACTGTTCATTTTCTTATTTTGTAAATGACTTCAGATAATCCAGGGTTACATTAATATTCGGTGTAAGGGCGTCACTCGACGCGGTTACAGTTACCCGGTAACGCTCCATCGTTGAGGTGTCTTCAACCAATTGAGCTGCGGCGTTTATGGTTATTGTTTCAGAATACTGATCCTGTTCACCATAGGTAATGGTTCGAGTGATCGGAAAACTGGCAAATACATAACTACCGCTGCTTGAATCAAGCTGGTTTGGGGAAGACACCCATCGAATGGCGTCAATTTGGTTCTGAGCGGCCGCCATGGTCCGGTATTCAAGCTGAGTACGAATGATCTGATCCTGTGAAGTCAGGTAGGTCTTCGAAGTGTTCAGCGTGATCATGGATAACATGATCATTGAGGCCATCAGAAATATGAGATCAGAGTAATCATTCATGTTTGTCTCTTTTTACTCTATAAGAATATTGAAACCCAAATTTGTTACGAATCCCTGCAAAAGCAGGATTTCCATTGCTTCTGCCATTGGGCAGACTTTACAATAGTATTATCGGCTTTTTCTCTTTTTTATAAAATTAGTATTTGTTAAGCCTTCAGAGTGAGCTTTCTTGATTGCGTCTGTAAGTAGAATAATAATAACGATCTGAAGTTCCACCTACAAACCACAGTACCGGCGAATCGCATTAGAATCTGCTAATCTGATGTCCGGGTCTTTTTTACCTGATGAGGGTAAGTTTCTTTGTCATAATTTTCTGATCGGTGATCAGGCGGTAGATGTAAACCCCGCTGGCCAGTCCGGTAGCATTGAAGCGGATTTCGTATCGTCCGGCCTGATACCTCTGGTCGGCAAGCGTTAATACTCGCCGGCCAAGAATATCAAATACTTCCAGTTTTACATCAGAATCCACATCCAGCCCGAAAGGAATAACCGTTGATGGATTGAAGGGATTTGGATAGTTCTGATCCAGGAAGGCTTCTCTTGGAATATTTGCCTCAATTTCCTCCGTACTTATGATCAGGGTAAAACGATATCGGTTGGAGGTCCGTGATTTCATTAATTTTCGTGGCTGCAGGGGATCCTGGGCTACATATTTTTCCCGGGTTGAGTGGAAGAAGGTATACCGGCTCTGCGTTTTCAGGTCTATTTCTTCACCGGTATCATTGTCGATGAGGGTGATTACCCAGTCGTCCGGAACCTGTCGCAAGCCTAGAAGAGTGAGTTCAAATTCATCAGATATACCTGCACCATCCCTGTAACCATTAACTTGAAGCGGTACAAAGATTCGGTTGGTAAAATTCAGCGGCAGGTTGTTAATGGCCAGTGCAGAACCGTCTTCGAGCAGGCTGTGAAGTTCTACCCTCGAAGCCGAGAAGGGTGAAAGCTCATAGGCATCCAGGGGATCTTTGCGTACCGAGGCAGCATTCGAAAACATAATGTTCGTTTGCTTAATCAGATCCTGATTTCTCAGTTGCAGGCGTATCAGTGGAGGATTCTCACTTTCTGAACCGCCTTTGGCTTCCTTGCGAAGGAAGTTACCCCCATTGGTTTTGGCGTCTTCAGATACAATGAGGCTTGGGCTTGCTGCAGTAGCCTTAACCCAGAATCCCTGGAATGGGGGAATCCTGCCACTGCCCAGTGTTCCTGTAACCCCGTTCCAGGTAAGGTATTCACCATTACCACCGTTTGCAGCCGGATCCCAGATATAGATTGTATTATCTACATTGGTTTTGGTCCAGCTTGGATGATCCCAGTTAATGGTGGCACCGTAGGGATTGCCGATCAGGTTAAATCCGGTATCCGCTGCCGCAGTGTAGGTTATGCCGAAATCAACTTCGGAGCCTGTACCCTCGAATTCCTGTCCACTTATATCAAGTGTGTCTGGAAGCGGGTCATTATACCGGCTGTCTGCGGGGATGCTGCCAAAGAAGAAAACAAACATTCCCTGCCCCGCCGTGAGGGAGGCTGATGCATTTGCCGGAGCACGGTATCGCTGGTTATCCGTTCCGGGAAAAGTTTCATCATAAGTGAGTACGTTGGGCTGCAGGCTGTCTAGCGGTGCCGCACCAAGTGTTGATCCCGTGAAACCCTGGGTCAGAGTGCCATCCAGCAGGTCACCAAAGGTGGAATTGACGGGTGAAGAAATCAATCTCCAGCCTCTTACTCCGTTCACAATACGCTGGAATCTCAGGTTTCCAGCCCCGATATCCTTGTCGTTCGCGATGAGTGTTTTACCACTGGGTATAAGTAGACTGCCGCTTGTCAGTGATAGGGTGCCGCTAACAGTAAGGTCCTCCGCTGCATCAACGCCAGCCGAATTGTCAATTTCGAGATCATTAAAATCGTGGGGGCTACTCAGTACCTGTTTAGAGCTGCCGTTCAGCTCCACCTCGCCGATGGTAACATTGGCAACATCCACATCCCCGCCAATCTGAAGGGTATCCACATTACTTCCCTGAATGGATCCACCGCCGGTGGCATCCCCACTGACAATAAAATTTATCCCGCCGGATACCGTCACGGTTGCACTGGCCTCCACTGAAATCTGGGTAATCTCGGTGTTGTTCTGGTCAATGACCGGAAATTCATTCCCCACAGCCGGATTTGCCGGAATAAGTACAATATCGCCGGCTGAGGGTACCGCTCCGGCTGACCAGTTCGCAGGATCATCCCAGTTCCGCGCATCCGGGATGGCACCAATCTGGGATTGCCAGATCGTGCTGAAAGCGGCGAATTCAACACTGGCCTGATCGGTAATTGCATTTCCGTTGAGGCTACCGCTTATTGTTGCATTTCCCAGCACCGTCGATGATGTGAGGGTGGCGGTATAGGTACCGTCTGAGTTGTCGGTAACGGAAGTGAGTGATCCAAGTGTGGTATTCAGCAGAACGGTTGCTCCGCCACTTGAAATATTATTGCCAAAGGCATCTTTCACGTCAACCGTGATGGTAGATGTGCTGAAACCGTCGTTCAGGATTACGGTTGGACTTGCACTGATCAATGTACCGGCAGCGGAGGGGGTACCTGCACTTACGGTGAAGGTGTTGGAGGTACCGGTCTGAGCACCCAACGAGTTGGTTGCCGTAATGGAGCAGTTACCCACATTTGTTATGCTAACCGTCAAACTGGAAAGTACTCCATTCGTGAATGCAGGCGTGGTACCCTGCCCGGTGCCCAGTGTACAGTTCGAGGTAATCACTGCAGTGCCATTGAAGGAGGTTACGGTTGCAGCGGCACCATCCACAGCGGTTAGCCTGATATTGAAATTCGTACCGGCTGTTTTGGCTGAAATATTACCGGAAGGTACCCGCTCTACCAGAAACTGGGTTAGCTGCCCGAGTACAACCACATCAAAGGTATCGGAATCCACGTCGGATAATCCGGTACTGCTGGCCCTAAGTGAATAAGAGCCGGTGTCATCAACTTGAATGTCATCGAATTCGGCCAGTCCAAAGGTGTTGGAGCTTTCGGAGAGGGTGCCGGTAAGGCTGCCGGTACCTGAAACCTGATTCAGGGAAACACTGATATTCACGCCGGTATCCTCAACCGGATTCCCGAACTGATCGATAAACTGTACCCTCGGTGCCGGATTGATGTCGGTTGATACATTGGATGTAGAAGGCTGTTCGGTGAACTCCATGCTGATACGTGTGCCCGCCACCATGGTAAGCGTGCCATAACTGGTTGTACCACCCAGTCCGGTGGTGCCCACGTTGGTGATTTCACCGGTGTTTGGAAGAATGCCGGTGGTAGGGCGCACCCTCAGATCAGAAAAGGTGATTTCACCCTGATTGGTAGTGGAGGCATTGGTGATGGTAAAGGTAATCTGTGAGGCGGTGCGACTGGTGAAGGAAACGGCCAGGTTAGTGGTACCGCCAAAAGCAGCAGCTACACTTGCAGAAGGATTGGAACCGCCGGTATCCCATTCATAACCAGCGGGAGCCTGCAAAACGATGGTTCCGTTCTGGGTCAGTTCCCCAATAAAACCCTCCTGCAGGCGCGGACCGGTAAGAGTGGTGAATGCAGTTGAAACAGCTGAGTCGTCTGCTGAGATGGCTTCGCCGCCGGTGGCTTTGGTAAGCAGGCGGATAGGAATACTGTACTTTTCAGAGAGGTAGTCTTCAACCGATTCCCGTTCAGTAGCCGAGATATTCCGGGTGTAAAGAATGACCTCCGCGATGAGTCCGTCCCAGCTGTCATTCTGGTCCTGTGTTCCCTGACCTATGATGGCTGTGGTAAGATTGGTAAATAGACCGGATGGAATGACCCCGGATGCCGTAGGATTATCCAGAACTCCATCGATATAGAGATCATAAAAATCTTCGGATTCCCAGGTGAGAGCGATAATCTGCCCGTTTGTGGTCTGTACATCTTCAGAGCTTTCCAGCTCAAAACTACTGATGTCTTCCCTGAGAGCTGTTTTGATGACGTTGGATCCGCTTCCCAAATTACCGGTCGCATCATAGCGGATACTGAAGAATTTATCTTCGTTATTGGCATCCGGTTCAAAGGTTGTCCAGAAACCTTGGTCTGTACCGGTAACGTCCGATTCAATCACAAAAAATATGGTGAATTCGGTGAGGCCGTTGAGATACTGGCTCTCCGCGTCGGCGTCTTCAAGCCGCACTTCAGAGCCACCACCGGGAAATTCAATGGCATTCTGCGCATTTATGGTACCCACATTGGTTCGCAATACGGGTAAATCATCTGCCCCGGTACTGATAAAGTGATTGCCGTTTCCGCTTTGGTCTTCCCATCGGCCCACATCTTCCAGATCGTTTCGCGCCTGGGTTGTTCCACCCGTGGTGGTGAATGTTCCATCATCACCTTTCAGCCAGAGTTCAAGATCAGGAACAGCGGTAACCGGACTGACAGATACATCCCGGCTTTCGGTGTTTGAGTTTGCAGCTCCGTCGCTGACGATAAAGCTAACGGTGCGGATATCGTCAGAAGGATTGCTGCTAGTGTTCTCATAACGAACGGTTCGTAAAGCATCCTGAAAATCGGACAGGTTTGCCGGACCGGTAAGTGTGAGTGTTCCGCTCACATTATCCCAGCTATCGGTGATACCGAATAAATCCTGGAAGGTCAGAGAGTCTTCAGCACTATCATAATTGCCGGTGATCTGAATCGTGGCTGTGGTTATATCAGTATTATCTAAATCATCGACTGAGATGGTTTCACTTACGATCAGGGAAGACCCGATGCTGTAGAGCAGTAATCCCGGTTCAATAGCGGATAAAAGCGGGGCGGTGTTGGTTGCCGTGACCGAAATATCCCGTTGCTGGGTGTTGGAATCGTTGGTTCCGTCATTAACGGTGATGGTAACTGTTCGGTCCAGACTGGTAACCGGATCCGGGCTCAAGTTATTGTAATTCACTGATCGAAGAGCCGTTTGATAATTAGCCAGACTGGAAGTACCGGTCAGGGTTAAGGTTCCGGTCGAAGCCTGAAAACTTCCGCTAATGCCATTGGCATTGGTGAATGTGAGTTCATCCTCTCCGAGAAAGTAATTGCCGGTGATCTGAATGATTGCACTTTCCAGATTGGTGTCATCGGTATCAGAAATGGTGATGGTGGAGGTAAATGGAGTTTCACCATCGCCTTCGGTATAGGCGAATACACTTCCCTCAATGCTGGCCAGTACCGGATCATCATTTACGGGCAGGATGTTAACCGTTCGCACCACTACTCCGGAGGCGTCATCCCAGTCGTAGGCTACAATTTCAATGATCCGATCGTCTGTACTCGGGCTTATGGCATTCGTGTTCTGGTAGGTTACCGATCGGATGGCAGCCTGATAATTGGCAGGTGTATCGGCACCGCTAAGAGTGAGGATACCGGTCGTGGAATTGAAGGAACCTGTGATGGAGCCAATTACAGCCGGATAGTTGAGTACATCCTCAGAGGCATTCAATCCGGATGCAATGCGCACCTGAACACTGTCAAGATTGGTATCATCAGCATCACTGAGGGTTACGGTGGCTGTTATCAGGGTAGCGGGATCGCCTTCATTATACGGAATAGCACTGGCTTCAATTCCGGCCAGAACCGGGGGCTCGTTGAACCATTTGTCGCTGAGATACGCATACAAATTGGAGAAATCGTTGCTGCTGAGGGCAGTGTTCCAGGAAATGAGCTCTGCTACAATTCCGTTGAATTCGTTATTTCCTGCCGGGTTTCCTGCTTCCGTTACCGGATCTACTGAACCGTCTTCAGCACCAATTACAGCATTACCACTGTGTGAACGCTGCACATCTACGGTATTTAAGGTAGTGATGGCTCTGCCATTAATATTTGCCTGCCAGATACGATTTGCTAGCGTGGCGTCGGTTGCATCATGGCTGGCGATTATGATGTATGAAGTGTTGGGCTGAACAGGGCCGAGATCAATTGATTTATATTCATCCGCTGCTCCCCACTCCGCATTGTTCCACACAAAGGCATAGGCATTGCCGTCTTTGATACTGATCTGGTAACCCCGTACCTGTGCCCCCTGCTCATAAACGACCTGCAGTCCGGCCGTGGATGCGCCGGTCCGGAATACAGCCGCAAATGATTTTTCATCAAAGGTTCCGGTATTGAGAATACCGTTATTATTAGGTTCCAGGGATTGTCCAGAACTGAATTCTATACCACCGCGACCACCAAGATAATTGGAATCAAAGGTGGGCTGACCCAGCACATCATTGGCCGATAAATCGGTGGTGCTGCCTCCGGCGTTATCAGAGCGATCGCCCCAGGTTCCCACGCCTGATCCATCCGCGGGCTGGTCGTTGGTTTGCAGATCCCCGTCCACATCCTGTGCATCGAAGTGAAAAACAGTGTTTGAAAAATCGGTGGAGGGATCGGTAAGTACGGTGGCTATCTGAATATCGCGCGTAATGGGAGAGGAATCAGAATTACCGTCGTTTGCGGTAATGGTAACGGTTCGGGTTGTCTGGCTGGGTGTTGCGGATATGTTCTGGTAGGTTACCGAACGGATGGCTTCTTTGTAGTCGGTAACCGTAGCGGTTCCGCTGAGATCCAGTACACCTGTTCCTGAGCTATAGCTACCGGTAATACCGTTCTGGTTGGTAAAGCCGAGTACATCTTCAGTGGACTGGAAGTTACCCGTAATGGAAATCTGTGCAGAACTGAGGTTGGTGTCATCGATATCCTGAACCAGAAGCTGGGTAGTTATGGATTTGGGGCCATCGCCGGGAAAAACCACAAGTGGGGTGGATTCAATTCCGGAAAGCAACGGGCTGTTATTGACCTGTATGATGTCGATATCCCGTGACTGGCTGTTGCTGCTGTCCGTTCCGTCATCCACGGTAAAAGTGATGCTACGCGTAATTTCTGCAGGAAAAGCGGAGGTATTTTCATAGGTCACAGAACGCAGAGCTGTGATATAATTGGCTACCGAAGAGCTGCCCGATAGTGTTAACACACCGTTTGTTGAGTTGTAGGAACCGGTTATGCCCAGCTGATCGGTGAAATCAAGCAGGTCTTCAGAAGCATTGAAGTTACTCGTGATGGAAACGGTGGCCGAAGACAGGTTGGCATCGTCATCCGAGATATCCAGTGTGGAAGTTATGGCCAGCGGGGCATCACCTGAAGTGAAGGTAGCCGCAGAACCTTCAATATCAGAGAGTACCGGCTCGGAATTGATATTGGTGATGAAAGCACCCGGATTGTTTTGATTGTTGTATTCGGTCTGAATCCAGTCGGCACTGCGTTCAATGTTGGAAATGCGTACTTCATCCATTCTTCCTTCAAAATCAAATGCCAGGGTGGAAATGAATAGCGGGTCATTGTTGGTGTTGAAGGAAGTGGTGGATGCATCACTGGCATCGAGGGTGCCATTCAGGTAAATTCTACGGCCACTGTTTGAACGGGTGAAGGTCAGATATGCCCAGTTGTTATTCGTGATCTGATTGTTGGATGAACCGGTAAGTACATCACTGTTAATCTGGAAGCGCAGGTTCCCGATGTTGGTTACCCAGGTTGAATAACCGTCCAGATAGTCGCCTTTGGAAACCAGATCCGGGCCGTCATTTCGGTTGGTAATATTCACCCAGAATGAGATGGTAATGTTACCAGTGATGTCCAGGGGTGAGGAACCATTATCCGGCACCTGTATGAGATCGCCCTGATTAGTTCCGTATACCCGTGCCCGTCCGATCTGCCCTGCTCCATCAGTGGTTCCGCTTTCGACCCCGTCAGTACCGTTTCCGGAAGCATCATCCGCATTATTGGACATATGATGCACCATCTTGAAGTTGTTGTCCCAGACATTTGAGGTTGAGGGATCGGTGCTGACAGAGGAATTACCGTAGTACAGATAAAAGGGCGTGTCGGAAGTGGGGGAAAGGGTCGGGAAACGCACCCAGAAAACCAGTGTGCCACTGGCGGCATCGTAGGATTCGATCTGATGAGCCAGAATAGTACTGCCATCCCCCGAGGTAAAGATAATATCATACCCGTTCGGGTTTTCAACATCGCCTCCGTTCGAAGTGGTCCGCAGATCAGTATCCGTTACGCTGAAAAGAACAGGAAAATTCGTGAGATTGCTGCTTCCGCTAACCTGCGAAGCATTAACCTCATACTTCTTTCGGAATTCGTAACCCGAAACCTGAGACATTCCCTGCTCAGCATAGCCCAAAACTATGAACAGGACCAGAATCAGAGATTGCTGAAGCTTCCTCATATGTCGCAAATAAACCGTCGAGGTTAATATCTGCAAAAATAGGGAAGAAGACGATATGAGGCTGATTTATTAGTCCTTTCTAACTTCCGAAAAATCAGCGGATCAGTGTGAGCTTTTTGGTGATCACTTTAGAGTCAGTAACAAGCCGATAAATATACATCCCACTCGCCAGTCCGGTTGCATCAAACCGGATTTCATACCGTCCGGACTGGAAGCGCTGATTGGCCAGAGTGGCTACACGCCGGCCCAGAATATCAAATACCTCAAGTCGAACTTCCGATTCAAGATCCAGCCCAAATGGAATAACCGTGTATGGATTGAAGGGATTCGGGTAATTCTGATCCAGATAAACCTGCTGTGGAATGTTCGCTTCAATTTCTTCTGTGGTGATAAGTAAGGTAAAGCGGGTAGACTGTGAACGGCTTTTCTGTGTCAGTTTCATGCCCGGTCCAGGGGTATTGGGTCTGAACTTTTCGCGGGTTGCATGATAGAAGGTGTAGGATTCATCCCCCTCATCTGACATCAGGTTTATTTCTTCGCCGGTCTGATTGTCGATGAGTTTGATGATCCATTCTACCGGAATGTTGTCAATATTCTTCCATCGGATTACATAATCCCCAATGATGGGTAGTCCGTTATTGTAACCCTGCACATCCAGCGGTATGCGATAGCGATTGGTCAGGTTCAGTGGCAGGGAATTGATATCCAGCTGGGTGCCATCGTCCAGAAGGGTGTATACTTCGATGCGGGATGCACTGAATGGAGACAGCAGATAGGCATCCTGATCGTCCTTGCTTCTGCGTGCCGACTCAGAGAACATCAGAGTAGTGGTTTTGCGCAGTCCCTCGGCGGTAACTTCCAGTTCCAGCTTGGGCGGATCATAAGGCGGATTAAAGTCCTTGCGGAGAAAGGCGCCTCCGGTGGTTCGGGCATCCCGGTTTACTTTGAGTTCAGGTGATGCCGCACTGGCCTTAACCCAGAATGCCTGGAATGGGGCTATAAGTCCGCTGCCAAGGGTGCCTGTGGAACCATTCCAGCTCAAGTATTCGCCGTTTCCGCTGTTTGCAGCGGGATCCCACACATAAATAGTGTTTTCGATGTTGGTTTTGGTCCAGTTGGAATTATCATCCCAGTCCAGCGTGGACCCGAAAGGATTCCCAACCAGATTCCAGCCTGTGTCAGCTGCTGCGGTGTAGGTAACTGGGAAGGTGATTTCGGTTCCGTCGCCTTCGAATTCTTCACCGGCCACATCCAGGGTATCGGGTAGTGGGTCATTATAACGGGAATCAGCGGTCACATCCCCAAAGAAAAACACGAAATAGCCTCTTCCTTCCACCACAGCTTCACTGGTATTAGCAGGTGCACGATAGCGCTGGTTATCGGTTCCTGGGAAGGTTTCATCATAATATAGCACATTGGGCTGCAGGCTGTCGAGCGGAGCAGCTCCCAGCGTAGAACCGGTATAGCCCTGGGTCAGGGTTTCGTCAAGCAGGTCGCCGATGGTGGAGGCAACCGGTGAGGAGATGAGTCGCCAGCCCCGAACTCCGGTAATCGCTCGCTGGAAGCGAAGCTGGCCACTTCCATAAATCACATTGTCTGCGATAAATTCCTGATTGGTCGGGATGATGAGATCACCGTTGGTAAGCGTAAGCGTACCGGAAACATTCAGGTCGCCATCAAATTCCACACCGGCTGTATTGTCGATGGTGAGGTTGATATAATCAAAAGGACTGGTGATGCTCTGCCGGTTGGAACCATTCAACACAACGGTACCCACGTTAATGGTAGCCACATTCAGGATATCGCCGCCCACGGTGAGGCTGTCAGCATTCGAACCAAGTACAGAACCACCGCTCACGTCTTCGGTAACGGTCAGGTTTATTCCGCCTGAGATGGTGATGGAGGCTCCGGGTTCCATGGAAATGGACTGTACCACTCGTCCCGGCACATCCACTACCGGATATTCATTACCTGTAGCCGGATTGGTGGGAATCAGGATAGAAGCGCCGGGGCCGGGTAAGGTGCCCACATTCCAGTTACCGGTGTCTTCAAAATTGGATGCATCGGAGGGATTTCCCAGCTGAGATGTCCAGATATGTGTGAAAGCAGCATATTCGACGGTAGCATTATCGCTGATATTAGCCGCATTCACGGTACCGGTTATGGTATCTGTTCCCTGCGTGGTGGATGACGTTACGGTTGCGGAATAGGTGCCATCACTGTTATCCGTCACCGAACCGATGCTGCCCAGTGCCGTGGGTGAAATGGCCAGGGTAACAGTTGCTCCGCCTGTGTTTATGTCATTTCCGAACTGGTCAAAAAGATCCACGGTGATTGTTGAAGTGCTCAGTCCGTCGTTTAATATCACTGTTGGTGATGCCGTTATGGTGGAGGTTGCCGCAGATGGGGCCCCTGCGCTCACGGTAAAAGTATTGGAGGTACCGTTCTGGGGTCCGCTTGAGTTCGTGGCGGTGATGCTGCAAGAACCGACGGATGTGATGCTCACTGTGTACGTTGAAAGCACGCCATTCACGAAATTGGGAGTTGTTCCCTGTCCGGTACCGATGGTGCACCCCGATGAAATCACAACAGTGCCATTGAATGTGGTTACAGTGGTGCTGGTTCCGTCTACTGCCCGTATAGTGATATTGAAATTCTGGCCGGCTGTTTTGGACGAAATATTTCCGGATGGGAAGCGCTCAATAACAAAACCGGTCAGGGTTCCTGCATTTACGATATCAAAGGTGGCGCTGGTATCGGGATTAAGGCCGGTGCCGCTTGCTTCAAGAGTTTTAGTACCCAGCTGATCGATGGATAGGTCAGCAAATTCTGCGATGCCCAGCACGTTCGTTGCCTGAGTCAGTGTTCCGGAAAGGGTTCCGGTGCCGGAGGCAAGATCTACATTCACATTCACACCGCTCTGTTCAATACTGTTGCCAAACTGATCGGCAATTTGCACCCGTACGGAGGGTGTAATGGTGGAGTCGATATTGGTGGTTGTAGGCTGCTGAACAAAGATCAGAGTGTCCTGTGCGCCCGGTACCATGGTGATGCTGCCATAGTTAGTATTCCCCCCAGGCCCGGTAGATCCAGTATTGGTGATGTTACCTGAGTTCGGAAGGTTACCGGTTGTTGGTCGGATTTCCAGTCCGGTAAACTCGATTTGCCCCGGATTGGCAGAAGAGGCCGTGTTGATTGTGTAGGTAATTGCATTTGCCGTTACACTGGTGAAGGAAGCGGCAAGTGTTGTAGTACCACCATAAGCCGGACCAACGATCAGTCCGTATGAACCGGAGGTATTCCATTCGAAACCACTTGGTGCGGAGAGGATTATGGCTCCGGCTGCGGTTAATTCACCCACAAAACTTTCCTGTATAATAGGGCCGGTCAGTGAGGTAAAGGTGGTGTTGGCATCGTCAGCAGAGATGTTATCACCTCCGGTTGCCGGTGTGATCTTCCGGATCGGAGTGTCGTATTTATCAGAAAGGTAATCCTCCACGCTTTCCCGTTCTGTATTCGTCAAACGGCGGCTATAGTAAATAAACTCCGCTATTTCTCCATCCCAGCTTACATTAGCTGTGTTGGGATCGTCTTTTCCACCTTTTCCCAGAATAGCTGTTGTAGCCGTCGTAATAGTACCGATGGGCGGACTGGCGGCAAAGGAAGGGTTATTTAATATACCATCCACAAAAAGGTCATAGGCGACCCCGCTTTCCCAGTCCAGGCTGATAATCTGCGGATCGGTGGTCTGAATATCGGAGAAGCTTTCGAGCTGATTAGCTTGTGTATTTGCCAGTATTCCGGTTTTTATCACATTGGTAAATGAGCCTCCTTGATTGGCACCGGATGCATCATAACGGAAAGTTAAAATTTCATCAGCTGTGTTTGGAACATCAGCAATAAAAAGACCACGGTCAGTTCCTGTCTGATCCGATTTAATCACCACAAAAATGGTGAATTCAGTTGAGCCATTAATGTATTCCGTGTCACCGTCTGAATCTGCAAAATGGTCGCCATTGCCAGCAAAATTCACGGATGGCTGTCCGTTCAGGGCGGCGCTGCTTGCCACAAAAGTGGGTGCCGTACCGGCATCCGCCACGCCTACATAAT
This sequence comes from uncultured Balneolaceae bacterium, assembly GCA_964413935.1. Classification (GTDB taxonomy): domain Bacteria; phylum Bacteroidota; class Rhodothermia; order Balneolales; family Balneolaceae; genus CAYPTY01. Next base: position 40,179 of record CAYPTY010000002.1, on the reverse strand, counting down.
CGTTGCCGTTACCGCTCTGGTCCTGCCAGGTGACAATTGGCGACCCATTGCCTGCTGAAATGCCGACATCGGCCCGGAGCCAAACCTCCAGCCCGGAGATGGTTTCCACCGGACTCACATCCACAACCCGGAAAACAGAATCACTTTTTACAGCGCCATCATCCACCACAAAAGCAATTTCCCGTTCAGGACCCTGGGCAACCGTAGCGGTATTGATGTATTCCACAGAGCGAAGAGCGGCTTCGTAATCACTGATCAGATTGTTTCCGGTAAGTTTGAGCACCCCTGTCGTGCTGTTGTAGTTACCCGTTATGCCGAAGAGCGTATTGTAAATAAGTGAATCTTCTGCCGGTTTAAAATTCCGGGCAATGGCCACAAAGGCACTATCCAGGAAAGTGTTATCCGGATCCGAAATTGTGAGCGTGTTGGTTAATTGAACTGCCGCATCCGGATAGGGGAGGTTGCTGCTTTCCACATTGGAAATGACGGGTGCCGAATTCACAGCTGTAACGGAAATATCGCGGGTCAGGGTATTGGAGTTGGCATCCCCGTCATTAACCGTAAAGGAAACGGTGCGGTCGAGGGCCGTGATGGGATCCCCGCTTGTGTTTTCGTAGGTCACGGATCGCAATGCGGACTGGTAATTGGCAATATTGTCTGTGCCGCTCAGGGTAAGCACGCCGGAATTGGAATTAAAGGATCCAGTGATGTTGCCCGTGTTCACAAATGCCAGTTCATCTTCGCCAAGGATGTAGTTTCCGGTAATGGCAACTGTGGCGCTTTCGATATCTGTATCGTCTGCATCCGAAACCGTTATGCTGCCGGTTACAGACACTGCTCCGTCCCCTTCAGTATAAGCCAGTGTACTGCCTTCAATGCCGGCCAGAACGGGTGAGACATTCACATCAATTACATTGATATTTCGGGAAGCCACATTGCTTGAGTCATCCCAGTCAAAGACCATGAAATCGACCTGACGGAGTGCAGTAGAGGGTGAACTGCTGTTATTCACAAAGGTGACAGAGCGCAAAGCTGTCTGATAGTTAGCTTCGCTATCCTGCCCGGTCATGGTCAACCGGCCGGTACCGCTGTCAAAACTGCCGGTTATATTCCCAACCGGTGTGAAGGCCAGTACGTCATTGCCGGTATCATAATTATTTGAAATGGTGACGTAGGCAGAATCCAGCACGGTATTGTCTGTATCATCAACAATGAGTGAGGCGGTTATCTGAGTGCCCGGGTCGCCTTCGGTAAAATCCAGATTTGTGCCTTCAATGGCAGAGAGCACAGGAGGGATGTTGCTCCATTTATCGTCAAGGAATGTAAATACCGAGCTAATCTGTCCGCCATTAAGAGCAGTATTCCAGGAAACCAGTTCTCCGATATATCCACCAAAAGCCGTGTTCCCGCCAGGAGCGGCTTCGGTAACCGGATCCAGGGTTCCATCCTCATTGCCAATAACCGGATCCCCGCCATGGGCATTCTGCTGATCCACAGTATTTAAGCTAGTAACAGAGCCACCATTTACATTTGCCGACCAGATTCTGTTGACAAGAGTGGCTGCAGTTGCGTCATGACTGGCAATCACAATGTACGATTCATTGGCTTCGACAGGACCCAGATCAATAGCTTTATCTTGGTTGCCGGCACCCCATTCAGCATTATTCCAGACATAAGCGTAAAGATTACCATCCTTCAAAACTATGTTGTACCCTCGTGTACCAGCGCCCTGCTCATAGACTGACTGAAATCCGGAAATATCATCACCGGTCCGAAAAACAAGTGCAAAACTTTTTTCTGTGTAGGTGCCCGTATTCAGTGAAACATCATCCGGCGGTTCCAGTGCATCATCCGTTCCATCCCATAAAATACCTCCCCGCTCTCCGAAATAGGCTGAATCAAAAATGGGTTCTGTAGTACCGGATAGTGAATTTGCGGATAAATCGGTTCCTGAACCCACCGCATTGTCGGAGCGATCGCCCCAGGTTGAGACGTTGGATCCGTCCGTTGGCTGGTCGTTCGTGAGCAGGTCACCATCCACATCCTGCGCATCAAAATGAAAGACCACATTCGGCAAATCGGTAGAAAGATCGGTAATGGTAGTGGTGATGTTCAGGTCTCGGCTTAGGGTATTGCTGTTCAAACCGCCGTCGTTCACTGTAATGGAAATAGTTCGGGTACTCTGATTCGGCGTCGATGCATTGGTATTGTTGTACTGAATGCTTCTTATGGCCGTCTGGTAATTGGCCAGGCTGGATGCCCCGCTCAGACTCAGAATTCCGCTTCCTGAGTTATAGCTCCCGGTTATACCGTTCTGATTGGTAAACTGCAGTTCATCTTCAGACGACTGGAAATTGCCCGTTATTTCAATGGTGGCACTCTGCAGTTGGGTATCAAATGGATCGCTGACGGTTAGTGTGCTGCTAATGAAAACAGCGGAACCGCCGGCATTGAAGATCTGAGGTGTGGTTTCGATGGCTGCCAGCTCAGGTGGTTCGGGCAGTTCCGTGATAAAAGAAGCCGGGGCACTCTGATTATTGTATTCAGTAGCGATATAATCTGCGCTACGATCGATGTCAGAAACTCTAACTTCATCCATGATACCGTCTACGGCATCACCATTGCGGGATATCTGTAGTGGATTATTGTTCAGGTCAAATGTACCCGTGTCTGTATCTGATGCATCTTCAACGCCATCTATATAAATGAATTTACCAGTTGAAGATCGCACAAAACTTAAATAATACCATTGCCCTGCATTCCATCGTGTACCTGTGTTCAGGGCGTTTCCTCCATTACGGTTGAAAACAGGGCGGCCCGGATTTCGCCCAGTGGCTTCATAGGACTCATTAGTTCCCTTGGTTACAAAATCTGGTGGCGTAGTTGACTCAAGATTCAACCAGAAAGAAATTGTGACATTGCCTGCAATATCCAAAGTTGGATCGTTAGCCACACTGATAAAGTTATTTTGATTCCGTTCAAAATCGCGGGCTCTGCCAATATAACCTGCAATATCCGAGGTGCCATTATCAGAAATGCTGTAAGCGTTGGCTGTAGAATTACTCGTGCCATCCATATGCATCACCAGCTGGTAATTGCTGTCCCAGGTTCCGGAAGAGGACTGATCGGTAGTAACCGATGAATTGCCGTAATAGATGAAAAACTCGGTATCGGTAGTGGCACCTAAAGTGGGGAAACGTACCCAGGCGATGACTTCTCCGGTAGAGGCATTGTAGCTTTCCAGGTCGTGGTCGAGCAGGGTGGAGCCGTCATCAGAAGTAAAGACGATATCAAAGCCATTGCTGTTCTCCACATCACCGCCATTCGCTGTTGTTCGTAAATCAGTGTCCGTAAGGCTGATGAGTACAGGGAAATCGGTTAAATCGGTGGTTCCACTGACCTGTGCAGCATTGGTCTGAAATTTTTTACGGAAGCCATAACCCGGAACCTGGGCAAATGCAGTCTCCATCAGGCTGAAGCTGAACACAAAAAGCAGAATAAATAATCTGCTGTAGCCGATGATCAATTTTCCTTGCAAATGTCCGCCTTTACTTTTTTCGTGTATCACCCGGTAAAATAGCCAAGAAAGGCCTCCATCTCACCTATATTAATGCATTCTAACTGTGTATGGTAGCCGGAAACAAACCTAATGCTGATGTTTTATTATCGCAAGATACACAAATTGTTTTAACGATTATTGAGGCTGGTTTATCATTTAAAAATGATGGCTGATCGAAAAAAAGACTGCTTAAGTCTGAGGGTGAATATCTTCGGTCCGCTAAACAAATCATACTTATATTCACCCAAAAACAAGCTTATGAAAGGTATTATACTGGCAGGGGGAACCGGATCCCGACTTTTCCCCCTCACCAAAGTTACAAACAAACATTTATTGCCTATCGGCAACAAGCCCATGATTTACTATCCCATCGAAAAATTGCTGGAGGTGGGTATTGATGAAATTCTGATTGTAACCGGAACCGAACATATGGGTGATGTGGTGAACCTGCTGGGGTCGGGTAAAGACTTTGGTTGTCGCTTCACCTATAAGGTTCAGGATGAGGCCGGTGGCATTGCCCAGGCCCTGGGACTGGCTGAGAACTTTGTAGGTGATGACAGCATGGTGGTGATTTTGGGCGATAACATCTTTGAATCCAGCCTCGAAAGGGCAGTCGAAAACTATCCCGGGAAGGGAGCTCAAATCCTGCTCAAAGAAGTCCATGATCCCCAGCGATACGGAGTGGCTGAAGTAGAGGGTGATCATATAAAGTCGATTGAGGAAAAGCCTGATCATCCGAAATCCAACTTTGCGGTTACTGGGATCTATTTTTACGATTCAAAAGTCTTTGATTGTATCCACAACCTGAAACCATCAGGCCGGGGCGAACTGGAAATCACCGATGTGAATAACTATTACATCCAACAGGGTGAAATGAAATGGTCGGAACTACAGGGCTGGTGGACCGATGCCGGAACCCCCGCTTCCTATAAACATGCTAACGATTTAGTACGCGGATCCTGATGCATTATCTGATTACCGGTGCGGGCGGACAGTTAGGTCGTGAATTCAGCGATTACCTCAAACGTGAGAACTACTCATTTTCAGCTTATAACTCCGAAAAGCTGGATATCACTTCTAAATCCGATCTGGAGCAAGTGATCAGCTATGAGAGGCCCACTCATATTCTTAACTGTGCAGCCTACACCAATGTCGATAAAGCAGAAGATGATCAGCATCTGGCTTTCGAGGTAAACCATAAGGCCGTTAGAAATCTGGCCAGGTTATGTAAGCAATACCACGCAAAGCTCATTCATTTTTCAACGGATTATGTTTATCCGGGACTTGAAGACGATCGCTACCTGTACAAAAAAGGCTATGATGAGGATCACAGAAAAGACCCGGTGAATGCCTATGGAGAAAGTAAGTTGCTGGGAGAAAATGAAATCCTTGCTTCAGGCTGCGAACATCTCATTTTCAGGGTTTCCTGGCTGTGCGGCAAATACGGGCACAACTTTGTTAAAACCATGCTCAATCTCGGTTTTCAGGGTAAGCACCTCAGGGTGGTGAATGATCAGTGGGGCAGTCCGACTTTTGCCAACGAGGTGGTTAGTACAACTATGCACATGCTCAATCTGAAGCAGAAAGGGGTGTACAACTTTAGCTCAGAAGGCATCATTACCTGGTTTGATCTGGCAAGTGAGGCACTGAACATAGCCGGGGTTAAAACAAAAATTGAAGGAATACCAACAGAGGAATATCCAACCCGGGCTATTCGCCCAAAATTTTCGAAATTAAACACGGACAAAATTGGTCAGGTTGAAGGCATCAACATACAGGACTGGAAAACCGGTCTGAAAAATCTTATACATTCGATCACATAATAATGGAATACTTTAAAACAGAAATTGAGGATGTAATCCTGTTCAAGCCCAGTCTTTTCGGTGATGAAAGAGGATATTTCCTTGAAACATTCCGAAAATCTTGGCTGGGTGACCTCGGCATTGATGTTGATTTTGTTCAGGATAATAAATCTAAATCGGTGATTGGTGTCCTCAGAGGCCTGCATTATCAGGTTGGAGAATATGCACAGGATAAACTGGTAAGCTGCGTGCGTGGCAGTGTGCTGGATTTAGCTGTGGATCTGAGAAAAGATTCCCCCACTTTTGGCACGTATGTGATGCACGAACTGAGCGATCAGAATCACTTTCAGATGTTCATTCCAAAAGGTTTTGCACATGGCTTTCTGTGTACCTCAGAAGAAACCATCATCACCTACAAATGCAGTAATTATTACAACAAGGAAAGTGAAAGAGGAATTATCTGGAATGATCCGGATTTAGGAATAAACTGGCCGATAAAAGAACCTGTATTGTCAGAAAAGGACAAATTGAATCTTAAACTATCCGCATTGAAACCGGAGGATCTGTTTTGAAAAATATCATCGTTACCGGTGGGGCCGGCTTCATCGGTTCCAACCTCATCCTGCACCTGTATGATAAATATCCGGATTATAAGATCCTGAACCTGGACAAACTCACCTATGCCAGCGACCTGGGTAATCTAAAGAATCTGGAGGGCTCAGAAAGATATGATTTTGCCCAGGTAGACCTGGTAGATCGTGATGCCGTTCGCAAAGTGATTGAGTCATTCAAACCGGATGGAGTATTCCATCTGGCTGCAGAATCCCACGTGGATAATTCCATTAAAGGGCCGGAACCCTTTATTCAAAGCAATGTGCTGGGCACTTTTAATATTCTGGAAGAATGCCGGCAACTCTGGGGAGAAGATGAGGAATCCTTCCACCACAATCGTTTCTTGCATGTTTCAACCGATGAGGTTTATGGAACCCTTGGGGATGAGGGTTTCTTCACCGAAGAAACGCCTTATGCTCCCAATTCACCGTATTCCGCATCCAAAGCCGGCAGTGATTTTATCGTAAGGGCTTATCATCACACCTATGGCATGAATGTGGTAACCACCAACTGCTCCAACAATTATGGTCCCCATCAGCATGATGAAAAACTGATTCCGACGGTGATTCGTACCGCGCTGAATAAGGACAAGATCCCAGTTTATGGCAAAGGCGAAAACGTACGCGACTGGCTATTTGTAACCGATCATTGTGAAGCGCTTGATCTGGCCTTCCACAATGGAAGATCAGGACAAACCTACAATGTGGGTGGTAATAATGAGTGGATGAATATCAACCTGGTGAAGCTGATCTGTGATATCCTGAATGAACTGGTTGCAGAAGGGCCGGAGGGCGACTATAAAAACCTGATCAGTTTTGTAACGGACCGACCCGGTCACGATTTTCGTTATGCCATTGATGCCACAAAAATTCGGTCTGAACTGGGCTGGTCGCCGGAAGGCCGCCTCCAGGAAAAACTGACTGAGACCATCCGGTGGTACTTGAATAAATATAACGTTGAATCCAAATAAGACTATTCTGTTTTGAATTACTGGTTGATGAAGTCCGAACCGGACGCTTATGGTATTGATGATCTCGAAAAAGACCAGGTGGAACCCTGGGACGGAATCCGCAACTACTCAGCCCGCATCCACCTTCGGGATAACATGGAAATAGGGGATAAAGCTTTTTTCTACCACTCCAATGCAAAACCCATTGCTATTGTAGGCACGATGGAGATTGTAAGTGAGTATAAGACCGATCCCACTCAGTTCGACCCGGATGCCAAATATTTTGATCCCAAAAGCAGCGAAAGCGACCCCCGCTGGGGATTGAGGGATGTGAAGTTCATACAGAAGTTTGAACATCCGGTAACCCGTGACATGCTCAAAGCCGAACCGGAACTGCAAGAGATGGTTCTATTCAAACAAGGCAGGTTATCCATTTCACCGGTAACGGAGGCTGAATGGAAGAAAATCCATGAAATGGCCAAAGCTGAGCTCAAATAACTTGGGCACTTGGGAATATTGATTATCTTCCCTCGAAAATGAAGATGTAAGGATGGCGGTAAACACACAAGACATTCAGCTGAGAACAAAGGGCGTTCTCTCTGTACAGCGTTTGCGAACACTTTGTGATCTCGGGGTTATTCATTCTCCGGTCGACTACCCCATTCAGCAAGATCAGTTCCAGCCTAATTCCATCGACCTGCGCCTGGGTGAAACCGCCTACCGGGTTCGTTCTTCTTTCCTACCCGAAAATGAAACGGTACAAAGTAAGATTGAAAAGCTGCAGCAGTATTCCTTCTCAATAAAAAAGGGAGCGGTGCTGGAACAGAATTGTGTGTACATCATTCCATTGCTGGAAAGCCTGAATCTTCCAAAAGGACATTACACCTCCCAAAAGGCTTTATTTAATGGGGGGCAGGATGAACATGTACGCCTCTTTTCAGAAGAAAACCTCTCAGCCAAAGCCAATCCCAAAAGCTCTACCGGCCGTTTGGATATCTTCACCCGGGTGATCACAGATTACTCCCATCGTTTCGAAGAAGTTGTACCCGGTTATGAAGGACAGTTGTACCTGGAAGTGGTGCCAAAATCTTTTTCAGTGAAAGTGCAGACCGGACAACGGCTCAATCAGTTGCGTATCCGACATGGTTTTGTGCCTTTGAGCGATCAGGACCTGTTCCGTATTCACTCCCAAGATCCCATCCTGTTCAAGGAAGATGGAGAACCCTTTGATGTTGACGAGCTCAAGGTGAATTCAGGCCTGTTTATGAGTGTGGACCTGCACGGAAATAAAGATCAGATTGTAGGTTATAAAGCCAAAAAGCACAGTGATCAGATTGATCTGAATAATATCGGACACTATGCCGTCAGTGAATTCTGGGAGCCCATTTATGCCAAGCAGGACGACCATCTGATCCTGGAACCGGAAGCCTTTTATATTTTTGCATCCAAAGAGCGCATCCGTATTCCCAAGCAATTGGCTTGTGAGATGATGGCTTATGACACCGGTTCGGGTGAGTTAAGAACCCATTATGCCGGCTTCTTTGACAGTGGTTTTGGTGGAAATGTGGAGGATGGAGGTGCCAGAGCAGTGCTTGAAGTTCGTTCACATGATGTGCCGTTTCTGATCGAAGACGGGCAAACTTTATTCAGTATGCAGTTTGAACCTAATACCGAAATTCCTGATTTTGTATACGGTTCCAACATTAAGAGTAATTATCAGGGGCAAGGTTTAAAATTAGGAAAACATTTTCGTCAGGGATGAGTGAATTTTTAGTCAATAGATGTATCTGCCATAAAAAGTCTTTCGAAGAGATCAAGGAGTATGCTCAGGAAAAAGAGATTTCCAGAGTGGAGGAGCTTCAGTCAGCGGGATTCAGTTCAAACTCATGCAAGATGTGCAAACCTTACATTGAGTTGATGTTCGAAACCGGCGAAACTTCTTTCAGGCCGGGCGCCTACTACGGCCGCAAAAGCGCGGGATGAATCTTTTCTTTGTTCATCCGGAAGATCTTCAGGAGAAAACATTTACCCTGCGCGGGCAGGAATCCCATCATGCTTCACGTGTTCTGCGGATGAATACCGGGGACGAAATTCATTTAACGGATGGTTCCGGACATGCATTGCTCGGGGTCATTGAAACTATGGGCAGGAGCGATTTATCTGGCTCAATCCTCCAAAAAGAGTTTTTACCATGGGAGGGAGCTGAGTTAATCCTTGCTCTGGGGTTGATCCGCAAAAGGGACCGGCTGGAATTTGCAGTCGAGAAAGCCGTGGAACTGGGAGTCAGAAAAATTATCCTTTTCCAGTCCGATCACACAGAAAAAGCACCTTTGAAGCTGAACAGGCTTGAGCTTATCGCCCAGAGCGCGATGAAACAAAGCCTTCGTTTTTACCTTCCGGAAATTGAATACCGTAATAACCTTGAGGAAGTACTGAAGAGTGGGCGATATGACCATATGTTCATTGCCCATGAAAAAGCCGATTCAGACCAAGAGATAAATGACCATCCTTCAAAAGGTTCTGTTTTGTTACTGGTAGGACCCGAAGGTGGTTTTTCCGAATCCGAAGTGCGGCTAGCACTGGCAGAGGGTGCTGAAATGATTAGCCTGGGAAAACATCGCCTGCGCGCAGAAACGGCCGCAATCACGATGATCTCCCGTTTTACTTAATCAGGCTGCAGTCCCAGTAGTCTCAGCAGTTTCTACTGTTTTAGCTGGCTCTGAAGTATCCACCACATATTTGATACCATCGAAGGGTTCATCCGTCCACTGGAAATCAGCTTTTCCGAATTTCTTCAGTGTTCGATAATGTGATTTAACCGCTTCGGTGAAGGTTTCATGGCAGTTGTAAGGCACGCCGTACATATTGGCTACCTCTTCTACGATCGGACTGATTTTGGGATAATGCACGCTGCATACTTTTGGAAAGAGATGATGCTCAATCTGATAGTTCAGTCCGCCGATGTACCAGGAAAGAATTTTATTCTTTCGGGCAAAATTGTTAGTAGTGAACATCTCATGAATGAACCAGTGGTTTTCAATCATGTTCTGCTCATTGGGTATTGGGTGAGTGGTTTCTTCCACCACATGAGCCAGCTGAAAAATGATACCCAGAATAAATCCTGCAGTTAGATGGACAGACACAAAACCGATCAGCAGTTGCCACCAGGTAATATCCAGCAACATGAGCGGAAGAACGATCATATATCCGTAGTAGAAAAGCTTGGTCACAATGAGGGTAAACCATTCTTTTGCAGGATGCTTTTTGTTTTCATAAGGCCCCAGCTCAGGTTTAAAGAAATACCAGTAATCCTTAACAAATACCCAGAAGAAGGTCGCAAAGCTGTAGGCAAAAAATGCAACTACATGCTGTATTCGATGGATGGGCTTGTGCTCGGAATGAGGAGAGAGGCGGATAAACTCAGCCACTTCCAGATCCTCATCGTGGCCATGAATGTTGGTATAGGTGTGATGGATGATATTGTGTGTAATCTTCCAGATATAACCGTTGGCCCCAACCAGGTCAAAAGTAAGCCCGAGCAGCCAGTTCACGGTCTTATTGGATGAATAGGCACCATGTAGGGCATCATGGGAGATAGAGAATCCAATTCCTGCCATCCCTACGCCCATAACAATCGCAAACAGCCACATCACACCGACAGAGAAGTTTCCCGAAATGATGGCAAGGTAAGAACCCACATACACCCCAAGGATGATGAAGGTCTTAATCACCATGCCGAGGTTCGCGTGCTGGGATAAATTATGTTCTTTAAAATATTCGTCGACGCGTTTCTTCACTGTTTTGGAAAACTCACGATCGATCTTGTTGTTGAATGTAACCGTTTTAACTGCCATAACCTGTAGTCTTTATTGTGCGCTAAAGATAGCCAAAATGGCTAAATAAACGAATTAATGAGGTTTATACGAATCGAACTACCGTAACAGATTGGCAAACAATGCCTTAATAAATGGCCAATAGGGGACGGAAGCCATGGTTCGTATTTCTTCGTGTAACCGGGTGTCCTCATCGAGGAATTTGAGAACACGCTGTATACGATTTCGTTCAAAAAGGTCCCTGAATATTTTAATACCGGTATTTGATGTGGTATACAGTACATGAAGCAGCAACAGATCATAGTAACGGAAGCGTGCCTTGGATTTAGTAGGCAATGTGGGCTGTTTGCCCTCAATAATGCTCTGAGCCAGCTTTTTTACATGATGCTGAATACGCAGAAAAGTGTAACCCGTACTAGGCTTTGACAGGCCTGCTGAGGTGCCCATATTCATTATGCGTTCATCATACCAGGGCAGATAAGGCCGGTCTTCCATGGGGATTCGTCCGATTTCAACCCGTTCAATCTCGTAATCCTGTTTGGTCAGCCCGAGTTTTCTTTCGATGTAATTCCGGATTTTCTGCTCATAAACGGATTTTTCCTCAAGCTCTCCGGAAAAGATAGTGTACTCCAGCAATGCTTCTTTTTTATTCCAGGGGAGCAGGTACATGAAACCCACACCGGGAGTCCAGGTGGCATCGAAATCCATGAAGGTAGCTTCCCGGTCATCAAAAAAATCATCTCTAACCTTAATCTCCCAGCCCATAAAATGCTGTATCAGCGGATACTTGACTATGCCGTCTTTCAGTTCCGGAGGTGGAAAAGCGGACTGGAAGATGAATGGAGCTTCAAAGCTTTCACTGCTTTTTGTCTTCAGGGTGGCCTTATCTGAAGAGCCTTTCATTTCGGCAATTTGACCCTCAAACAGGGTTATGTTTTTGTTTGCACGAATTTCGCTGAGCACTTTTTCTTTAAAATCGCCGCTACGGATGCAGTAATAGGTGTAGGGATGCAGCTCATGAACCTTCTCATGGTTTAAAGCCGCCGTACGGATGAAATCCCATTGTTTGTGGATGATTTCAGGAAAGGGCGGCTTATCTTTAGTCCAGAAACACCAGGTTTTATCATTTGCCGCCTCAAAATGGGTGTCTACAATCAGGATTTGCCCCTTATAACCACCCTTGCTCAGATAATAAGCCAGGGATAACCCGGATAGTCCGCCCCCGGCAATGATGATATCAAAAGAGCCTTCAGTCAAAGTGTATGTTTTTCCTTTCTCGGGTATCCACGCTCAGTGTAAACACATCCGGGCGAGAATAGTGCCCGTCGCTGTCCATAAATAAATTCCCTTCTGTACAAAGGCTCAGATCAAGATCCGCGTAAACCATGCACTCCTCATCATAAACAGCCTCAACCAAATATTCATGATCCGGTTTTATGACTGCTGATCCTCCTCTGAGCAGAGGCGTATCTTTATCGGCAGGGATACTTTCAATCATTTCAAGGGCTTTCTGAATGTGATCTGAGTTACCCAGACTGCTGATTCCCTCCACCATCTGGGCTTTGGTGAGCATACATCCGCAGGCCAGCACAAAACACTGTCCCTCAAAGGCATAATTCCGGCAGGCATTCTGATGCAATTCCTTTACATAGGGCCATTGTGCGATGTGGATTTTTTCCTGTTTTGAATGATATGCGGCCCGAAGCAGAGGCATCCAGTGCTCCCAGCAGATCAGTGCTCCGATATTCCCGAACTCTGTTTCCATGACATCCAGGGTGCTTCCATCCCCCGAGCCCCAGACCAGCCGCTCTGTGTAGGTGGGAGTCAGTTTGCGGTGGATCAGTCGTTTACCATCCGGAGTGTACTGAAGAATGGTATTATAGACAGTGTTTCCCTTTCGCTCATTCGAACCGATGATTAAATAGGCATTCACTTCCTTTGCCAGTTCTGCAAGATCACGTTCCTCCGGTTCATTCAGACAGATAGCATTTTCCGCCATCACCCGGTATAAAGCTTTGGCCGAAGGCTGATCCCATACACCTGCTTCAGGAGCGTAATCAAGCCACACCGGATATCCCGCCAGCCAGCTTTCCGGAAATACAATAATACGGGCTCCTTCACTTGCTGCTTCTTTAGCCAATGTTTTAAGCTTTTTTATACTCTCAGCAAGATTTAGGTAAACCGCTGGCTGCTGAACCAGAGCTATTTTCGGAGATTCGGATGAATTCAGGCTCATTTTTTAGGGTGATTGGATTGAAGTCCACAAAATAAGAATGTACCATTCACCTGCGAATTTAATCCAATGATTCTGAACTACCATGATTGACCTGCGCAGTGATACGGTAACCAAACCCACGCCCGAAATGCTTGAAGCCATGATGAAAGCGGAGGTGGGTGACGATGTTTTTGATGAGGATCCCACAGTCAATGCATTTCAGCAAAAAATGGCAGACTATTTTGGCTTTGATGCGGGTATTTTTGTGCCCAGCGGCACCATGAGCAATCAGCTGGGGGTTAAAATTCTGACTCAGCCCGGAGATGAAATCCTCATCGATGAAAAAGGCCACATCTTCAATTATGAAACCGCCGCCAGCTCCGTACTTTCCGGAGTCCTGATTCACACCCTGAAGGGTAACCGCGGAAAGTTGAGTGTGGATGTACTGCGCGATCAGGTAAGGGGAGCCCACAACTGGGAGCCGCGTACCAGGGTCATCGCCATCGAAAACACCACAAACAAGGGCGGTGGCGTGTGCTACACCCGTGAAGAGATGCAGGAAATCCGGGATTTTGCTGATGAGCATGGCCTGTTTGTGCATCTGGATGGAGCCCGTATCTGGAATGCGATGACCGAAACCGGTATTGAAGCCCGTTTTTTTGCCGAAATCGCAGATACTCTTTCCATTTGTTTCAGCAAAGGCCTGGGTGCACCGGTGGGTTCCATGCTGCTTGGGCCCCAGGATAAAATCAGGGAGGCATTCCGTTTCCGTAAAATGTGGGGAGGAGGAATGCGTCAGATCGGACTGCTGGCTGCGGCGGCTGATCATGCGGTTGAACATCATTATCCATTGCTTGGTACCGATCACAAACGGGCAAAACGATTTGCAGAGGCCCTCAACCGGAATCCAAAGTTTGACATTGATCCTGCACACATCGAAACCAATATTGTAATGTTCGGAACAGGGGAAACCGATGCACATATCATACTGGAGCAATTTGAGGAAAAAGGGATTCGCCTGGTGCCCTTTGGTCCTACCACCATCCGGGCTACCTTTCATTTTCAAATCACCGATCAGCAGATGGAAGAGCTGATCACAATCACAGAGACCTTATGAAATCAAACCAAACAACTATGAAAAAACTGGGATTACTTATCGCTTTTGCCTGCGTCACAAGCGCATTTATGTTCAGCAATCATCTCGAAACGCTTAAAGCCGAAGATGAAATAAAGGATGTGATCATGACGGGATATGTGCATGGAGCATTTAACGAGCTCAATCCGGATGCCATGAAACAAACCTTTCACAAAGACTTTGCCATTTTCACCACCGATGGGGAAAAGCTGAATCGCTATGAAATCAGTGACTGGGTAAAACGCACAGCTGAGCGCAAGGCAGATCCTGTCTTTGATGCATCAGCCAATATCTGGGAGGCCAACTTTGCCTACCTTGATGTAAACGGAAACGCCGCATCTGTAAAGATTGAATTGTTTCATGAAGGAGAGCAGGTGTTCACGGATTACCTTTCACTGCTCAAATTCAATGATGGATGGAAGATCGTCGCCAAGGTGTATCACCGGCACACCGACTAAGGGAACTAAAATCAAGAGTGAATTCCGCTTAATTCACCCTTTTGTTTCAACTGATACTTCCTCCAGCGATTCACGAAGTACCTGAACCACCCGGTCGATCTGCTCCTCCGTGATCACGATAGGAGGTACGATGCGTATTACATTTCCTGAGGCGGCATTAGAAAGTACTCTTTTTTCAAACATGCGCTCCACAACCGGCCGGGCTTCGATGGAAAGTTCAACACCTATCATCAAGCCAACACCCCGGATATCGGTCACGTCTTCCATGGCTCCAATACGCTCACAAAGCTGATGCATCATGTATGACCCCATTTTTTCAGCCCGTGCACAGAGTCCTTCCTCTTCAACTGCTTTCAGTGTTGCCACTCCGGCGGCTGAAACCAGCGGATTTCCCCCGAAGGTGGTGCCATGCTGCCCGTAATCCAGCACACCAGCCGCTTCCTCACTTGCCATCACCGCACCCACAGGTATACCACCGGCCAGTGCCTTGGCTGCTGCCACTATATCCGGCAGAATCCTATAGTGCTCGTAGGAAAAGAACTTTCCTGTTCGGGCCACACCACTTTGAACTTCATCGATGATGAGCAAGACATCATGCTTCGTACACAGCTCCCGTGCCCGATTCATATACGCTTTTGACACAATATTGATACCACTGTTCCCCTGAATGGGTTCAAAGGCCAGCGCAATAGTATCGTCGGTGATGTTTGCCTCAAGTGCATCAAGGTCTTCAAATGGAATCTTCCGGAAACCATCCGGCATGGGTTCAAATCCTTCCTGATATACTCTTTTCCCCATGGCGATGGTGGTGAGTGAGCGCCCGTGAAATCCGTTGTCGAGTGTAAGAATGTCGCCCTTCTTGCCTTTCACATTCGCCCATTTGCGGGCCATTTTGACACAGGCTTCCATCGCTTCAACACCGGAGTTGCAGAGAAATACCCTCGGCAGGCCGGACACCTCACTCAGTTTCTGAATGAATTGGCTTTGGGGAGCGGTGTAGTAAAAATTACTGACATGCATCAGAGTAGCAGCCTGATCCTGAATGGCTTTCACTACCTTTGGATGGCAATGTCCCAGATTGTTTACTGCTATTCCACCCAGTATGTCAATGTATTCGTTACCGTCTTCATCCCAGACCAGTGCACCTTCACCTATGGCGATGGTAACGGGATAACGTCGGTAGACCTGAAAATGATGGTTTTTTTCGGTTTGCTGTATATTCACATTTTCAACGATTAGATTTTTTGTAAACCATGATACATTCAGGATAGTTTTCAAAGTTTTGACAATTCATTTAAAATTCACTTTTTGAAAGTACTCTTTGCTATACCCTACAAAGCAGCTTACGTTTAAAATAAACCTAGAATCAATTTAATCGGGAAATATGAAGAAAGCAGTGTGTTTAGCCGTCCTTGCTATATTCACAATAACAATAACTTATGCACAAACCTCATTTACCTTAATTCCGGATTCGAGTAAAGTCACCGTTTACGGTACATCATCGATGCATGACTGGGAAACCAGCTCCACCAAAACGAATGGTGAAGCCATGATTGAAATGGCTGACGATTCCCTTCTCAGCATCAGTGGTCTCAAAATCCAGTTTCCAACGGATAGTTTTGACAGCGGTAAGCGGGTTATGGATAAAAAAACCAGAGGTGCCCTGAAAGATAAAAAGCACCCGGAAATATATTTCGAACTGACAGAAATAAATGAAATTTATGATGACAGTTTGATGGCTACCGGTACATTCTTTGCAGCCGGAACCGAAGTAGAACGCAGGGTAACCGTCTATTACACCATACATGAAGATGGAAGCATGCGTTTCTGGGGCAGAAGTCCATTTAAAATGACCGACTTTGGTGTTGACCCCCCAACCGCTTTACTGGGATCCCTTAAAACCGGTGATGAAATTGAGATCGGCTACAACGTGCTATTCAATGCCAAATCTTAATCAAATAGATACAACTTACAGACACAATCAATTAGGAGGATGTAATGCTTAAACAATTCAAAATACCTTTACTATTTGTGCTATTCTTTGCCCTCTTTACCAGCACAACCTACGCTCAGCAACTCAAAGACCTTCAATATTTCAGAGCTCCCGGAAAAGCCGGCCTGAATGTATTCGAAGCTCCGAAAACTACTGATACTGAATTCGAAGGACTCTATGTCAGAACGGGTGGTGATTTCCGGATTATTTTCCAGGGAATGACTCAGGATAACGACGCTGGAGACTTAGTAGAATTATCCAACAACTTTGCGCTGCCCACGGCTAACCTGAACTTTGATGTTCAGATCGAGGATGGTGTCAGAATGCACCTCAGAACCTACCTTTCGTCACGCCACCACCCGGAAGCCTGGGTAAAAGGCGGTTATTTCCAGATTGATAAGCTGGATTTTATTCAGGAAGGTTTAGCTTCTGAGTTGATGGAAGTTGTTCGCTTACGCTTCGGTATGGATGAAATCAACTATGGCGACACTCATTTTAGACGTTCCGATAATGCAGCTTCCATGTATAATCCTTTCGTAGGTAACTACATCATGGATTCTTTTACCACTGAGCCATTCGGTGAAGTTTCTGTATTCACAAACGGATTTATTGGAGTGCTGGGACTTTCAAACGGTCGACTGAATCAATCACCTACATCTGGCGATGATGGTTTTGCCTTCTTCGGAAAGCTGGGATACGACTCCCAGATCAATGAAGACCTGCGAGTACGCCTAACCGGTTCTTTCTATAACAGTACGGACAAAGGTACCCGCGATTACCTCTACAACGGTGATCGTGCCGGTGCGCATTACTATAACGTACTAGAAAGTACCAATGACGTTCGCGTCAGCGACTTCCTGCCTCGATTCAACCCAGGTTATGCTTACGGTACTTCTTTCCAGATTAACCCATTCGTTAAGTATCAGGGACTGGAATTCTTCGGTGTATTCGAAGTAGCCAATGGCGAAGAGGAAATAGCCCCGGGTACCGTACGCGAGGGTAGCTATACTCAACTGGGTGCAGAACTGCTCTACAGATTCGGTGCCGATGAAGACTTCTACGTAGGCGGCAGATTTAATACCGTAACAGGTGAAGCTAATGATGGCGCGCCGACTCAGGATATTTCCAGAATCAATATCGGTGGCGGCTGGTTCCTCACTGATTATGTGACGGCGAAAATCGAGTACGTTAGCTCAACTTATGATGGTGATGGCTGGAATGGCACGAAGTTCCAAGGTGCTGAATTCAGTGGCATCAATATTGAAGCAGTTATTGGCTTCTAACATTCGCAAACATAGTGTAGCGATGAAAGGCGGCTTGAAAAGGCCGCCTTTTTTTATGCTTCGATGAATCGGACAAAGAGTGAAAATCCGACATTTACCTCATCTTCAACTTTGATGAGGCCCATCAGAGGAGAGGGGGGATCCAGGCCAAAAGCCCTCATATCGATGGTTTGCATTCCCTGAAAGGAGAGTACATCACCCTCAAGCCTGATTCCGTGAAATTCAATCGTGTAAGTTTTAGTCACATCAGCTATGGTGATGTCAACATCGCAGAGCACCCGGGGTGTAGTGCTGCCACTGTCAGGCTCCAGTACTTTTATTTCTTTGTAGTTCAGAACAATATTCGGATGGCTGTCCGATTTCAGAGTTTTCTTGAAATCTCTCGTAATTTTTTTTTGCCCACAGTCAAAATTGTTGGTATCAACCTGAACCACTGCATTGTTTAGGGCAATATTCTGCTCAATACGTTTTGCAGGTATAGTCAAAGTATCAAAGCGAATAGGCTCATTCAGTTTGCACTCAAAATCCTTGACATTCGTTTTCCCGTGAATGTTCAGCTGCGACTTATCCATAAGCTGTACACTCAAGGTATCTTCAACCTGTTCCTGATTACTTTGCGCCTGACTGCAAAGAGGCAGGAAGATGAAAACAAAAACCGTTAATATGTGGGTATTCTTAATCAATAGGATGGTTGGTTATAAGCTTAAAAGTGACCAATCTTCGCAATGTAAACTTACACAAATTCGTAACCAATGGCATTAGAGGAATTACTGACGGCGGCAATAGAGATTTCGGAACTGGGGGGCGTGCGCACACTTAAATATTTCCGCAAAGGGGTAGAGGTCGAAAGAAAGGGAGATGAGTCACCCGTAACCATCGCAGATCGTGAAACGGAAAAACTGATGCGTCAGGAAATTAAAAAACGTTTTCCGGATCATGGTATAATCGGTGAAGAGTTTGAAGCTGAAAACGAAGACAGTGAAATTCAGTGGATTCTGGATCCCATCGACGGTACAAAATCTTTTATCCATGGAATTCCTCTTTACACCAATCTCATCGGAATCACCATCAAAGGTGAACCACAGGTGGGTGTGATCAACGCACCAGCTATGAATGAAATCTGCGCGGCGGCTATTGGGGAAGGGGCAACCCTGAACGGTGAACCCTGTCATGTTTCTGATAATGCAGATCTGTCAAAAGCATCAGTGATGACCACCGACATTGTACGCTATCACCTGAATGGGCACGGTGAGGCTTTAACGGATATCATCAAGGCTGTTCGAATTCATCGCACCTGGGGAGATGCCTACGGACACATGATGGTGGCTACAGGTCGCGCTGATGCCATGATTGATGCCGTACTGAATGTTTGGGATGCAGCAGCTTTATTACCTGTAATTAAAGAAGCGGGAGGCGTATATTCTGACTTCCAGGGTCAGGAATCCATCGAAACAGGAAGCGGGATTTCAGCAAACCCACATTTGCATGCTCAGATTCTAAATTTCTTCAGTTAATCACCTGATGCGCTTTAACTCTTTTTATTCTTTTATTCTTCTATTACTTCTATCAGCTCCACTAAATGCTCAGAATCAGTCGGATTATACCACCTACCCGGATACCCCACTGGACTACCTAAAAGTGGATATGAGTATAGCATTAAATCCCGATGAAGGTTTACTTTCAGGCCGGGCAGCCTACTCAACAATCGCGAAAAGAGACCAGGTCGTTTCTTTTGCCCTGAATTCCAGAGAAAGCAGCATTCAGGCGATAGTCAGCGATGGTAACAGTTTGGATTTTGAAGTTCGAAATGACAGTATTCTGGTCAGCTTAGCCGATAGCCTTCAAAAAGACGATCCTTTTGATTTCGAAATTACCTGGCAAAGCCAGACTATCTATGGATATCATGTTGATGCAGGTGGAAATATGTGGGCCTCCACTATGCCGATGAGTAACCGAAACTGGCTTCCCGGATTTGATCATCCTTCCAATGAACTGCAAGTGGAGGCAACCTACTCCGTCCCTGAGGACTATTTTGCGGTAGCGAATGGTGATCTGCTTTCGGACGAGATCATCGTAGGCGAAGGCCGAAAAGAACTGAAATGGTCAACCTCCAAGTCCATACCCTTTTCCTCCATAGGATTTGCCGCCGGCAGGTATGAAATGGAAGAAATCCGTGCCGGTGTAAAAAAAATCAGAGTATTCAGAAATATAGCCGCGGAACAAAATAATGATAGCACTGATGTGGGCCTGATTCTGGAAAACAGCCGGCGAAACCTGCTGGACATTGAAAACCTGCTGGATCGTGAGTTTCCATTTGAATCGCTGAATATTGTTTTTCTGGAGGATCGTTTTGGAGATATATTCGACCTGACTGCTGGAATGATCTTTCTTGAAAAAGGCGAGTCGAAGGGTGAACAGCTGAATGAAATGATTGCAGCTCAATGGCTGGGTGTGGATCTGCAAGCCTCCACCATGGAAACTTACCGTTCGGTCATTCAGCCTTTTGCGCGTTATAAACTGGGAGCTGAGCTAGATGAAACCCAGCAAAAAACAGCAAAACTCATTTTTCCTCTGCTCAATCGCTGGCTCACCATCGATGAGACGGGCGCCCTTAGCTGGAAAGAGCTTGCCCTGCAAAGCTATAAAGAATTCGGACTCTGGATGGAAGAGGTTCCAAGCCTTAGAGGTGAAGCCACGATTTCAGAGAAAGGACTTACGATGCTGGACATGAAAGAACAGCAGTATTATCTGGCCAGTTTTAAGCTGAGTCAGGATTTTACTGAACTGACCCTCATCATGACTTCCAATGTGGATAAACAAGACAGCTTGCATTCGGCAACCTTATATGAGTATGTTTTCGGAGATACCTTAACCACTGAATTTTCCTTCAGCGGTTCCAGTGATACCCTCACCTTTGAAGTCAGCCCGAATCTGGAATATGCTTTGATTGGTCGTTCAGACACAGATGTCAGAGTGTTTGAGTCAAAACCCATCTCATTCTGGCTTGCTCAACTGCGTTCCCAGGAGCCAGCCCTTCGTGCACAGGCGGCAAGCGGACTGGTATCCTACGCGGATGAACCCGATCTTCAGCTTGCCCTGAATGATGCGCTAAAAAGTGAAGAAAATGCTGAGGTGCAGGCTGCAATATACACTACCCTCTCGGCTATCACCTCCGGTGATATTGGTACCGAACAAACCTTTCTGCCCCTGCTGAACCGTGAATCACCTGAGCTCCAATTAGCTGGAACAGAAGCTCTTTCCGCTTATCCGGGTAATGAACAGGTAAGCTTCGCTCTTCGCAATAAGATACTGCGCACAGATGACGATCAGATCTTCAATTCAGCCTTTAATTCCTTCATTGAAGTTTCCGATTCCAGTGAAGTTATCGCACTTATAGATCGATTATCCTCAGCCGATATCAGCCCGGAAAAATACATCTACCTGCTGAATCGTGTTTTACCCGTAAGTTCTGACTCAGCGGTGATCGAAAGGATGTTACCGTTCACTGCTTCAGGTGAGTCCACTGAAACACGGCTAACAGCACTTCAGAATCTTCAGAATATCGGCTTAACCGAGCAAATGTGGGATAATCTGGTTGCTGATCTGATAAGGGATCCGCATCCGCTGATCCGCAAAAAAGGATACGCGCTCACACAAAAATGCAGCCCTGAACAAGCTGAGCTGCTCAGGGCTGAAGTTGAAATGAATGAGTTTGATAACCGTGTTACGGGCGGCAGCTACTAAAGCACAGGTCTAGTTTTGGCGCAGCCATTTCGCCATTTCACCAAAACTTGGTTTTTTACCGTACATCAGGATACCCACCCGGTAAATCTTAGCTGCGAGCCACATCAGTCCGACGAAAGTACCTGCCATCAACACAATAGATACCAGAATTTGCCAGAAGGGAACATCCGTAACGGCAATACGGGTAATCATATTGATGGGTGAGGTTAGCGGGAAAAGAGAGGCGGCTACAGAAAGACTGGAATCCGGATCAATCATTACCCGTGTGTTGAAGAAATAAGCCAGGAAAATGGGAATCATGATGGGAACCATGAATTGCTGGGTATCCTGCTCGGAATCCACGGCAGCACCAACGGCTGCAAAAACGGATGCATAAATCAGGAATCCCAGTATAAAGAACACGAAAAAGTACACAAATATGATGGGGTCAAATACCAGTGCTTCCAGGCTGCTCGGATCAAAGCTGGATGCCTGAGCTGCAGCTTCATCAGGCAGGTTCTGCGTTTGGGCTTCTACAATGAGTCCGGCAACCGGTGCGGCAGCAACAGATAAACCGGTGTAAATGATAAACCAGGCAGCAAACTGAGTGAGTGCCAGTAAGCAGATACCAAACAGCTTACCAAACATAAGCTCTATGGGTTTGACCGATGAGGCAATGACCTCCACAATGCGGTTTGTCTTTTCCTCAATAACGCCTCGCATCAGCAATGCACCATATCCGAATAGCCCAATAAAAATCAGCAGGCCAAGCACGAATCCGAATGCAGCCGATGCCCCGGTATTATCCTCTTCTTCCTCTCCGGTCTCAGTAAGCTTTATGTTCTCCAGCTGAGGGCGGCTTTCGAATATCCTGCGGATGTCCTCTGAAACCTGAGCCCGGGCCAGCAGTTCTTCACGGATCACTTCCCTGAAATCATCTTCCACCACTTCTAGGAAACTGAGTCCTCCGCTGCCCCCGTATACGAAATCAGCCTCTGCTTCCAGATTGAGATGCTCCTCATTCAGAACCAGATAGGCATCCAGTTCGCCAGACATTACGCGAGCCCGCACTGTGTCCAGCATCATATCAGATACATCAATGTATCGGTCCGGGTCCAGTTCGGTGAAGCGAGGCATCAGAACAGTGGTCTCATCGATGATCCCCACCGTTTTCTCCGGTTCAGGAGAAGAAATACTTACCCAGATAATGATACCGAACATCACCACAAAACCAATAGGGGTAAGCAGGGTGGAAAGGATGAACGACTTACTGCGAACGCGGGTCAGGTATTCCCGCTTTAGTACAATTATTACTTTGGAAAAACTCATGCCAGCACCTCCTCAGCTTTCAGGTTACTCTCTCCGACGGTGGAGATGAATATTTCATTCAGTGAAGGTTCAACCCGTTCAAACTTGTGGATTTCAACTTTTTCCATGGCATTTTTCAGTATTTCCTGCATAGGTTGATCGTCCAGAATCCGGATTTCAGCAAAATTGGTGGATCGATTGTTGATGCGCACATTTTCAAGCTGATCCAGAAAGGAGGAATCCCCCTCAAATTCCATGTTGATGGTATTCTTGCCAAATGAAGCCTTGACTTCACGCAGACCACCATTAAGGATGGCTTCCCCTTTGTTGAACAGGCAGATGTCATCACACATTTGTTCAACCTGTTCCATACGATGCGTGGAAAAGAGAATGGTTTTACCCTTTGATTTCAGCTCTATAATGATCTCCTTCAGCATTTCGGAATTGATGGGATCCAGTCCGGAAAAAGGCTCATCGAATATGTAAATATCCGGGTCATGGGCGATGGTGGCAATGAATTGTATTTTCTGCGACATCCCCTTAGACAACTCTCCAACCTCCATCTTGAACCAGTCAGCTGCTTCGAAACGCTCCAGCCAGTACACAATCGACTTTTTCGCAGAAGCGGCATCCATACCTTTCAACTGGGTCAGATAGAGCAGCTGCTCACCAACTTTCATTTTCTTGTACAAACCACGCTCTTCGGGCATGTAGCCAATCATTTTCTGGGTTTCTTCGCTGGCGTCCTTACCGTTAATCGTAATTCTGCCTTCGTCCTGCACCAGTATATGATTGATCATGCGGATGGTAGTGGTTTTACCGGCACCGTTGGGCCCCAGTAAACCAAATATTCTGCCCTTTTCAACCTCGAAGCTGACATCATTCACAGCTTTGGTCTTACCGAAGGTCTTCTTGATGTTTTGAACCTCAATAACAGCCATATTTTACTTAACCTTAAATTGGGATTTTTCTATTAGTGCATATCTTGATGAAAACATTACAACACTTTTTGGAAGACCCAAAAGATTTTCTTAATTCTCACCAAATGCCGGCACACGGTACGACAGCTTAAAGATGGGGTTTCATAACAAATCATGAAGATTATTCACCTTAGCGCTGAATGTTATCCTGCTGCAAAAGCAGGCGGATTGGGGGATGTGGTAGGTTCCCTACCGAAATACCTGAATGAACAGGGGAGTGAGTGTATGGTGCTGATCCCCAAATATGATAAACCATGGTTTCGTGAACAATCCTTTAAAACCGTTCATGAATCATCGGCAAGGTTATATAATTCAGATTTTAAGTTCAGAATTCAGGAGCTCAAAAGTGAAAATCTTGGGTTTCCCTTTTATTGCGTTGATATACCCGGGCGTTTTGACAGACCAGGAATTTACATTGATCCTTGGTCAGGCCATGGGTACTGGGACGAACTTGAACGAAACATCTGTTTTCAGATAGCCGCTCTTGACTGGATTCGATCCTTTGTAGAAAAACCGGATGTAATCCACTGTCATGATCATCAGACCGGGCTGGTGCCATTCATGATTCGATACAGCCATGTTTATGAATCACTAAGCCACATTCCAACCATTATTACGGTGCATAATGCGGAATACCATGGAGTGCACAACATGGAAAAAGCATCTCTGCTCCCTCACTTTGATGAGAAACATCTGGGAGTACTAGAATGGGGAGGAAAGCTGAACAGCCTGGCTGCGGGCATCAAATGCGCCTGGAGGGTTACGACGGTTTCTGAGAATTACATGAACGAACTGAGTAAGTACAGCAGCGGACTTGAATATTTATTTGCGGCAGAAGCCGGAAAATCAACCGGTATACTGAATGGAATTGATACAGACAGCTGGGATCCGGCTACCGATGCGTTTATTGAGCATAATTTCACCTATCGGAACCGTAAAGCCGGAAAAAAGAAAAATAAAGAAGCTCTCTGTAAAGAATTCAATATTGATCCTGCGAAACCCACGGTTGCCTTTATCGGAAGGCTGGTTCGGGAAAAGGGGGCTGATCTGATTCCGGATCTGGTACGGACACTCATCCATCAGGAAATCGAGTTTAATTTTATCATTCTGGGCACTGGTGATCCTCAGTTGCAGAGCCTTTTCTCAGAAATGAATCACAATTGCGTGGGTTATTTCGATTCAAAACTGGAATACAATGAACGGCTGGCTCATCAGATCTATGCCGGTGCTGATTTTATTTTTATGCCTTCCAGGGTGGAGCCCTGTGGATTAAATCAGATGTTTGCTATGCGTTATGGTACCATTCCCATCGTGCGTACCACGGGCGGACTAAAGGACACGGTAAAAGATGTTGAGGATGAGGGTGGTTACGGCATCCGCTTTGATGAATTTGCATTACATGAGGCAGAATATGCTCTTAAAAGGGCCATCGGCCTCTTCAATGACCCAAAAAAAATGGAAAAGATTATTGCCGAAATAATGAAACTGGATTTTTCCTGGGAAAAATCAGCTAAGGAATATCTTAATCTCTATCATCAACTTGTGAGCACATGAAAAAATCAATGAATGAATCCACGATTGCTGTTATCCTGGGAGGAGGTCGGGGAACACGGCTTTACCCGCTGACCCGTACCCGTTCAAAACCGGCGGTACCCATCGCAGGTAAGTACCGGTTAGTGGATATCCCCATCTCAAATTGCCTGAATTCAGGAGTTCGCAGAATTTATGTGCTCACTCAGTTTAATTCGGCTTCCCTGAACCGGCATATCAAAAACACCTACAACTTTGATGTGTTCAGCAGTGGTTTTGTAGATATTCTGGCTGCTGAACAGACACCCAAAAGTCAGGACTGGTTCCAGGGTACCGCTGATGCCGTTCGTCAGTCGGTTCATCACATGGAAAATCATGATCATGATTATGCGCTCATTTTATCCGGCGACCAGCTTTACCAGATGGACTATTCCGAAATGCTGGCCCGTCATATACAAATGAAAGCTGACCTGACCGTGGCAACCATCCCCGTTGTAGCGGATGATGCAACCGGTTTCGGAATTATGAAAACCAATGAAGAAGGCTACATCGAAAGTTTTGTGGAAAAGCCGGCACTGGATGAACTGGAACAATGGAAATCAGAAACACCGGAGGAATACAAAAATCAGGGTAAGCATTATCTGGCATCCATGGGTATCTACATATTCAGCAGCGATGTTCTGAGCCGCTTGTTTGATGAGAATCCTGATGCTACTGATTTCGGAAAAGAAATCATCCCCAAAACCATTGATGAGGGTTTGAAGGTCTGTTCATATGAGTTTGGCGGCTACTGGGCCGACATCGGAACCATTCGTTCCTTTTTCGAATGTAATCTTGCTCTGGCCGACACAGTCCCTTCCTTCAACTTTTATGATAACCAGAATTACATCTATACCCGTGCACGCTTGCTGCCGGCCTCAAAAATCAGCGGAACTACCTTTGAACAGTCCGTTATTGCCGAGGGCTGTATTGTTGAAGCAAGCCGGATCGTGCGTTCCGTGATCGGGATCCGGTCCAGAATTGGAAAAGGAACCACCGTTGAGAACTCAGTAGTAATGGGTAATGATTACTTCCCGAATGAGGATGAGCTTAAAGCCCGTGATGAGAAGCATCCGCTGATGGGAATAGGAGAGCGCTGTTACATTAACAATTGTATTATCGACAAAAATGTTCGCATTGGAGACGATGTTCGCATCAATGGCGGTGATCATCTTGAAAATGGGGAGTACCAGTATCACCACGTAGTGGATGGAATTGTCATTATTCCCAAAAGAACAGTTATACCCAAAGGAATGTCCATTTAGGCATGTGATTGCAGCCAGTTCAGGGCTGCGTCGGTATCTTCAAAAGTCCTGAACATTTTCCCGCGGTTCATGCTGACGGTCTCAACAAAATGTTGATTTTCCCGGTTGTGGTCATCAACCAGACAGCCGATCATGATATCTTCGGGCCATGTTTTGACATAGTTCACGATGTCTGTAGCTGAACTGTTGATCCTGCTACCCCGGAAATCAATCAATACCTTTTTAGTATCCCGTTCAGAAATAGCCTGGAAAACAAGCTTCATACTTGATATCCAGTCAATTACTTCAGCAACAGGTTTTGTGCTTACGGTTAAAATGCCGCTATTCTCCTGAATGTTTATCTCGGCTTTCATGTGACCCCTCACATTAGTTCAATCTAAGCCCAAATAAAGTATTTCTCTACACTTGTGCTAATTAGAAATAAAAAACCCGCTGAAGAGCGGGTTTTATTGGTACAGTTTTATAAATAATGAAAATGAGTAGATGCTTATGCTGAAATCAGATTCTTCAGGGTCATTCCGATGTCGGCAGGGCTTTCTACAACGGTGATGCCGGCTTCAGCAAGTGCTTTTTTCTTCTCCTGGGCAGTTCCTTTACCTCCCGAAATAATAGCACCGGCATGTCCCATTCGGCGGCCGGGAGGAGCTGTTGAACCGGCAATAAAGGCCACAACAGGTTTGTCTACATGCTCTTTAATGTATGCGGCGGCTTCTTCCTCAGCAGTACCTCCGATTTCACCAATCAGTACGATAGACTCAGTGTCCGGATCATTCTGGAAAAGTTTTACGGCATCAAGATGAGTGGTACCGATTACCGGGTCGCCTCCAATACCGATTGCGGTAGACTGTCCCAATCCGGCTTTGCTCAGTTGGTCAACCGCTTCATAGGTAAGGGTACCTGAGCGGGAAATGAGTCCAACTGAACCGGGGCTGAAAATACTTCCCGGCATAATGCCCACTTTAGCTTCACCCGGTGTGATTACACCTGGACAGTTAGGCCCGACGAGGGTAGCTCCGTGGCTGTTCACCACCTGTTTGGCTACAATCATGTCTTTAACCGGAATGCCTTCGGTGATACAGATGATGACTTCAATTCCCGCAAAAGCGGCTTCCGAAATGGCATCAGCAGCAAAAGCTGGCGGTACAAAGATTACAGAGGTATTAGCGCCTTCTTGTTCAACCGCTTCTGCCACGGTGTTGAATACAGGCTTATCAAGGTGTTTTTGTCCGCCTTTTCCCGGTGTTACACCACCAATCACATTGGTGCCATATTCGATCATCTGGCCGGCATGAAAGGTACCTTCGCTTCCTGTGAAGCCCTGAACAACAAGGCGGGTTTGATTACCAACTAATACGCTCATTTTGAATGTCTGTGTGGTTAAAATTTTGGGGCAGGAATATACTCAGCCTCTGCCGCAATTGAAACGCTGAAAATGGTTAACCCTTTTAAAAAATCAGGAAATGCCGGTTTGAAGTCATCACCTATTTACTAACTTTAATCGATGATTACAGAGGAAAAAAAAGAAGAGGTAAAGGCAGCGGCCGACATCGTTGAAGTGGTCGGCGACTATGTGAAACTCAAGAAATCCGGGAGCGGATTTGTCGGACTTTGTCCCTATCACAATGAGAAGACCCCATCCTTTCATGTTACCCCACGGCTCGGCATCTTTAAATGCTTTGGTTGCTCAGAATCCGGTGATGTGATCAAATTCCTGATGGATCAGGAGGGTATTTCCTTTACCGAAGCCGTTCGTCAGCTGGCCGATCGTTACGGAGTTTTTATTCCCGAAGAGGACGTCAGTGAAGAAGTTTCGCAAATGCAGCAACAGCATGAAGGTATTTTGCATGCTCTGAAATTTGCCGGCCTGTTTTACTATCGTAATCTCATAGAGAATGATGAGGCTGAACAGGCCCGAAGCTATCTGGAAAAGAGAGGTTATCCGAATGAGGTAATTCGCCATTTCGGATTGGGATATGCTCCCGAACAGGGTGATGCATTGTATCGGGCCGCGATGAGTGCCGGAATTGATACCGAATATCTGCTTGAGGGTGGTTTAATACGGGAAAGTCAGCGAGGGGAAGGTTTTTATGATGTGTTCCGCGGGCGGCTGATGTTTCCCATCTTCAATCCGGCAGGTAAAGTGATTGCTTTTGCAGGTAGAGTGCTGGGTAAGGAAAAAACAGCCAAATATATTAATACGGCACAGACATCGGTGTACAACAAAAGTGAGGTGGTTTACGGGCTTAATTTCTCACGCAATGACATCCGTAAACAAAAAGAAGTGATTCTGGTGGAGGGCTACACCGATGTGATAACCCTGCATCAGCATGAAATTAAAAATGTGGTGGCCTCCAGTGGTACGGCACTCACCGCAGGGCAGGTCCGGTTGCTGAAACGCTATGGGGAGAAAATGATCATGATCTACGATTCCGATGTGGCCGGCCAAAAAGCCATGCAGCGGGGGATTGAGATAGCACTGGCAGAGGGAATGGATGTGGAACTGCTGGAATTGCCTGAGGGCGACGATCCCGACAGTTTTGTGAAACAATTTGGGAAGGAATCTTTCCTCGCCTACTGCAAAGAGGAATCCAAGGATTTTGTCAGTTTTCTGATCCTAAAAGCGGAAGTTGAGGGAAAAACAGCAAAACCCACCGGAATAGCGACCCTGATCTCTGAGGTATTGGAGGCCATTGCAGTAATGCCCGATACCCTGAAACAGCAGGTTTTTGTTCAGTATCTGCATACGAAAACCCAAAAATTCCGGAACAGTTCTGACCGGGAATTATTTGAAGAGCTGGATCGCATCCGCGCCCGCAGGAAGGTGGAAGACCGACGTTCAAAGGAAAGGGAAGAACGGCAGCGATTACGCACAGAGACTCCAGTTCTGCAACAACAGGAAAAGCCCGAAGCCAGCAAGCCAGCTGTAAAAGAAAAAAAGGCAAACAGCCCGCACTTTGAAAGAGAAATGCTGCGATTGCTGATTACTTACGGCAATCCATTGGTTGAGTATGTGGGCAATCTCTGTAATGAGCGGGTTTTTGAAGATGACGAGCTTCGGGAATTTTTCCGACAGGTGATTGAAGACTTCAAAGAGGGTAAAAAAGTTGAGATCAGCCGTTATACTTCAATGCCCGATCCTTATCCCAAATTGGTGGCCGATGTTCTGATGGAACAGCATAGTCCAAGTGAGCGTCATCATGAGAAAACAGGAAAAAAAATTATCCGGGATCAGGACATTTTCGGCTCAGCCCGCAGTACCCTGAAGGCCCTGCAGCGAAGTTATTATCTTCGAAAACGTGAAGAGGTAGCCCGTGAACTCAGTACAGCTGATCCGGACCGAAAAATTGAACTCCAAAAAAAACAGGCTCATATTCAGCGGGAATACAATAAAATTGAAAGCACGCCCTATGATGATTTATATCCTTCGGTAAAACACAACGATGGGATCAAAGAAAAAAAGCAGTTCGAGTACAAAATGAAATCGGAGCGGGAGTAATGGATTATCTCAAAGAAGTGGATGTAGCAAGGGAGGCGGCTTTTGCTGCCGCTGAAGTAATGTTTAGGTATCAGCGTCAGGGTTTCGAAATTAAGTTGAAAGGAAAAAACGATCTGGTTACCCAGGCTGACCTGGATTGCGAAAAAGCCATTCTCGAAATTATACAAAAATACTATCCGGATGATCAGTTTCTGGCTGAGGAGACCCACCAGTCATCCAAACTCACCAATGAGCGCACCTGGGTCATCGATCCCATTGACGGCACCACCAATTTTGCCCACTCTTTTCCCATTTTCTGCACCTCTATCGCACTCTGGGAAAATGGGGAAGCCAAGGCTGCTGTCGTTTATCAGGCCGGAAACCATGAAATGTTTACCGCTGCAAAAGGGGAGGGCGCCTATCTGAACGAGGAAAAAATTCAGGTGTCCGATACAGAACTTCTCTCTGACAGCCTGATTGGTACCGGCTTTCCGTACAAAAATTTTGAGCTGCTGGATCACTATCTGAAGCTGTTCAGAACACTGCTTGGAAAAACGCACGGGCTGAGAAGGCCCGGGGCAGCTTCCTATGATTTATGCTGCGTTGCGGCCGGCCGATTTGATGGCTTTTATGAACACGGATTGAGTGCCTGGGATGTAGCCGCAGGTTCACTCATTATACAGGAAGCGGGTGGTGTGGTGAGCGACTGGCTGGGGGATACTGACTGGGTTTTTGGCCAGCGATTCCTGGCAGGCAACCCGGCTATACACAAAGCCCTGATGGAGGAAATTAAAGCCCATTTCAAATCTACAGAACTGATACAGCAGAGCTGAACCGTTATTCGGGCCAGGCATCCAGAACCGCAATGTCACTTAGCTGGAAACGTCCGCGGTTACCGCTCAGGAGAATGTTTCCATGCTGCTGGTAGTCGGCCCAGACGGTTGAAATTCTGGGTTCATCCATCTCAGCTTCAGGGAAATACATCCAATGTTTGACCAGATAATCGCTTGTGTCCACAAAAACATGGTATTTATTCTGTGGGGTTACCCCAACACTGTCGAAGGTTAGCTGCAGTTTGTATGAAGCCACGCCCTCAGGACTATTTTCCTCACCCAGATAAGTCAGCGTCACCCCACTGTCTTTCATCTTAAAAGGCATTAACAGCCAGTAAGAGTCATTCACCCAGATTTCATAACCCCGCTGCAGTAATTCCGCTTTTTCCTCCTCATCCGTCACTTCTTCACCATCACGAATTACGCTGCCCTCTTTGGTATTTACATTGAATTCCATGACCAGATCCTCATTCTCGAATTCTATGCGGTTCAATCCTTCCCATTTGTCCCAGGTATGCACTCTTCGCCCAAAAAAATTCCAGGTGAGATAACGGGTTGCATCCCAGTTTTTGCGACCGCCCATAGCCGCCATAATGGAATCTGCGATAACTACTGCCATGGAGTCCGATGCCTCCGCGTTAAAACCCTCAGCAGCGGGATTGCCATAATCCTCCGTTTTATCAACAGCTTGATTTTGCTGGCAGGCCAGTGTGGAAAGGATCAGAAAAGTGAAAATTAAAGCAGCTCTCATAATTCAGCGTTTGGGATTGGTTTGGGTAAAAAGTGAGAAATCGATTAAAGGAACAGGACCGTTATAGTATTTAAAAGGTTCCCCGTAGTCAAAACCGGCAAGATGACCGTAAAATCGGGCTCTCGCTCTAATCTGTTCAAAATATCCCTGCCCTGAAATGTAGGTTTGTTCACCGGGCTCATTTTCCTCCACGTTAAACTGAGTGGAAAAAGCTTTCAAAGCCTCCATCTTGAGTTCGAGGGTATCAGAAATATCAAATACAAAATCAGCTTCAAATGGTCGATCCTGCATGTAATGGAGGATGTGCGCCGGCCTCCAGGGCTCAAGTTTTGAGGCATCTTCCAGTTTTCTGAGTCCGCTGTAGAACAAAGCATCAATCAGCAAACGGGTAGCGGCGCCATGATCAGGATGCCGGTCAAAAGGAGCACCGATCAGGCAAAGATCGGGTCGGTACTTCCGAACAACTTCGATAATCTTAAGCTGCTGCTCACGGTTGTTCAGGATTTTCGAGTCCATAAAACCCAGATTCTCGCGAATCTCAATACCAAGGATTTTACTGGCATTTTCTGCTTCCTGTTTACGTGTTTCGATATCGCCGCGGGTACTCATTTGCCCCTGGGTCAGATCAATAATACCTACCTTTAGTCCTTGGTGGACAAGCCGTGCAATGGTGCCACCGCAGTTCAGTTCCGCATCATCAGGATGGGCTGCAAAGACAAGACAATCTAGTTTAAATGAATTCTTTTTCATGAACGCTGAACATATCAGTTGCTGATCTAAGAATAAAGCTTTGTAAAAAGTGTATTTTATTGAAACGATAACGTTTAGCTTCCGTAGCAAGCTTCAATACTAAATTTATTGAAAGCATGAGATTTCTTCGCAGCATACTTGAAGGATTCAAGATCGCCTCATTTGCACTCAGGGCTAACAAAACAAGATCCTTTCTCACTACACTCTGTATTATCATTGGCATCACCATGGTAACCGTTGTTGATGCCGTTACCACTGGCATGGATGAGGTTTTTGAAGATTCCATGGCCATGCTGGGCCGCAATGTGGTTTATGTTGAAAAATGGCCCTGGGGTGGTGGCGATCTGGAATGGTGGGAAATCATCAATCGGCGTGAGATGAAACTGGAGTATGTTGAACAGATTGATGAAATGTCTCAGCTGGCATCAAACGTAACTGCTGCCGCCAATAACAATGTCTCGGTTCGCTATGAAGATAAAGCAGCCAGTAATGTGGGAATAAACGGTGCTACAAGTAATTACCTGAATCTGCAGGGACTGGATATCGAGGAGGGGCGCATGTTTGTGGAATCAGAAGTGCGCTCAGGTTCCCGGGTAGCTGTAATTGGACAATCCCTTAAAACAGCTCTTTTCGGAGAAAAAATGGCCCTGGGTAAAGAAATTCGCATAGGAGGACAGAAATACAGGGTAATCGGGGTACTCACCAAGCAGGGATCATTTCTTGGGCTCGGAGATTCGGATAACCGGGTTATCGTACCCATTTCTGCCTATGGCAATACCTATGGATTAAAATGGGGGATACAGATCGGGGTACAGTTTCCGAATGAGGAAGTAATGGAAGACGGGGTCTATGAGCTGGAAGGTGTGATGAGGCGTATTCGCGGTCTGGATGCCAAAGAGGAAAATGACTTTATTATTAACAAACCCCAGGCTTTTGAAGAACAGCTGTCCGGAATAAAAAACGGCCTTTATATCGGAGGCTACGGACTCATGGTCTTGTCTCTGATTATTGGCGGTATAGGGGTTATGAACATTATGTTCGTTTCCGTGAGGGAGCGGACCAAAGAAATCGGAATTCGGAAAGCCGTGGGTGCAAAATCATGGGAAATCCTGACCCAGTTCCTGATCGAGGCGGTGGTAATTTGCCTGATCGGAGGTATTATCGGGGTGGGCATTGCCGGTATCGGAACCATTATTATTGATCAGTTCTTTACGGCTACCATGAATGCAGCGGTAGTGATGGTAGCATTCATCATCTGTACCATTGTGGGTGTTGTTTTTGGTTTTATTCCGGCATACAAAGCTGCCACTGCTGATCCAATTGATTCACTGAGGTACGACTGATGAATGTAAACGAGACTTTTACCCAGGCTTTAGATTCCATAATGGCCAATAAAATCCGGTCATCGCTAACCCTGCTGGCACTGGTGATCGGGGTTTTTTCGCTGATCGTGACCACAACCGCTGTTGCCGTTCTGGATAAATATTTCAAGGATACCATGAGCCTTATGGGTTCGGATGTGGTAAATATTCAGCGTAATCCTGCGGTTCAGCTTGGCCCCCGAGACGAGAGCCTTCGAAACCGAAAGCGAATTACCTTCCAGAATGCGGAAGACCTGGAAGAAAGAGCCCGAATTGCCGAGGGTATGAGCCCCAATGAAAGTTTTTCTTTCACAAAAATCGTATTTGGGGATGAAGAAACGGAGCCAAATGTGGTGGTTCGGGGAAGTAATGAAAATTATCTGGCGAACAACGCTTATACACTCGAAGACGGCCGTAACATAAACCCTGATGACGTTCAGTACGCCCGTGCAGTTGTGGTCATTGGTAAGGATGTCCAGAATGAGTTGTTTAAGAATCAGTACCCCCTGGGTAAGAGTATCCGTATAGACGGGCGACCTTACACGGTGATCGGTATCCTGGAGAAAAAAGGGCAAATCTTCGGACAATCATTCGATAACTTTGTACTGATCCCATATACCACCGGATTAAACGTTTACGGGGGGAACAGGGATATTGGCATACAGGTCAGGGCACCCAAAATTACCATGATTCAGGAAACCGTGGAGGAGGTGACCGGTATTATGCGGGTAATCCGCAAGGTTGCGCCCGGGGAAAACAACAACTTCGAAATTGATACCAATGACAGCCTCTCGGGTACCTTCGATACCTTCACCGGTGCGCTTTATGTCGGTGGATTTGCAATCGGATTGATTACTCTGCTTGGTGCCGGTATCGGTGTGATGAATATAATGCTGGTATCCGTAACTGAACGAACGCGGGAGATCGGAATCCGAAAAGCAATAGGGGCCACCAGGAAGGCCATAACCAATCAGTTTTTGATGGAGGCGATTTTTATTTGTCAGTTGGGGGGAATTATCGGTTTAATTTTCGGTATCGGTGCCGGAAACCTGATTGCCGTCTGGATCGATAGCGACCCGGTGATCCCTTTGTGGTCGCTGTTTGGATCCGTGATAGGAATGACCCTGATTGGCCTGGTTTTTGGGGTTTACCCGGCATGGAAAGCCGCGAAACTGGATCCTATCGAAAGTTTACGTTACGAATAGAATAACGTATTTTATGCTAAAGACTTAGGGCCTTATGAATGATGACATCGTAAATAAAGTAAATGAACGCCTGGATAGAGCAATAGAACGCGGGCGTGAACTGATCAGCAGTGATGAAGTGAAGGAATCTGTTCAGGATCTGAAACTCAGATCAGAAATGTTCATCCGAAAACATCCGGTAAAAAGTGTGCTGATTGGCTTCTCGATTGGTTTTATCCTCTCCAGGATTTTTTCAGACGAAGACTAATGGACCAGCTCAGCGATAAACTTAAAGACCTGTCCACCGATCTCAGGCAATACATAGAGACCCGGCTTGAAATTCTGGTACTGGACATCAGTGAGCATGTCACAAAATGGGTTAGTATTTCCATTCAGAAATGGCTGGGTATACTTTTACTGGCCTCAGGTGTGCAACTCGCGATGATTGCCCTTGGAATATATCTGGGTGAGCTAATGGACAGCTATAGTATTGGTTTTCTCATTGTTTCAGTGCCGTTGTTACTGCTGGGATTAATCTTCAGTTTTACAGGGGTAGAAGGTTTAGCCAAAGGAATTCAGAAAAAATTTATGGAGGGTGTCATTAAATCTATGGAAGAAGACCTCAAAAAAGACAAAAAGCAGAAGCTGCTTCCTGAATCTTCCACAAATCTTGCAGATAACGATGGCTAAGAAAAAATTAATTGACAGCAGGGCAAAAAAAGCTGAACTGCAGGCTGAACTGAAAAGAATCGAAAATGAAATCGATACTTCTATTAATGAAGTCAAACATGCCGCAGCCGACAACTTTGGGTTGCCTTCACTGGTCAAAAAATATCCCCTTCAATCTGTTGCCGCTTCCCTCATACTCGGCCTTATTGCAGGTCAGGCCGGCCGAAAATCAAAGGAACCGGTTCGGAAATCAAGAACCACAGGCAAGGACAATTCAGTAAGAAACCTGCTTACGCAGGAAATTAAACGACTTCTCGTCAAAAGAGGAGTTTCACTTCTCAGTGAAAAGCTGGACGCACAACTGTCTTCCAGAACTGAAAAACAGGATGCCGCTAATACCGGCGAATAAACCTTTTTTTACACAAAAAAAGCAACTCGTTTGGTGTAACCATCGTTAGTTTTCGGCGTGTAAGGCCTTACTAAACTAACTATAAAATTATCATGCAGCGACTATTAACCGTAATCATCATCGTTCTTCTGGGATCGGCTGTTTCGAAAGCTCAGGATGAACAGCCCGTACAGAGAATCACTCTTCAGGATGCCATTGACCTGTCTCTGGAAAATAATTTTCAGCTAAAACAGGCTGAGAACAACCTTCAGCAGGCAAAAAATAATGAGGTAAGGGAGTATGCCGATTACCTACCCAACCTGAACGGTAACTTTTCCGGAAGCCTCAACTCAGGTCAGCAGTTTATTCCTGAAATTTTCCAGTTTGGTAACTTTACCTCCCGAAACCTGCGAGGTAGCATTTCCTCAAATATGACGGTTTTCAGCGGTTTCAATAATATTCTGACGCTTAGATCCAGTCAGATTACCCGACTTTCAGCTGAAGAGAACCTGAAACGGCAGCGAGAAACGGTAATCTTCAACACGGCTTCCAATTTCCTGAATGTTATTCTGAATGAATCACTGCTCGAAATTGCGAAGGAAAACTTAGTGACCTCCCAGAAGCAGCTGGAACAGATACAGGCTCAGGTTGATGTAGGTACCCGCCCGGTTGTAGATCTTTATAATCAGGAAGCAACCGTTGCAAACAACGAGCTGCAGGTTACAAACAATGAAAACCAGCTCAATCTCAGCAAGGTAATTCTGGTTCGGCAGCTGCAAATTGATCCGCTTGGGAATTATGAATTTGTCATACCGGAATTTGAAGCTATTGAACAGGAAGTGGCAGTTCGGAACTTCGATCTCGGACAACTGGTACAGGAGGCCTTGATCACGCGGGCTGACATCAAAAGTGCAGAGTATCAGATAAAAAGCCAGGAATTCCAGATGCTGACGGCTAAATGGGCTTTTCTGCCGACCATCTCCATAAGCGGATCGATTTCATCATCCTACTCAGATCAGTCGCGTGATCCGCTGACCCGGGAGTCTGTTTCTTTCAGTGATCAGTTCTTTGACCGACAGATCACAAAAGGAGCAGGTTTTAACATTCAGATTCCTTTGTTTACCCGTCTTCAGACCCGCACCAACTATCTGAATTCACAGATTGCATTCAAAAATGCAAAATTGAATCTAGAAAATACCCAGCTTCAGGCTGTACAGGAGCTTACACAGGCATACAACGATTATGTGGGTTTTACTAAAGAGCTGGAATCATCAAGAAAGGCGCTTATTGCTACCGAGAAAGCCTTTGAATCTGAGCAGGAGCGCTATAATGTAGGCGCAAGCACACTTATTGAATTGAGTCAGTCACAGGCTTCCTATGTACAAGCCCAGGCTGATTATACAAGATCCATTTACAATCTCATTTTCCAGGAACAGCTGCTCGATTTCTTCATCGGTAAGCTGGATGAAATGATTGTACTCGAATAAAGAATTTTTAGGGGGAATTATGGCAAAACAAAAGAAAAAATCATCAAACAGAGTTCTAAAAATCATTCTTGGGGTATTTGTGGTTGCCGCAGTAACCGTGGTTATCCTGAGGCAGACCGGTGTGATTGGCACCGGAGACGTAGGTAAAGCGGTAGAAACAACACAGGCTAAACTCAAGACTATTGTACAGCTTGTTTCTGCCAGTGGTCGTATCCAGCCAGAAGTGGAAGTTATCATTCGTTCAGATGTATCCGGTGAGATCATAGAACTGGCGGTGAAAGAAGGCGATTTTGTGCGAAAAGGTGATCTGCTGGTAAGACTGGATCCGGATATATTCCAGGCTCGCATTGATGAGCTCACTGCTGCGCTGCTTACTCAGAGAGCCCGCATGGAGCAGTCCAGAGCAACGCTGTTTCAGGCAGAAGCTGATTTCAGCAGGAATAAACAGCTTTATGAAAAAGAACTTATTTCCGAACTGGATTTCATTCAGTCAAAATCTAATTATGAAGCCCAGAAGGCCAACCTTAACGCGGCCGAATACCAGATTCAAAGTGCAGAAGCCCAGCTCAGACGGGCTGAGGAAGAGCTGGAACAAACGGTGATCAGGGCTCCTCAGGACGGGGTTATTACCGGACTCGCTGTAGAATCCGGAGATCGTGTACTAGGTAACTCACAGGTTGCTGGTACAGAAATGATGCGCGTATCTCTTCTGGACCTTATGGAAGTGCTTGTGGAGGTAAATGAAAATGATATTGTGAATGTAAGCCAGGGCGATACCACCCGCATTGAGGTGGATTCCTACCCGGACAGGCAATTCGATGGAATTGTAACCGAAATTGCTAACTCAGCGCGTGTAACAGGATCTGGTACCAACGAACAGGTTACCAACTATCAGGTCAAGGTTCGGATTGTGACACCGCATAACCTCACCTTCTCAGGCCGGGTACTGGAAGAAGACCCGAGTGCTGAAAATCCGGAAGAAACCTTTGTCCCGAATTTTAAACCGGGTATGTCGGCTACAGTCGACATCGAAACACAGACTGCCGTGAACGTGGTAAGTGTTCCGATTCAGGCGGTAACGGTTAGGGATTTTGCCAAAGACCCGCAACCAAAATCAGAGAAATCTGACAGTGCTGACGTAACGTTGGTTGCTGATAATCAAAGTCAGGATGATGATCTTTTAATCAAGAAAGAAGATATCCGAAAAGTCGTTTTTGTAGTTGAAGACGGAAAAGCCATTCGTAAGGAAGTGGAAACCGGAATCAGCGATAATACCCATGTTCAGATTTTGAGTGGAATCAGTGCGGGCGAGGAAATTGTAATTGGCTCGTACCGTGTGCTTTCCAGGGAATTAAACGATGGGGATGCTGTTAAGGTGACTGAACAGACAACACTTGCAACCAATTAATTTTATGAGTGATACAGTTATACAAATCCGGGAAATGACCAAAATTTACCAGATGGGGGAAACCGAAGTTCGCGCTCTGGCCGGAGTTTCCTTTGATGTGGAAAGAAATGAGTATATCGCCATTATGGGTCCTTCCGGCTCCGGAAAATCCACACTTATGAATATGATTGGCTGCCTGGACACACCCACGTCCGGACAATACATCCTGAATAATCAGGACGTAAGTCATATGAATGATGCCGAACTGGCTGAAGTCAGAAATAAAGAAATAGGCTTCGTATTTCAGACCTTTAACCTGCTGCCAAGAACCACCTGTCTGGCCAACGTGGAGTTACCGCTGATTTATTCTGGCATGAAAACTTCGGAGCGCCGGGAAAGAGCAGCAGATGTGCTCACTAAAGTAGGTCTTGGGGATCGGCTGGACCACAAACCGAATGAGCTGTCAGGCGGGCAACGTCAGCGTGTGGCCATTGCAAGAGCTCTGGTAAACAATCCCTCCATTCTGCTTGCCGATGAGCCTACCGGTAACCTGGATACCAAAACCGGGGAAGAAATCATGCAGCTCTTTGAAGAACTTTACAAACTTGGTAATACCATCCTCCTGGTGACCCATGAAAATGATATCGCAGAGCACTCAAGACGTATTGTACGCCTGCGTGATGGCCTGATTGAATCTGACGAGAAGGTTTCCAAACCAGTTCTGGCCTGATCTCAATTTTCACCTTCTGAAGGAACATACGGGCCTGAATCCGTTGTTACCCTCGCATGACAGAGTTAAACAAGGATTTTGATGCCCTGATCCTGGGATCCGGCATGGGTGGGATGACAGCTGCAGCCATGTTTGCCCGCGACGGCTACAAAGTAGCGGTACTGGAAGCAGCCAGCCTGCCCGGGGGATGCAGCTCATCCTACTACCGTAAAGGATATACCTTTGAAACCGGTGCAACCACGCTCATCGGCTTTGATGAGATGCAGCCCCTCTGGAAACTGGAACAGGAAACCGGAATCCATATCCCGAGAAAAGAAATTGAACCTTCGATGACAGTCTGGTTAAATGGGAAACCTTTAATCAGATATAAAGACCGGGAACAATGGCTGCAGGAAAGTATCCGATTTTTTGGAGAGTCGGATGCGCAAAAAAAATTCTGGAAGCTTGCATTCCGGGTATCTGATCTGGTTTGGAAATCAT
>CAYPTY010000001.1:103044-228947 GCA_964413935.1 uncultured Balneolaceae bacterium | reverse complement strand
GGTACGTTTTATGAAATTGAATAGAAAATCAAGCGTGGCTCTGTTCACGCTTTTCATTGTTTTACCGTTTTTTAGCCAGGTGGTGAAAGCTCAGAGCGATGAAGATGAACCAAAAATTCGGGTCATTGATGTTGAACCGGTCCCAAATGAGTTTGTCAGTGAGCGGGATATCGACAACTTTGATGACAATGGGGTTCTGGGTGCCGGCATTATTATTGATACAGACCTGACCGGGCTTTCAATTGTGGCCAATAATGGCTTTGTACGTACCCCTGTTCAGGAGGGCAATACCTATCGCATGCTGGTATCAGAAGATGAAAGGGTGCTTACCGTTTCGGCCGATGGTTTTTTCCCATATGAAATTATACTGAATGACGAAGGGGTAAGACTGGAGTCGGGTAAATTCTGGAGAATCCGGATTACCGGTGACCGTGCCCAGAATTCATGGCCGGTTAACTTTGTGGTAAGTGAGGATGAGTATTCACTCTATATAGATGGAGAAAGAACGGAATATACCCCCGGTCAAAACCTGTTGCTTTCGGAAGGGGCACACGTATTCAGAATTGAAAAGAGGGGCTTTAATCCTTTAGTGCTGGATACCGTTGTAAACCAGAATTCGAACTTCTTCCAAGTAGCACTGGTTCCAACTCCTCGAATTAATGCGGAGTTTCAGACGAATCCTGACGGAGCAACCATTTCCATTGAAGGTAATCCACTGCCGGCACTGACTTCAGAAAATGAGCCTATTAAAGAACCCCTCTATCCAGGTACCTATGAGGTATCCATTACCCGCCCGGGTTACCGAGTCTATGATACTCAAATTCGGGTTGATGAAAACCAGACGCAGTTCAATTTTAACCTGCAGAGAAATGCCGGATATGTTTTAGTTAGGTCTGAAACACCCGGAGCTCAGGTAATCATCGATCAGAAACCCTATGAAGTGGGTGAGATTATTGAACTGCAGCCAAGAACGGTTGATTACGACGTTATTTTAAAATCCAATGGTTATGATGATTACCGCCAATCTGTACAGGTGGAATTGGGCGATACCACCTACATTGAAGAAAACCTGACCCTTATTACCGGCGACCTCATTGTAAGGGTGCAGCCCGGCGACTCCAGAATTGAGCTGAAAAAAGTCGGTAATTCCCAACCCGACACCGTATTCCAGGGTACAAAATCGCTTGATGATATCCCAGTGGGCAGATACGAAATAACTGCTTCGAAACTGAATTTCCGCGAAGAAACCCAAACATTTGAACTTACCCGAGATGGACTGGAATCCATCAATTTTAATCTGACTCAGATTGACGGTGTGGGTAGCCTCACCATTCGCAGTCTGGATGGATCAACTGTAGACCTTCGAGGGAAACAAAACCTGACTTTTAAGAATTTTCCTGCTGAGGTAGAAACCCTGCCTTTCGGATATTACCGCGTGAAAGCAAGCCGGAAGGGTTTCAAGAAGGTTAACGAGCAGATTGAATTCAGGTCAGCTAACCAGACAGTAGACCTCATCCAATACTTTGAGCCTAAAACCAAAGGGGGAGCCTTTACCCGTTCACTGCTTTTTCCCGGGGCCGGACACTGGTACCTCAATCGCAGCCGCGGAACTCTTTACTTTTTAGGTGAGGCCGCTCTGATCGGACTTGCCGTGGTTTCTTACGGAGAACTGAGCACCGCAGCCGATGACCTTCGTATAGCCAAAGAAGATTATCAGAATGCAACCACAAACTTTGATCAGCTCTTTGAGGCCAGGCAATCCGCTGTTCAGGCTCAGAGGGATGCCGAAGACCAGCTTACACTCATGTTGACAGGTCTTGCTGTGCTTAAAGGACTTGAACTTTTCGACATTCTGGTCTTCACCAAAAACCCGAAAAGAGAATACAAGCGATTACAGGCACAGGCTGGTGCCGGAAGCTTAAGTATGCGATACAATTTTTAGGAGTTACTCACCATGTTAAAACGTTTATTATTCGCATTTCTTTTTATTACGCTGGTTGCCCCGAGTTTTTCCTGCACCACGATCATTGATTCGGTTTCAGAAGAAGAGCCTGCAGATGAAAGGGATAATCCAAACGATCCTCAGAACCCGGATGCCGAGCTGCCGGATCTGCAACTCACAGGTGGATTCAGCTTTGACCAGACCTTTACGGTAACCACCAATACCATTAACCTCACCTGGCAAACCACCGGCACCGGAATCACCGATGGATTACAATACCGCTATAAACTGGCTGCCCCGGGTGAATCACTGGCTGATGTTTCCTACTCGGCCTATTCAAATTCGAGTAGTGCAAGTTTTACGGTATTTGAAACACTTGGCGGAGATACCTACACCTTCGAAGTTGAAATCAGTTCAGATGCCAATTCAAATCTGAGTCCTAAAACCTTCAGCGGTAGTTTCACTGTGGATGTATTTCAGGAAGAAACTTTCCTTTTTATACCCAATCAAATTTCTGACAACGGTGACGGAACCTACACGGCGAACATTTTCCTGGACGAAGTGGATGCAGCCGATGAAATAACAGCCTATCGACTGGACATCGTCTTTGACAGCGGCATTATTCAGGTTAGTGAATCGGACATCAGCATCTTTGAAGACACCCGCAGCTTCTTTTACCGTGGCAACGCCCGTTTCCTCACCTTTACGGAAGTAGCCGGGGATACTATCCGAATCGAAAGCGGTGTGGCCGGCGAGTTTGCTCCCATCAGTGGTTCAGGTGCCATCGGCGAAATTACCTTCCGCCCAGTTGTTGGATTCACCTCGGGAATTATCAGCGTAAGTCCAACTTCAGTGCTGAAGACAAAAGACGGACAAGACGTGGCCATAGCTGATTTTGTATCGGCTGAAATCAACCAAACATTTTAAGCTGTAATGAATTTCAGAAATACATTATCCATGAAGCAAAGTTTGAAGCTGTTTAGTCTCTTCCTTGTAATTTCGATGGCTACACCCATCACTGCTGTGGCTCAGGAAGAAAAACCACAGTCAGAGAATCAGATTATCAATGCCAGAATTGAAAATGCAAAGACGGTAAAGCTCAGCCCTGAATCAGGTGCCAAGGCTAAATTACCATTCGATTTCTTCTTTGATTTCAATAATGCTTCCTTTCCGCAAGGAGTCTTTTATACAATCTCTGGAGATTTCACTTATCAGTTTCGTGGCGATGATAATAGCGTTACAACCGTGCCTGTTCAGGATGTAGAGCCTACTATTGTAAGTAATTCGGATAGTTTTGAAGGCACCCCAAGCGTTCTCAGTGGTAACATTTCTTCAATCAATGATGCAGCAGCGGTAATTTGGGGTGTTCATTTTCCCGACGCAGTAGGGTCGGGCGGGGGAACTGCAGACTTCAAATTGCGTGTATCCAGTGAGGCATCGTTCGACTTCTTCCACCTCTGTGTATACAACAATATATCCGGGCTTATTACCTGTCCGGATGAGTATCAGCGCTCAGGTGAAATTGACTGGTTTGATTTTCCACAGGTGAATTTAGCAGAAGGGGATTCTTCCCTTTATTTCGCATACACCAAAGACGGTTCCGTAAATGCCGGATTGGATGCCTTTTTGATTGATAATATTTCTGTTGTGGATAATACCTCTGAGCCGCAGCCAACAAATGAACTCTATGTGAATGATTTGCAGCCAAGAGCCGCAATTTCCAATCAGCAAATTGAAATCTGGGGTAATGGTTTTGATGATGGGAGTACCCCATCCGTCTACTTCGCAGGACCTGGAGCAGATGGTGCAGTGGTTAATC
This sequence comes from uncultured Balneolaceae bacterium, assembly GCA_964413935.1. Lineage (GTDB taxonomy): Bacteria > Bacteroidota > Rhodothermia > Balneolales > Balneolaceae > CAYPTY01. The sequence goes on along the minus strand of CAYPTY010000001.1, from coordinate 225,186 downwards.
TTTATACCAATAATAGAATAATAGCTGAAGTGCCGGGTGGTATTGGCCCGACAGAGGTTTATGTAGAAACCAGTGGAGCTAATGTTGTTTCACCTTTTAAGATTCAACTTTTAACAGAAGAGTCTATTGGTTTTGCCAGTGCCCGAAACATTAGTGTAATTGCAAACGGAATCTACGGTTTTGAAATTGCAGATATGGATAGGGATGGAGATCTGGATATTGTAACTGCAAATCGTGCAGATAATGAGATAATTGTATATCGGATGGATGGATCCGGAGTCGTTCAGTTTACCTCAACGATTTTTGCGGGGTCCGGAGTGGTGGATGTCACTCTTCTGGATGCTGATAACGATGGCGACCTTGATATTGCAGCAAGCTCACTGGATGACGACCAGCTGATAATATATCTGAATACCGGATCCGGTTTTGCTTCTGGTACCGTGATTGACAGTAATATAGACGACTTTGTCTTTTATTTAACTGCTGCTGATCTCAATAAAGACGGCTTTACGGATATTATCGGGTCTGATATTTCAACGGGTACAATCAGTATATGGGAGAACCAAACTGATGGCACGTTCATCAGATCTAATTTAAACAGTCAGACCACCTCAGCATATGAGATTGTTGCCCAGGATATGGACAGAGATGGAGATATTGATATCGTATTTGCAGCTGAAAATGATGTCAGATATATACGAAACAATGGTGACCAGACGTATGCAGCCCCAGTATCCATTGGTTCAGGCGGATTTAGATCCGTATTTGCAGGTGATGTTGATGGAGATGGAGACATAGATATTCTTGCTTCAACTGCAGTAGGCGTAAACAGCGAAATATTTTTATTCCTAAACGAAAACAACTCAGGATCATTTACTCAACAATTAATTGACGGTAATGGTGCTAGTTACAGCAGTGTTTATGGGGCGGATTTTGATGGTGATGGCGATCTGGATATCCTTGCAGCTGATGTTGACAACAGCGATGTGTTATGGTTTGAGAATTTGGGTTCGGGTTCATTCAGTTCTGCGAATAGCTTAGGAAGTGCTCAGGTTACCCCCTGGGAAGTGCGTGTTGCAGATTTGAATGCAGATGGCACTCTGGATGTAATCAGTGCTGATTTCATTGATAATACCATTGTCTGGTACGAGAATGTTGAAGCTACTGTAGATCAGGAAATCAGCGTAACCACCATTTTCCCTCAGGCCGGCGCTCCGGGTTCATCCGTGGATATTTTTGGCAGCGGACTGGATGAGGCCAACCTTACTGTAACTTTTGATGGCGTATCTGCAACCATCAACGACGTAAATGAAACCCGTATTTCGGTGGTTGTACCGGATATTGGAGAAGGCCCTCGTTTCCTCGAAGTCAGCAATGATAACGGCACAGATGCCTATAATGAAGATTTTACGGTACTGAGTACCCGCCCTGTTCAGTATCTCGGTGCGCAAACGTTGAACAGCAGTTTAGTTGATGGTGCTTCAAGTGTAGTGGCCTTCGATGTGGATGAGGATGATGACCGTGATATTGTAATCGGTTCGATCACGACTGGTAATCTTACACTGCTTAGGAATAACGGAGATAACACCTATGCAAGCCCGGAGATCATCACAACTGAAGTAACTCAGGCACTGGAACTTGCTTATGGCGATATTAATAACGACGGATTTACAGACATTGCCGCGGTCTCTGCCAATACAAATAATGTGGTGTGGTTACCGAATGATCAGAATGGCGGTTTTGGTCCTCCTGAAATTGTCACCTCTACCGCAGGCTCTGCAAGAAGCGTCCAGCTGGCTGATTTCAACGGTGACGGAAACCTGGATATAGCCTTTACTGGTTATAATAACGACCGCATCGCATGGGTAGAAGGGGAAGGTGATGGCAACTTTGGTTCACAGTTTTTGATCACACAATCCATCGACCAGCCTTATCAGATCTTTGCGGCCGATATAGATAAAGATGGTGATATCGATCTTGCTTCGACCGGCCTTGAAGTAACCTCATTTAAAGTAAACTGGCATGAAAATGATGGTACCGGAAACTTTACCCTGAATAACCTGTCGAGTATCCAGTCCCAGGCTTTCGATGTGACCATCGCGGATATAGACCAAAATGGTTTTCCAGACGTGATCAGCGTTGATCGGGGAAATGGTATAGTGGACGCCTATCTGAACAATGGTCCACAGTCAGGTTTTTCATCAGTAGTTGTCGCAGAAAATATTCCGGGTGCGACGTATATCATAGCAGATGATCTGGACGGGGATGGTGATATAGATTTAAGTATTAGCCAGCCCGTAGAAGATCGCATAACCTGGCTGGAGAATACCGGCGTTTTCCCATTTCCCAGTTTTACCGTTGACAATGTTAATGGACCGCTAAATATCATTACTTCCGATGTGGACGAGGATGGAGACCTGGACATCATTAATGTGTCATCCATCACAGACCAGGTCTTTTTCTTTGAGAACGAGGAGTTCATTCGTTACGGCATTACCGATGTTGAAATGCGGGTTGCAGCACCGGGCAGCCGTCTGACGATCTACGGTACCGGCTTTTCGTCCTATGGAACCCTTACAGTTACCATCGGTGGAGTGCAGGCGAGTATTGAAAACCTGCTCGATAATAAGGTTGTGGTCACTGTACCCGATGTTGACCCGGGCTTTCAGACTCTAAGGGTAAACAATGATGCAGGCGAGCGTACACTTGATAAGAAATTTACGGTAGCCAAAACAGAAGAAGCACGGTTCGGCTTCAATCAGGGCAATATTCTTCAGTCATCATTAAACAGTCCCCGTGGCAATCAGCTGTCTGACCTGGATGGGGATGGTGATCTTGATGTGGTAATTAATGTTACCAATACGGATAATGTTTCCTGGCTGAGAAATGAAGGTAATAACAACTTTCAGCAGGTTGGTAACCTGGTAACGGGTAGCCTGAGTAATGGACCAACGGGTATCGACGAAGGTGACTATGATCTGGACGGGGATATTGACCTCGTAATTTCCAATGTCTCAGGTTCCAATATTGTCATTCTCAAAAATAACGGAAATGACACCTTTACGGCTGAGGTTGCTGAGAGTGGAATCAGTACTCCAGAAGATGTACTCTTTGCCGATCTGAATTCTGATGGTTACCTGGATATTGTGTATCCCTCAAGAGCCGGAAATTATATTGCCTGGAATCCCAATGACCGACAGGGTGGTTTTGGTGATTTATTTTACGTATCCGATTCTTTCAATGGCCCGTTCAGAGTACGATCCGGAGATCTGGATAATGATGGCGACCTTGATATTTTTGCAACTACGGGCTCAACCGGAGTCATCGCCTGGTTTGAAAACCTTGATGAAGGCCTGTTCAGTACAGCGAACAATATCAGTGCATCCACCAATAATCCCCTGGGTGCAGATCTGGCAGACATCGATGGAGACGGTGATCTGGATGTGATCGTAGGCTTCCAGTCGAGCGGCACCATAAACTGGTATTCCAATAACGGATCCGGCTCTTTTGGGGCACCGCAAGCCCTTTCGAATGGTGTTACGGGTGTATTCGACGTCAGAGCTGCGGATCTGGATGGTGACGGGGATACGGATATTGTAAGCTCTTCTTCATCAGCATCTGGAATCTATATACATGAAAATCTGGGATCCGGTGTATTCAACACAGAAGAACTGATTACAGCTACCGAGGCAGGTGCTGCTGACCTGAGTCTTGGTGATATGGATAATGATGGTGACTTTGACATCCTGCTGACCTCAAATTCAGCAGGGAGAATTGTCTGGTTTGAAAACCTGGATCCGGTTGCTCCCGGTAACCTGACCGCTACCGAAAATAATTTGGGAATCATACTGGAATGGGATGCTCCCGCCGATATTCTGGTGGGTGGGTATAATGTTTACCGCTCCACTTCACCCATCGATAACCTGAACTCAGCTGACCGCCTCACACCCGTTCCCATCCCTGATCTCTTTCTTTCTGATCAGAGCGTATCTCCGAACGAAGAATATTATTATGTAGTAACGGCTGTTGAAGATGGTTCAGGAATTGAAACAGCTCCATCCAATGAGGCTTTTTCACGATTTAAATACAAATCCCTGCAAAGTCTGCTAAGTCCGACAGCCTCAGGTGGTGAAATCGTTAAAATTGCTGCGTCCAACTTAACCAATGCTTCATCGACCTCAGCTGTACTGGAAAATGCTTCCGGTTCCTTCAATGCAACCGTGAGTCAGGTTCAGGAACGATCACTCAGCCTGATTGCACCTTTCGTGGATCCGGGTACTTACCGAATCAGGGTGAATAACGATGGAATGGAACTGCTGCTGCCGGAATTCCTGACCATCGTTCAAGATGACCGTGGATTTTACAATTCCGTCGAAGAGTTAAATTCCTATACAGGACATGCTGAGACTGCCAGACTGGGCGATCTGGATGCCGATGGTGACCTAGACCTGGTTGTACTTTATACCGGCGATGACAACAGCATTGGCTGGTTTGAATATCTCGGTACAGATAACGGATTCGGTGATTACAATCTCATTACTTCTGACTTTTTTGGTGAACCCGCAAACGGCCTGAACCGGGAAGACATCCGTATTGTGGATGTTGATCTGGATGGCAGCCGGGATATTGTATTCACGGATAATGGCGACTTCAGTATTTACTGGCTCAGAAACCTGGGCAACGGTCAGTTTTCCGATCCGCAAATCGTACAGGGTCAGGACCTGGGTAATGTCAATAACATAGAGATGATTGATATCGATAATGATGCAGACTTCGATATTGTATTCAGTGTTACTGGCCCGGGAACTTCTACCCTCTACTACCAGCTCAATACCGGCCTTGGAGACTTTACAAATGCAACGGTAATCGAGGCCAATAACACCACAATAGGTGATGTGGGTGAAATTATTTCTGCAGATCTGGATAACAATGGCTTCCCTGATATTATATACGCCGGCGGTGGCGGGATACCGGCCTTTTACCTAAACACGGGCAGCGGGTTTGGCCTCAGAAATGAGTTCATCGCTGGTGGTACAACCGGAAGATTTGTAGATGCCGGGGATTTTAATAACGACCTTGTTTCTGATCTGGTGATACTTGCATCCGACAGCCAGAGTAATGGTTTTGCCTACATCTATTCCAATGATGGAAGCTCAAATCTAACCAATACCCTTATCTCGCCCTTCATTGCGGCCCCGGATCGGGTGGTTGCCGCAGATATTAGTGGTGATGGCCTGGATGATCTGGTTGTGGATGCCGGAGCGGATGGCGTCTTATATACCATTATTAGCGATGGAAGCGGAGGGAGTGTGAATGATATTTCTAATTTCACCTTCATCAGCGATGTTGATTCCAGATATTTTGAGCTTGGTGATGTGGATGGCGATGGGGATCTGGACATTGTTTCAGTGAATGAAAACCCGAACTATGCCGACATCACCCTGCATAAAAATACAGACCCGCCACCGGCTCAGCCCACGAATGTAAGTGCAACACAGCGCATTGGCCGCATTGAACTCAACTGGGATGATAATGTTGAGGCTGATTTGGCAGGTTATCGTATTCTCAGACGACTGGCAGGCGACTCTGTATCATTCTTTATCACCAATGATCTGATTACCGATTCTTTCTTCCTTGATGAGGATGTAGAAAACGGAAGGGCTTACGAATACTTTATCGGTGCCTTTGACTTCAGCGGTAATGCCAGCTACATCTCTGTAGATTCGGTGGTGGCCATACAGCCAAGTATTACCGAATTTGTGCCATCAGCTACAGCAGCAGGCCTGGACGTTCGTATTCGTGGATTTGGCTTCAGTTCTGTTCTGGTTAACATTAACGGCGAAAATGCCCCTGTTAACTTCACGGACAGTGCCTATGTGAATATTACACTGCCATCCTCACTGTCGGCCGGGCCTGCTGAGGTTATTCTGACCTCAGAGAACTATGCCCATACCGCTAAAATACCATTCACGGTTCTGAGAGGAACAGATGGCCTGTTTAGCGGTGGAGTGGATTACACTTCGGATACCTTTTTCGGAACCCTTACCGCTGCTGATGTCGACAATGATGGAGATCTGGATCTATTAGAAACCTTCCCGGATGCCAACCGCGTGGATTATCGCCTGAATGACGGCAGCGGACAATTCGGCGATCTGCTTACCCTTTCATCTTCCGTGGGTTCAGTCCAGCGAATCAAACCCATTAATATCCGCGGGGGTAATTATCCTGATTTTGTAAGCCTGCCAAGATCCAACAACGCCTTTACGGTATTTCTGAATAACGGCCTTCAAAATGATGTTGATAACACCTACGACATTATTCCATTCACGGCTTCCAATTCATTGCCAACCGACATCGAAGTTGCTGATATGAACCGCGATGGCCGGCAGGATGTAATCATCTCCTCCACACTTGACAGTAAAATCAATTACTATCCGAATCTGAGTCATTCCGATACGGTACTCTTTGGTCCGCAGGTGGTAATCAGTGCCAATGCAGGTGGCCCGATTGACATCGAAATAACCGACGTGAACAGTGACGGTTTGATGGATGTGGTTTCCGCTGAGGTTGCCAACAACAACGTGAGTGTATACACCCAGCAGGGGGATGGCAGCTTTACCAAATCAACGGCCAGCGTGGTAAGTGGAATTACCGACATCGAAATCATGGACGAAAACCTGGACGGGTTCCAGGATATTATCACTTCATCCAGCGGTCTGAATCCGAGACGTGTTCAGGTTAATCGCAACAACGGTTCTGGATCCTTCACAGACGAAGCTGTGCTGTTCGCCTTCCCCGAAAATATCAGAAAAATAGATGTGGGCGATATGAATGGCGACGGTAATCTGGATGTGCTTGCAAGCGGCCCAACAACGGTTAAGGTATTCCTGAATCAGGGTTCAGGTACATTTGGTGAGAGCGGTGGTTTTGAAAACAGCAGTAAATCCATCAGCGATAACATCCTCTTTGATTCGGACAACGATGGTGATTTCGATTTTGCCTATCGCTCAGCTACGGATGGAATCACAACCCTGCACAGAAATATTGTACAAACACCGCTTACCATAGCAAGTGTAACTACCCCAAATGCAAACAGAATTGCTCCGGTAAGAGGTTACGGTGGAAGAGACAGAGTCTCGATCACTTTCAATGAAGACATCAGCTCATTAAGCAGTGCTGTCAAGTTCGATATATTTAATGGTGCAATATCCTTGACTGGAAATAATTTCAACAGTATTGAGAGTGGCAGAGGAACACAAGGAGACTCACGAATTTTCTTCACTCCAGAACAAACGCTTGTATACCCACTAGATAGTTTCACCTTTACGTTATCATCAGAAACTGTATTCGAGAATTCTGGTGGGGAGTACTTTATTGATTCTAACCAAAATGGCGTTTACGATGGTGTAAATGACAATTATCAGGATCCGGTAACTTATGAAGTCGCTTTGCTTGGTGACTATGATTTATCAGGTGCAGTATGGGTTTCAGACCTTATCGCGTTCAGTGATGCCTGGATCAATAATGATTTAAGTGCCTATGAACTAGCACCATTCAGAGTTAAAAGTGGCTCTACATTCCCTGACTACAGAGTTGATATCGTAGATGCAAATGGCTTCGACATTGAAGATCTCATCACCTTTATCCGATACTGGAATCTCAGTGTGCAGCTGAACAAGGGCAGTGTGTACAATCAGGCTAAAATGACAACGGCCAATGCTAAAATACAGTCCGGCAGTGAAGCCATTCGCATTGAGAAGAAATCCTCCGAAAAAGTGTACACAGCGGATGGTGGAATAACTGAGATCACATATGGAATTAAGCTGAGCAGTAGCCAGAGCCTGAAAGGTCTTGGATTGCAAATCGAGTACAATCCGAATCAGGTTCGTATTCAGTCCGTAAGCGATTCTGAGGTATTCAATGTATATGAAGAATCCAATTCCGTGATGCTGTCGCACATCGACAGTACAGCTGGATTGCTCTACATTCAGGCTGCTAACTTCGGGAAGCGTGCTCCGGCTTATAATCGTGAAATTGCTGAAATTAAAATCCGCTCACTGGATGGCTCGAATACCGAGCTGGATATCATTTCCGAACTGATTCCGGTGGATGGGGATGCAGAACTGACTCACGCTTCAGCCAGTCTGGATGTAAGCTCTGAACTGCCTCAGCAGTTTGAACTCTCGCAGAACTTCCCGAATCCTTTCAACCCGACGACCAGCATTCAGTATCAGCTGCCGGAAAACGCGAAAGTGAGTCTGGCTGTATTTGATGTGCTTGGCCGTCGCGTGCAGCAGCTGGTTGATGGTGATCAAATCGCGGGATACTACAATCTCAATTTCGATGCCCGCAATCTGGCATCAGGGGTTTATTTCTACATCATCCGGGCTGAATCGGTATCAGGCAATCAGTTTACGCAGACGCGCAAGATGACACTCATTAAATAAACGAAGCGCTTAGTGGGAGTGTTTATCCCTCCTACTTAAGTCACGAAATTTTGTATCTTCATTTTCGTGTAAAACTCAATCGCGCATCAACATCACATGTCTGACAAACCACGCGAGTATTGCGGTATTTTTGGAGTGTACAACCACCCGGATGCCGCCCTGCTTTCCTACTATGGCCTTCACGCATTGCAGCACCGCGGACAGGAATCGGCCGGAATCGTAACCACCTATTTCGATGAAAAAAAACAGCGATCCGTGATGCCTGCGCACAAGGACTTTGGTCTGGTACTGAGTGTGTTTGACGATCCGAAAATTTTAAAAAAGCGACTACGTGGTCGCTGTGCGATCGGCCATAATCGCTATTCAACTTCCGGATCTTCACGAAATCCGGCCAACATTCAGCCCTTTCGGGTTCATTATAAAAACGGGAATGTGGCCATTGCCCATAACGGTAATCTCTCCAATGCCCGGCAGATCAGGGAGCGATTCACCAATGAAGGAGTACTTTTTCAGAGTACCTCCGATACGGAACTCATTCTTCACCTGATTTCTCACTCTCCGAAAGAAAATCAGCTGGATCAGGTGATGGATGCCATACAGCAGATCGAGGGAGCATATTGCCTGGTCATTCTCACTGATGATAAACTGATCGGTGTACGTGATCCGAATGGTTTTCGCCCCTTGTGTCTGGGTAAGAAGGATGGTGCTTATTGCCTGGCCAGTGAAACCTGCGCCTTTGATATCAACGGTGCCGAATTCATCCGCGACATTGAACCGGGCGAAGTGATCGTGATTGACCACGAAGCCGATCTCAACGATGAGCCAAAGTCATTCCACATTGCTCCCAAAGAAGGAACCGGAACCAGCCAGTGCATTTTTGAATATGTGTACTTTTCCCGCCCCGACAGCCACATTTTCGGGGCCATGGTGGATAAAGTGAGACGCAGCCTGGGTAAAGAGCTGGCCTATGAGTTTCCTATCGATAAAATAATCAAAAAGCCCAATCCGGATCGCTTTCCGGTGGTGATATCCGTCCCGGATTCATCCAATACGGCGGCTTTGGGCTATGCCCGTGAAAATCAGAAAAACGGACAGGATTGTAAGTACGATATCGGCCTGATTCGAAATCATTATGTAGGGCGGACGTTCATCTCGCCGGGGCAGAAATCCCGTGAGCAGAAAGTCAGAACTAAATTCAATCCGGTTCGGGGTGTGATTGAGGGCCGGTCGGTTATCATCGTGGATGATTCCATTGTTCGGGGAACCACCTCCAGCTATCTGGTGGATATGATCCGTTCCTGTAATCCGGTTGAAGTACATTTTCTGGTTAGTTCTCCCCCCATCACAGATCCCTGTTATTACGGAATGGACTTCCCGAGTCCGGATGAACTCATTGCCAATCGCTTTGATCGAAATGTGAAGCGCATTGCCAGGGAAATCGGGGTAGACAGCCTGAATTACCTTTCAGCGGATGGCCTGGTGAAAGCCGTCAAAAAAGCCAATAGATCATCCAATGACTACTGCACGGCCTGTTTCACTGGTAAGTATCCCGTTCCGGTAAATCTGGGCGCTCAGAAGGAAGAGAACGAACTGGCATGATCCAGAATGCACAGGCTGAATTTCTTACCAGTGCACCCAGCCTGAGGGACTGTCCTGAACCCAGCCTGCCTGAATTCTGCTTCGCCGGTCGATCCAATGTAGGGAAGTCATCTCTGATCAATGCACTGCTGAAAAGAAAAAACCTGGCACGCACCTCAAATGTGCCCGGTAAAACCCAGCAGATGAATTACTACCGGGTTGGCGATGTATGTTTTTTTGTGGATTTGCCCGGTTATGGATTCGCCAAAGTGCCGGCAAAAGAAAGAGAACGATGGGGCAGGGATATACGCGAATACCTGCTGAACCGCAAAAGCCTGGCCCTCATCATGCATGTGGTGGATATCCGCCATGAACCAACCCGTTTGGATGAAGAATTTTTCGAATGGATGGGGACCAATCGGATCCCATTTAGTGTGATTCTGTCCAAAGCAGATAAGATTTCGAAAAATAAAAGGGAACAGATGAAAGCAAAGGTGAGGCGCATCCTTTCAGAGATGAATATAGAAGTGCCTATCCTGTATGCCTCCGCCGATTCCAGAGAGGGAATTGATGAGGTCATAGAACTTATAAACGATTTTATTTAACTCAGGGAAGAACAAATGTCATTCAAAATATTACTGCTCGATAATGTAGATCCGAAATGCGCGGAGGTATTTAAACAGAGGGGAATAGTGGCCGATCAGCCAGGAAAGCTCAGCGATGAAGAACTGAAAGCCAAACTTGGGGAATATGATGCGATGGTGGTTCGATCAGCCACCACCGTAACCCCGGATATCCTGGAATATGCGGGAAACTTGAAAGTGATCGGCCGGGCCGGTGTGGGAGTGGATAATATTGACATCCCGGCAGCCACAGCCAAGGGAATCATTGTGATGAATACTCCGGATGGCAATACCATATCAACTGCTGAGCACACCTGTGGTATGATTCTATCCCTGGCACGGAATATTCCGGCCGCGGTAAGCACGGTCAAAGGCGGAGGCTGGGATCGCAAAAAGTACATAGGCTCCGAAATCCACAATAAAACGCTTGGTATTGTTGGCCTTGGGAAAATCGGATCTGAGGTGGCACGCCGTATGAAAGCCTTCGAGATGAAAATACTGGCTTATGATCCTTTTGCCACGCATGAGCGAGCACAGGAACTGGGAGTGGAACTGGTTGAAATCGAGGAACTGCTGGGCAGTGTTGACTTCCTGACTGTTCACACTCCGCTTACGGAAAAAACCAAGGGTCTGATTTCACTCAAAAATGCGGACAAGCTCAAAAAAGGTATGCGACTGGTGAATTGCGCCCGTGGCGGAATTTTTGAGGAAGCCGATCTTATCGAATTGCTGGATAAAGAGATTATTGGAGGCGTTGCTCTGGATGTGTACAGCACCGAGCCGCCTACAGAAGAACTCTACAAAATTCTGGAACATCCGAAGATTGTATCCACCCCGCATCTGGGAGCTTCCACAGAAGAAGCCCAGGAAAAAGTGGCTGAGCAGATAGCCGCACAGATCGCAGATGCCCTGGAAGGCAAAAGCTACAAAGGCAGCCTGAACAGCAAATCCATTTCCCTCACCACCAATCAGGAAGTGCAGCCTTTTCTTCAACTGGCCGAGAAGCTGGGCAGCCTGGTGGTTCAAATCGCGCCGGAACATACCAACACTTTTGAGCTGGAATATCTGGGCGACAGTGCCCGCTATGCGGAAGTTCTAACCGATGCCATCCTTAAAGGAATGCTGCAATCCTATGTGTCTGAAAGTGTGAACCTGATTAATGCCCGCACCTTTGCCGCTGTCCGGGGTTTTGATATCAAAGAATCGGTGAGCACAAAGGGTGGCAATTACAATGATCTGACCACCGTGAAGCTCCCTGAAGGTTCGCTTTACCGCAGTATTTCAGCTTCTGTTTTCGGAGAGGGTGATTATCGAATTGTAGAGATCGATAATTATCCGATTGAGCTTCGTCTGGAAGGTGACATCATCATGTATCAGAACCCGGATAAGCCGGGCATGCTGGCTTCGGTGAGTGGTGCCCTGGCAGAGCAGGGAATCAACATCGGTGCCCTTGCACTGGGCCGGAATGATGTTGGGAACAATGCCATCACAGCTTTACTGGTGGATAAACAGCTGTCGGAAGAGGAAATCGGGAAAATCCGAAGCCTGGATGGTATCCGGCACGTTCAGTACATCCGGTTAAGCTGAGTCAGCTGAAATCTCCGGCTTCCCAGCGTTGAATCAGGCGCTGTTCATTCAGTCTCTTGTGAGCACTGAGCTGTTCAGCAGAAGGGGAGGCCAGGGTCATTTCCCGTTTGCCTAGTGCACCCTGAGCTCGTGCAATAAAAAAACCACTGCGGGCTATCGCCGCGCGCGCTGAACTGGCTGCACAATAAGTAGATAGTATCCCATCCTTCTTCATGCTGAGGTGGATTTTTTCAAAAGCCTCAATCGTCCAGCATTCCGGATTGGCTTCAGGACTGAAGGGATCGTAAAACACAAAGTCGAAAAACTGACCGGGGAGCCTGACCTCCTGAAGTTCTGCCTGCTGCAAGTGCAGCTGGGTATGATCGAATTTAAAGACATTCTCACCGGACTGAAGGCCACCGAAAATTTCTTTTAGTATAGTCCGGTAAAAGGGCTCTTCGAAATATTCTCCAAAATCAATTTCTGAGGCCGTTCTGTTATCAATGGGATAGGCTTCAATGGAATGAAACGTTACCGCCTCTTTATGCTCATGCTGCCGAAGCATACTTAACAGCATAATAAAGTTCAGGCCGGTGCCAAAACCCATTTCCAGGATATGAAGCGGCTGATTTTTTCGGATGGCATCCATCAAACCGTTTTGCTCAAAAAAGACATGCAGGCTTTCGGAAACGGCACCGTTCGGATTATGATAATACTGCCTGAATGCTGCTGAGTAAAGCGTGTGAGAGCCGTCTTTGGTTGTGTGAAGCTTTGGGGATGGAGTTGGATCAGCGGTCATCGTTTTTGATGTAAACATTGCCGTGTCCGGCAGCAAGGTCAATCAGATAACTTCCTTTTCCAATGGTTCCGTTGATTTCCTTTTTGCCTATATCACCACGGATTTCAAAAGCACGGTTTACATAGGTGTTGGTACCCTTTGCTTTCACTTTTACATCTGAGTTGACCGGAATCTGCACCGTCACGTTGCCGGCCGAAGTCCATGCTACAACATTTTCAGTAACCTGAATGAAATTCAGGTTGATGTTGCCTCCGGAAGTTTTGGCTTTAGCTCCTCCGGTATATTCTTTTAATGTGATGTGTCCGCCATCGGTAGTCATACCGGCAAAACCGGAACCACCGTTTAGGGTCAGGTGTCCGCCATCGGTAGTCATATCCAGCTTTCCCTTGATTTTATTGGCGGTGATATGTCCGCCATCCGTCTGTGCATCAATCTGACCAGACAGATTACCCAGCTGAATGTGTCCCCCATCGGTTACAATGGTCTGTTTTCCCTCGATATTCTCGATCTGAAGGTGACCCCCATCGGTGATGGCTCTCAGGTCACATTTATTCGGAAGGGTTAAAGTAGCCTCGATTTGTATGGCTCGGCGTCTTCCGTTTGATTGTTCGCGACTTACATTGAAGCGGGCTTCTCCGGAATTGATATTCGCAAATATTTCATAAAATTCAGCCAGATCATCTGCAGTTCTGACATCCCCTGAAGCCCTTAACAGAAAAGAGCCTTCCTCAGCGTCTGTTCCGATTACGGTGATATGTCCGCCATCCATCACAATATTGGCAGATTGGATATCGGCATTGCTGAAGGTGGTTTTGTAGGCATATACCCCATTCTCGACCTTAGACCAGTTGCCCTCAGTCAGATTTCCGTATTCTTCCCGGATTACCAGGTTCTCATTACTCACGGAAATCACAATACCTTCTTTCTCGAGGTCAACTTTTAATCCTTCGAGGGCTTCTTCAAGGGCCTTGCTAACTTCAGTATTCTCTTCCTCAGAAAGAATGTTTTCCAGCTCTTTTAGTCTCTCCAGCTTGTTAAGCTTTTCAAGATTCTTCAGTTTTTCAAGGTGTTTCAGGTTTTCGAGATTTACAACTACCGTATGTTGTTTGTCAGCGTCGTTCTGTTCAGTATGCACTTCGGCATGCACCTCTTCTTCATGCCTCTCGTTCGTATCCATTTTGAGGGTAAGGAGGTAGATGGCAGCTCCAATAAACAGGAGGCCGGCGACGACGATTTCCCAGGAAATTTTTTTCATTTTATCCGGATTGTTCTTTAAGTCGCAGCAGTACGGAGTGCTGTGTTTTATGTTACAATTTTTGATAACATTGAACCCACTCAATAATAAACACAATTTTCAGGGATGAACACCCAAATAAAAAGCCTGTCAGAAGCGGTTTTTCCGGAGGTCGTAAAGATCCGTAGATACCTCCATCAACATCCGGAATTAAGTTATCTGGAGTATGAAACCACGAAATACATCAAAAAGGGGCTGGACGAGCTGGGCATTCCATATGATTCCCCCCTTGAAACAGGATGTGTGGCACGCATCGAGGGAAAAAATCCGGATGAGCGCATCATAGCTCTTCGGGCTGATATTGATGCCCTGCCGATGGGGGAAGAGGGTGAGCAAAAATCTGAGTTCATGTCCCAGATTCCGGGTGCAGCTCATTGCTGCGGACATGACGCCCACACGGCCAATCTATTGGGAGTAGCACGCATCCTGAAAGATCTTCAGGATCAGATACGGGGCACTGTGTATCTCATATTTCAACCCGGTGAAGAGAAGCTTCCGGGCGGTGGACGTCTGCTCTGTGAAACGGGCTATCTGCAGGATAAAAAGGTGCAGCAAATTTTCGGACTGCATACCTCACCAGACTTTGAGCCTGGAACCATTGGCATAAAGGAAGGTGAACTGATGGCCCGGCCGGACGAATTTGAGATCGAGATTATTGGTAAAGGCGGACATGCCGCTAAACCGCATCAGGCAGTAGATCCCATTGTGATGGCTGCTCAGTTTGTGAATGCGATTCAAACCCTGGTAAGTCGTTTTGTGGATCCTACGGAGAAAGCGGTAGTCACGGTTGGTAAAATACACGGTGGGACGGCCCATAATATCATCCCCGAAAAGGTAAAGATGCTGGGCACGGTTCGTACTTTTAATTCGGAGACCGCAGAATTGATTAAGCATCGCATGGAAGAACTACTCAAAGGTATTACAAAAGGTGCCGGCGGATCCTATCATTTCGAGTTTAACTATGGTTATCCTCCGGTCATTAATACTCCGAAGGAGACCCAGATGGTAATGAACCACTGTAAGGCTCTCTTTGGGGATGAATCGGTGGTCGTAATGGATAAGCCGATTATGGCGGGAGAGGATTTTGCCTTTTATCAGGAGCATTTCCCGGGTGCCTTTTTCTTTCTGGGCAGTGGCAGCGATACAGCCGATTCAAAACATGTATGGCACCATCCCCGCTATAATGTAGATGAAGCATGCTTTAAAACAGGAGTAGCCCTGATGGTTGCTCTGGCACTGGGATCCTGATGCAGTTTCAGTATAGAACTTCGGTTTGGGAACATGTTTTTGAGGATCATCATTACGATCTGATCGTGGTTGGGGCTGGCCTGGTGGGGCAGTCGATTGCTTATTTTTTCGCGGGGGAGCACCCGGATGCGAAGATTCTGCTTCTCGAACGTGCAGCTCATCCGCTGGGAGCCAGCAGCCGGAACGCCGGATTTGCCTGTATCGGATCGGTAACCGAACATATGGCTGATCTCGAACTTGCTGATGAAGAAACACTTAAAAGCCGCATCCGTCGCAGGTATGAAGGCCTGGAACTGCTTAAGGCTACTCTTGATCCTGAGCAAATTGATTATTCTGAGGTTGGAGGCACGGAAATCTTCACCGATCCGGAGCTTTTCAGGGCAGCATCCTCGGAACTGCCCCGTTTCAATGGCTGGCTGGAGGAAATAACCGGACAAAAAGAAACCTACGCCCCCATCGAAATAAACGGTTATCCGGCCATATTCAACAAGGTGGAAGGGATGCTGCACAGCGGGAAGATGCTGAGGCGGTTGCAGCAGCTGAATCAGCGGAAGGGAGTACAATACCTGTGGAATGCTGAAGCTGAGCATATTCAGGATGGCAATCTTAGGTTAAAGGGTGGGCTTGAACTCAGAGCTTCCCGGTTTGCCCTCGCGACCAATGCGTTCACGCCAAAATTAAACACAGAGGCTGATCTAAAGCCGGGTCGCGGCTATGTTTTTCTGACAAATGAGCTGGAAAATCTGAACTGGAAGGGCACTTTTCACTACAATAAAGGCTATGTCTATTTCCGGAATATAGGAGAGAACCGACTGTTGCTGGGAGGCGGAAGAGACCGGGATCTGAACGGGGAGAAAACCACAGATTTTGGCATCAATCCCGCGATTAAAAATTACCTGATCGAACTGGCCAATGAGGTTCTGAACCTTCCGGTGGGCTGGAAGATTGAGCAGGAATGGAGCGGAATCATGGCTTTTACGGATGATCATCAGCCCATTGTAAAGAAAACAGATGAGCATACCGTACTGGCATGCGGACTGAACGGGATGGGTGTGGCTATCGGGATGCAGGTTGGCAAAGAGGCCATTGAACTGCTTGGCTAAAGCCGGCGGAATTCCTCATAGAGTTCAATCACTTCTGATAAAATCATAGCTGTTGCTCCCCATAAAGGCACTTCGTGAATAGTCCAGTAGGGAACCCGGTATCGGTTATTTTTCAGCTCCCAGGTTTCATGCTTCTTAAGCTCGTCCCGGATCAGCTCATCAAAGGGGATAAAGAAGGCTTCGGCCACTTCCTCTTCCTGAATGCGGATTTCGGGTTCCTCGGTCATGAGTCCCAGAAAAGGAGTAACCTGATTGTTGGAATGATTGATATACAATTCACTTACCGAACCCAGAATCTGAATCTTCTCTGGCTGAATACCCACTTCTTCATTTGCTTCCCGCAGAGCAGCTTCTTCAGGTTGTTCGTTATCCTCAATTCTGCCGCCGGGAAAGCTGATTTGTCCTCCATGGCGGATATTCGGTGATCGAAGTGTAAATAACAGGTTCAGATCCCGGTCTGAAGAACTTAAAAATGGAATTAAAACCGAGCTTCTGCGCACTCCAGGGGGTGGATCATATAACCGATTCGGGCCGCCATCCACCGGTTCGGGTGCCATTTTCATCTGGGCCTTCTTGCCGGGCAATTCCTGGTTGGTACGCTCCTGCAGGTAGGTCAGAAAGGGATGCATCAGCCAACGGATGGTTTTATTCTGGGTATGAAGCGACCGGTTTGTTTGCGGTAATTCCGGTATTCCTCGCCGTATTTTTCAATCAGTCTTTGCTCCTCAAAATAAGATCCTATGGCAAAATAGAGGGTGCAAAGCAGGCTTATCAGGGCAAATTTGGTTGTCATTACCGGATGGAAAAAAAGCAGCATCATACTGAAGGTATACAGTGGATGGCGGATGCGGCCGTAGATTCCTTTCTGTAGCAGTGCCTCTCTGCTGCTTTCATCCAGATCAAAAATATCTGTAGATCTATCCTGTTGCATCTGTTCCAGTCCAAGAAAAGAAGCGGAATTGAAGCTTTTTATGGTTTTGTATAGCCCGTAAAAGGCAAGCAGCTGTATGGTGTGGAAAAGCAGTCTCAAGGGCATGGCTATTTCATACAAGAGGCTATTTTCAAAGGGAATAACATAAAGCCATATGGCCAGCAGCATGAGTGAAATTAGGTTATAGCCAATGCGATAATATCTGCGAACGGCAGGATACTTTCCGAAAAGCTGTCTTTTTAATCTGCGGCTTGCAAACATACTGTGAAACAGCGCAAAAAGAAGGAAAAAGCCGATAAAAGGAAGCCAGTTCATCTTTTATCCGAGACTGAGTGTGGTTACCTTTGTGCACATCACAATAAGTTAATCAATAGCACTGCTCATCCCGAATTAAATGAATAAAAAGTATCACGTTTACGGCATTGGAAACGCACTTGTGGATATGGAATTTGAAGTATCCGATCAGTTTCTGAAAAAACATAAAATTGAAAAAGGGGTGATGACGCTGGTTAATGAAGAAATTCAGGATCGGCTGGTTCAGGAAATTGATCATAATGATGCCATTCTGAAGTCAGGAGGCTCTGCAGCCAATACCGTTTATGCTCTTTCACAGTTTGGCGGCAATGCTTTTTACAGCTGTAAGGTGGCAGATGATGAATTCGGAGAATTCTATCTGCGCGACTTGCAGGAAGCCGGAATCCGTACCAATCTGGATGGCCGGAAAAGAGAAGAGGGTATCACCGGAAAATGCCTGGTGATGGTAACCGATGATGCCGAACGAACCATGAATACCTATCTGGGCATCACCACCTATCTGTCGCTGAATGAAGTTGATGAGGCGGCCATCGAGGATTCAGAGTATGTATACATCGAAGGCTATCTGGTGGCTTCTGATTCCGGTTTTGAGGCCATGAAAGCCGTGAAAAAAGCAGCAGAAGAAAACGGAGTGAAAACTTCCCTCACTCTATCCGATCCTTCCATTCTGGAATATTTCAAAGGGCGGTTCAAGGATGTGATCGGGGCCTCGGTAGACCTGCTCTTCTGCAACGAAGAAGAAGCCATGATGCTGACCGGAAAGGAATCCCTGTCTGAAGCCCGAGAAGCCCTGAAACAGGAAGCCAAACACTTTGCCATCACTCAGGGTAAAAACGGAGCCATGATCTGGGATGGAGACACATTTATTGATATTGAAGCCTATCCGGTAAAGGCTATTGATACCAACGGCGCCGGTGATATGTTTGCCGGGGCCTTTCTGTATGGCCTCACACACGGACACGGATTTGCCAGCTCCGGAAAACTGGCCAGTCTGGCGGCTTCCAGAGTGGTTTCTCAGTTTGGTCCTCGTTTAGACCACGACACCGCCCGCGAACTGCTCACTCATCCCCTTTAATTCATGGATATTCAGCTACTTGGGTGGATTGGTTTTGCCATTCTGATCAGTGCATGGATTCCCCAGACCTGGCAAACCATAAAGGAGGGGTATACTACACTGCATATCGCCTTTATTATCATGTATTTTGCATCCAGTGTGATTCTGACGGTGTACTCAATTCTGATTGAGGACTATGTGTTCATTGCTCTGAATGCCCTTTTGAGCCTGGGCAGTGGTATCAACCTGTTTTATAAATTATTTCCGAGAACCCAAAAAGAGACCGGCAATGATTCGTGAAATTGTACTCGCTTCCAGAAATCCTCATAAAATTGATGAACTGCGTAACCTCCTGCAGCCCCTGGGCATTGAACTGAAGTCGGCCCTGGATTTCCCCCATCTGGAGGAGGTGGATGAAGACCGGGATACACTGGAAGGCAACGCCTTAAAAAAATCACAATATGTATTTGAGCAGACCGGTATTCCGGCTCTCTCAGACGACACCGGACTTGAAGTGGATGCCCTGAACGGTGCCCCGGGTGTTTACTCCGCCCGTTATGCGGGTGAGGATGCCAGCTATGCAGATAACGTTAAGAAGCTACTGCGTGAATTGGATGGGTCAGACAAGCGTACAGGTAGATTCCGAACCGCTATGGCTTTTGTAGCTGCAGAGGGAGACCGCATTTTTGAGGGAACGGTGGAAGGTCATATTCTTCGTAAGGGAAGGGGAGACAAAGGCTTTGGCTACGATCCGGTATTTCAGCCGGAAGGCTATGACCGAAGCTTTGCGGAGATGTCGCAGCAGGAAAAAGCCGGTATTTCTCATCGCGGGAGGGCGGTTCAGGCTTTTCTGGCTTACATCCGCAAGCAACAGGAAGCCTAATTGGGTTTCAGCAGCATTGATTATATCGTCCTATGCCTCTATCTGGCCAGTGTCGCTTTTTTTGGACTGAAAGCCTCGGGCAAGCAGCAATCGGCTGATGATTACTTTCTGGGCGGACATCAGATTCCCTGGTGGGCGGTTTTATTCTCCATCGTGGCTACAGAAACAAGCACCCTCACTTTTATCAGTATTCCGGCTGTTTCCTATGGAGGTAACCTAACTTTTCTGCAGATCACACTTGGATACCTCATCGGACGCATTCTGGTGGCCC
Source organism: uncultured Balneolaceae bacterium (assembly GCA_964413935.1). Classification (GTDB taxonomy): domain Bacteria; phylum Bacteroidota; class Rhodothermia; order Balneolales; family Balneolaceae; genus CAYPTY01. The sequence continues at coordinate 205,074 of CAYPTY010000001.1, read as the reverse complement.
GCTATTTTCTGCCCAGATATTTCGAGGGTGAACTGTTCACCGCTTACACCTTTCTTGAGAAGCGTTTCGGGGCGGGTATGCGAAATGCCGCTTCCCTTACTTTTATCGTAACCCGGGTACTGGCTGATGGTGTCCGACTTTTCGCAACCGCCATTCCCATCGCCATAATCCTGAGAATGGGTGGAGCATTCGAGGGGGCCGGTGACCTGGAACTCTATATGTATTCCATCATTCTGATTGCTCTGATTACGCTTATCTATACCTTTTTTGGTGGCATCGAAGCCGTAGTCTGGATGGATGTGGTTCAGATGGGGGTGTACATCGGAGGCGCTTTAATCGCATTAAGCGTCCTCTTTCTGAATATGCCTGATGGAATGACTTTACCGGCAGAAAAACTGAAGGTACTGGATTTCGGATTGGGACAGTCTTTTGGGGATTTTATTCAACAGCCTTACACCTTTTTTACAGCCGTGATCGGGGGAGCGGTATTCTCACTGGCCTCGCACGGAACGGATCAGCTGCTGGTGCAGCGGGTGCTGGTTACCCGAAATCTGAAGGACGGACAGCGTGCCATGATACTCAGCGGTGTGGTGGTGATGCTGCAATTTGCCTTATTCCTTTTTATCGGCTTAATGCTTTTCCGTTTTTATGGAGGGTTACCGGCCGAGGCTATGGGACTCAGCACCAATGATGAAGTCTTTTCGCGATTTATTGTGGAAGAGCTGCCAGCCGGCGTATCCGGCCTCATCATTGCAGCACTTTTTGCAGCAGCTATGAGCAGCCTGAGTTCATCCCTCAATTCACTGGCTTCATCCTCAACCTTTGATCTTCTTAAACCCTATCTGAAAAAGAAAAATGATCCGGTTTTTGAACTTCGGTTATCCCGGTACAGCACACTGTTCTGGGGATTGATTTTGAGCGGGTCAGCGATGCTTTTTGCCATTCTTCAGCTTCAGGGAGGAGAGCGGCCGGCGGTTGTGGAACTGGGCCTTGGCATAGCTTCTTACACCTATGGAGGCCTGCTGGGTGTATTTTTGCTGGGTATTTTCTTTGAAAAACCTTCAATGAGAGATGCAATGACCGGTTTTTTTACAGCCCTTATCGCCTTATTATTCATGGTAAAGGGTCCGGTTCAGAGCTGGCTACCGGGTGATGGATTAGCCGTTGCCTGGCCGCTGTACACCCTAATCGGAAGCGTAATTGTTATGGCTACCGGACTGATCAGCACACGTATTCGATCTTAACAGATTCTATGACCGATATTTATTCCGTCACTTCGGAAGATGGTGTTTTATCCTGGAGTGAACCCTTGAAATTAAAGCGCTTCGGTGTTCTGCTGGCGATGAGAGACCGTCGGTTACTTATAGGCACCCTTTTACTGAGTGCATTTCTCTATTGGATTGGCACCTATTTTCTGACGATAGCAGTCTGGCTGCATATTGCTATCTCCATTCTGATTGCTTTTCTGTTTTCCTACTACAGTCTTCTTAAACAATTTTTTGTATCCGATCAGGTGATGTTTGAGGAAAACCGTGTCAGCCTGAAGCGAAACGGAATATGGCGCAGCTATCTCTATTCAGGTATCCGCGAGGTGATGTTTTTTACACTGAACTCACGAAATAAGTCTTATCCAGCCCTCACCTTCATTGATAAGAATGGATTCAGCAAACAAATTATATTTCTGAATGAGAAGCAAAAAAATGCAGTTGAAAAAATCCTTAGAGATAAGAAAATCCTCTAAGTGCAGGCTTTATTTTCATCCGGCAAAGTGGCATACTCAACAAAAAATAAGAGAATCATGAGAACATTAAGCATCATCATACCCCTTTCACTGCTGCTATTTTCCCAGCCTAAGGCCCAGCAGGTGGATTATCCGGAATCATTTAATGAGCCTATTCCCCTGTATGGTACTGACGTAATCGGTTCAAAGAACTATCCCATATCCTCCAAAAACCCCAAAGCTCAAGCCTATTTCAATCAGGGTATGCAGCTGATGTTTGCCTTTGCAAAGGTGGAAGCTGCCCGGTCATTTCGGGAAGCCCAGAAAAATGATCCGGATTGTGCCATTTGTTATTGGGGTGAAGCCTGGGCGTGGGGATCCTATCTGAATGGAAAAATGACGGAGGCTGAGGCTCCGAGAGCCTGGTCAGCTTTGCAAAAGGCTTTGCAAAGAGCAGAGCTGTTTGCGACTACCCGGGAATATGATATGATCAATAGCCTTTCGAAGCGCTATGTGAAGAATTTCAATATCAACCGCCGAGCCTACCAGGATTCCGCTTATGCCAATGCAATGGGGGTACTCTACAAAAAATACCCTGCTGACCTAGACATCGCCACCCTTTATGCCGATGCGCTTCTGATCATGGAACCCCGCCGAGGTTATCGTGATATCAATGATCCGGATGTGAGGCGCATCCATTCGGTGCTGGAGGAGATACTGAGTAAAGATATCAGGCATCCGGGCGCCTGTCATCTATACATTCACGCCACAGAGTCAACAACCAAACCTGAACTGGCCCTGCCATGTGCTGAGTACATCAGTGAGGGCATTCCTGGAGCCAGTCATGTGAATCATATGCCCTCACATACCTGGAACCGGACCGGTGACTGGGGGAAATCGGTACGGGCCAATCTGAAAGCCTGGCATTCTGATCAAAAAGCGGAGGTAAATAAAGGCATTGCCATTTATCCCAGTCATAATCTCCACATGCTGCTCTTTGCCGCCAGTATGGACGGTCAGGGCGCCATTGCTATGCAAGCCGGGCGTGACTATACAAGGCTAACCGGTAACAATATGTATGAAACCCTGACACTGGTGCGATTTGGCCGATTTGACGAGCTCAAGAAGATTGTAAATCGCCCTGAAAAAGAAATTCAGGCCGGGGTGTGGGACTTCGGCCAGGGGTATGCCGCTCTAAAAGAGGGTAATTTAAACGAAGCCAATCGCTATCTTGAATCTTTGAATGAGCTTGCGCTGAACTCAGGCGATCGTTTCCGATGGCACAGCGCAAGAGATTTACTGGGCACACTTTCCTGGATACTCAAAGGAGAGATTTCCAGAGAATCGGGGAATCTCGATGAGGCCATCGAACATTTTAACCGGGCTGTATCTTATTATGATCAGCTGGAATATGACGAACCGGAGCCATTTCCTTTTTCACCACGACACTGGCTGGGTGCTGCTTATGTTGAAAAAGGTGAATTCAATAATGCTTTGAATACCTATCGAAAACAGCTGAAGAAACATCCCAATAACGGCTGGTCGCTATACGGCATGCTGCAGGCCTATGATCTGGTTGGTCGTGAAAATGTGGAGCTGCAGATAGAATTTGAAGAAGCCTGGAAACGATCTGACACCTGGATTCGCGGATCCGTTTTTTAAAAGACTTATTCCGTGAATCAGCATAATGAAGATCTAATTCGACAGTTCTATTCTGCATTTCAGACAAGGGATGGCAAAGCAATGGCCAATTTTTATGCTGAAAATGCCACATTCAGGGATGAGGTATTTGATTTAAAAGGGCGCAAGGATATTGGTGCAATGTGGATGATGCTCACATCGCGAGCGCAAGACTTCTCTCTTAACTTCAGCAATATTCAGACCAAGGGTGATGAAGTAACAGCTGACTGGGAAGCTACTTACCGCTTCCGAAAGACCGGCCGCATGGTCCACAATAGGATTAAGGCTTCATTTATTATGAAGGATGGTTTGATTCTGAAGCACACCGATCGTTTTAACTTTCATCGATGGTCACAGATGGCACTTGGCCTGCCGGGTACGCTGCTTGGGTGGACACCGTTTCTTAAAAATAAAGTCAGGCAAGAGGCCGAAAAAAACCTTCAGCTTTTTCTAGAGGAGAATAGACTCTAAGCGTTTAGGCCCTGTTGAAATAATATTGAATTTCACCCCGAGGTAGTCTTCAATAAAGCGGATATATTTTCGGGCATTTTCGGGTAGAGCGTCCCAGTCTGTCATTCCATAAATGGATGTATCCCATCCGGGAAGGGTTGTGTAAACCGGTTCTATCTGTTCCATTTCCTCAAAGGTGAGAGGGAAAACATCCGTCTCAACTCCGTTGATTTTGTAGGATGTACAGATTTTAATTTCCTCGAAACCATCCAGCACATCCATTTTAGTGAGGGTGAGTTCGTTAATGCCGTTCAGCCTTACGGAGTACTTCAGGGAGACCAGATCCAGCCAGCCGCATCGGCGTGGACGACCAGTAGTAGCACCGAATTCCTGTCCCTTTTCTCTGAGCTTCTCACCGGTTTTATCTTCAAGTTCAGTTGGGAAGGGACCGTTGCCCACGCGTGTGCAGTAAGCTTTGGTGATTCCCATTACTTTTTCAAGGGCAGTTGGCGGTAGTCCCGTGCCCGTGCAGGCACCTCCGGCAGTGGGAGAGGAGGAAGTTACATAGGGATAAGTTCCATGATCTACATCAAGCAGGGATCCCTGTGCACCTTCAAGCAGGATTGATTTCCCTGATTCCAGTGCTTTATGCAACAGGTGAGTAGTATTGCAGATGTATGGACGAAGGCGCTCAATGGCCGGACGTAAATCATCCATCAGTTTATCTGTGCCGAGCTCCTCTTCCTTATAGACATTCCGAAGCGCAGCATTGATGTCGGTAAGATTCTGATCAATTTTTGTGCGCAGATAATCCTCATCCAGAAGATCAACCATCCGGATTCCGATTCTGGAAATTTTACTCACATAGGCAGGTCCGATACCACGTCCCGTTGTACCAATGGCTGCATCACCCCGTCTTTTTTCCTTGAGTTTATCCAGCAGTTTGTGATAGGGAAGAATAACATGGGCTGTTTGTGAAATGAAAAGGCGGTTTTCCAAAGGGAAATCCATGGCTTCTATACCGTCAATTTCTTCCACCAGCGTGATGGGGTCGATTACAACACCATTTCCAATGACACACTGAGCGTTACCATTAAATAAACCCGATGGAATGAGGTGAAGTACAATGGTTTTATCATCAAATTTCAGGGTGTGACCGGCATTGGCACCTCCTTGAAAGCGAACTACATAGTCCACATTCTGACTAAGTACATCAACGATTTTACCTTTTCCTTCATCACCCCACTGGGCACCAATAACGAGTCTTGTAGACATAAAATGAGCAATAAAAAAGGGCACACCCCTGGTGTACCCTGTAATTGAATTAGTTAAGAGCCGGTTTTACTCGCCGAATGATTCAATCGCTTCTTCCTGCGACTTGAAGTGCTTGAACACGGTGATCAGCTTAGTTACGATAAGCAGGCTCTCGATTTTATCCGTAGCATTGGCAATTACCAGGTCGCCACCGGCTTTTCTCATAGTGGTGAGTGCTCCGATGAGCATTCCCAGTCCGGAAGAGTTCATGAACTTCACTTTTCCGAGATCTACAACGATGTTGTTTTTACCCGCATCAATCAGTTCATGTAACTTTTCATTGAGGCTTACGGCATCAGGGCCACCCATTACATTGCCCTTAAATTCGATAACCACACAGTTGTATCGCTCGTTGGTATTAAAGCTCATAATTTCCTCGTCGTTGAAGTTGTTAGGATTTTCTTGTTCGGGTTTCCAGCTCAACAACCAGAGCACTTGCTACATAGAGCGAACTGTAGGTACCCAAAATCACCCCAATTATAAGTGCGAAAGATAAGCCTTTCAACACCTCACCGCCGAAAATAAACAGTACGGTTACCACAAACAAGGTTGTGATGGAAGTAATTACAGTACGGCTGAGCGTATCATTGAGGGACCGGTTAATCATGGTTTCAATCGCTTCACCCTTATGAATACGGGAGTTTTCCCGGATCCGGTCGAATACTACCACGGTATCGTTCAGGGAATAACCTACAATGGTCAGGAAGGCTGCGATGATGGCCTGGTCGATTTGCAGGTTGAAATCCACAAAATCAGCAAGGAGAGTGAAGATACCAAGCGTGATGGTAACATCATGAATGAGGGCAGCCACTGCACCGGTTGAAAACCTCCAGTTACGGAAGCGCAACAGGATGTAGAGGAAAATGGCCGCAATGGAATAAATAATGGCCTGAGCAGCGTCCGACTTGAGATCTTCTGCAAAACGGGGGCCGATGCCATAGGTTTTCTCAATAGTTGCCGGATTGTCTGATAAACTTTCCGCAAGTGCTGAGGTGATCAGGCTTTCGATTTCACCTACTTCCAGGTTACTATCGGTACGCACCAGAATCTCAGTTTCCGAACCGTATTCTTTCACTTCGGGTACAGAACCCAGGGGATCCGTAAGTGCGGTTCTGATTTCAGTTACATCTACCGGATTTTCAAAGTTCAGGACAATTTCCTGCCCGCCTCTGAAGTCAATTCCGTATTGAAGTCCCTTGGTTACAATGATTGCAATGGAACCAAGCAGCAGGATTCCGGAAATCACATAGGCGATTTTCCGGGATCCGACAAAGTTAAAATTTGGTGTTTCGAACCATCTCATAATGAATTCCTTTATCTAAAATTTCTTGTTTATCCGAAGCTGATTGTTTTTGAACGGTTGCGTGTGAGGTAATCCACAATCACGCGGGTAATCACAATCGCGCTGAACAGTGATGAAGCAATACCGGCCATGAGAGTTACCGCAAAGCCTTTGATCGGACCGGAACCAAAACTGAAGAGTAGGAAGGCCACGATGAAGGTGGTAACGTTGGCATCCAGAATGGCGCTCATGGCATTTGCATAGCCTGATTCAATGGATGCATGGAAGGTTTTACCCATTCGCTGTTCTTCCCGGATGCGGTCAAAGATCAGTACGTTGGCATCCACCGCCATACCGATGGTAAGTACGATACCTGCCATACCGGGAAGTGTAAGCGTGGCCTTGAAGGCGGCCAGAATACCCAGAATGAACAGGATATTTACCACCAATGCGAGATCCGCAATTCCTCCGCCTGCACGGTAATAAACAATCATAAAGAGAGCCACAATCACCAGACCTGTAATTACAGACTGGAGACCGGCTTTAATAGAAGCCTGTCCCAACGTGGCACCAACCGTACGCTCTGCAATGATATCAAGCGGGGCAGGAAGCGCACCCGAAAGCAGGATATTCACCAGATCTTCAGCCTCCTCAATACCATCCAGTCCGGTTATGGAGGAATTACCGCCTGAAATTTTTGAGATCACATTCGGATAGGAAACGATATAATCGTCAAGTACAATGGCAACCGGCTTACCGATGTTTGCTCCGGTAATCAGTGACCAGCGACGGGCGCCTTCCGCGTTCATGCTCATGGATACTTCCGGCGCGTTGGTTGCAGGGTCAAAGGCGATACTTGCTTCTTCGATCACATCCCCGGTGAGTTCCGCCTGTGTACGTACACCGTAGAGCTGAAAAGCCTCGCTTCCATCATCAAAGGTAAGGGGATTAGCCGACCACAAAACTTCCGTGTTTCGGGGCATCAGTGCCTGAACTTCAGGATCATTGAGTAACTCACGAACCCGTGCAGTGTCTTCCTCTGCTGCATAACCGAAGAGGTAGGGGTTTTGCTGTGCCGGAATCAGCACGGAAAGCAGCTGGTTCATGCCGGCATCCGGATTCAGGCTGTCTTCTTCAGCCAGTTCGGCTGCTTTTTGATCGAAGTAGCCGAATACCTGTTGCTGGGCTGTCTGAAGTTCGGTTGCATCTGCTGCCAGCCTGAATTCCAGTCGGGCGGTACCTTTCAGCAGGTTACGTACCCGCTCTTTGTCTTCGATACCGGGCAGCTCAACCACTATGCGGTCATTACCCTGTTTCACGATGGAAGGCTCGGTAACCCCAAAACGGTCGACCCGGTTACGGATAATTTCGATGGCACGGTTTACAGCTTCCAGCTGCTGAGTGCGCAGAAACTGCATCACTTCCTCGTTGGTAGAGCGACGGGTAATATTCTGGGAATCAGAACGATAGTAACGGCTCAGTCTCGCATTTGGATCGCGATTCTGGAATTCGTTTTGGAATTCAGTAAGAAAGTCACCTCCCTCTTCAATGGCGCGCTCACGGGCGGCGCTTACCACATTTTCGAGGAGGGTATCGCGGGAATCATTGGCCAGCTCAAGAACCAGCTGTGGAGTTCCAACTTCAAGCGTAACATGAATACCACCCTGTAGGTCAAGACCCAGTGAGATGATGTTTTCACGCAGATCACTGAGTTTCTGCCGGTTTTCTTCAAGGTATTGTTCCTGTTCAGCCGGCGGCAGATCTTCAATGGCCCGTTGTTCGAGGCCATACTGAATGGTAGGTATCAGATAGTAAATCGATATGGCTAAAAAGACGACGATGAAGCCAATCTTGGTTCCATTTCCAGACATAATGTAAGTATTGATTTGTGTTTAAAATTGGTTGGCCGCATATAACGCGGCGAAAATCGGGTAGGAGGGGAGTATCTACGGTGCCCCGATGGCAATTCCGCTTTCCAGCGGTGAGAGAGTTAAAAAAGGATGTTGATGACGTTCTGCATCACTTATTTCTGTGAAATCAGATGCATGCCCGTTAAAATCTTTAGGAGAATTCCCCTTCAGATGGATAAGATCATTCTTGAGGATGGAGTGGGTTTTACCTCCATCAGTAAGCAAAGCCGCACTCATTCCACCCTGTTGCTGCTGTTGTTGCCAGCTGCTGATCAGTTGTTGCTTCAGGTCAGGTTTTTCAGAGTCTTCATTACTGAAAGGCAGGTCAAAGTCTTCGTTGTGGTCATTGATGATGCCTGCGGCAAGGTCCAGAACCTCACTCAGTTCGCCAGTGTGGCGGGAAAGTTTATCCAGCTTCTGATGCAGATTCCGGTCATCCTGATTCTTGACAAAGGATTCCAGCCAGTTGCTGAACTCGGCATGACTCTGCTTTGCACTAACCGGTTTCCACAGATACAGGGTGAAACCAAGTATTAGTGTGAGTACCGCAAAGCGGCGGGTTTTATGTAATCTGAAAAATTTCACAGACCGGGAAGATAACAAGCCTGTTTATTCAATTTCCATTTTGTTTGAAGCTCTTTTTTCGAGGCGGGAAAACTCCTCTTTCAGGAAACGGCCGGTATGCGATGCTTCAATGCCTGTGATTTCCTCCGGTGTACCCGTTCCAAGTATCTTACCACCACCGGAGCCCCCTTCAGGCCCCAGATCGATAATATGATCAGCTGCTTTGATCAGATCCAGATTATGTTCAATCACAATAACCGTGTTTCCTTTGTCTACCAAACGCTGAATCACGTCCACCAGCATGCGTACATCCTGGAAATGCAATCCCGTTGTGGGTTCGTCCATGATGTAGATGGTGTCGCCGGTGCCGATTTTTGAGAGTTCCCGGGCCAGTTTGATACGCTGAGCCTCGCCCCCTGAAAGTGTGGTACTGGACTGACCCAGAGTTAGATAACCCAGTCCAACGGCATTGAGCGTACTCAATATGCGTTGGATACTGGGAATGCTGTCGAAGAATTCCACACCCTCACTGATGGGCATATCCAGTACTTCTGAAATGTTTTTGCCCTTATAATAGATTTCAAGCGTCTCCCGGTTGTATCGCTTGCCATTACAGGTTTCACAGTTCACGTACACATCCGGGAGGAAATTCATCTCAATTTTTCGCACTCCATCCCCCTGACAAGTCTCACACCTTCCGCCTTTAACATTGAAGGAAAAACGACCCCGGTCATAGCCCCGGATTTTGGATTCCGGCAATTCAGCAAACAGGGCACGGATATGGTCAAAGGCTTTGGTGTAGGTTCCCGGATTGGATCTTGGGGTTCTGCCGATGGGCGACTGATCGATGGAGATTACCTTGTCCACATTGTCTAGGCCTTCAACCTCATCAAAAGTGAGGGGAACCGTTTTGGACTTGTAAAAATAATTGGAAAGGATAGGAACCAGCGTCTGATTGATCAGAGATGATTTGCCACTGCCACTCACACCAGTCACACATATGAAGGTTCCCAGCGGTACCTCCAGATCAATATTTTTGAGGTTATGCCCGCGTGCGTTTTTGAGGCTGATGCTTTTACCGTTCCCCTTTCGGCGCTCTTCCGGAAAGTCAATGACTTCCTCATCACGGAGGAATTTGGCCGTCATGGAGTCCTGTTTAAGTTCACCGGGCTTGCCTGCAGATATAATTTTCCCCCCAAAGTCACCGGCTCCCGGTCCAAGGTCAATCACGTAATCAGCATGTTCAATGGTTTCGCGATCGTGTTCCACCACAATCACACTGTTCCCCAGATCTCTTAGTGTTTCCAGCGAACGAATCAGTTTGATGTTATCCCGCTGATGCAGCCCGATACTGGGCTCATCCAGGATGTATAACACTCCGACAAGCTGGGTTCCGATCTGGGTAGCAAGGCGAATTCGCTGGGCCTCACCACCACTTAGTGTCTGAGCTTCCCGGTCTAATGAGAGATAATTCAACCCGACATTCAGCAGAAAATCCAGCCGATCCCGAACCTCTTTGAGTACTTGTCCGCCAATGATTTGCTGCCTTTCGGACAGTTTTAAGGAATAAAGGGTATCCCGAAGCTCCTGAATATCCATTTTAACTAGGTCATGGATATTTCGAGCATCAATTTTATAGGATAAAGCTTCTTTATTCAGCCGACCGCCATCGCATTCAGGACATTTAACCTTGGTCATATAAGCTTTGGCTTTGTCGCGAACTTTAGCTGATTTGGACTGCTCATACTGCTCTATAATGATATTTCTGAGTCCTGAATACTTATGTTTGTAGGTGACGGCATCGTTCTTGAAATCATAACTCACCTCATACTTCTTATCACCACCACCGTACATGAGCAGCTCAACAGCTTCATCCGGGTAATCTTTGATTGGAGTGTCAAAATCCAGCCCGATGCTGTCCAGTACTGCTTTCAGCTGCTTGAACATGAAAATATCCCTGGGCTCACCCAGGAAACGAATTCCGCCATCATTCACGGACTGCTTTTTGTTCGGAGCGATGAGATCAAAATCCACATCATAGCGATATCCGATTCCGTTGCACTCTTTACAGGCTCCATAGGGTGAGTTAAAGGAGAAAAGATTGGGTGCGGGATCTTCATAAGCCAGGCCGCTTACCGAGTCGAACAGCTTTTGTGAATAGAGTCGGTCGGTAAAGCTTTTATCTTCGTTCTGTATGGACAGAATCACGTTGCCATCGGCCATTTCGAGGGCCAGCCTCACGCTTTCTGCGATGCGTTTTTCACTGCTTGGACTAACCACAAAGCGGTCAACCACAACTTCGATGTTGTGTGTTTTGTACCGATCGACTTTAAAATCTTTTTCGAGGTCAATATATTCGCCGTCTACACGGGCGGTCAGGAAACCCTGCTTCTGGGTTTGTTCAAAAAGCTCTCGGTAATGGCCTTTTCTTCCGCGGACTACAGGAGCCAGGCAGTAAGCTTTGGTGCCTTTGGGCAAGCTCAGGATATTTTCCACCACTTCATCGGCCGATTGCTTCTTCATTTCATTGCCGCTCAGGTAGGAGTAGGGAATTCCGACCCTGGCGTAAAGCAGCCTCAGAAAGTCATAGATTTCGGTCACGGTGCCGACGGTTGATCGGGGATTTCGGTTGGTTGTTTTCTGGTCGATGGAGATCACCGGAGAAAGTCCGTCAATAAAATCAACCTCCGGCCTTTCCATCATTCCTAAAAACTGGCGGGCGTAGGCTGAGAGCGATTCCAGGAATCTGCGCTGTCCCTCGGCGTAGATGGTATCAAAGGCCAGGGAAGATTTACCGGAGCCGGACAAGCCAGTTATGACCACAAACTGGTCACGTGGGATGTTCAGGTCAAGATTTTTAAGGTTGTGTTCCCGCGCTCCGCGGATTATGATTTCCTGATGCAAGACTCTTCAGTGCAGCTAAAATTTTGGGGAAGCCGTAAGATAAAAATAATGCGTGAAGAGTCTGATTCGTTTCCGAATAAAAAAATCAGTCGTTTTGTGAACGTGTTATCACATTGTATTCCCGGATGAAGAGTTTATTGGGAGCAAATCCGTCTTCATCTTCTGAGAATTCCTGCTTTATCCGTTTCACAAAGTACATGGGAATCTTGCCCATATTCTTGACCTCAATTTCACCTCTGGCTTCGCAGTCAAAGAAATGATGAACCCTGTCATAGGTACTCTGGCTGATATTAATCTCACCCGATTGTCCGTATTCTTCCATCCGAGATGCAATATTAACGGCATTTCCCCAGATATCGTAGGCAAAGCGCTGCTTTCCGATCACTCCTACAACAGCTTCACCGGTATGAATACCGATTCGTATAGGCCAGTAGGGAATATTCTTGGAGGTGCGATTCTGCTGAAACTGCACGAACTGAAGTAACTGTAATGCCGTGAGTACGGTATCGATGGGATGCGTCACATTGCGTTCGGGGATACCACCGGCTGCCATATAGCTGTCGCCAATGGTTTTGATCTTCAGCATTTTATTATCTGTACTGATGATGTCAAAGTTGTCAAAGTAGAAACTGAGGCTTTCGATCAGTTCTTCCGGACTGATGGTTGGTACTACTGTGGTAAATCCATCGAAATCGGTAAACAGGATTGTCACATCCTCATAGCGCTCCGGCTGCACATTACCGTAGGCCAGCAGGCTTTTAGCCACTTTCTCCGGAAAGATGTTCTGAAGCAGTTCTTCATGCTCTTTTTTGGTTAACTCCAGTTCCAGATTCATGGCATTCATCTCCGCGTGGGTTTTTTCCATGCGAATATTCTGGGCCAGTGCATTTTTATAGGCTGAAATCAGCAGATTGATGAGGTGTGCAGGCTCATTGCGAATGGTGTAGGTTTCACCTTCAACCAATACCTCCTGAGTTCCGCTGTTTGCAAGGGGCACCGGTGGATTACTAAGCAGTTCCTCCACTTTCATGAAGAGTGTTTCATCATCGTATGGCTTAGTAATATAATTATCAGCACCCGCTTCTATACCATGTAGAATGTTTTCTGTGTTGGCATAGGATGTAACCAGCATGAAGGGGATGGTGGTCAATTTAGGATCTTCTTTAATGATCTTGCAGAGCTCAAGTCCATCAAGTCCTGGCATTTCCACATCTGAAATGATGAGATCCGGATATTCGGAGTTCACAATGGCGAGCGCATCCTTACCATTTTGTGCTGTGAGCACCTCATAGCCTTTTTGGATGAGTTTATGACGAGTAAGGGTAACCAGCGCCGGATCATCGTCCACCACCAATACGCTTGCTTTATACTTAAGCATACTTACCATATCTTTGACCGAGATTTTAACAGTTTAAGTACTCTGTTTGGACTCATCTTTGTTTGGAATCCGTTGCAAGTATACTAAACTGACTTTTTAATCCCCCGAAGATTACAAGAATATATAATTATTTATAAGAATCTAATCTAATGCCCCAGACCCATCTGCAAGGCCTTTGGTCACCTGTTTCCTGGATGGATAAATCCATACAGCAACTTCCTTCCTACCCTGATAAGGAGAAACTGAATGCTGCTTTTGATGAATTACAGAACTTGCCACCACTGGTCACCAGCTGGGAAATTGAAGCATTGAAAGCTAAACTTGCCGACGTAGGGGATGGCAAGCAGTTTTTGCTGCATGGCGGTGATTGTGCGGAGACCTTCGAAAGCTGCAGGTCACCCAAAATCGTAAACATGCTTAAGGTAATGCTGCAGATGAGCTTCATACTCATCCACGAAATGGGCATACCGGTTACCCGGGTGGGTCGCATTGCGGGGCAGTATGCAAAGCCACGATCCAAAGATACCGAGCAGGTAAACGGACAGGAAATTCCCAATTACCGGGGAGACCTGATCAACCGATTCGAAGCAAACAGAGAAGCCCGCACTCCGGATCCGAATCGTCTGGTTGAGGGCTACCACAAAGCCGGACTCACGATTAATTTTCTCAGAGCCCTTGCTGACGAAGGATTTGCAGACCTTCACCATCCGGAACAGTGGGAACTGGACTTCATGCAGAACAACAAGTACTACAATGAATACGAAGTGATGGTGAACTCCATCACCAAAGCTGTTCGACTGGTTGATGCAGTGATGCCCAATTCTTCACTCACCATGAACCGGGTTGACCTCTACACCTCACACGAGGCACTGAATCTTTATTATGATTCGGCACAAACCCGTAAAGTGCCCCGCAAAGAGGGCTTCTATAATTTAAGCGCCCATATGGTATGGGTGGGCAATCGAACCCGTAACCTGGACGGAGCACATGTCGAATTTCTGAGCGGGATAGAAAATCCCATCGGAATAAAAGTCGGGCCACCCATCGATGCAGATGAAACCCTTAAGCTGATTGACAGGCTTAATCCCAAGAATGAAAAAGGCAAGATTGTGCTCATTACCCGTTTTGGAAAAGATCGGATTGAAGAAGAATTGCCGCCGATTATTCAGGCTATACAGCGAGAAGGTAAAGAGGTGGTGTGGTCGGCCGATCCCATGCACGGCAATACTTTTTCAACCGGTAGCAATATCAAAACCCGGAATTTCGATCATATTATGGATGAAATCCGATCCTCCTTCGCCATTCACCGGGCAGAAGGCACCTATCTGGGTGGCGTACACCTTGAGCTCACAGGTGATAATGTAACCGAATGCGTGGGTGGAGCCAAAGGCCTGAACGAAGACGGACTCAATCAGAATTATGAATCATTCTGCGATCCGCGACTCAATTATGAGCAAAGCCTGGAGATGGCCTTTCTCGTTGCCAAAGAATGGATGATCAGTAACCGCTGATTTCTGCCTTTATCTGCCACTATTTCCTGCCCCGGTTGACGTAGCGTCATACCTACACTGACAGCCTATACAGCCTTGTCGCAAGGCCTGAAATTGCTTCATACTGTAAAAGTACTTTTGTCATAATCAGCCACGCCTTTTTTGTTGGCACATTCGTTGCAAGTCTATAAGCAGACATAACTTAGAAACTCAAAACGAATGAGGTTAAACTATGGCACTTGTTAAATACAGAAGACCAAACACAGATTTATTCTCAAGACCATTTCATGATATCCTCGACGAAATTTTCAACGATGCACATACCCGCGAAGAAAGTTTTCTGCCGAACATCGACATAGCAGAAACAGAATCCGGCTTCGAAATTGAAGCCCAGCTTCCCGGTATTAAAAAAGAAGATATCACAGTGGATCTGGAGAATAACCGACTCACCATCAGCGGTGAGCGTAAGTTCGAAAAAGAGGATAAAACCAAGAAATATCATCGGGTTGAAACCCAGTACGGTTCTTTCACCCGGTCATTTCAGCTGCCTGACAGCATCGATCAGGACAGCATCAAAGCCAATTTCAAAGATGGCATCCTCAAAATCAGTATTGATAAGAACGAAGAGAAAGCGAAGAAGCAGATCGAGATTAAATAATAATCTCCGATAAATAGGTTAAGCCGGTCCTGCGTGAAAAACAGGCCCGGCTTTTTTGTAAAACATCCGGCATCATACAATAATCTCTGGCCGGTGCGTTTATTGATCCGTAATCAAAAACAGAATAATCATGAAGCAGAATAATCTTCAAATGTGGGGTTTTGGCCTGCTGGCTCTGATCCTGTTAGCCATGCAATTCCTGCCTCAGCAATCATCGACGAAAGCCTCTTTCGGGGGAAATTATGGAATCAGTAATGGTCAAGCTGTTGAAGTTCCATCCTCCGAAAACAGAACTCTTTTCAATCTCAAAGACTTTAACGATGCCATTGTGGACATCGCTGAGTCGACCAAACCGACCGTGGTAACCATCACTACCAAATCAACGGTTACTCTGCGGCAAAATCCGCTGATGGAGTTTTTTGGTAATCCTTATGGTAATGAAGGGCGTGAGCAAACCCGCCGCGGACTGGGATCCGGCGTGATTGTTTCTGATGATGGATACATCATGACCAATCATCATGTGATTGACGGCGCTGATGAGATAACCGTTGTATTTATTGACGGGGAAGAATCAGAGGCTGAAATCATCGGCTCTGACCGGGAAACCGACATAGCTGTGCTGAAAGTTGAACGTGATGACCTGCCTTACATCAAGCTGGGTAACAGTGACAAAACCAGAGTTGGAGAATTTGTTCTTGCTATTGGTTCTCCCCTGGATGCGAATCTGGCTCATACCGTTTCGCTGGGTATTGTATCTGCAAAAGGAAGAAATATCGGCTTGCTTCAGGGCAGGGATTACCTTGGCTTCGAAGATTTTATTCAGACTGATGCAGCTATTAATCCCGGAAACTCCGGGGGTGCACTTATCAACCTGGATGGGGAGCTGGTAGGTATCAATTCAGCGATTGCATCCAGATCCGGTGGTAATGACGGGATCGGCTTTTCCATTCCGGTAAACTTGGCTGACCGCATCATGAAAGATTTAATGGATGATGGGGAAGTATCCAGAGGATATCTGGGCATCCTGGGTGCCAATGTGGATCAGTTACTGGCTGAAGGACTGGGCCTTGAAGATGTGCGCGGAATCATCATCAACCGTGTGGAAGCAGGCAGTCCGGCGGATGAGGGCGGACTCAAAGACGGGGATATTATCACTGCACTGAACGGGGAAGAAATACGCGATTATTTCGCCTTCCGGACCAAAGTAGCCACCTACCGTCCCGGCGATGTAATTGAATTGAGTATTCTGAGAAACGGCAGAGAGATAACCCGTGAGGTTGAGCTGGGTTCCCGTCCGGATGACCTCGCCGCTGCCCAGACCCCGGAAGACGATGAAGTGATGGAAGAAACCCTGGGTTTCAACATCATGAGCCTGACGGATGAACTCCGCTCCCAGCTGGACCTTGATACCGAGATTGAAGGCGTGCTGGTAAACCGAATTAACCGGGGCTCTGAAGCATACGATCGTGGATTGCGCAGGGGTGATGTAATCACTCAGGTGAGCCGCGAAGATGTGGAATCCCCCTATGAATTCTATCAGGCCATTGAAAAACTCATAAAAGCGAAGGAAAAAGTAGCGCTGCTCACCATTCAGCGCGGTTCATCCAGTGAATATGTGGCATTCCGGTTATAGTGTGATTTAAAACATAGATGCGTAGCACAAAAACCCGCACCTGCCCGTCAGGCTGCGGGTTTTTTTATGGCAGAAGTCTGCCGATTTGGGTGGTTTGGCATGATATTGGTGTACTACAGGGAAACAAGAGAAATGATTTAAGGAATTACTATGAATCTGAATAAATACACATTGAAAGCCCAGGAAGCCATTCAGGCAGCATTGGAGCTGACTACATCCGGCAATAATCAGGCGGTGGAACCGGCGCATATCCTGAAAGCACTGCTGGGCGATAAGAATAATATCGTACAAACCATTCTGGCCAAGCTGGGTGCCAATACTCCGATCATCAGCCAGAAACTGGATGAACAGCTGCAACGACTGCCCAAAGTTCAGGGAGCATCGGTTAGCGGACAGTATTTGTCGGCCGATGCCAAAAGCCTCTTTGACCTGGCACAGAAAACGGCGAGTGAACTGGGCGACGAATACATCAGCTCAGAACATCTTTTGATTGCTGCATCGGAAGGGAAAAGTGAAACAGCAAAGATCCTGACGGATCAGGGTGCGCAGAAAAGTAACATCCTGAAAATACTGGATGATGTGCGGGGCGGACAGAAAGTAGACGATCCAAACGCTGAAAGCCGTTACAATTCACTCGAAAAATACGCCCGGGACCTGAATGAACTGGCAGAAAAGAATAAGCTGGATCCGGTGATTGGCCGCGATGGCGAGATTCGTCGGGTGATGCAGATTCTGACCCGGCGAACCAAAAACAATCCCGTACTGATCGGAGAACCCGGTGTGGGTAAAACCGCAATTGCCGAAGGACTGGCACTCCGAATTGTGCGGGGTGATGTTCCTGAAGGACTCAAAACCAAACGCATCGTCGCCCTGGATATGGGTGCACTTGTGGCCGGAACTAAATTCCGTGGTGAATTTGAAGAGCGACTGAAAGCCGTAATTAAGGAAGTGACCGATTCAGAAGGAGAGATTATTCTCTTCATTGATGAAATCCATACGCTGGTAGGAGCCGGTGCCACAGATGGAGCCATGGACGCCGCCAACATCCTGAAGCCGGCCCTGGCCCGCGGCGAAATGCATGCCATAGGTGCGACCACACTGGATGAATACCGCAAATACATCGAAAAAGACAAGGCTCTGGAACGCCGACTTCAGACCGTGATGATCAATGAGCCTTCGGTGGAGGATACCATTTCCATTCTGAGGGGACTGCAGGAGCGTTATGAAGTGCATCACGGGGTGAGAATCACCGACGGAGCTATTGTTTCGGCTGCGGAATTATCGCACCGGTATATTTCAGATCGATTCCTTCCGGACAAAGCCATCGATTTGATTGATGAAGCTGCATCACGACTGCGTCTGCAGATCGACTCCCTGCCCGAAGAACTGGACAGCATCGAAAGACAAATCCGACAGCTGGAAATCGAGCGCGAAGCATTGAAGCGGGAAAAGGATGAGAAAAAACTTTCCAGCATCGATAAAGAACTGGCAGATCTGGAAGAGGAGCGCAAAGGCATGCGCATTCAGTGGGAGCAGGAACGTGATCTTATCCAAAAGGTGCAGGAGCTGAAATCCGCCATTGAAACGACCCGAAATGAAGCGGATAAGGCAGAGCGAAGCGGAGATTATGAGAAGGTTGCCGAGCTTAGATACGGCACCATCACCCAGCTGGAGAAGGAACTGGAGGAAACCAAGACAAGGATTTCCGAGATGCAGAAGGGGCAGACCCTGCTGAAAGAGGAAGTTGAATCCGAAGATATCGCGGATATCGTTTCCCGATGGACCGGCATCCCGGTAACCCGCATGCTGCAGAGTGAGCGTCAGAAACTATTGCTGCTCGAGGAAGAACTGCACAAGCGCGTGATCGGTCAGGATATGGCTATTGAGGCGGTTTCCAATGCGGTTCGCCGTTCCCGAGCCGGACTTCAGGATGAATCAAAGCCCATCGGTTCCTTCATATTTCTGGGTTCAACCGGTGTGGGTAAAACCGAGCTGGCCCGTTCACTGGCCGAGTTCCTCTTCAATGACGAACATGCTATGATCCGCATTGACATGAGCGAATACATGGAAAAACACAGTGTGAGCAGGCTGATAGGTGCACCTCCGGGCTATGTGGGATATGATGAGGGAGGTCAGCTTACCGAAGCTGCCCGTCGTCAACCCTATTCGGTTATTCTGCTGGATGAAATCGAAAAAGCACATCCGGATGTGTTTAATATACTTCTGCAGGTTCTGGATGAAGGCCGCCTCACCGACAACAAAGGCGTTACCGTTGATTTCAAGAATACCATCATCATTATGACTTCCAACATCGGATCTCACATGATTGTGAATGAGATGGAGAAAAGCGGAGGTGAAATCGATGAAGAGCAATACCGCGAGCTACAGATGAAACTGATGGATCAGCTGAAGGCTACGATTCGCCCTGAATTCCTCAATCGTATTGATGATGTGATCGTATTCCACCCACTGGGCAAAGAGCACATCCGTGAAATTGTGGATATACAGCTGAAACACGTTCATAAGCTGCTGGCAAAAAATGAGATCAAACTTTCGGTAAGCGAGAAGATCAAAGACTGGCTGTCTGAACGTGGGTACGATCCCGTATTTGGAGCCAGACCGCTGAAGAGAGTTATTCAGCAGAACATCACCAATAAACTGGCGACACTACTCATCAGCCGGGACAAGGAAGGTCCGATTCATTACGAAGCCACCATCAAAGGAGATGAGATTACCTTTGTGGAGGTCGTTGAGGACATAGTAGAGTGGGTGGAATAATCTTCAACCCTAAAATTAAGTCAGAAAAAGGCGGTCAGAGCACCGCCTTTTTTATTTCAGACATTGAAGTTCTGTACAATACCCAAATAGATAGGCAAACCGATGGTGATGTTGACCGGGAAAGTAACAGCAAGGGCCATGGGAAGAAATAAACCGGGATTGGCTTTGGGTACGGTTACTTTCATAGCGGCAGGAACCGCAATGTAGGAGGCTGATGCAGCCAGCACCGCAAACATGAAGCGGTTGGTTACGTCATCCGAAATAAAAGCGGTAAGTACGGCAAAAACACAGCCGTTGATAATGGGAATAATGATGGCAAAGGCGATGGGATACCATCCTTTGTTAATCAGGGACTGCATTTTGGAACCACTGACCAGTCCCATATCAAGCAGGAAAATGGCCAGAAAACCTTTGAAGAGATCCGTGGTGAAAGGTTCGATACCTGCAGCCTGTTCATCCGAAGCCAGATAGCCAATTACAAGACTGCCCAAAATGAGCAATACACTACCGTTGGTGAGAGAATGCTTTATTGCATGCCTCTTCTTGATGGTTTCTGACTTGTCAATATTGTGAATGGATATGAGAATGAGGCCTGCAATAATAGCTGGCGATTCCATCAAGGCCATGATGGCTACCATATAGCCGTTCATGGCCATCTCCATGGATTCCAGATAGGCCACAGCCGTAATAAAGGTTACTGCACTCACCGAACCATAGGAAGCTGCCACGGCACCGGCATCATATACCGTCATTTTGCGGCGAAGGATCTGAAATGTGTAAAAAGGAATCACAACAGCAGAGACAATCGCGAGCAACACCAACCAAAGGATTTCAATCGATAACTTTTCGTGGGCCAGTTCCTGACCGCCATTAAAACCGATGCTGAAAAGCAGATACATCGAAATAAACTTTGAGGATGTATCCGGGATTTTGAGGTCGCTTTTAACATAAACAGCAATGAGCCCCAGGACGAAGAAGAGCAGAGCGGGGTTCTTCAGATTCTCAATCAGTAAGTCTAAATTCATAAATGTGCTGAGGTTGATGAATGGGTACTGCCGGCAGAATTTATATTTGTGCGACGAGAGCCAGCCCCGTGTAAACCGCACAAATATAGCACATTATCAGCAATGGAATGACAGAGAATCAGTCGGCCTTATGCAGGTGAACATCCATCTGAGGATAAGGAATGTTCAGTCCGGCTTTGTTGAATTCCTCATACACTTTTTTGTTCATGTCGAAGTGCACATCCCAGAAATCCGAAGCGGTAACCCAGGCACGAACCACAAAATTCACGGAATTGTCGGCAAGTTCAGACAAGCCGATAAACACTTCCGGTTCTTTGTGGATGCGTTCATCTTCATCACAGAGTTTTCTGAGCAGAGCCATGGCTTCGTCGGCATTATCGCCGTAGCCCATGCCGAAGGTCCAGTCAACACGACGGTTTTCCTGAGCCGAGTAATTGATCAGTGAAGAATTGGAAAGTGAACCGTTTGGCAGAATGATGGTCTTGTTATCCGGGGTGGTAAGTACAGTGTTGAAAATCTGAATCTCTCTGACGGTTCCGGAATAGCCCTGGGTATCGATGAAATCCCCCACTTTGTAGGGACGGAAGAGCAAAATGATCACACTGCCGGCAAAGTTTTGCAAGGTGCCCGACAGAGCCATACCAACGGCCAGACCTACCGCACCAAGAATGGCAATAAAGGAGGTCATTTCGATGCCGATCATTCCCAGCACCGAGATAATCAGCAATACCCTGAGCAGGGTTTGTACCATGCCTTTGAGGAATGGGGAAAGGGTATTATCCGCGTATTTTCGATCCAGTGCCATGCCAAAAGCACGGGTAATACCTTTAATTACCCATGAACCGATGATATAAACAACAATTGCGCCCAGCAGCCGGGGTCCGTATTCCACTACAATACTGACCAGCTGATCCATAATACCCTGATAATCGAATTCCATTTCTGAAAAATTTTTAGTTGAAGTCTAAATGATTGAACATCGATAAGGTGCAAAAAAAAAAGGTGAAGAATCAACCTCACCTTTTTTAATACTGAGTACTTATGCTTTCTTATCTTTTGCTCCTCGTCTCAAAATCGTTTCTTCAGGGCTTCCTCAATCCATTTATTGAAGTATCGTGAACCTCTTCTGGAGCCACCTTTGTCGCTGGCCAGCAGTTCACCCTTGGGCCCGTAAATTTCTACATGTGGTGTTTTATCCATTTCGTAGGCTTCGAAAACGCCTTTCATGTAGCGGGTCTGATGATCCATCAGTTCACCCGGTTCGTTAATTTTTTCAGGATTCACCTCCGATGTCACTTTATAGATCACAACATCAGAACGTTTTTTTGTAAAGGCCTGCAGCTTATTCAGCTGTGAAGCGCATGACTCACAATCAGATGAGCTTACATAAACAACAGTGTAGGAGTCCTTAACACTCAGGTCACTCAGCTGCTTATTCTGTCGGTACATCCACTTCAGATTTTGTGTTCTGAGTGGCTTTCTTACGTTCTTGGCAATTTCCGGCTGATCAAAAGTTCCGATCGCATACATCAGTTCTTCCTGATGCTCCCAGCCAAAGAAAGCGCCAACGGAAAGGGCGAGTATAAGTATCAGTTTTTTCATCACAGTATTGCTGTTTTGCTTTGAACATAACTTAGGCAGAATAGCAGAAAAGCAACTTTAATCTTTCTTAAGAAAAGCCCAAAACAGCCTCATTAAGGCCGTTTTTCGTTAGATTTCTTTAAGGTTGGGGTAAAAAAAATCCCGAAGGTCATTCCGCTTCCGGGATTGAGGTTCAAACAAAGGAAGTAATTATTGTTGTTTTCAGCTCAGGTCATGGGATTAAGATCCGAAGCATTTCCCATAAATAACTCCACCTAAATTCTAATTTTCTGAGTGGTTCTTATCCTTGGACCGAAAAACCAGAGCAGCAATCAGTGAGAGCACTATTCCGGTTGGAAATACTTCGGTCAGAGTGATGGCCAGCCGGAAAAAGGGATTCTGGTAATTTTGAACCACCATACTGGTTTGTTCCTCAAGTTTGGCTAATTCTTCGGCCGACTTACCCTCACTGCGGCCTTCTTCCAGCAGGGCATCGGCATAATCTGATATAAAGGCAAAATCGGTGATGTTCAGATAAATTTCCCAGACCAGCACATATACCACACTTGCGATAAGGCTGATTCCAAGTCCCAGTTTAAAAGCAGAGCCGAATTTAATGACCCCTCCCAGTTCCTGGTCGCGATATTTTTTAACTGCGATAAAGATCACCGAAAAAGCAATGATCTGAATCAGGTATCCGATCAGCGGCGAAGTCGACATTTCTCCCTCACCGGATGTGGCAGTCATACTGATGATGACCGTTAGGATAATGACGGCCCCGATAATAGGTCCGTAGGTAAGCATAATTTTCTGCATGGCAATATCCAATTAGTTAATGATTGCACGAATAGTAGAAAATGTGGCAGGATCGGCAGTCATCCTTTCGGGTGATTTTAAAAATTTCATCCATTTGGATGAAAAATCAGGGGATGAGCTTGAGGGATTTGCCTTTTTTCACCGCTTGTGTTCTCCGTTTAACATCCAGCTTCTGATATAGATTGGTGAGATGCGTTTTTACGGTGTTCACGGATACATACAGCTTTCCGGCAATTTCATCATTACTGAGTCCCTCAGCCAGTAAACTAAGTACTTCCAGCTCCCGCTCGCTGATCTGCAGGTAATCAAGAGCCTTCCGGTTTACTTCAAAGTTCCGGGCAGCTTTCTTTTTCGAGGTGAGCAGTGATCCCACCCAGATACCGCAGCCTGTAAAAATGACCGCAATGAGAATAACATACCATTCTGTGGAAAGCATTTTAAGCCTGTTGGAGTAATCCAGTAACTGAAGGATAACCGTCAGCAGGGCAAGTAAAAGGCCATATAGAATGATATGCCTGTTCAACTTATTTCAGCAGCTGATCCGGGTTTAGTCCTTTCAGATCATCCGTTACAAATTCACGCCCTTTGCGGATGAGCTCACCATCCAGGTACACATCGGCTCCAATACAGACCAGATCCCAGTGTATGTTGGATGAATTGCCATTCGGGGCAATTTCATAATCTTTACCCAGGGTAAGGTGGTTGGATCCATAAATTTTTTCGTCAAAGAGAATATCGTACATGGGCGACTCGATCACCGGATTGGTACCGAAACTGAATTCTCCGAATCGTCGGGCGCCTTCATCGGTGTCGAGGATATCTTTCAGAGCATCGTTATTGGAGGAATCGAAATCCACAACCACCCCATCTTTTACTTCCAGCTTTACGAATTCAAAAGGCTTGCCCTGATACACTGATGGAGCATAGGTAATGTGACCGTTGACCGAGTCGAGGACGGGCGATGTGAAAATTTCCCCGTCCGGGATATTGTGGCTGCCAAAACAGGGCACCCAGTTTTGACCCTTCACGGAAAAGCTGATGTCGGTACCCTCACCTTTGAGGTGAATCATATCGGTTGCACGCAGTCTTTTTTCCAGCGGAAGCATGGCATCCCGAAGTTTGGCATAATCCAGGAGGCAGGCTTTATAGTAAAAATCGGTGAATTCACGGGTAGGCCGTTTAGCATTCATCGCAAAAGCCGGAGAGGGATAACGCATAATGCACCATTTGGTGTTATTCACTCTTTCCTCAAAGTGAACTGGGCGGAGAAACTGCTCAGAATAGGCTTTATTGGCTTCTTTTGAGGCAGCCGAATTCTCATAAATATTTTCTGAAGCCCGGATTCCAATGAACACATCCATCTGTTTCATGAGCGGAAGCTGGTCTACCTCAGCCTGCTTTTTCCAGAATTCTTCATTTCCTTTCTCAATGAGCATGCGCTGGGTTTCGCTGTCGTTAATTTGGATAAAGGGATGCGCCCCTTTTTCGCGAATCTGTTCAACCAGGGCTCTGAGCAACTCAATGCCGTTAAGTCCGATAAGCTGAACCATCACATGTTCTCCTGATTTTAACTGTGTACTGTGCTCAAGGATGAGTGTGGCTAATTTTCGATCGTTGTCTGAATACATATTAATTTCCTAAGGTGATAATTTGATCACAAAGTTGAAGTTCCTGTTCACTATTGGAAGCGATGATAAGGCATCTGCCGTTTTTTCTGCGCTCCTCTGCAATTCGCGCAATAATCTGATGACCACTTTGATCCAGGTTGGTTCCCGGTTCGTCCAGAATCAGGATATCCGGATTTCTGATCAGGGAAGCTGCCAGTTTAACCCGTTGCTGCTGACCCGATGAAAGGCTTCCATAGCTCTGATCCCGGAAAATCGTGGTTTCTGTGGATTCAACAATGGATGCTTCCTGTTCTTTGTTCCAGTCACTGTCTGAAATCCGGGCCAGGAATTCAAGGTTTTCCGCGGTACTGAGTTCAGGATACAACTCAATATAAGGTGCCGCAAAACCCAGTGCGTTCTTTACCTGTTCCCGGTCAAGATTCTTTTCATCCCGTTTCCAGATAATCTCACCCGATGAAGGCTTGAGCAAAAAAGCCAGGCATTTCAATAAGGTGGACTTCCCGCTGCCGTTGCTTCCTGCTATTCCAAGCACACCTTCCGTATAGTCAAAATTTAGTCCGCCAAGTACCTCTTTGCCGATGTACTTTTTGCTGAGATTCCGGACCTGTAATTGAAGCATGGAGGATATAAAAATTTTAGGGCTTCCTGTGATTTGGAGCTGGAGCATATTACCAAAAAAATCATAGATTTTTTGGGCATTTGTGCCTGCTAAGGTTTGTATGCGGGGGGCATAGATTCTATATTCGGATTAATGGGATTGGATAAAGAGATAAAGCGCATCACAGACAATCTGATGGGTAAAATTACTTCCGGGCCGGATAGTTTTACCCCAAAAGATCTGCTTAGTGCAGGCATTCCCTCGCAGATTATCGAGCATATCAGAAATTCAGTTGAGCTGAAGATCCTTCAGGACCTGAAACCTCCATCTTCCAAATGGCTGGACATGGATCACCCGCTGATGAGAAAAGCCTGGGCCGATTTTATAGGAGCGGCTGTCAGCAATTCCTGCATCCCCAAAAAAAGTCTTCGAACAGCCATCAATAATTCGGTGAAAGAGATTTTCCCGATTTTTATTCAGCCCCGCAATCAGCTTACCCATTTTATTTTCGGGGAAGAAGATGAGCTTCCTTATGACGAGCTGGTAGAGCGCACAAACCAGCTCACCGTGTATAAGCATTTTGCTTCGGCTATCCCGCTGTACATGAAAAAACGATCGCTGGATACTCTTACCCGCAAACGATGCAGTATTCTGATTCATAATCTGGATGAAAAGCTGGTTTCCACTTATACAGCCATTCACTGGGGGCAGAAACTGGACCTGCTTTTCAGGATGTATGATAATCAAGTGGATACCCTGTTGCTTGCTATTTTCTATAAGGATAAGAGAATGGATAAAGTGGCAGATTTTTTTGAGGATATGACGGGTACCATCACCAAGGAAGAATTCGTGCAGATCCTGACCTCACCGGAAGATGCCCAGCGTATTATGATGCGTTTCAAAAGCAAGGCAAAAGAGGATGAGGAGATTATCAACAGAGAAGTGGATACCCTTTCTCAAGTGGATGAAAAAGAACAGGGACTCATCGACAGCTTTTTTGGAAATTACGAATACCAGCCGCTGAATGAGGAAAATGTTAAACCGGGAGACACACTAGCTGAAAAGCTGAAGGAGAATGTGCTTTCCAATTCGGAGATGGATGAGCTGGTTGAGGAAATTAAAACCAAGCAGGATTCTGACGACGATGATCTTGATGAGGAATCCGTTTCGGGCCAATCTGAAAAGTCAGCTATAGAACCGGAGCATCGGAAGTCTCACAAAGAAGGTGTACAATCAGACAGCATCAGTTCTGTACTGCAGCAGGCAGCCAGTAGTCTTCAGCGCCTGGAAGAAGATGAGCAATACCTGAGTGAAGAAAAGGATGATGAAGTGGTGATGGAGGTTAGCGATTCGGGTGATATCACCATGGATGACGATGCTTCTACATCTTCCGGTTCAGTAATTGCAGAGGAAGAAAATGCAGAGGAAGGAGGTCCCGTCTGGAAACAGTTCCTGACAGACGACCACATCAATATGGTTGTGGGGGATAAGAAATCGGGGGATGAGGAAAAATCAGCGGGAGGTGAATCCGGGGAAAGCGGTCTGCAGGCTTATCTGAGTAGTGAAAAGGATGTGCTTGTTGATGAGCTCTTTCTGGGTGCTGAATATGCCTACGATGAAGCCATGGAAGAGCTTTCTCAGATCAAGACCTGGAAAGAAGCCTCTGGATATGTGCAGCGTAATATATTTAAACGCAATGATATCGATATGACTTCCGAAATTGCGGTCGAGTTTACCAATAAACTTCAGAATTACTTCAAGAAATAAAACAATTATGGCTACAAACGAGAAGGTTGAGCGATTACAGGATTTACGGGATGAATCAAAGGTAGGTGGGGGCGAAGCCCGCATTGAGAAACAGCATGCGAAGGGTAAACTTACAGCCCGGGAGCGAATAGATTTACTGCTTGATAAAGGGTCTTTCGAGGAGATCGATGCTTTTGTGACGCACAGAAGCAACAACTTCGGCCTGGACAAACAGAAATTTTTAGGGGATGGTATTGTGACCGGTTTCGGAAAAATAAACGGTCGCCCGGTTTATGTGTTCAGCCAGGATTTCACCGTTTTTGGAGGATCCCTTTCTGAGGCACATGCAGAAAAAATGTGCAAGGTGATGGATCTGGCCATGAAAAACGGAATTCCCGTTATTGGCTTGAATGACTCAGGTGGTGCCCGTATTCAGGAAGGGGTTTCTTCACTGGGAGGCTATGCGGAAGTATTCTGGAGAAACAGTATGGCCTCAGGGGTAGTCCCTCAGATTTCAGCCATTATGGGTCCTTGTGCAGGTGGTGCGGTTTATAGTCCGGCTCTGACCGATTTTATTTTTATGGTTGAAAAAACCAGTTACATGTTTGTTACCGGGCCTAATGTTGTGAAAACAGTGACTCATGAGGAAGTTTCCTCAGAAGAACTGGGTGGATCTGTGACTCACAATACCAAATCAGGGGTTGCTCACTTCTCTACTCCGAATGATGCCGCCTGTCTTCAGGATATTCGCAAGCTGATGAGCTATATTCCTCAGAATTGTGAGGAGAAAGTGCCGTTGATTGAATCGGTGGATCCTCCCGCTGAAAAGGTGAAAGCCCTGGATGATATTGTACCGCTGAATCCGAACAAGCCTTACGACATGAAAGAGGTGATCGAGGGCATTATGGATAAAGATTCCTTCTTCGAGGTACACAAGGATTATGCGGAGAATATTGTGGTGGGATTTGCCCGTCTCGGCGGACGTTCCGTGGGCGTGGTAGCTAACCAGCCTCTGGCGCTTGCCGGTGTACTCGGTATTCGTTCATCTTTGAAAGGGGCCCGCTTTGTACGCTTCTGTGATGCTTTTAACATTCCACTGGTTACTTTCGTGGACGTGCCCGGCTTCCTGCCCGGCACCGATCAGGAATGGGGCGGTATCATCAAGCATGGAGCAAAACTGCTTTATGCCTATTGCGAGGCAACCGTGCCTAAAATGACGGTTATTACCCGAAAAGCATATGGTGGAGCCTACGATGTCATGAACTCAAAGCACATCCGGGCCGACTACAATGTGGCCTGGCCAACAGCTGAGATCGCCGTGATGGGAACCAAAGGTGCGGTTGAAATTATTTTCCGCCGGGAGATTCAGGCCGCCGATGATCCGGAAGCCAAGCAGGCAGAACTGGAAGCTCAGTACAGCGAAGAGTTTGCGCATCCCTATGGTGCGGCAGCACGCGGTTACATCGATGATGTGATCTTACCCCATCAGACCCGCGAAAAGCTGATCAAAGCTTTTGAGCTGAGCCAGCATAAGGTGGATTTCGTGCCCAAGAAAAAGCACGATAATCTCCCGCTCTAATTCATTCTGCTTAGCACATTAATAGGGAATCAGGGACGGATGCCTGTGGCATTCGTCTCGATTTTATACACGGATGAGGATGCCGTAACGTAGAGTGTGCTGTAGTCCGGCCCGCCGAACGACAGGTTGGTGGTGTTTTCCGGAACAGCGATAAAGTGAAGCGCTTCGCCCTCGGGTGAAAAAACCCATACTCCGCCCGGTCCCGTTGTATAGACATTCCCGCTGCTATCCACTTTCATTCCGTCCGTGGTGCCGGATAAGGGAGATGAGGAAAGGTCCGCAAAGAGCCTGCCATTGGAGATGGATCCATCAGCCTGCACATCATAAACCCGGATGAATTTCTCCTGCGAATCGTTTACGTATAATTTGCTCTCATCGGGTGAAAGAGCAATACCATTCGGTCGGATAAAGCTATCGTCGAGTAAATTCAGATTGCCATCAAGGTCAACCAGGTACACTCCATAAAAGCCCAGTTCCTCCTGACCCTGTGAAATACCATAGGGCGGATCGGTGAAATAGATACGTCCGTCTGAAGCGATGGTCAGGTCATTCGGGCTGTTCAGTCTTTTAGTGTCGTAGCTGTCGGCCAGCGTGGTAATATTACCGCTGCTGTCGGTGATGGACACCCTTCGATTACCGTGTTCCGCGCTGATCAGCCGTCCGTTGTTATCAAAAGCATTTCCGTTTGTATTTCCGGATGGATTTCGAAAAACCTGTGCTTCGGGACTGCCTTCCGACCAGCGATAAATGGTGTTGGCCGGGATGTCAGAGAAGATCAGAAAACCATCAGGATGCCATGCTGCACCTTCCGTAAACTGAAAACCATCCAGAATGAGCGTTGCGGTTTCGCCTTCTTCTATTAAAGGTTGTTCGGCTGAATTTTTACTGCATCCGGAAAGCAGTAAGAAACCAGATATCAGCAGGGAGGCGATCAATGCATTTTTCATAAGTATTCAGAATGTTTGAATGAGTTTTTCGACCAGGGTACCAAAGGTACCACCAGCCAGTTTTGCGGCTTCTTTTACTTCCTCATGATTGAGAGGCTCATCATTCATGCCTGATGCCGCGTTACTGATGAGTGATAGTCCTACGCAATGCATGTGCAGGCGTGCGGCTTCAAAAAGCTCGGGTACCGTACTCATGCCTACCGCGTCGGCTCCCAGCCTGCGAAAAGCTTCTATTTCGGCCGGTGTCTCATAATTGGGCCCGGTAACATACACGTATGATCCTCTCTGAAGGGCAATACCCAAATCTGCAGCGGTTTTGCGTACCTGTTCCACATAACGATAGTGGGTGTAAATGAAGATGTCTTTGTGCGGAGGTGTGGCACTCATACCCAGCCTTATCACATCATCAATCACCATGAGATCTCCCACATTAAAATTGGGATTGATGCCACCGGCTGCGTTGGTAATGATCAGGTTTTTGGCTCCCAGAAGATGAGCCACTTTCACGGGAATAACCGCCGTGTTAAAATCATGACCCTCATAGTGATGATAGCGTCCGGAAAAAGCCATAATCCGTTTTTCACCAATATCACCAATGATCAGAGAACCGTTGTGCCCGGCTACAGTAGTCGGAGGGAAGTGAGGAATATCGAGATAGGGAATTACCTCAGGATTCTCAATGCGTGAAGCAAAGTCACCCAGCCCTGAACCGAGAATAATCGCTGTTTCCAGGTGTTCACAGTCGGCCCGGAGGGTCAGGTAATTGTAAATATCATCCAGAAATTCCTGCTGCCACATTTGTGTCTAATGCTTCTATTCGGTATCCGCTACGCTGACCATAATCAGTGAGCCGGAATACCGGATGCTTGTCGTCATGGAAGCCTAAAATAGTATATCCTTCTTCGAAGGCAAAGCGGGAGAGTATTTCGCGCTGTTTCATGCTGGTTTCCGGATCAAAATCGTACTTGGCCGCAAATTTCCGGTTCACCTGATTGGCTGTGGCAATCACATCCCCGGCCTGCATGTATTTGTGGTTTCCATCATCAAAAAAGAGCACCTGGTGGAACTCGGTATGCCCGCCGATAACACGCGTCATTATTTCGGGATAGGGAACCTCTTCATCTTTAAGGAAATGCAGATCAGCCCTTGCATTCAGAAACTGTATGAATTCCGTTTTTTCTTCATCATACCAGAGTTCTTTTCGGCTTACTTTATTCCAGGCTTTTTCGGAGGTCCATACTTTTGCATCCGGATATGTCATTTCCCAGTATCCGTGTGTGCGATTGGCAAGCCCTCCGATGTGATCATAGTGCAGATGACTGAGAAAAATATCGGTGATATCGTATTCCGTAAGGCCCAGTTCGTTCAGATAACCGCAGATGATTTCAGGTCCGGTATCCTCCCCAAACTCACCGATGCCAACATCAAACAGATACACCCGATTATCGGTATGAATCAGGAATGGATTCAAAGAAATCTTAAGTGCACCTTTTGCAGGCGGATCATCGTGTCCAATCCGAACAAATTTCTTATCCAGTCCAACAGAAAAAACACCCTCCTTGAAGGCTTTTAAATATGTGCTTTGATTTGGGGTCATTAAATAGTCGGTATGCAGATCAAATTCTAAATGCTAATGTCCTGAATCCTGAAAATCGTTCAGATAATGTTGTTCTCTCAGAAGCCTGCTTAGAACATTCGGGCATTCGAATTTAGGATTTATTCTTGTCCCGCTTTCTCATATGCATCGATGATATCGCGGACCAGTTTGTGGCGGACCACATCTTTTTGATCGAGGTAAACAAAATCAATGCCCTCTATATCTTTGAGGATGCGTTGTATGGAAATCAAGCCTGATTCCTGCTTCTTGGGCAGATCGGTTTGGGTGATGTCGCCGGTGATGATAGCCTGACTGTTGAAGCCGATACGCGTAAGGAACATCTTCATCTGTATGTTAGTGGCATTCTGAGCTTCATCCAGGATTACAAAAGCGTTATTCAGCGTACGTCCCCGCATGTAGGCAAGCGGTGCAATTTCGATGGTATTTTTGGAAAGGTGCAAATCCAGTTTATCATGATCGATCATTTCCTCCAGGGCATCATACAGAGGACGGAGATATGGATCGATTTTATCTTTCAGGTCGCCGGGCAGAAAACCAAGGTTCTCACCAGCTTCAACGGCAGGACGTGCCAGAATAATTTTTTTCACCTTCCGCTCTTTAAGGGCGCGAACGGCCAGAGCCACGGAGGTGTAGGTTTTTCCCGTACCGGCCGGACCAATCGCGAAAACGATGTCATTTTTATGGGAAGAGCGCACAATGGCTTGCTGTCCGGAAGTTTTAGCCATCACCCGCTCACCGGAATGTGTGTACAGTATCACATTATCCCTGGCCGGTTCCGAAACTTCTTTTGCTTTTCGATCACCCTCATACATATTCAGCAGAGTGTGGACATCGCTTTTGGTGATTTCTTTTGAGCGGTGAATGATTTCGATGAGGCCATCAATCACGCTGGTGAGTGCAGTTACCTGTTCTGAGGGTCCCAGTAATTTAATGCGGTGGCCGCGGGTATTAATGCGGGTTTCAGGGAAAGCTTTGTCGAGCATATTCACGTACTGCTCATTTGGGCCCATCAGCATCAGCGGGTCCACACTTTCGATCACTATTTCCTGTTCTATCAGTTGATTCAGCTTGTTTGTCCTTCTGGCTTGGTTCTGGATAAAATAGCTAAAACGAGGGCTGGCCGATTATTCATTCCCGGCAGCATCAGCCAGTTCCTTCAGCTGCTTCACGCGTCCGGTGATATCCTCAGCACTGAAGGCAGCCGATCCGGCAACCAGTACTTCAGCGCCTGCTTCGACCACATCCTGTATATTTTTGAGGCCTACGCCTCCATCCACCTGTATGAGGTATGAATAATCATGCTTATCCCGGAGTTCTGCTGCTTGCCGCAGTTTATCGTAGCTGCTCTGGATGAAGCTCTGCCCTGCAAATCCGGGGTTCACACTCATAATAAGCAGCAGGTCGATGTCTTTGAGTACCGGTTCAACGGCACTTAACGGGGTAGCCGGGTTGAGTGCAAGTCCGGCCATCACCTGATATTTTTTGATATTCTGAATAGACCGGTGCAGATGCCTGCAAGCTTCATAATGAATGGTGATGAGATCAGATCCGGCATTCACATAGTCTTCGATATAGGTATCCGGATCCTCAATCATGAGATGAGAATCAATAAAGGCATCCGGGGCGGCTTTAGCAGCTGCTTTAACAATACCCGGCCCGAAGGAAATATTGGGCACAAAGTGGCCGTCCATAATATCGCAATGTATCCACTGCACTCCGGCGTCTGTAGTTTTTGAGATTTGATCACCCAGTTCGGTGAAGTCTGCAGCCAGGATGGAAGGCGCGATTACGGGCAGTTCGAAATTCATTAAGATCAGTTTTTATTTTGTGTGCTGTCAGGCAGAGCTGTGCGGGTAGAATCAATAATTACCGCACCCGATTCACTTTCCTCCACCGCATCGAATCGTTCAGAAACTACCAAAGTTAAGGATTCCCCTTCAATTATTTCTTCTACTTTGGGTTCATAATCCAGCACCACATTTGGCTTCACGTCTTTTGTAGGTCGGAAACGGATTTCTCCCACCCTAAGACCCACTTCCCGCAGCTTAAGCTGTACATCCGAAAGGCTGAAACCGATGATTTCCGGAATCTGCACAATTTTATCGCCCAGCCCGTCACTCACAGCGAGGTCCACAACCGTGCCTTTCTCTACTACACTGCCCGCATCAATCGACTGCCGGAGCACGGTATTTTTAAACCGGCTGGATTCATAACTGACGGTACCCACTTCAAGTCCGTAGTTTTGAAGCTGAATCTGTGCATTCCTCAGCGATAGATTTACCAGATCAGGTACCTCAACTTTGGGTTTAACGGCTGAATTTACAGTCAGGTAAATTTTTCGATTGGGTTTTACGATCTTGGTGGGTGAAGGAGTCTGGTCAATTACATAATCGGCAGGGTAGGCCGTGTTTGAGCGTCGGTCAGCCACCTCGAAACGCAAACCGCTCTCTACCAGGATGTCACCTGCATCATCAAGGGGGATGCGGGTTACATCCGGCACCGTCACTCCTTCATTGTAATTGGTATAGTCCGGCATGATCACTAGATCCAGTACCAGCAGGAAGATGGCACCGCTAAGTACAATCGTAAATGCGTAGATGTAGGTGAATTTGCTGGTCAGCAGGTTTTTAATCATTCAGCAATAATACTAAGTATCGGAGTGATCTTAAAAGGAGTAACGAAGAGTTAACTGTTCGTTATTGATTACGTTAAGATCCGCCTGCAATCTGGAGTTTTTCAATTTGACGGTAAAATAGGCGTCAAAGGCGGATACTACGTGATTTAAGATCACCAGAGTCACAATGTTCCCGGCTGCTCGGTAGTTGTCGTTGAATTGGCGGGCACGATCAACTCCGAGAAAAAACTGATCGGTGGCATCATCCCCGTTCCAGGCATACAGATACTGATGGTTGGGGTTCAGGGTATTCTGCTGGTAGAAATCCTGCCATCCGGACTGAAACTGGAAGTATTTGGAAATCAGCTCGTAGTACTGTTGAGAGCCGTAATCTGGAAGGATGTGGGAAAAGTTAGAACCCAGACGGCCGTCATTGAACAAAAAAGGTGTTCTTCTTTCGATGGAGTTAAGCAGGTCGATGTCCACAAACTGCCGGTCGGTGCTGAAGTCAAAAGCGGGCTCTATACCGGAAACCTGTGCACGTAGAGCATCCAGATTGGGGTTGGTCAAACCATTCTCATCGTGATAATTAATCAGCCACTTCGAATAGGCTACAACACTCCAGTTTTCATTGGCATACTGCTCATAGCTGCGCTCCCGACTTCGGGCTTTATCCAGCTGGTCGAAATGATAATAAATGCCAAATGCCTCCACAGCCAGATAAAGTGCTGCTCTTCCCCATTTTTTGTTGGCAGCCTGACCCAGACCCGGTACCACCGCAGAATACAAAAAGGCTACTCCTGGCTTAGTCTGGGCAATCTGAGCCGGTTTGAAAGCTGAATTCAGCTGATAGCTCTGTTCAAATTCGGTTGGGCGAAAATCTTCAAGCTTTGGACTTTCCTGTTTTTGCTCATCTGATTTTAGCGGGGATGCAAAATTTAATACAGGCTGGGCCAGCAGACTATGGCTGTTCAGCAAGAAAACGAACATAAAGGCGGTTTTAAGATATTGCGTCATAGCAGTTCGAAATCAAAGGTCAGGCCAAAGTGGAACAGGAATTCACGACCATATTGAACACGATTGGATTCGGTATCTGTGATAAATTCGTCCGGTAAGGTAACGCTGAAGCGATCAAATCCATATGCACCGCTCACGAAAAGTTTGATGGGGAACAGATAATATCCAGAGAGGGAAAAACGCAGCTCCGCTCCAAGGCCTTTCTTGATGTTATTCCCGATCTCAAGCGGACCCTGCCAGCCATTACCAGCCTCGAAAAAGAAGCGTGCGTAGATCTTATCAAAAGTATAGGGTCCTGCCTGTTTGTTGATGTCGGTCCAGATAGGTGCAAAATAGGAAAGAGAAGTAAAAGCAGTTCGGTTTCCTCCAATAGCAAAAAAGGGATAACTGCGCATGCCGATGAAGCCCCCGATATAATCCAGGAAGAAAAAGTTATCCGGATTATCCAGATAGGTGAAAGCGCGTGTTTGCAGCTGAAAGGTGTATTTATCCGCAAAACGATGTCCGTAACGGGTATTCAACTCAACGGAGTGATTTCGGAAGCGGTCATAGACCGGAACCAGCTGCCCGTCTTCGATCTCAAACTGATTCAGCAGACGAGATGGCTGGTATTGATAACGTACATAACCCCGGCTTCCCACAGGCGCGATGTCCCGGTCACGATCTGGCAGATAGAAATTGAAATTGTAGGCTGCGGATAGGGTAGTGCTTCGGAAATATTCGGATGAGGAGCCGGGTACAAACTGATTCAGCTCCTTGGAAAAGAAATCCTGAGTATTCACACGATAGGGACTGAAGCCAATGCCCAGCTCCAGGATGCTCCCTCGGTTAATTTTGGATCGAAGAAAGAGATCGGCCTCCCAGATTTCATAGGAGATATCGGTGAAGGAAGTCTCCGGCAGGCAGGAGGTACAGGGGAATTCCTCGATGGAAAGTCCGTCCCGTACATTGCGGTGCAGATTATAAACTTCGATGGCTACGGTAGGCGACCAGCTGCTTTTAATGAAGGGCAGCCCACGGTGCTCGGCAATCAGGAAGATATCCCTGTCAAGCTGTGTGAGGCGTTCGGGGCTGAAGAAATCACCGATGCCGTCGCTGGGCTGGGCACCCACACCCAGCAGGAATCCACCAAAAAGGCTTAATCGGTCGGTCACATCCCTGGACGAAAAATAGGCTCCGGCTTTGAAGTCGCGTACCAGGTTATTGGCCAGATCGCTGAACTGTCCGTTTTTCAGCAGGGCTCCGTTTGAGCCGTTCAATCGTGAATAATTATCGAAGCGGAATGCCGGAAGCACACTGAAGGAGGTAAACACATCGCTGTAACTTTTCACATCTGCATTCAGCTCAGTGAGGGAAGAACCCAGGGGAATCTGGGTCTGGCCGGTATCAGCTACTGCCATAATATTCTGTGAAAGTATGCCGATATCCCGGTCATCAAAGGTATTAAGTGGACTTACCAGGGGAGAAACCGTCACGAATTCAGATGATACAAAAGCTTCAGGCTGATACGCGCCGGCCAGTTCATTCTCAGTAGCCGGAGCCATTGATTTTATTTTATAGCCGGAAGCTTCGTATTCAGAAAACAGCAGTTCACCGTCTTCAGCAGCATGGGGCATAAAAGCCCCACCGATCACATTGGTGATTTGTTCCTGTTCACCCGTCTTAAGGTTCAACCGGTAAATGTTGAAAATGCCGTCGGGATCACTGCTGTAGTACAAAAAAGCACCATCAGAGGATGGAAAAGGATCGCGGTAATCGGCCCGTTCATCATTCAGAACGGTTTCCATCTCACGGCTTTCAAGGTCAAAACGGTAAATGCCCCGGTTGTCTAGATCGGCATAGGCAAGGTAAATGGAGCTGCCGTCCGGACTCAGTATCGGACTAAAAAGGGTTTCGCCGCCATGATAGTCGGTAAGAGGAGTGATTTCGCGACTTTCAAGGTCGAAAAGAACCAGGTTTTGCGTTCCGTGATGGTACTGCAAAGCATAAATACTTTTTCCATCGGCCGACCACACCGGAGCGCTGATCCGGGCCGAGCCCGTCAGCCTCTCTTTTTCCCTGCTTTCGAGAGTGTAGATAAAAAGATCGTTATAGCGTTCGCCATACCGGTTTTTGCGATTCCGGATGTACGCCAGTTGTTTGCCATCGGGGGAGAAACTGAAGGAGCTGCTTACCCGCGTTACCGCCGGTTTCTCCATCTGGGCCACATGGTCGTGATGATCAAAACCCTCATCCTCAAAAAGGACAGCCACTTCTTCCTCGCCATCGGCTGATTTTATGTAGAGGGAGGTCAGGGCAGCGTCGGTTCCCTTGTTGCTGATGTAAGCTAAATGATTTCCATCCGGTGAGTAGGTAGCATAAAAATTGAAAAATCCTTTGTCCTCCACATATTCCGATTCCGTTTCCTGTATGGTTGCGGTCGCTTCGGTATACTCGGATTTCATCTTCTGTATCCAGTTATCAAAAACCTTTTCGCCAGGGATGCCGGTGGCATCCTTAATCGCTTCCTGAACGGAATGAATTCCTTTTTTACCGAGTGACTCGCTGATTTCCCGAAGGATTTCCTCCCCGAATTCCTCAGCCAAGTAATTGGTAAAAGCATAGCCCTGATTGTAAACGTTTTCTCTTTCCAGGCTGCTTTTGGATGCAAAGGTGCCCATTTCATTCAAGTCAAAATAAGTGTCGCTGAGGATGCGGGTTCGAAGAATCATATCGCGGTGACTGTCCCAGGTGTCGTAATACAACCCGGTGCGCTGGAACTGGGCGGTTCCCTCTGCAAACCAGGCCGGTACATTCACGGTCGCAAAAGGCATGGTGATGATGCCATTCGGGAAACCGAATAGTACATCCGGCCGGCGTACATCTTCATAGTCCAGCCACTGAAAGTACACAGCCGGAATTCTTCGGGAGCGTTTCATGCTGGCCTGAATCTGTACGATGTGCGTGAATTCGTGTGCAATCACATTCCGCAGCCAGTTATGGGTTCCCCTCAGCGGGGTATCGAGGGCCGGTAGCCAGATATCGATTTTGTTATCGAAAAAGTAGGCTGCCCCGTTGGAATAATCTTCCCGGTCTTTGAGCACAATGCTCACTTTCTGATCCGGTTCATATTCATAGAGCTCCGTTATGGCCGGATATACTTCTTCTGCGATGCGGGCGATCACCTGTGCCGATCGGCTGTTTCCTTCCTGGAAAATGACGTTGAAGTGATCCGTTTCGATCTGGAACCACTTCAGGTGATTGTAGGGATAATCGTAAAACAGGGGATTGGTCTGGGCATAAGTCTCCCCGGCCGTGAGACAGCAAGCCATCAGCATCAGAACAAGGCAGTATTTCAGACGTCGGCTCATTTCAGGATGGCAATTTTGATCAGTTCGGATTCACTGCGGCCTTCCACGGTCGCTTTTACCATACAATAATACACACCGCTTTCCCAGCTGGTTGTATTCAGGTTGAACTCCTCAGGTGCTCCACCATTCGAAAGAAGGTTACGGGTCAGGATGGTTTTGCCTGAAGGGGTAATAATGGTCAGTTCCACTTCACCACCGGGTTGGACCAGCTCATACCGGATATTGGTCTGGTCGGTAGCCGGATTAGGCCAGTTATAGGTTTCTGCTTTATTCAGCACGGAAAACGTTGTTCCGTCTGCAGGCTCATCGCTCTCTATGCGGGCGCTTATCTTGTTGAAAGTGTGTTCACCGTATATACCCGGCCAGATCACCTCAGTGCCTTCATCGAAAAGCCAGCTCCGCAGCCTCCCGTTATGGCTGATTGCAAATAACTCGTCGCCATAGAATAAAGGATGAACAGGCTCATTATTGTTATCGGTAATGGATCCCACAAACAGCGGGAAGCCTGAGACCAGCCGGCCTTCCCGGGTATAGCCGTATATATTGATATTCAGGCTGTCCTGACCGGTAACCAGGATTTCCGGTCCGGGTTCATCCACAAGAAAATCTGCTATCAGCGGGGTGCCCGTAAACCGAACGCCATCCGGGGCGGAAATGGGAGTAAAATCAAGCTGTGCACCAAAGCGGTTGCGCCCTTCAAGGGTATTTTCTGTTTTGTTGATGCGGAAGAATTCAAAATCATCGGTGATGGCCGGCCAGGAAGCCTTATCCTCTTCAGAGATGAGTTCGGAACCATTGTCATCCATCAGGAAAAAACGATTTTCGGTAAAGCCGAAGAATGCAAAGTCGCTCCCGGCATCAATCAGGCCGGTGTATTGCCTGCGAGCGGAAGGGGAAAGGGCATTTTCTTCGGTAAATTCGCCGAATGTGTTTACATAGGAAGTTTCAAGTGCCAGAGAAAAAGCTCCGTTCAGATCCGCCGATCGCTGGAAGCTCCGGCTTCCGGTTGTTACCCGGCTTCCGTTCTGCAGTAGCAATCCTTCGCTTGTCTGATCCGAGAACAGAGTATCCCCGCCATCACTGCTCAAAAAGCCGGTATTGGCGGCCACATCGGCCGACCATTCTGCATCAAACTGAGCTGTTCCTGCATTCCAGCGGTAGGCATTGACCGTGATATCAGCATTTCCAGCATCCGGTTTTTCACCGATCACCAGCACTTCATCGCTGAAAGGTTGCTGAGCCTGGTTCAGGTCTAATAACCCAGCTGGGCTTTCCTGAGTCAGATTCTTGGCCCAGGTACCGGCGGGTGTCGGGATCACCAGAAAAGTGTCGGTGGCGGTTTCATGAATATGCAGGCTGAGGGGGAAGTAATTGTAATAATCATCATCCGGTTTGAAGAAATCAGTTCCGGGAAGTTGTTCTTCAATACCTGTACGATAAGGGATGTCATCCGGGATCACTTCCTCAATGGAAAAAGAAGCGGTGGGCAGATTATCGGAAAAATCAAAAAGGCGGAAAAAGGATTTGGCGCCTGAATTGCTGTTGTTGTCCGGGTACGAATCCGGGCTGAATTCACCCGGGTAGAGCAGTACTTCTCCGGTCTGCAGGATGACCCGTGAATCATTTCCGCTCCACCAGAAATCAAATGGGGTTCCGAATTCTTCCTCATTCGAAAAGAAGGAACTGACCGGACGGCCGATGTCCTGGGCTCCGTCGGCTTCTTCTAGATCGATGCCTCTTCGGTCAGGATTGGCATTAACGGTTTGCTGCTGCAGCCCGCTTCGGATTACGGCTTCATCCACATGCCAGATAAGGATGCCACCATTCAGGAAGCGATCATCGCCTCCGCCGATTTCCTCATCCTCTCCGCGGTCAAGTCCTCCGGGCAGGCTCCAGTCAAAGTTGCTAACATCCACGATTACTCCGGCTTCCAGCAGAGTGTCAAAATCTGCTTCCTGGAACACAAAGGCCTCATCGATATTGGTGAAGTTCTGGGTGACCAGCGAACCATCCGTTTTTCTTGTGGTGATGTTGACGCCGTGATCATCCGGATCGCGATGCCGGTTCTCAACCAGAAAGTATTCGTCTTCTGACAGGCTGATGCGGGCCACCGATCCGGGAAGGTGCAGGCTTACTGCGGGCAGGCTGGTTGTCTGGTTACGGCTGATTTCAACCGGCGAGATCCATCCCAGGCGCTGTTTCTCCCAGGCGGAGGGTTCCGGCGGGAAAAGACCGTTATAGGAAAAGAATCCAGCTCCGTCCATCAGGCCGAAACGGCCGATTCCCGGCCGGCCGTCATTGGTATTGAAAAGATCAGGAAGCCCGAGAAATGAGCCTACCGATGCGGTAAGCAGGCCATTTATTGAAAGTGGAATTACAAATTCTTCGCCGGTTACATCTTCGCCCGGGCGGGATTCGGTTCGGGGCAGAATCAGCGAATTGGTGATGCGAAAGGCTCCGCCATTAACGGGGAAACCGTTAAATGCCGGATCATCCAGTAAATCGGCCAGTGCATCCCGGTCAAAACTAAGAGAAGGAATATCCTGAGGGGTACGTGTGAGCAGAGTACCGGTTAGTTCAATATCACGGCCAACTCCGGCATGAAAAATCACGAAAGCTGTACGATCGGGATCCAGGCCTGAAGTATCGAAACCACCCTCTGATTCCACTTTGGCCCACACATCGGATACAAAGTCAGCTATCGTTTCCGGATTAAACTCAACTCCGGTGGGAGAGTAAGCCGCCATTTCCTGGTCCAGGCGATAGATCTGAGGCAAAACCCGGTAATTGATATTCAGCTGTCCGCCGGATGAGCGGCTGTAATAATTCTGAACGAATTCCAGATGGGCTTCGAAGTAGGCCCGGTTATGAGGCAGGGGTTCGATTCGGAAATCCGGCCGGGATTCCAGAAAAGGAAGGGCGCCCAGATCAAAGGTTCCGTTTCCGGTGGTAAAACGATTGGTATCTGGCTGAAATTCAACCATGACGGCTACAATATCAATGGTACCGGTTGCCGGCAGCACATCCATGGCAGTCCCTGCGGATATGGGATGGGATACTTCAGGCTTATAAACTTCCTGAGCCTGCAATGCATCAGCATATCCCAGCAGAAGCAGGAAAAGGAGTGCCGGCTTTTTAACCGATAGCTTGATATTGAGCATCAGCAGCTATCAGAAATTCAGCAGCACACTGAATCGCAGCGTACCTGCAAGCGGGTGATCTTCTTCGAGGGTTTGTATATAACTGAAATCCACACCGAAGAAGTCGTACCGAAGTCCGGCACCAAAGGTGAGGAACTTTCGGTCTCCGTTGTTAGGATCCTCGTAATAATACCCGGTTCGTAATGCAAACTGCTGGTTGTACCAGTATTCGGCACCCACACCAATCATGAGCTGCTGAAGCAGATTCATTTCAGCTAGATCACCCAGGCCGGTTGGCCGGGTGAAGGTATCCCATGATTTAAAGATGGATTCGATGGGACTTACCGCACGGAAGCCGGTGGTGTCGCCATTTTCTACAACCACTTCCTGCCGCGCCATGATTTTGGAGACATCAGTGGCAACGGTAATGGTATTGAATCCATCCTCGTCCAGATCCATATTAAAGGCAAAACCGGCTCTCAAAACGGTTGGGAGCGGGTCTTTCTGGGCATTGTCGGTATACTGTATGCCCGGGCCGATGTTGGACAGGTTGGTTCCGAAACTGAACTGAGCTCGTCGGCTTCCAAGGTTGAAATCATCAGTGCGATACAGGAAAGCAAGGTCAACGCCCACGCTGGAACCCGGATTGATTTCCTGGGCACCAACGGCTCCGGCTGCACCGCCAACCACACCATCTGCAAGAGAGGAGTAGATATAACGGAACCCGGTTCCTACCGCAAAGTTTTTGTTGATTTCGAATCCATAAGATAGTCCCGCTGCCAGTTCATAAGAACGGAAACGGTTAATGACCTCAGAGCTGGATTCGGCAGTCTGGAATTGTTCACCCAAATTGAGATAGGTAATGTGAGCACCTACGGTTCCGATTCCATCGATGTAGGTTTTGCCCACCAGGTAGTCATAGAACAGACCAACATTGAAATTAGGCAACCAGTTAGAGTGTGTGATACTCACCTGAGAGCCACGCTGGAAAGCCAGCCCGGCAGGATTCCAGAAAAGGGCTGCGGCGTTATCGGCCAGAGCCACGCCTGTGTTACCCATTCCGGCACCACGTGAATCAGGTTCAATCTGCAGGAAGGGAACACCTGTGATCCCAACCTGGGCACTCGCGCTCAGCGGTACCAGGCACATCACAAAAACTGCTAATAAGTGATTTATTCTATTCATACTTCTCAAAAATTAAAGGGGGAAAATATACGATTTTATTAGGTATTTAACGGATAATTACGAGTTTTTCGATTTTTTCAGTGACTTGTCTTCCTTCGGGGGTATCTGTTGCAACCCTAAGCACATAAAGATAAGTACCGTTACCCAGGCGATCATTATCCCGGTCACGGCCATTCCATGAAATAGTGGCATAACTACTGTTGGTTAGAATGGTTTGGTTTAACTGTTGCACCGGTCTTCCGCTGAGTGTAAATATCCTTATGGATATGTCTAACGGATTACCGGGCTGATTATGTTCGAAAGTGAATGCAGTTCGGTTGTTCATCGGGTTCGGATAGTTGTATACATTCCGGATACTTAAATCCTGTGCCGATGCCACTTCGAACTGAATAGATTGTTCAGAAGGATTATTCTGAACATCCCACGCTCGAACGGTTAGCGTATAGTTACCCTCCGGCAATTCGTCCAGAGGATACTCGATACGTCCCCCCGTAAAGTCATCGAGGTTTCCTTCATAGAAGGGGTTGAGTACGATTGTTTGTTGAGGTTGTGTATCGATAGTAGCTATTATTTCATGCCCTACTCCTGTTCCTGTAGTGTTTATGCCTGTTTCATCATTGAGTTCGACGATCAAGGATGGCTTGTCCCCAACCAGGTTACCGTTCACGAAAGAAGGATCGTTGAGATAAACGTCCAGCTGCGGACCTTCACCGTCGTTTTGTGCATCAGGGTTGATGCCGTTAAATACAATGTTCCGATATACGCCACCCGAGGTGGCTTCTTCACTGCTTCCGAAGAGGAGAATGCGACCCTCCTCATCCGAATAACTGATATCCTTGGGTACTACAAACTGTATCTGGTATTCGCCATTATTCACGCGGGTACGCCCCTTAAAAATGAGATCATTCTGGGTCTCATACTGGCAGTCGTCCAGGAAGCAGCGGTCTTCCAGTACCCAGCTGCGATCGGGCAGGCTGACGACACGCGGTGCATCAAACACGGTAACCCACATGCTGCCGTTAAAATCGGTAAGGCGGGCACCCTGACCATCCCGGACTTCGCCATTCAGCTGAACCAGATCGAGGGCGCGAATTCGAAGGGAATCGTTGTTCTCAAAATTGGAGTCACCGTTTATGGCAGTGATGGTTGCTTCTTCGTCAGGAAGCCTCAGCCTGCTTGCCGGATCACCCAGCAGAATGAATTTTCGGGTATTACGGGTACCACCCACGCTGGTGTTTTTGGTACGGAAATAGATGTCGCCCAGCCTCAATGGCTTGCCCTCATCATCCCGGCCGGTAAGCTGCTGAGAAAGGGCAATGTTAAGACCAAAATTGTTGCTGTTTGAGATATTGGAACCCGTGAACACGACCCGTGTAGTGGTAAAGGAGGCGATAGCTCCGCCATTGGGATTAAATATGAGCCGCTCCGCTCCGGATTG
This sequence comes from uncultured Balneolaceae bacterium, assembly GCA_964413935.1. Classification (GTDB taxonomy): domain Bacteria; phylum Bacteroidota; class Rhodothermia; order Balneolales; family Balneolaceae; genus CAYPTY01. Next base: position 161,031 of record CAYPTY010000001.1, on the reverse strand, counting down.
TTCGTCTGAATCATCATAGCGGCCGAACTGGCAGGTGGCGGTTACGAAAATGGTAAGCCGGTCGGAGTTGGTAAAAAGATCATTAAAACCAGACACATAAAATTCCTCATCTGAGAGCACCTGCTCATTGCCATGACCAGAGTAATTGACCAGAAGGGTACCCTGATTGATGGTGTTCACCAGATCCTGCGAAGCCTGCGGTACCTGCCGGCCGGCTCCTGTTGTCTCTTCCGGATAGGAAAAGAGGTAAATGCGCTTAAACCGGATGGATGCATCATCGGCGGCCATTCGGATCAGGGTGCCTTCGGCATTCAGTACATGCAAATCGCGGTTACGTTCGATATCCGGGAAATCATCATCCGCTGCAAAGGTAATCAGGTTCTGCCAGTCTGATTCTTCCTGAGCATTATCATAAGCAATGATTTTTTCCAGCATGGTTCGGGCTTCAGCCCGGGTTTCAGCCGGAATACGTCCTATTCCCAGGTCGATACGGTCAGATGTATTGCTCTCCGTCGGGTCGCCTTCATTATCATCCAGGGTGCCGAAATAATCGTCAGTAGCAAAGGTATTGGTTCGGAAAAGGGACGACTGACTCTGGTAGGTTACCACATCATTGGTTAATGCATTGGGGATGAGGCCTTTGTAATCGTAGGTGGTATTTCCGAAAAGCAGCAGGTATCGGGGAGTGGGCTGACCGTCGGCCAGTGCATGGTCATAGAACATTTTAATGTAATCCCTGATTGCCGTGATGTCGGTTTTGCCGGACGAAAATTCGTTAAAGATCTGGTTTTGGGTTGCCACTACCGGTGTCAGACCGTCATGTTGAGCACGATACTGTGCCAGTTCACCGGCTACATCCAGAAAACGCTCTGAAGTAATGATGATATAATCTGGATAGGCCGTTTCGCCGGTCAGGTTCTGGTTATCAACTGTGCTGCCTGCTGCTGGTGTGAAGAAGCGGCTCTGAGCCACGAAAATATTTTCAGGCCGGGTATTATAATTGAAGGTCACATTACCACCGGAAAACGTGTGTGATAACAGGCGGGGTGATTCCGGCGTGCTCACTTCCATCACCAGTGGATTGTCCTGGAAACCGCCCAGACGGTAGGAACCAATGGTTGAAATATCTCCATCGGATGGGGCATAGAAAAAGAGGTAGTCGTTTTTGGCGGTAAGTGATCGGTTCAGATAAAGGCGAATCCAGTCTATGAAACCTTCGCTGTTTTCCTCATTGTGGTTGATGCGGGCTTCTACATTGATGATTCCATTGTCTGTACTCAATATCGGCCGGTTGATAAGTCCGCGTGAGTTTGCTGCAGCGCCTTCCTCAGAACTGTAATCAAAAATTGGGGAGATGGTGACCGATCCGGCGTCGGTTTCGTTCACACGTAAGTCAAAGCTCATAAGCTCAAGGGAGCGGCCCACTAGATTCGCGAAAAGGGTAATTTGCTGGGTTGGTATGGTTCCCGGAAGGGTATCGCGAAGTACGGACTTAAACACACCGTTTTCAGCAGCTGTGAAGGCCTCGCCTAGCCATTCGCGACCGGATTTCAGACGGGAGTCGGCTTTTTGAATTTCTTCTTCAATCCAGATCAGATCCTGAAAATCGGTTATAGTGCGGGATGGAATAAGGCCATTGTTACTTTCATTCAGACGGAAGCCAGGCAGTGCTCCTACCGTCAGGAAGTAATAGTTTTGTTCAGAATAAGGATGTACCTCCGGGAAATAGCGATTGTTTACATCATCCCAGAAAAGTTGACTGGTGTCATCGCCATAGAAGAGTAGACGGTCACCCGCATCGAAAGAACCATCCGATTCCCCCTCTACCAGTACCGGAATCTGCTGAAAAGCTACTCTCGGTGCATTATTGGGTCTTGGGATTTCAAAACCATTGGTTCCCCAGAGCTGCAGATTTCGCGGATCCAGATTATCAAGGTCGAGCCCCAGCGCTTCCAGGTATTCAGAATCAAGCTGATGAATGCCATCCCGATTCACGGGTATGCGATACCAGGTTCCGGTAGCCAGCGGGTGATTTTGCACTGCTTTGCGATTTCTTAAGCTGGCCTGTCGGGTCCCGGATTGTTTGAAAACCCTGAATTTGAGATATCGGGTTATCTGAAGCTGTTGATTTACACTGTCGATTCGGGAAGCATGTACGCGTAATGAGATTACACTGCGTCCCTTGGCCGTACCCGGGCGCATCTGTTCGATGAGCGGAGTATTCACAGAAAGATTGTGGGCTTCACGGAGGGATGAAAGATTATCCGGAAACTTAACACGGCTCACATTCTGTTCAATGATCTGAAATACAACACTACCGGGATTGTAGTCTGCGATAAGCTCAAAGGCAGGCGCTACATCCGAACTGTCATTGTTCAGCACATACTCCTTGAAGGATGCATTTTCGAACGTGAGTTCGAGCTTCTGAGCAAGCAGTACTTCACCCGTAAACAGGAGTGTGAGTGCCAGCCAAAAACCGGTAAATACCTTGCGGTTAAACATCAATCGATGCTGCTAAATGAATAAAAATTACAATTCAGTAGCGATGTGTGATAGGCGTACTTAGGGCTTTAAATGAATGATTAGTAAAGTGTTATCTCGATCAATGCAGAGAACAGTTGTTCTGCTTAGTTAAAATTGAATGAATAGTAGCGTTTCGAGATATAAGCGAGATTGGTTTTTGTTTCTATACGAAGAATAGCCTCTGTTGAGGTAAATGTCAATATGTGAGTAAATAAAAATGCCCCCAATCATAGCATAGGGGGCATATCCATTAATTTAAAGCATCTCCACAACCAGTGCGGAAGCACCCCCGCCGCCATTGCAGATACCGGCACAGCCCAGGCTTTTTCCGGTACGCTTCAAGGCATTCAGCAGGGTTACTACGATACGCGCACCGGAGGTACCGATTGGGTGCCCCAGAGAAACGGCTCCTCCGTGGATATCCACTTTTTCAGGATCCAGCTCCAGAATCTGGTTATTTGCAATAGAAACAACGGAAAAGGCTTCGTTGATCTCGAAAAGATCGATGTCTGATACTTCTAGTTCGGCCCGTTTGAGTGCAACCGGAATGGCATCAGATGGAGCTGTAGTGAACCACTCCGGAGCTTTGGCTGCCGATCCGTGGCTTTTGAGTCTGGCGATGGGGCTAAGTCCAAGTTCTTTTGCTTTATCAGCCGACATCAGCAGAACTGCAGCGGCACCATCGTTGAGGCTGCTGGCGTTGGCTGCCGTTACGGTTCCCTCCTTGTCGAAAACCGGACGAAGGCCTGGAATCTTGTCGAAGTTCACTTTCCCGAGTTCTTCATCCGTATTCACCATGCTAACATTCCCTTTGCGATCGGTGATTTTGACCTCGATCATCTCATCCTTGAACCAGCCTTTTTCAGTGGCTTGGATTGCTCTTTTATAGCTTTCGATGGCAAACTCATCCTGCGCTTCACGACTGATGTTGCACTCTTTTGCACAGATTTCAGCGGCATTACCCATCAGAAACTTATTGTAAACATCCCAGAGGCCATCATGGACGATGCCATCAACAACTTCAGTATTGCCGTATTTGGCCCCCCAGCGTTGTTTGGGCAGGTAAAAAGGCACATTGCTCATGCTTTCCATGCCACCGGCAACCATGATATCGTTTTGTCCCAGCCCGATCTGGTCCATGGCTACCATAATGGCTTTCATCCCGGATGCGCACACTTTGTTAACCGTTGTGGATGGTGTTTTTTCCGAAAGTCCGGCTTTAAGAGCAGCCTGCCGGGCGGGAGCCTGACCCACACCGGCTGAAAGTACATTACCCATCACCACTTCCTGTACATCATCCGGTTTGATGCCGGCACGTTTAATGACTTCGATTATTGCCATGGAGCCCAGTTCTGGCGCGGAAAATGAGGCAAGACTGCCTCCGAAGGCGCCGATGGGAGTTCGTTTAGCTTCAACAATAACAACTTCTTTCATATCAGATCGTTTTTTTGTTTGATGGAAGCGCTTTTCGGAATGCGCAAAAAAATGAGTAGATCAGAATGCCTGATCCAGGTCCTGAATCAGGTCGTCAGCGTCTTCAATGCCAACGGAGATGCGGATCAGGGAATCACTTAAACCGGCTTTTTCCCTTTCAAATTTTGGGATGGAACCATGGGTCATGGTAGCCGGATTGCTGATCAGGGATTCCACACCGCCAAGACTCTCAGCCAGGGTGAAAATCTTAGTGCTCTGCATGAATTTAATGGCCGCTTCCGTGCTGTTATCTTTCAATGTAAATGAAAGCATGGCACCGAAACCATCCATCTGCCTTGCAGCAAGTTCATGCTGAGGATGGGCTTTAAGTCCCGGATAGTTCACCTTTCCTACCTTAGGATGCTGATCCAGGAATTCCGCTATTCTCATAGCATTATCAACCGAACGCTGTACTCTTACAGCCAGCGTTTTGATGCCCCTCAAGGTGAGGTAGCAATCCATAGGACCTGGTACTGCACCGGTGCTTTTCACCTGAAAACGGAGGTTTTCCATGATTTCCTTGTGTGAGGAGGCGATGGCTCCGTGTATGACGTCAGAATGACCACCCAGGTATTTGGTTGCTGAATGCAGAACGGCATCCGCGCCCAGATCCAGCGGACGCTGCAGATAGGGGGATGCAAAGGTATTGTCTACCACCGTCAGGATATCGTGCGCTTTAGCCACATCCGTAATGGCCTTGATATCAACCACACGGAGCAGTGGGTTGGTGGGAGTCTCAATCCAGATCAGTTTGGTATTTTCAGTAATGGCATCCTCGATATTCTGCATATCGGTCATATCCACAAAACTGAAGGTGATGCCATAGGGCTCAAATACCTTTGTGAACAATCGGTAGGAGCCACCATACAAATCGTTGGTTGAAACTACATGGTCACCGGGACGAAACATTTTCATCAATGCATCCATAGCCGCGACACCACTGGCGAAACAGGCACACTCATCGGCATTTTCAAGTCCGGCAATTAGTTTTTCAAGTGCGGTACGGGTGGGATTCCCAACGCGGGCATAATCGTAACCCTGGTGTACATTGGGTGCTTCCTGGGCGTAGGTTGAAGTCTGGAAGATGGGAGGCATCACCGCGCCGGAGGTCTCTTCGACCTTTTGTCCGGCATGGATGGCCTTGGTATTAAATTTCATAAGAGATGAAAAGTTTTACTTTTGGAAGAGCTTTTTCAAGGTCTCGACTTTTTGCTGTATTTCAGCATCATCGGGTTTCATATCCAGTAACTCTTCATAGTAATTGAGGGCAAAGCTCCCTAACGCCATCGCCTTGGTTCTCATTCCGGATTTATCTTCATCGAAGGCGACTTCAGCCAGTTCCAGATATTCAGCCGAAAGGTTGTTATAGAATACCGCCAGGCTTTCCACATTATCCGGATTTTCTTTATCCAGCTGATAGGCAGCTACCAGGTTGTTCTCGGCCAGTTCGCCGTTGCCCTCCAGTTCAAAACGAAGCTGGGCACTCAGGCTGTTGTCATTCTGCTGATAAGCGGCTTTCAGGTCATTGGCAATTTCGCTGGTCAGGATAAAAAGTTCAGTTCCATAAACCCCTCTCAGCTGAGCGTCACTGGGATTCAGATCAACCAGTGATTCCAGCAAAGTAACGGCATCTTCATGCTTCTGCTCACGAATCAGTGCATTTACGAAAGTGTAGGCTACCGATCGGTCATTTACAATATCCACTCCGGCACGATCATAATTCTCAAAAGCAGCTTCAGTATCATTGTTTTTCAGGTACAGAAATGCCAGGTCTTTGTAAACATCCTGAGGCACATCGGAAGCTGCGGCAACACCGCTTTCAAGGGTGGTGAGTGCATCGGATGTTTCACCTGCCTCGAGCTGGGCAACCGATTTGGAGCGGTAGGCACTCAACCGGCCCTGATCGAGCAGGATGGCATTATCAAAGTGGGCAATTGCAGAAGAAAAGCGGGTTCCTGCCGATTCATCCTCGTAGCTGTCGATACCCGCTTCATATTCCCGATTCCAGTTCTGATCCACTTCATTCAGAAACTGTGCATTCAGGTCGCGGTCGGTGGTAAATGAGCGGCCCTCGGTAACGGTTGATCGCATTACCCGATAAACACTGTCTCTTTCGGAGGCAGCAGGTATAGCCTCTGCCCATTGTCCTAAAATGCGTGTTTTTCGCAGATAAAGAGGTGCTTTTTCCTCATCGGAAGCTTCAGAAATCTGTTCATCCAGTTTCTGTACAGCCAGATCATACTGGCCTTGTTGCGTAAGTTCATCAATAGTGGGGCCTTTAGAGCCGGCGCAGCTAACAAAAAACCCGACTGCAAGCAGCAGGCTTGCAAATCGGGTAAAAGATTGGATTTTCATATTAAGTCCGTTGGTTTTAAAAGCCGGCTTTTTTCATAGCCTCATCACGCTTCTCAACCCAGTCGAGAGTAGTGTAAACTCTGAAGAGTGTTTCCCAGTATGCCTTTTGTTCTTCTTCGGGCACAAGCTCAACCGCTCTTTCGTAATAACCGGCAGCTACGGCAAGCACATCTTTAGCCTGCTTGTCGATTTCATTTGCTTTGGCATTATCCGGTTCAGCATTTCTATCCTCAAACAAAGCAGCAGCTTTATTCTGGTACATAATGGCCAGTGTATTCAGGGCTACTACCGACTCCGGATCTTTTTCAAGTACGTAGGTGAGTTCTTTTTCTGCTTTGCCAGTAAAGTCAGCAATTTTTACAGAATCCGGGGTTTCGCTTTCTGTCATTTTCAGTGCAGCCTGATAAAGCTGGGTGCCCACAACCAGGTGGTACTGAAGGTTTCCTTCGTCACCCTCAATCAGCTTATAAAGAATATTGATGGCATCTTCACTCTGTCCTGCAGTCATGTAAGCATCGGCCATTTTCTGAACCAGATTCACACTGTCAGGATAAAGTTCCAGTGCTTCTTCAAGGGTAGCCACGTTTTCTGCGTTCTGTCCGGAAATAGAATAGAAGACAGAAAGACGGTTGTAATCTTCAGGGCTTGCAGGGTTTTTCTTATCAACGGCCATCTGCATGTACTTGGCACCTTCTTCATACTGCTCAAGTCGTCGGTAAACCTCAGCCAGTACTTCATAAGAAAAGGTACTGTCCGGATTGATGGCGATGGCATTTCTCAGGTGATCGGCAGCAGTTGATAGTGATGCGGGATCGGTACCCAGTGAATCATCGGTAGCGATATTGATGGCGGCATTGTGCTCCTGCCCCCAGTAGTATTTCATTTTTTTGTCGGCATCATTTACCTCGCCCACTTTTTCTTCTTCCGGCAGATCGGCGTTTAATTCCAGGGCTTTGGTGTAATTTTCATGAGCAGTTTCGTAGTCAGCTTCGCGTGCACCAATCTCGGTGTTGCGATTGGCTTTGTTTACATAAACCTCACCCTTGTAATAATAGGCCAGTGGTGAGTTTGGATTCTGAGCCAGAATGGAGTCGGTTGCAGCCAGTGCAGTATCATAATCTCTGGCTCCAATACCATCCTTAACTTGCGATACAAATGGATTACCTCCGGGGCCGCAGTTTACTACTAAAGCGGCAATCATAACAAAAGACAGGATCCCAAATATTCCCTTTTTCATAATTCTCAGTGTATTTGAAGAGTTTAAAATGTTTAGATTTACAAATTAAAGATATCATACACTACCTGCAATAACAGCAGTCAGGTGAGTAAACACTAATTTCAAACCCAATAAGGCCAAAAATGAAGAAAATTGTACATACTGAATACGCTCCCAAAGCCATAGGGCCCTACAGTCAGGCCGTAATCCATGATGGCATGTTGTACTGCTCCGGGCAGATTCCACTCGACCCTGATACCATGGAGATTGTAGGCGAAACGGCCAGTGAGCAAGCCGAACAGGTAATGAAGAATCTCTCAGCGGTACTGCGTGAAGCCGGAACTTCCTTCGACAAGGTGTTGAAGTGCTCTATTTTTCTCAGTGATATGAGCAATTTCGGATTTGTGAACGAAGTGTATGGATCCTACTTCGAAAGTGACCCGCCCGCAAGAGAAACGGTTGCGGTAAAAACACTGCCAAAAAACGTAATGGTTGAAATCAGCTGTATTGCTCACCTCTGAGCGGCTGAATAGTTCACATCCAGCACAACAGTGGATGTGTTCCCTACATGATCCCCGATTTCTACCTCAAGCCTGTTTGATTTTTTTGGGATAAAATCGGGGTGATAGTAAATCAGATAGTCGTCTTCCTTGTCGTATTCTGCGATACCCTGCTGTCCGTTAACTTTCATCACCGCTCTTTGGTAACGAATGCCGGTACCTTCGTCGGTGACCTCAAGCCTGATCAGCCATTGACCGGATTCATTGCGGAATATATCAGCCTTGCCGATCTCGGGTGGGAGGGTATCGGGAAGGGCTTTATACAGTCCGAATTCATTATTTCTGCCGATGAGGGTGTTGCCCACCCGTTCCGCATCAAAAAACTCCCATCGATCCTTAAAGCGATTGTATTTAAAGAGGGCAAGCTGATCAGCATAAGCTTCATTCTCGTCGATATAGTATTCGATGGTGAATTTGTTTTTGCTGATGTAATCCTGAGGATAGAGCATGAGCTCATTAACGGGCCGCCCATGATTCCAGAAGGGCATCAGACTGATCCTGTATTTAAAATAGGTACCGGGATCAAATCGAAGGGTAAATTTATGATCCGCTGAATGAAGAACCAGCCCCGAGTCGGGTTTTGCCTCCCAAAGCAGGAATTCAGTGCCCTCTTTATTCCTAAGCAGTTTAACGCGGGTCGAATCATAGGGATTCAGGGTAGGGTTAAAGGGATCAGAGATGTGAAAACCAAAATGTATGTAGCCCATGCCTGTGTTGATCCAGTTATCTCCCCAAACGCCTTGCTGCAGCAGTTTTTCATTCAAAATTCGGGCAGTTGAGTTGAAAATCATTTCATCCTCTGCTCTGATCAGGCGAATACGACCTTTTGTGGTGTTTTCGTAATAATCTTTTGCGATAAGGGTCAGGTCGATGTAGCCTGAATCCGGCAGGCAGCCGCAAAATTCAGGCTTTGCAAAAGCCACCTCCAGAGCAGGCTGATAATAGAGTCTCTGGAATCTTCGTCGACCGGTATTCGGATCCATAGTCCGGTCCAGGAACATGTCGCTGGAGTGTTCATAATCGTATTCATCCAGGCGGGAGTGAAAAAGAGTGTCGCTCCCGGAGAGCAGGAGCAGCTCATAGGCAGCGTATTTATTGTACACTTCATCAGCTTCATCATAAACGTCCAGAGCAAGGCCAACATCACCCGTAAAAGTAATTTCACCGAAATCGAAATAGCCTTTTTTATTCCATTCGGGCCGTAAAATCCGGGGTTTGAAATCAGCTTCAATGCGGGTATGGTTCGACAGGGGTTCTACCAGCAAAGAGTGCATAACTGGCGGACGGTTATCCTGAACCTTCAAGTTGGTACTGAGTGCATTAAAGGGATTTTCGTTGGGGCGGCGGATTTCAAAATGCAGATGGGGCGGGCCGATCCCGCTGGATCCGCTGATTCCGATCACATCCCCCTGTTTCACTTTGATGCGGTTTTCAGGCAACACATGGTCCAGTTCAAAACGGAAGTCCTGTAATCGGATGGAATCAGCATAGGCCTGAATGGGATCACTGAAACTCTGAAGGTGGGCATAGAGGGAATAAGAGCTGTCTTCATGCATCAGGTAAATCACCTTGCCATAACCCCGGGCACTGATGCCAATACGCTGCACATATCCATCTTTCGTAGCATAAACATCATAGCCTTCCCGCCCCCAGGTTTTAATATCCAGTCCAGCATGAAAATGCGCGGTCCGGGTTTCTCCGAATGTGGAGCTCAGAAAGTTGCTGGCTGAAGTCGGCCATAGGTAATCCTGTTCCTGAGCAGAAAGGGCCGCAGGAAGGATAGTGAACAACAGTAAGAGCAAGAATTTTTTCATGCCTTAGCTACATGCAGATCCAGCAATTGTTCCCCGCCCAACGATGCGGTGATTCGATCGCCCTCCGCTATGGCCGCTACCCCTTTGGGAGTTCCGGTCATGATCAGGTCGCCGGGTTGCAGGGTTACCACCTGACTGAGGTGATATATAACATCCGAAATAGGGAAGAGCATAAGCGATGTGGAATCCTGTTGACGAACCTCATCATTGACCCGGAGTTCGAGATCAATATCCTGCAGGTTTTTGTAGGCTGATGCAGGTTTCAAATCGCTGATGGCTGTAAAGGTGTCAAAGCCTTTGGCTACCGTCCAGGGGTGTCCATTCCTGGCGGCCTCGGCCTGAAGATCACGGGCGGTAAAGTCGATTACCAGTCCTGCGCCTTCAATAAAATCAAAGGCCTCCTCGCGGGAGATGTCACGGCCTTTTTTCCCGATCGACAGCAATAACTCCACCTCATGATGTACATCGTCACTCAGTTTGGGGATAAACACCGTATCCCCATTGTAGCAAAGTGAGCTCAGCGGTTTCAGGAAAATAATAGGCTTTCCGGGAACCGGATTATTCAGTTCTTCGGCATGTGCGGCATAGTTGCGGCCGATACCGTAGATGCTGCGCACCGGCTGCTCACCGGCTTTACCTTCAATTCGATAGTGATTCATGGCTCTAAGCTATAAAAAAAGCCTTAACTCCGTTGGGAATTAAGGCTTTTCAAATAAAAATTCAGTGCTTACTCAGCCGGTTCAACATTAACCAGCTTGCGTCCGCCCTTGCGGGTGCGGAAGGTTACGGTACCGTCAGTGGTGGCGAACAGAGTATCATCCCCACCGCGACCTACATTAAGTCCGGGATGATATTTAGTGCCTCTCTGACGTACAATAATTCCGCCGGCACGTACAAATTCTCCACCAAAGCGCTTTACGCCAAGTCGCTTGGATTCTGAATCACGGCCGTTTCTGGTAGAACCTTGTCCTTTCTTATGTGCCATTTTTCTCTAGTTATGCGTCTTTGGTTTCTTCTTTATTATCAGCATCGACTGCCTTGCTTGCCGCTTTTTTGGGAGCCGCTTTTTTGGCTTTAGCCGCGATCTTGTCAATTTTGATTTGTGACAGTTGCTGGCGGTGGCCGTTCTTCACTCTATAGCCTTTACGTCGTTTTTTCTTAAAAACGATAATCTTATCTGCCTTTACATCTTCAAGCAGGGTGGCGCTCACAGTATAGCCCTCAACCGTTGGGGTGCCGACACTTACATTACCTTTGTCATCCTTTACGAGAAGGACTTTGTCGAAAGACAGACTTTTTTTGTCGCTGTTTTGCTTATCCACAAAAAGCACGTCGTCTTTGGAGACCCGGTACTGATGACCGCCGATTTCAACAATAGCGTACATGGTACTTAATTTAATTTCTTCAGTTTTTTCGAAAGACTCCAAAGATAAACCTTATCCCGCTTAAAACAAAGTGAAACAAATCCCTATATTTCCGAATATTCCGTGGAAAACATGAACTCATTTAATTTAAAACAGACTGATCATGAAGAAGTTACCCGATTTACATCAGCAGGCCAAAATGATGAAAAACTATAAAAGACTTCAGCATGACGGTGGTCGTGCCTGGATCAAAGACTCCCAGCTCCATGAAGCCCGCAAAGATGCTACAGGCAAACTGAAGAGCCGGGATTCAAAATGAGATTTCTTTTCTCTGGAATATTTCTGGTACTTGCGTTTATGGGATCTGTACAAGCACAGCAGGCACAAAATCCCAAACCCTGTTATGCACAGCCTGAATATCGGCAGTTTGACTTCTGGATTGGAGAATGGGATGTAATTTCAAAACAGGGTCAGCCGCTGGGTCAGAGTAAAATTGAACTTATCCTGGATGGCTGCGTGATTTTCGAAAACTGGTACAGTGCACAGGGGGCATTTACAGGTAAGAGCCTGAACTACTACAATAGAGAAACCGGTGAATGGGTGCAGAAGTGGATTGATAACCGCGGTCAGCCCATAGAATTTTCAGGCAGCTATAGTGCTGAAGATAAGGCCATGTATTATACTGCTGTGACCAGGGGTCCCAATGGGAGCGAGGTCCTGAACAAGCTGAGTTTTTACCACATCAATCGGAACCGGGTGAATCAGGTATGGGAGCAATCCGCCGATGGGGGGAAAACCTGGCAGACGATTTTTGACGGTCTATATAACCGTAAAATCTAAGCCGATCAGGCTACTTTCTGGAAGCCGCTCCGGTTAACATGGCCCACATATTTCCCGATGATACGCACTTCCTCAAATACATCGGGTTCGATTACAATATCATCATATTCTTCGTTGGCTGGTTCCAGGCGCAGGCCATCCTGATTCAGGAATATTTTCTTTAAGCTGGTTTCGCCATTGTAGAGAACTGCACCGATGTCCCCGTCTTTAATGTCGGTATCCATCAGCAAAACAAAATCACCGTCCAGAATGCCCGCATTCTTCATGCTCATTCCGGAAACTCTGAGTGCAAATAAACGGTCCAGTTTGGGAAAGAGGGTTTCCATGGTGATTCGACCCAGGTCGGCTTCGACGGCTTCCTGCAGAAAACCGGCAGCAATAAGTCCCCGTACGGGTATACCCAGCGCATCATCATCCCCCATAAATTCCTGTTTTTTCTGTGGGGGCAAATCGTATTCTTCGTCATTCTTCTTGACCAGATAGCCCTTTTTCAGCAGGGCCTGAATATTCTGGGTTACGCTGTTGGGGGATTTATAGCCAAAATAATCGGCAATCTCCCGGTAGGTGGGCCAGACATCATGCTCCTTTTTATAGGCTGTGATGAAATGAAAAAATTCCTTTTGTTTACGGGTCAGCTGGGCACTATCCATATCGATGATATTAATGTGTAATATATGTGTAAGAAACGGAGAAAAATCCTGAACTTCAATACTGAATGTGTAAAATGTATGTACAAGATAAACCTGTTCCTGTTTTTGCTGTTTTCTTTTGTGGGATGTCAGCCGGTAGATTCCGGGCATCAGCAGCTTATGCTTAATGAGTACCCGGAATTGTATAAAGCCGTGTATGAGCGCAACGACCGCGCCCTGATCGCCTTTACTTATGATACAACAGCAGCAGTTTCTGAACAGGCATGGCGTGCCCTGATCAGTACACCGGTAAATGGGATGGATGGCTTCATCGAAAAAGTGAAGCAGGCCAATACCGACCTCGCATGGACCGCACTGAGCACCAAAACACTGACGGATGAACAGTTAGCGAAGCTGCAGGAAGATTTTAAAAAATCGCCTGAACTCAGAGCGGGTATTGTTAAGGTGCTGGGCCGAAGCGGGAACAGGCAGAGCCTCCTTTTTCTGGCTGAAAATATGAACAGCATACGCGGCAGCAACTTTGAAGGGGAAGCGGCGCTGGCCATCGGGCGACTCATGGTGCGTTTTAACCTGAATGGGGAAAGCCTGAAAGAGCTGACGGCTAATATGCTGAATGTTAAGGATCCGAATCTGCTGAATCGCTATCTCTATGGCTATTTCAGAGGGCGAAAGATTCCACCACTTGATTTTTCAGGGGAACTGATGCAGCGATGGGATTCTGCAGGCGTTGATTTGAAGGTGAACCTGATTCGCATCCTGATGCATAATCACAGTGATTTCATTCTGGAAAAACTGAATTCTCCGGTAATTGATAGTTCCAGCAGTGCATTGGCTGTTGAACTTGTAAATCAGCTTACCTCACGAGATCTGAATCCGGCATCGGAGGCTTCGTTGACTGGAATTCTGAATCATTCGAACCGGTCAGTAGTGGTTCACGCTCTGCAGCGCGTAGCGGCTAATGATAGTCTGATGAGAGAGGGTGGGAAGCTGATAGCGGCTATGCAGGATTTATTTACCGATGAAGCTGCAGATGATATTGTGCGCCTGGAAGCTGCTCGTAGCCTGGCAGCACTGGGTGTCTGGCAAGGGGATATGGAAGTGATTAATGCACTGGCGAACCAAAACCCCTATTACTTTCAGCAGGTACTGGATATCCGGCGTTTTAGCGATTCGGAAAAGATGCCGCTGACCTGCAGCGGAGAGGAATGGGATGAGCTTCGCAATGATGAGCTGAAATTTTTTATGGCCGGTAATGCATTGACCGGCTGGTGGAATAATCTTTCGCCGGATGTTCAGGAAGAGTATCTGGAAGAGGTGCAGGAATGTGTTTATGTGATCATGGAGCAGGGAAACCGGGCGCAGGTTTTGAGTGTGACCGGGCTGCTGTCGGATAAGCAGGTATTGCCTGACTTTGAATACGGCCTGCTGGAAGATATGCTGAGCCGATTTGCTTTACCGGCCGATATCGAAGTGTATCAGTTTTACGGTGGATTGCTTAGAGACCGGTTTCCAGAACGGGCAGCCAGCCTGATTGATTCCCTTGCAGCCATGGGCAACGAAACTTTGAATAATACCTTCCTCGATCAGGGCTGGGATATTGAGGGGGGTACAGTAAGTAAAAGGGAATTTCTACAATCGGACTGGAAGAGGCTGGCCCGCCTGGGACCGGAGCCTGAAATGCGTCTCCAAACCGATCTGGGCGAAATCAGAATCCGTCTTTTTCCCCATCTTGCCCCGGCCACCATCTCCGGAATAGACAGTCTGGCAGCAGAAGGGTACTATGACGATGTGGCCTTTCACCGGGTGGTGCAGAATTTCGTAATTCAGGGCGGTGATATTGAAACAGGTTTAGGCTGGGGCGGTCCGGATTATGTGATACCAACAGAAGCTTCAGAGCTGACTTATAATCGGGCGGTGGTGGGTATTGCATCGGCCGGTAGGGATACAGAGGGAAGCCAGTTTTTTATCATGCATCAGCCGGCCTGGCACCTGAACGGGTTGTACACAGTGATTGGTGAAGTTGTTGATGGGATGGATGTGGTGGATCAGATTGTGGTGGGTGATCGGGTGCAAAAACTGAGGATCCGATAGGTTTGAAGTGATCGGAAACCTGGTTCAAGTGTCTACATGGACCAGAGAATGCCAGAATGTGCATACCAGCGGCACTACAGAAGCGTAGAAATACGGCATGCCCCTGTTGTCACTCCGCCAATCCTGGGTGTGGTGATATCTAAATCTGGGAAGTTGCAAGGTGCTTCGGATTCTACTAAAGTGGAATGACAACTATGAAAGTGGTGTGTCGGCAGTATGGCAGCCTGAAGAACTAGCAGCGAGCCATTTTCTTCGTCTTACCGATCCGGTCACGCTCCATCATTTTCTGCAGATAATCCTTGATTACCGGGACCCTGCAGGATGTTTCTCCCATGTTTACTTTAACTTTTCCAACCTGATCGCCAAGATCCAGCGCCAAGTGGGTGAGTTCAGGAATAAAACCACCAGCGGCAATGATAAAACCGTTCATGGTATAACTCACTCTGTTCTGATCTTCATGAACATGACCGGCAGCACGACTCATTAATGCTTTGATTTTTTGGATGTTCAGTTCTTCAGCTTTGGTTATGGAAACCACACTGCTTAACGTGGCCCAGCCGGCGGAGGCGATATTTTCTTTTGGTGACTCGATCCACTCCAGGCTCAGATCCCAGCCATGTCCCGATTCAGCGGCAATCCAGGCTACAGTGTACTCAGTAATCATATACCAGTAGGCCTTTTCTGCCCAATGCTGCAGATCGGATCTGCTCATTTTTTTCTCATCCGCGATAAGCCCGCCCAGGTACATGGCATCTGAATTGCCGGTATCATAAAGCCGAAGCGAAAGCTCGTAGTCTTTCCCGATTTTCTTCTGTATGGGTTTTAAATCACCCACTATTACCCCAAAAAAAGGTTCCCGGGCACCATGACGCATCAGTACTTTTTTAGTCTGATCGTTGCCCAGTTCTTCCAGCTTCTGCATGATTTCTTCGAATTCCATGAGTCAATAAAGTTAAAAAAGGGCAGAACTGAAATATGGTGAGGAAAGCTTGTTTAAGCAGAATTAGCGAACCATAATCCTGAATGCAGTAATGTTTACAATTGGGAGGTTGCAAGGTGCTTCGGATTCCACTGAAGTGGAATGACAACTAAGAGTGGAATGCGATAAATTGCAAAGAAGCGATCCCAATCTTGATCCAAATGTCCACTTGGACCAGAGCACATAATTTGAGGCTTAGATATTCAACTGGCTGCGGATGTCTGAAATCTGAGCTTTATGGCGATTGGCGTGTGTGGAATTGAATACCATCCATTCTTTTCTGCTCATCAGTCCAAACAGAGGATGTTCAAAGTTCAGGCATATTTCATTTAAATCGGCCGTTTCAAGCAGCTGAATCTGTTTCTTTCTGTTTTGCCTGATTTTTTCCGCTAATTCCTGTGGATCTTTGGGGTCCTCCGATGGAACAATAGGACCGAAGGCTGTGAATTTTTTCTTTCGATCGGTAAACTGCCTGCGGATGTATTCTGCCTTTTCATCAGAATGCTCATCCGGGGTTTTGGTTTTTCCATTCAGTATGCGGGTCGAAGCCAGTTCAGACCTGAAAATGTGTTCCACCACTTGCCCGACAGACCAGCTTCCTTCTTCCGGTTTCTGATTGAAATGATTGGCGGGCATATCAATAAAGGAGGCAATAAACTCTTCCAGATTTTGCTGGTAATGCTCAATCAAATTCATGTCTGATAAATTTAGTCTCTTATTTGAGTACTGATATTACCCAATTACGAATTTCGGTTCTGAAAATATCAGAAAAAGGAGTGGTGTTGATGTCGCCCTCAAAGCAGTTTTCAGCCACACGGAATGAGTGATTGGCCTCCGGGATGGTGACGATGCTGAAATAATCGGGGATGTCGTTTCTGAACTGGGTTCTGAGTGAATCCACCGACCAGCTGCCATAGATTTCGTCATCGTTTTCAGCATACACAAAAAGAGTGGGGATGAGCAGCCGGCTGAGGTAAACTTTGTTTTCAAAATCTTTATTCACTTTGCTCTGCCGCCACTTCTTGATGATGGGGAAGGCATTTACCCATCCCAGACTGGAGTTGGTTTGACGTCGAGCTTTGTCCATAGCCCGGCTACTGTCGATGCCGGCACACACATATTCCCCATGAAAGGCATTCATCAGGCTGGTTCGATAATCAAAGGCAGGGGCGGCCAGATTCAGAAGAGCGGCAATATTTTCATCCTCATCAGCTGCCACAATCTGGGCTATATAAGCGCCGGTTCCGTGGCCAAAAAGAGTAATACGGTTCACATCCACTTCTTTGCGGGACCGAAGCAGGGCGAGCCCTTCGATCACATCCTCAGCCCGCTCTTCGAATGTTGCCCGCTGCCAGCGACCATCCGAGCCGTCTATTCCCCGGGTGTTGATGTAAAACAGTCCGATTCCCTCAGTCAGGAATACATCCTCAAAATTCTGCTGCAGAAAATTGAAATAATCTTTGTTGTAGGATTCAAAAGCCTCATCACCACCTACATATACCAGAAAGGGAATGGGTTCATCTGTTTCCGGATTGATGATGCGAGCTCGCAATACATTTCCTTCATGTTCATAAACCAGATCTTCCCGGTTTATGGTTTGAGCAAAAAGATTGCTGTTGAAAGCAATCAGGAGGAGTATTCCGCAGTAGATTGACTTCATGGGAGCTGATTTCAGGTTGAGCCTAAGGTAAAAGAACGGCTGCTGAAATGCTTGTAAAGATTATTAAGTATTTGTTTTAAAATGTTTTCAAAAGTACATTCATCTGTTGGCAATCAAACGAATACCGAGCTAAGAAAATGGGACCTACGAAAAACTGGCTCATCGCCACCTATGGTACTAAATATGCAATGTCTGCATTAAGGCTGGCCGCTTATCAGTGCACAGTCGTTAGTCCTCAGCCCAATGTGACCATTCTGGTTGTAGCTACTGACCGGGATTTTGAACAGGAGGCCACCGCTATTATGGAAGAGGCACATGCCGCATTTGATGATATCCTTCTGGGTAAGAACGACCCGAATCTGGAAATACGTATCGGGGATCCGGCGGAGGAAATCCTGGCCGCATCACGCGAACACAATATTGATCATATCTTTATGGGTGCCGGTGATTTTAAGTACGATATCAATGATCCCGGTGGCGGCGGAATCACCAATATGGTTCTGAATGGCTTTCACGGCGTGCTCACGTTGATGAAGTGAGTTATTAATATGGAATTTGAAATGTGAAATTTGAAATTAATTAAAGTCTCACACCTCACGTCTCACATTAAACGTTTCCTCATCCCTTCGGAACAAAAGCCTGAATTCCGGTGATCTCTCTTCCCAGAATTAAGCCGTGGATGTCGTAAGTGCCTTCATAGGTGTTCACGGATTCCAGATTCATCACATGATGGATCACCCGGTAATCACCGGCGATGCCATTCCCGCCATGCATATCGCGGGAGATGCGGGCAATTTCGAGCGCCTTGCCACAGTTGTTGCGCTTAGCCAGAGAGGTCATAGTGGGATGATCCCGCCCTTCGTCTTTGAGCTGTCCCAGCCGGAAGGCCAGCCACTGCATAGCCGTGATATCGGTGAGCATGTTGGCCAGTTTGGTTTGAATCAGCTGATTGGCCGCCAGCGGTTTGCCGAATTGTTTACGATCCAGTACATAATTTCGGGCCCGCTGATAACAGAACTCAGCAGCCCCTACAGTTCCCCATGCAATGCCGTAACGGGCCGAATTCAGACACATGAAGGGCCCTTTGAGTCCGCGGATATCGGGGAATGCATTTTCTTCCGGAACAAAGACATCATCAAAGACCAGCTCACCGGTAGAAGAAGCCCGCAGCGACATCTTGTATTTAGTTGCCGGAGCGCTGAAGCCATCCATACCTTTTTCAACCAGGAAGCCCCGAATTTCACCTTCCTCGTTTTTGGTCTCTTTGGCTTTGGCCCAGACAACCGCCACATCCGCGATGGGTGAATTGGTGATCCACATTTTGGCACCATTCAGTTTCCAGCCCCCATCCACCTTCAGGGCGGTGGTGGTCATGGATCCGGGATCGGAGCCGTGATTGGGTTCGGTAAGTCCGAAGCAGCCGATGAGCTCTCCGGTAGCTAGCTTGGGCAGAAAGCGCTGTTTCTGTTCTTCGGTCCCGAAGATGGAAATGGGATACATCACCAGGGAAGACTGTACACTCATGAAGGAGCGGTAGCCGGAATCCACCCGCTCCACTTCGCGGGCGATGAGTCCATAGGCGGTGTAGCTCGCATCCGAACCGCCATAGGCTTCCGGTATGGTTACACCCAGCAGGCCCATTTCGCCCATTTCCCGGGCAATATCCATATCGAAATACTCATCCGTATTGCCTTTTAAAGCACGGGGTTCCAGTTTATTCTGGCAGTACTCACGGGCACTTTCCATAATGAGTCGGTCTTCCTCATTCAGTTCGGATTCGAAGAGGTAAGCATCATCGATGTTGAAGAGATTTTTCGGCATGGATAAGGTGTTTAGATTCTGCTATGAATAAAATAAAAAAAGTCATGCAAAACCGGGTTCTGCATGACTTTTATTGGTGAGGCGGACACGCCTATGCATACATCTTTTTCAATTCTCTGGAGATGATCATGCGCTGTACTTCGGAAGTACCTTCGCCGATTTCCAGCAGTTTGGCATCGCGCAGGAAGCGCTCCACGTGATACTCTTTGGTATATCCATAACCGCCGTGGATCTGAATGGCTTCAACCGAAGCGCGCACAGAAAGCTCTGATGCAAAAAGCTTGGCCATGGAAGCTTCCATGGTGTAGGGCTTTCCGTTGTCTTTAAGCCAGGCTGCACGGTGAACCAGGAATCGGGCGGCATCGATTTCAGTAGCCATATTGGACAGTTTGGTTTCGATGGCCTGGAAGTTACCGATGGCCGTACCGAACTGCTTGCGCTCCATGGCATATTTCATGGATTCTTCGAGCGCCCCCCGGGCCACGCCTACGGAAAGGGCACCGATGCCGATACGTCCGCCGTCCAGCACCTTCATGGTGTCGATGAAGCCGCGACCGAGTTCGCCCAGCAGATTTTCTTCAGGTACTTCCACATTTTCGAAAACCACTTCGGTGGTGTCAGAGGAGTTCATGCCCAGTTTGTGCATGGGCGGGCCGGGTTTGACCCCTTCCCACTCTCTTTCCACGATGAAAGCGCTGATGCCTTTGGTTCCCTTATCAGGATCAGTTTTGGCGAGAACAACGTAGACATCGCCCACAGAACCCTGGGTAATAAAAATCTTGGAACCGTTCAGGATCCATTTGTCGCCCTGCTTTACGGCTGTGGTTTTCATGCCGGATGCATCCGAACCGGAACCGGGCTCGGTGAGGCACCAGGCACCCAGTTTTTTGCCGGATGTAAGATCGGGCAGATACTTTAATTTCTGCTCATGGGTACCGGCAACATCAATGTGTCCGGATCCCAGTGAAGTGTGTGAGGCTACCGTGAGTGCCAGTGAGGCGTCCCATCGTGCAATTTCTTCCAGTACCAGGCAAAAGCTGACGATATCGGTACCGCCACCGCCGTACTGTTCTTCATGATAGGTGCCCAGCATGCCGATTTCGCCCAGCATGTTCACCAGTTCGTGCGGGAATTCTTTTTTGGCGTCTCTCTCCATTACCGTTGGCGCAACGTGACGCTCTACAAAATCTTTAATGCTGTCCCGGATAAGTTGCTGGTCCTCATTCAGTTCGAAGGTCAGCCCGGTTTTTTCAAGTGTTTGAATGCTCATAAGTGATGAATTATTATTGATTGGAACCGCTTCCAAAGATACGTTTTCAAAAGCAGAAAATCGTATCGGAGGCTGTTAAAATTTTATAAGTGGGTAGGGAGAAGGGAGAAGGGAGAAGGGAGAAGGGAGATTGAAAGTCATGCATAAATATGTTAATATGTTTTTATGCGAACAACCATTGATCTTCCCGATGACCTGATGAAAAAGGTTAAAGTGAAAGCTGCCCGGGAGGGCATCACGCTTAAAGAATTGTTTATCAAAAGCCTGCAGAACGAGCTGGAGAGCGAAAGAAGCATGAAATCCACAAAAGAAATACTCAAAAAACTGCGCAGCCTGGGTTCTGCAGAAGGTTTAGACCCGCAAGAAGCCGCCTTTGAAGGGGAAATTGACCCTGAGAAAGACTTCTTCTTTCATGTGAATGAACCTGATTCTGATTTGGATTCGGATACCCATGATCCTGTTTGACACCCATTATCTGCTGTGGTGGTTACTGAAAAGCGACAGGCTGAAGGAAGACGAAGACACCGCATTCATTCAGGCTTCGGAGGCGGGTACCCTGTTTGTGTCCGCGATTTCTTTCTGGGAAATTGATTTGCTGATCCGGAAGGGTAAAATCAGATTGAAGATTGATTTTGAAGAGTGGGTGGAGGCGATCAGGGATGCCGACATCATCAGTATTCTTCCGGTGCATGAGGAGGTAGTTTTATCGGCATACAGGTTGCCTGAGAGCTTTCATGCTGACCCAGCCGATCGTTTTATTGCGGCCACCGCATCTTATGCAGGACTCAAACTGGCCACGGCCGACCGCAAAATCGTACAATCCGGTGCCTGTACCATCTGGGAGCAGGGTGTACACTGAAACTGTGGCCAATCAGTACCGTTCTGCCTGCTTCTTTTCTTATCCGAAGTTCCAGGTAACTCCGCGTCCTATTTCCGGATCCGGGTAATTCCAGTCAACCGCACCCTGATCACAGGCATACATGCAGGTTCCGCATTCGATGCAGTCCTCAACCTGAAAGTGGACCAAACCGGCATCATCCATGGTATAGCAGTTGGCCGGACAAACCCAGGTTGTACATTTATGCGGACAGGTAGAATTACAGATATCCGTATCCACAATAATATGCGGCTTGATTTCAGATTTACTCTGATTTCGATAGCTAACCAGCCCGAGGCGTTCTGTGAGTTTCATTGAATCTGTGTTTGTTAGAAAGTAAGAAGTAAGAAGTAAGAAGTGAAAAGTGAGACGTGAGAATCAGATCTTTATTTCATCATTTTTGTTAGCATTGCAAAAGTCTGATGGGATAAATCTGAAAGCTTTATCAACTCATCACTATCCAAATAATTAAGTTTTAGTGCAATTTCAAATTGAGTATCTAATTCAACAAGTGATGACCTTGATATTTGATAGAATCGCTTTTTTTCAACATTTGAAGTTCTTGAGGACCCTTCAGCAATATTCGATGGAATCGAAACCGCTGCTCGGCGTAGCTGACTTGTCAGATTGTATTTTTCTGAACCAGGAAACTTTTTAGTCAAATTGTAAACTTCAGTTACCATTTCTATGCTCATTTTATATATGTTCGAATTTTTATGACTTTGTTGAATCATTTTCTCTCCTGTTTAATTAGGATGTTTATTATTTCACCCGTCTAACTTCACCCTTCTAACTTCTCTCTTCTAACTTCTCTCTATACCCTATAATGATTTCCCTGCTTTAAAGCCCAGTTTGGCCAGATCCCAGAAGGATGAATGCCGTTTGATGGCTCCGAAAAGCATTTCGCGGGATTTCTTAGTGGGCTCATTTTTGATGGTGAAAAACTGACGTCCGAAATCGCAAATCAGGTTCGGGACGTTTTCGAACATCTGAGGAGAGTGCAGCACATGCACCGCATCCTGGAATGTTCGCAGGTCTTTCATCACGTAACTTTCTTCGAGCGCGTCTCTGTACGACTTTAACGTCGCTTTGGAGAAATCATTTTTCTCCCGGGCTTTGGCGATGGTTTCAGCCGCCAGAATTCCGGATCGCATCGCATAATCCATCCCCTGAATCGCCTTACCGGCATTCAGCAGCAGATTGGCGGCTTCACCGGCCACCAGTACTCCATCGGAATAAATCTCTTTGGGCATCACTTTCATATCGCCGGAGCTCACGATATGCGCCGAGTACTCCACGATCTCCCCGCCTTGAATCATATCGGCTACCGCCGGATGGGCTTTGAAATCATTCAGGATGTCGTAGGGTTTAATGCCCTTTTCACGCAGATCCTTCAGTCCAAGTACCAGTCCGATGGAAATGGTATCCTTATTGGTATAGAGAAAACCACCGCCTTCAACGCCGCGTGAGGCATATCCCAGAAACTCATTGGTGATGCCGCTGCGACCGTTCAGCTGGAAACGGTCTTCGAGCACCTTCTGATCGAAACGGATGATTTCCTTCACCCCGGTGAGCATATGATCGGCGGGCACATACTGATCCTGCAAACCCACCTGACGGGTAAGCAGATTATTCACGCCTTCCGCGATGATGACCGAATCGGCATAAAATTCTTCCTCACCGGTTTTGATGCCCACCGCTTTGCCATCTTCCATCAGGATTTGATCCACCAGGATGTTGGTAGCTACAAAAGAATCCTCGGGATAGTCACTTTCAGCGATGGCCTCTTCGACCTTTCCGGCCAGCCAGTTGTCGAATTTGGATCGAAGCACAGCCACGCCGGTATAAGGCAGCTCATTGTAATGTGCCGATTTAAAATCGATGGTGAACATAGACTGTTCGTCCATGAATGAGAGCCGGCGGTGATTGATGAATCGCTCCCATCCGGCATCTTCCTCCTCCCAGTAATTGGGCACAAGGCGGTTCAGGTCGGAGCCCCATAGGATACCTCCGGACACATTCTTGGAACCGGCGAACTCGCCTCGTTCAATAAGCAGGAATTTCATGTTGTTGCGGGCCAGCGTCATGGCAGCTGCCAGTCCGGCAACACCCGCGCCCACTACGATACAGTCAAATTTTTCGTCCATTCATTTATTCGATTTGGGATTTGAGATGTGAAACATGAGACCATTGATTCATAAGCAATTTCAAATTCCACATTTCAAATTTCAAATTATACCGAAGGCATGCCTTCGGCACCAATTGATTACACCCGCTTCTTTTTTTAAGTACAGGTGCTTAAGAATTTTCAGCCTTTAATCTTCTTCAGTTCTTCGATAAAGGGAGGCAATACTTTAAACAGATCACCGACGATGCCGTAATCCGCTACTTCGAAAATGGGGGCATCCGGATCTTTGTTAATGGCTACGATCACCTTGGAGTTGGTCATTCCGGCAACGTGCTGAATGGCACCGGAGATACCCACCGCGATGTAGAGCTGAGGAGAAACCACCTTACCGGTCTGGCCGATCTGCAGGCTGGGATCATACACACCGGCTTCGGTCAGCGCTCTGGAAGCGCCGATGCCGGCTTTGAGTACATCCGCCAGTTCAGCAATCAGCTTTTTGCCTTCCTCATCCTTGATTCCCCGACCGGCAGCAACAATGGCCTCCGCTTCGGAAAGATCGATGGTATCATCGGAAGCGGTGATGATTTCGCGCAGGGTGGATTTCAGTTCGGTGTCGTCCATGCTGAAGCTCAGGCTTTCGGCCTCGCCGCTCACCGGATTTTCAACCGCATCGTAGGAACCGGAGCGAACCGATACGATGATTTTATCGCCTTTGGCTTCGGTATTGGCCATAATCTTGGCTGCCATCACCGGGCGCTTGGCGGTGATGCCGCCATCCTTCAGCTCAAAAGCGGACACATCCGGAATAACCGAGGCATGCTGATTGGCTGCCAGGGCACCCAGAATGTCTTTGGAGCCTTCGGTGGAGGCAAAAGCAAAAACCTTAGGCTGTACCTTTTCGGAAACCAGCGCCAGTGCCTTCAGCAGGGGTGTATTCATGTGATTTTTGAAGATGGGATCTTCAATGATATACACTTTGGAAGCGCCGTATTTGCAGATATCATCCACAAAAGCAGAAGCGTTGTCCGAAATGACCACCGCTTCGTTGTTCATGCCGTGCTGATCAGCAAGCTTTTTACAATGTGAGAGGACTTCCAGTGATGATCGTTTGATTTTGCCATCCGTAATGGCAACATAAGTCAGGATTGTGCTCATGATATATTCTTATAAAACGTTTTCTTCAGTGTCGAGAAGCTGTGCAACCTCGCGGGCTACTTCTTCAGGCTCGCCTTCGTATTTCTTGCCGGGCTCACGCTCGGGCATGTTCTCATAGGAAAGGACAGCAGTGTCGGGACTGAGATCCTCATCGCTGAGTCCCAGGGAAGCCAGCTCCACGCTTTCGATGGGCTTCTTCTTGGACTGCATGATACCCTTAAGGGAAGGGATGCGTGGATCATTCATATCGTTAGAGCAGGTTACGGCGCAGGGCGTAGGCAGTTCAATCATTTCCTGTCCGCTGTCGCCCTGACGTTTCACAATCAGGGATGAGCCTTCCGCTTCCAGTCCAACCGCATTGGTGGTGTAGGGCAGGTTGAGGGAGGCCGCCAGCATGCTGCCGGTGAGTCCGGAGTCGGTATCCTGAGCCTGCTTACCGAGGCTGATTACATCGTATTCCTTATCCGAAAAGAGCGCGCTCAGGATTTTAGCATAGGATGCGGAATTAAAATTTTGGTCTTCAGGAGCCAGAATGTGCGTTGCTTTGTGTGCGCCCATGGCCAGAGCCTTGCGGATGGTTTCGGCTGCTTTCTGCTGGCCGATGCAAACCACTTCCACTTCGCCGCCATGTTTTTCGGTAAGCACCAGGGCTTCCTCCACAGCGGAGGCATCATAGGCATTCAGTACCATCCGATCGGCATCCTGGTGCAGCTGGCCGTCTTTGATCTGGATGGGGGCATACACATCCGGAACCTGTTTAATGCAAACATAGAATTTCATGTTCAAGGTCTCTTTAGATGATGGTTTGGAACCGCTTTTTTGCGGGCTCTAATATACAAAAGTGAGGCTAAAAATCTTCAGTTCTGCAAGATTTCATAGTCCGACAAA
Source organism: uncultured Balneolaceae bacterium (assembly GCA_964413935.1). Taxonomy (GTDB): domain Bacteria; phylum Bacteroidota; class Rhodothermia; order Balneolales; family Balneolaceae; genus CAYPTY01. The sequence goes on along the minus strand of CAYPTY010000001.1, from coordinate 135,367 downwards.
TGACTCTGGTCGGTATTTCTAAGCAGGGCATAGGCTTCGAGGCGCAGTCGGGTATCGGCATCCTGGAAAACAGAAGCGATTTCCTTCGATTTGGCATCGAAGAAGAGGTCGAAGAGATAGGGGTTGGTGGTGCGGCGCCGGGTGTCCCGGATCATCTGCAGGGCTTCCAGAATCTGCTGCCGGGCTGCAGGCGGATCGGTGGTGAAGTTATCCAAGCCCAGGCGGTAATATTTATAAAGTGCCTGTCGGAAGAGATCATAGCTGGGATTCAGCAGGTCGGTAGTCAGGAAATAGCGGTTACGGCGGTTATTGGAGTTACGGTCCCAGCCCATGGAACCGGTGGATTGTGCCGTGTCCAGGATGTTCTGGGCTTTGGTGTAACTTGCATTGCCGCCATTCTGGGCAAAAGTATCGTAATCCAGTCCGATGAGCAGGTGGCAGTAGTAATCGATGATGCTCACCAGGTCATTAAACTGCAGTTCATCGTGGATGAGGTTGGTTCCCTGGGTGTAACTGAAGGTCCAGAAGGCATCCGATATGATGATGGTGGTGGTCTGCTGAACGGTATTGTAGACGGGGCGCTGGGCGGTAACGATGATTTCGGCCTGGAAGCGGAAATCGTTGGAACCCTGATTGATGATGATCTGCATCTGGCAGTCGATGCGTTCCTGCTCCAGGAATTCGTCATCCGTCCACTGATGCTCACTTATATAGGTCTCCAGAGCCGGTTCCAGCTCGGTCAGGTAGTTGAAAGCCACATTCGGGATCTGCTCTTTGTTCAGCTGAACATCGCAGTCCAGCTCCTGTGCAGTCGCCGTTAGGGAGAGTAAAAGAAGCAGCAAAAAGCCGCTAACGATAGGCCTTGAGCCAAAAAGGGTTGATATGCTATACTGTAAGGGCATGCCTGAACATACGGTTTCGGGCGATAAACATTGTGCAGCCTCAGGCTGCTGAATGATCATCAAGAGAGATGCAAAGATATATTGCTTCGGGCTTAATAATAACCCTCTGTTCCATTTTTTTCGCAGGCAGGCTGAGTGCGCAGGGCGTGGCGGGTGCCCGTGGGCTGGCTCTGGGCGGGGCGGTGATTGCCCTGGAAGACAACGAATGGGCTGTTTTCGGGAACCCGGCACTCCTGCCTTTTCAACAGCCTGAAGCAGCTTTTTACGGCGTCCGGAATTACGGGCTGGCTGAGCTGACCGACATGGCTGCGGCTGGCGGATTCGGATACGCAAAGGGAAACATGGCTTCGGCGCTGGCGGTTCACCGTTATGGTGATGAACTCTTCAGTGAACTGAACTTCCGGCTGATCCAGAAAATCACGTTCAGTGGTGTGCAACTGGGCGTGGCTCTGAACTACAATCGTCTGAGCTTTGGAGGAAGTTATGCTGATGAGGCCGCCGGGGCGCTGGGGCTGGATTTTGGATTAATGTCTCCGCTTAGCAAGGATATCAAACTGGGATTCCGGGCAATAAACGTAAACCGACCCGAATATGCCTTCGGGGAAGAGCTGAGGCGGGAACTGGGACTGGGTCTGGGTATACGGCTGCATGAGCGATTGCTGCTGCTGGCCGATGTAGTCAAAGATGTACGCTTTCCGGTGAGTCTCCGGAAGGGCCTGGAAGCCGAATTGACGGAAGGGGTCTTTCTGCGGGGCGGATTCACAACCCAGCCCATGACCTGGTCGGGCGGTTTTGGTCTGCGATCAGCCGGCTGGAAGGTGGATTTCGGGGTGCAGCAGCATGGGCAGCTGGGCCTGACACCCGGACTGTCTTTTGGCAGGAGGCTGGGCGGATGAAGGCATTCTCAGCCTGCAGCTTGATCGGGCTTTGTTTGTGTCTGTCAGGACTCAGCGACGTCCAGGCGCAGAGCGATTCTGTGAAAGTGCAGGACGAGCTGGAGAAAGTTTTCGAGGAATTTGATGAGGAAGCCCTGGCCGAAGAAGGGGAGCGGCTGGCGCAGTGGCTCATCGACCTGAATGAGAAGCCGGGATTTGAGTTCATCAGCCGGGTGCAGACCGTGCTGCAAAGGCAGGAAGGCTATGAGCGGGCGGACTCCTCAGGTGGATACCTGGGCTCACCCCTGCGCTATTTTCAGAGGATGAGGTATAAAAGTAAACGTGTATCCCTAAACCTCTCACAGGAAAAAGATGCGGGTGAAGCCCTTGGCCGGGTCCCCGCTTTTGATTTTACCTCCATGCATCTCTCCGTGCAGGATGCCGGGGTGCTCCGGCATCTGGTGATCGGCGATTATGCCCTGAACTTCGGGCAGGGGTTGCTGCTGTGGAACGGCGGAGCCTTCGGCAAAGGGCGGGAAGTGATCCGGGGCCCGCAGCGCCGGCGATCCGGAATCCGGGCTTATGCCTCAGCCCAGGAAACCGACTTCTTCCGGGGAGCTGCTGTAAGCGTTGGGCGGGAGCTGCAGGCCACTGTGTTTTATTCCGACCGAAGACGCACGGCCTCACCGCTCACCGACAGCACCTATCGCTTTCCCACCAGCAGCGGATTGCACCGCACACAAAATGAATTCGGCCGGCGCAATAATCTGCATCAGCTCACTGCCGGCGGGCGGGTGGCTTTCCAGCGGAAGGAATTCCAGATTGGCCTTAACGCTCTTTCTAATAGATTTAACCGACCGGTCCGTTCAACCGATCCCAATGCCTTCAGCGGGCAGTTAAACCGGGTTATTTCCACGGATGCAATCTTCAATACCGGCCGACTCTCCCTTTTTGGAGAAGCGGCCATGAGTGCCAACAAAGCGAAGGCTATGGTCGTCGGCAAGGAGCTGGATTTCGGGAATACGGAAGCCATCCTCATCTACCGGAATTACAGTGCCCGTTATCAGTCCTTTTTCGGGAATGCCTTCGGGGAATTCTCCGGAGCGCCCCGGAATGAAGAAGGTTTTTATGCCGGGATTCGACACCGTCTTAGCCGGAAGTTCATCCTGTCCGCCTACGCGGATCACTATCGCCATCCTGCATCCCGATTCAGTATTTCGAGTCCGGGCATAGGCAGGGATTACCTGGGGCTGATGGAAGTGGACTTCGATCGCTTAACCGAATTTTATGTACTGCTCAGGCATGAGGTGCGCTCGGCCGAGTACCGGCAAAGCGATCTTTTCGGGCGGGAAGTACGCATGTTGGGGGAAGCGGGCCGAAGCAGCATCCGGAGCCAGCTGCAGAAGCAGGTTAGTAGCCAACTGCGGCTGCGTACCCGCATTGAAGTGGCGAGACAAACCGATAGGGGAGAATCCACCGAGTTTGGATTCCTGCTTTTTCAGGACATTCGCTGGCAGCCCATGCCCGGACTGAATCTGGACAGCCGCCTCACCTTCTTTCAAACCGATGCCTTCGACGCCCGACTCTATCAGTTTGAAAACGACCTCCGTTTTGTGATGACCAATGCCCTGCTGAACGGGGAAGGGCAGCGCTTCTATGTGTTGCTTTCCCTGGATCTGGGCCGCTATGCAGAGCTCTCAGCAAAATATGCGGTCACGCTCTGGGAAGACAGCTTCGAAATGGGCAGTGGCTTGGATCACATAACCGGGAACCGCAGGTCCAATGTGGGGATACAATTCAGGCTGAAAATCTGAAATTGATTCAGAATGTGCGCATTAATAAAGCATTTCTGAATTCTGTAAGTTTTCATACCTTTTAAGCTTGTAAACAGAAAGAAATTACGGCGATTTGAAGTACCCACATATTCTGAGAGGCCTGGCTTTGGGACTCATCATCTGCATCACACCCCTGTCACTGTCATCCGCGGTACAGGCACAGGGATCCCTTCAACAGGAACTGGACCGGCGGGGACTCACCCTGCAGCAGGCGCAGGAGCTGGCCCGCAGAGCCGGTGTAAATCCCAATGATCCGCAGGCTCTGGCCCGCTTTGCCCGTCAGAACGGCATCCCGGAAGCACAGATTCAGGAATATCTGATTCAGCTCAGGGAATCACAGGCGGGATCTGAAGGCGATGCCGGTAATGTGACGGATCTACGCGGCACCTCAGTAACACCGTCCGAGGTTGCCGAACTTCCGGTAACCGATGTTTCACCCGAAACCCGTCCGGCTCCTACTAAAGACGGTCTGGAATATTTCGGATATAAAATTTTCGGGGACACTCCCGATCCCTTTCAGCCATCAAATATTGGTCCCGTTGATGCCGGCTATGTAATCGGCCCGGAAGACCAGTTACGTCTATCCGTCTGGGGTGCTACGGAATTCCAGTACGATCTAGAGGTTGATGTAGAAGGAAGAATATTTATTCCAACCATCGGTCAGTTCACGGTAGCCGGACAAACACTCGCTGATCTACGGGAATCACTGAAACTAAGACTTTCAAAAAGCTACTCAGGACTGGTTAAGGATCCCCCCACCATTTTTATGGATGTTACGGTGACCCGCTTCAAACCAATCGAAGTTTTCGTACTTGGCGAGGTGAGAAATCCCGGTGGTTATACCTTCCCGAGTAATTCCACCATTTTTAATGTGCTATATGGTGTTGGCGGACCTACAGTAAATGGTACTTTAAGGGATGTCAAAATTATAAGGAATAGCAAAGTCATCGCTACCGTTGATTTTTATGATCTGTTACTAAAAGGTATAGATCCCAGTACGGTACCTATCCTTTCCAACGATCGCATTTTCATTCCGCCCCGAAAAACGGAAATCTCGATCCAAGGACCCGTTTTAAGACCGGCCATTTACGAGCTTAAAGATGGGGAGCAGGTTCAGGACCTGGTGGTATTTGCCGGTGGCCTGAGACCCGAAGCCTACGGGGACCGTTTTCAGATCAGCCGTATTGTGCCCCTGCAGGAAAGACAGGATCCCAGCTTTGCCCGTGAAATTCTGGACTTCAACCTGCGTAACACCCTGATGGGCGACGCCGATATCCCTCTCTTTGACGGGGATAAAATCCGCCTCTTCCGTATTTCCGAAGTGTCGGATGAATATGTGCGCATCACCGGGGCGGTGAATCAGCCCGGAACCTATCAGCTGGAGCAGAGCCTCACCAACGTGAGCGATTTAATCCTGAAAGCCGACAGCCTGCGGGATGATGCCCTCATTGGCCGGGCCGTACTGACCCGAACCCGTGATGACTCCACCAAAGTCTCCTTCAGCATTGACCTGATGAAAGCTCTGGAAAACGATCCCTCGCAGAACCTCAGCCTGGAAAGAAGAGATGTGCTGCAGGTCTTCTCCAACCGGGTGCAGGAAATTGAAAACAAACAGGTATTCATTAACGGAGCGGTGACCAATCCCGGAGCCTTTGAACTCACCGAAGACATGACCCTGGAGCAGCTCATCCTCAAAGCTGGCGGATTCACCAAAAGAGCCTACACCGGGGAGCTGGAAATTACCCGCACCGAGCGACTGGAAGACGATACTGAAAAAACACGCAAAATTACCTTTGAGCTCATTGAGGAAGACTCAGCCAAGGACCGTTTTTACTCCGTAGACGATTTCTGGGCCCTGCTGGATAAATCGGCCGGATTTGACCTGCAGGATGAAGACCGCGTCTATGTACGGAATAATCCCAAATATGAGCCACAAACCACCATCACCCTCAGCGGAGAAGTGGAATTCCCGGGAGTCTACACCGTTCTTAGGGAAAACGAAAAGCTTTCCGATGTGATTCGGCGTGCCGGTGGTTTAACAGCTGAGGGATATGCAAAAGGGGCGCGTCTTCGGCGCCGGGGGGAAAATGTGGTGATTGAACTGGATAAGATACTCAGCGGTGACCAGGATGCCGATGTGCAGATTCAGGACGGGGATGAGCTTTTCATACCGGAAACCCCCAATGCGGTGCTGGTTACCGGCAATGTGGCATTGGATGGTTTCATCAAATATGAGCCCGGAGCCAAGTTCAGTTACTATCTTGACCGTAGCGGTGGATTGCAGCCCAACTCCTACAAATATCTGCTACTGACCCAGGCCAACGGAGCCACCTTCCGGGTGAAGCGTAAAGGCCTCTTCAAAGACAATCCCACGGTGGATGACGGAGCCACCATCCGGGTCATTTTCGAAGAACCCAGACCGGAAAGTGATAAACCGACCTTCAAGGAAATTCTGGGTGAATCCACCGCTCTGCTGACTTCCACGTTGACCATCATTCTGCTGGTTGATCGGTTGAATCAATAGGCTGATTCTCTTTATGGCTAAGCAAAGCCTTTTATTTGTATTTGGAACCCGACCTGAAGCCATTAAAATGGCTCCCCTGGTCTGGAAACTGAAAACAGAAGCGGAACACTTTGAAGTCATAGTCTGCGTGACTGCCCAGCACCGGGAGATGCTGGATCAGGTGCTGGATTTCTTTGACATAACACCGGATTACGACCTGAATATCATGCAGCCCGGACAGGATCTGTTCAGCCTCACCTCCAGACTGCTCCTCGGCCTGAAACCCATTCTGGAAGAAGTACAACCCGATCTGGTACTGGTTCACGGGGATACCACAACCACCATGGTTTCAAGCATAGCTTCCTATTACTCAAACCTTAGAATCTGCCATGTGGAAGCCGGACTCCGAACCGGCAATAAATGGGCCCCCTTCCCGGAAGAGATCAACCGTAAAATTACGGGTGTACTGACGGACCTTCACCTGGCACCCACCGAGCGCGCAAAGCAAAATTTATTGGCTGAAGGAGTGAGGGAAGAACAGATTGTGGTGACCGGAAACACAGTGATTGACGCCCTCTATACCGGACTTGAAATCATCGAGGAGAAAAAACCGGCCAGCATTCAGCAGCTGGACAGTCTGATGGATCCGGAGAAGAGAATGATTCTGGTAACCGGCCATCGGCGGGAGAACTTCGGGCAGGGATTTCTGGATATCTGTCATGCCCTGCGGGAGATTGCCGACCGGGGCGATGTGCAGGTGATTTATCCGGTACATCTCAATCCCAATGTGCAGAAACCCGTGTATGAGATTCTGGGTAATCACCCGGCCATCAAACTCATCGATCCCCAGCCCTATGAGGCTTTCATCCATCTCATGAACCGCTCCCATCTGATCATCACCGACAGTGGCGGGGTGCAGGAAGAAGCTCCCTCCCTTGGCAAGCCGGTGCTGGTGATGCGGGAAACAACAGAGCGGCCGGAGGCGGTGGAAGCGGGCACGGTGATTCTGGTGGGCACCGACAGGCAGAAGATTGTTATGGAATGCCGGCTTCTGCTGGATGATGAAAAAGCCTATGAGGAAATGAGTATGAAACACAATCCCTACGGGGATGGCAAAGCCTGTGAGCGCATTGCGGATTACCTTAAAAGTGCGGAGCTTTGGGCATGAATGAAGTAAGCATACTGGGACTGGGATACATCGGATTACCCACCGCCGCCATGCTGGCCTCAGGCGGAATTCGGGTCTATGGCATGGACATCAAAGAAGAGGTGGTGGAGACCATCAACCGGGGAGATGTACATTTTCATGAACCGGATCTTCAGCTGATGGTGCAGGATGCGGTTGAAAAGAAACTGCTTACAGCCAGCACCGAGCCGGTACAGGCCGATACCTATCTGATTGTGGTACCAACGCCCTTCAATGAAAAAAAAGAGCCGGATATTTCTTTTGTTCTGGCGGCCACCCGCTCCGTCATACCACTGCTGAAAGAGGGCGACCTGCTCATTATTGAGTCCACCTCACCAATTGGAACCACCGAAAAAGTGCAGCATCTGATTGAGGCCGAAAGGCCGGAGCTGGCCGGTATGATTCATCTGGCTTATTGTCCGGAAAGGGTGCTTCCCGGGAATATCATGTATGAGCTGAAGCAGAACGACCGGGTTGTGGGCGGGGTGGACGAAGCCTCCACAAAGAAAGCGCGGGCCTTTTATGAGCTCTTTGTGGAAGGGGAAATTCATGAAACCAATGCCAAGACGGCGGAGATGTGCAAGCTGGTGGAGAACTCCAGCCGGGATGTGCAGATTGCCTTTGCCAACGAGCTCAGCCTGATCTGCGACAAAGCCGGCATTAATGTGTGGGAGCTGATCACCCTGGCCAACAAACACCCGCGGGTGAATATCCTCTGGCCAGGAGCTGGGGTAGGCGGACACTGCATTGCCGTGGATCCCTATTTCATTCTCAGCGATTATCCGCTGGAATCCCAGCTTATTGCCAAAGCCCGGGAGATCAATAATTATAAATCCTTCTGGGTGGCGGAGAAGATTACCACCGCCCGCAAGGAATTTGAAATCAGGCATGGCCGTAAGCCAAAGCTGGCTCTCATGGGACTGGCCTTCAAGCCCAATGTGGATGACTTGCGTGAATCCCCGGCCAAATACATTGTGCAGAAGGTGATACAGGACATGCAGGATGAAGAAGTGTATATCGTGGAGCCCAACATTAAGAGCCACAAACTCTTCAAACTCACTGAAACCAAAGAAGCCCTGGAAAAAGCGGACATCATCGCCTATCTGGTGGCCCATGATGAGTTTAAAAGCAACAAAGCCGCCAAAGACAAAATCATTCTCAACTTTTGTGGTGTTGAATAATTAAACACTAAACACAAAACACTGCAATATTGCTCATCGAGCTACTTCACATACTGCAATCAGAAGTTTTTTCCTTTTACTTCGTCATTTTTGTGGTATTGCTGTGTCTGGCTTTGCTGGTCAGCACCTCCATTTCAGCCGAACTCATCTTATTTGGTGGCATCTCTCTGGTAATCATTTTCGGGATTATTCCGGTTGAGGCGGCCCTGGGTGGCTTTTCCAATCAGGGCTTACTCACCATAGCGGCTTTATATGTGGTTGCGGCCGGATTGAAAGAAACCGGAGCCATTCATTATGTGGTAAGCAGGCTGATGGGCAACACGCAGGGGGTACGTTCCGCACAGGCCAGAATCATGGCTCCTGTTATGCTGATGAGCGCCTTTTTTAACAACACGCCCATCGTGGCGGCCTTTATTCCGGCCCTTGAAAAGTGGAGCCGCAAGGCAGGCATATCCGTTTCCAAATTGTTAATTCCTTTAAGTTATGCCGCCATTCTGGGTGGAACCTGCACCCTGATCGGAACCAGTACCAATCTTATTATAAACGGATTGCTGGTAGAAGAGGCCGGAACTCGTTCCCTGGGCTTCTTTGAACCGGCATGGGTGGGTTTGCCCGCCGCGATTGCCGGCTTTATGTACCTTTATCTTTTTGGGAACAGCCTGATCCCCGCCCGGAAATCGGGTTTTCAGTCGTTTGAGGATACACGGGAATACACCATTGAAATGATTGTAGATAAGGATAGTACCCTGGCCGGAAAAAGTATTGAAAAAGCAGGACTCCGGTCCCTCCCCGGACTCTTCCTGGTTGAAATACAAAGGGGTACAAGAACCCTGCCGGCCGTTGGTCCCTATGAAATACTACAGTCCGGTGACCGGCTCATATTCACTGGCGTGATTGACTCCATTATTGATCTTCATCAAATTGATGGTCTGATTGCAGCAGCTGATCAGATTTTTAAGCTTGACGCTCCCCGCAACGAAAGAAAACTGATTGAAGCGGTTGTCTCTCCCTCCAATCCCGTGGTAGGAAGAACCATCAAAGAAGGACAGTTCAGGGAAAGATACAATGCGGTGGTGCTGGCCGTATCCAGAAGTGGGGAAAGGCTGAAGGAAAAGGTGGGAGACATCAAGCTACGAAGCGGAGATATTCTGCTGCTGGAGGCCCATCCGCGTTTTTTTAGTCGCTACAAAAACTCCAATGAGTTTTATCTGGTAAATCCGGTTGATGAATCCAGGCCGGTTACCTATGAAAAATCGGGACATGCTGTGGCTATCCTGATTTCTATGGTTATTCTTGCTTCCAGTGGCTTGCTATCCATTTTACAGGCATCATTTCTGGCTGCAGCAGGCATGATTTTCTTTCGATGTACCCGCTATTCCACGGCACTGGAATTTATCAACTGGAGAGTGCTCATTGCCATCGGTTCTGCACTGGGCCTGGGTAATGCACTGCTTTTGACCGGAGTAGCAGAAAGTGTGGCAGGCTGGCTGATGAGTATATCCGGGGATGAAATCATGCTGGCACTGGCACTCACCTATCTATCCACCTGGTTGCTCACTGAACTGATAACCAATGTGGCGGCTGCAGTGCTGATATTTCCCATTATCGAATCCACAGCTCAGTCACTTGGAGCCAGCATCATCCCCTTTGCCATTGTAGTTCTGGTAGCGGCCTCCAGTTCATTTGTTACTCCGGTCGGCTATCAGACCAATCTGATGGTTTACGGCCCCGGGGGTTATCGATATACTGACTTCACCAGAGTTGGTTTACCTCTGAATTTGATCATTGGGCTAATAACGGTATCTTTGGTGCCATTAATTTGGGAATTATTCTGATGACGGATCATTTGCTCGAGATCGCCAGAGAGGCCGGTCTTGAAACCCTTAGCTATTATTCTGAAGATATTGAGGTTGAGTCGAAAAGTGACGATTCACCCCTGACTAAAGCAGACCTGGCATCAAACAGAGTGATCACGACCGCATTGAAGGATCACTATCCTGATATCCCGCTGATTTCTGAAGAAAACGGGGTGCCCGATTATGATATCAGGAAAGAATGGGAGCGTTTTTTCCTCATTGACCCGCTGGATGGCACCAAGGAGTTCATCAAAAAGAATGATGAATTCACCGTCAATATCGCCCTTATCGAAGAAGGCATCCCGGTTCTGGGTGTGGTTTATGCACCGGCACTGGATGTAATGTACTATGGCAGCCGGGAAGATGGCTCTTTTCTGCTGAAAGCGAATGGGGAAAGAGTGCGTATTTTCTCTGAAGCCGCTGATAAATCCCGCCCCTTATCCATCATAGAGAGCCGGTCGCACGGTTCGGATGCGCTGGAAGAATACATCAATCAGGAAGGAATTATCATCCGGGAACGCATCAAAAGCGGATCATCCCTGAAGATCTGCCTGGTAGCAGATGGTTCTGCGGATATCTACCCCCGAATGGGGCCTACCATGGAGTGGGATGTAGCTGCCGGTGATGCAGTCTATCGATATTCGGCCAGGGAAGGGGTGCATGAATCCGGCCTCAAGTACAACAAAGAAAATTTACTGAATCCGAATTTTGTAATCGGTTTCTGATCCCGTGAAATTCCAAATTCCAAACTCCAAATTCCAAACTTCATGAAAAGATGGAAACCAACGGTATTGTGGTTCACAGGCCTTTCAGGTTCCGGAAAAAGCACTATTTCGGAGAAGCTTTTTGAGGTCATTCAAGAGAGAGGCTATGAGGTAGAACACCTGGATGGGGATGCCATAAGAGATATTTTTCCGAAAACCGGCTTCACTAAAGATGAAAGGAACGCCCATATAAAAAGAGTAGGGTATCTGGCAAGCAGACTGCAGGCACATAAAGTATTTGTTATAGGTTCTTTTGTATCACCATATAAAGAAGCAAGAGACTTTGTTCGAGGCCTTTGTGATGACTTTACTGAAATTTATATATCAACTCCTTACGAAGAGTGTGAGCGCCGGGATGTCAAAGGATTGTATGCAAAAGCAAGAGCAGGAGAAATTAAAAACTTTACAGGGCTGGATGATCCCTACGAAGCTCCGGATAACCCGGAACTTGAAATCGATACTACAGATATTACCCTTGATCATGCTCTTGAGATCATTATAGACTATCTCGACACCAACAAGGCTTTATAAAGTATCTTTGATATCCGTATAATTAAGCTTATCAAAAGAAGAATATGAAATCATACAGACTTACACACATCAGGCAACTGGAAGCCGAAGCTATTTTTATCATGAGAGAAGTGGCTGCCCAGTTTGAAAAACCGGTATTACTTTTTTCAGGTGGGAAAGATTCCATCGTGATGGCGCATCTTGCGAAGAAAGCATTCTGGCCTGCAAGGATTCCTTTTCCTTTTATGCACATTGACACCGGGCATAATTTTAACGAAACCATAGAATTTCGTGACTGGCTTACTAATGAGCTTGGGATAGAGATGATCGTGGCATCTGTTCAGGAGTCCATCGATAAAGGAAGGGTCAGGGAAGAAACCGGGCCTCGTGCCAGTAGAAATGGACTGCAGACTACCACGCTGCTCGATGCTATCGAAAAGTATAAGTTTGATGCAGCCTTCGGCGGTGCCAGAAGGGATGAAGAAAAAGCCAGAGCAAAGGAAAGATTTTTCTCACATCGGGATGAATTTGGTCAGTGGGATCCGAAAAATCAGCGTCCAGAACTCTGGAATCTGTTCAATGGTAAGAAAAATATGGGCGAGCATTTCAGGGTATTTCCATTGAGTAACTGGACGGAAATGGATGTATGGCAGTATATCAAGGCTGAAGATGTGGCTATTCCTGAACTTTATTACTCCCATAAAAGAAGGGTTTTTGAACGCGACGGAGTTTATCTGGCAGAATCTGAATTCATTCAAAATTTTGATGACGAGGTCATTGAAGAAAAAGTAATCCGTTTCAGAACCATCGGTGACATTACCTGTACCGGTGCTGTAGTTTCAGAAGCTTCCACGCTGGATGATATTATTCAGGAGGTAGCTGCAGCCAGGATCACAGAAAGAGGGGGCAGGGCGGACGATAAGCGCTCGGAAGCCGCCATGGAAGAACGCAAAAAACAAGGATATTTCTAGAATATTGAATTAGGATCTCCAAGATTTTATAATTCAAAATTCATAATTCAAATTTTATGTCTCAATACGATAATGAAGCCATTGATTCACAAGCCTATCTGAACATGGATCTTCTGCGTTTTACAACAGCAGGATCCGTAGACGATGGCAAGAGTACACTAATAGGAAGGCTTTTATACGATTCAAAATCCATCTTTGAAGACCAGATGGAAGCCATAGAAGAATCATCGAGGAAAAAGGGTGATGATTATACCAATCTGGCATTGTTAACAGACGGGCTTTCTGCTGAGCGTGAGCAGGGAATCACCATAGATGTTGCATACAGATATTTTTCGACTCCTAAAAGAAAATTTATCATTGCGGATACCCCAGGTCATGTGCAATATACCCGAAACATGGTTACCGGTGCTTCTACCGCAAACCTTGCAATTATTTTGGTAGATGCAAGAAAAGGGGTTATCGAGCAAACCTGCCGGCATTCTTTTATAGCATCATTGCTGGGTATCCGTCACATTGTGTTGTGTGTGAACAAAATGGATTTGGTGGATTACGATGAAGAGGTTTTTAATAAGATAGTCAAGGATTATACCGACTTCTCATCCAAACTGGACGTACCGGATATCCACTACATTCCTATTTCAGCTCTTTATGGGGATAATGTGGTTGATAAATCCGAGAAGATGGACTGGTATAAAGGGGCCACGCTTTTGTATACGCTTGAAAATGTTCAGATCACATCTGATTACAACCACGTTGATTCCAGATTCCCGGTTCAGTGGGTTATCCGCCCACAGTCTGAAGAGCATAGAGATCACAGAGCCTTTGGTGGGCGAGTAGCGGGTGGTATTTTCAAACCGGGTGATGAAATCATTGCGTTGCCTTCCGGTTTTACCTCCAAAATAAAAGCCATTCACAATGCTGATGAGCTTGTGGATGAAGCCTTTCAGCCTATAAGTGTATCTATGGTGCTCGAAGACGAAATTGACATCAGTCGTGGTGATATGATCGCCAAAGTGGATAACCAACCACAAACCGGACAGGATTTGGAGATGATGGTTTGCTGGTTGAGTCAGGATAAACTTCAACTGAACGGTAAGTACAGCCTTCGACACACCTCAAAAGATTTGAGATGTATTATCAAAGATGTGAAGTACAAAGTGGATATCAATACGCTTCATAAAGTGGAAGGGGATAAAGAGATCAGCTTAAATGACATCGGCAGAATTTCACTAAGAACTACTGAGCCACTATTTTACGATAATTACCAACGAAACCGCACAACCGGATCAGTAATCATCATTGATGAATTCACGAATAATACGGTTGGGGCTGGAATGATACTCTAGAAAAAGAATCAGCACCTAATTTAAAATTCTATATATGTAAGCATGGTGAATGAGCACGACAGTCATGATCAAAGAGGGGATGCCGGACTGAAGAACATTTCAGATATCGTTGCTGATAACTCGAATAATGAGTCACAGGATATTGATCTTTTTGAACTTCTAAGTTTTTTCTGGTCGCAGCGTGTATCAATTATCAGATACTCAGCAATTGGTGTCATTTTTGGATTAATTATCGCCTTAACCATGCCAAAGGAGTATAGGGCAACAGCTACGCTAATGCCTGAATATAGTGTTGAAAGTCAGGGAGCAGCAGCCGGTTTACTTGAGCAATATGGAGGTTTAATTGGATTATCAGGAGGTTCATATACTTCTAATAGTAATGCAATAAGAGTTGAATTGTATCCAAAGATTGTTGAAAGTTTACCATTGATGATTTCACTGATGGAAGAAGAGTTTTATTATCCCGATTACGATACAACTGCCCCGCTTTATGATTACTTCTTTGAAATCCATAGTTCTGGATTTATTGAATCTACTCTTAAGTGGATATTTAACCTTCCATTCGCAATAAAGAATGAAATATTTGGTGTAAATGAACTTGAAACACCAGATTATATTGCTAATAAGTCATTTATTAATATCTCAAAAGATCAGATGAATGTCATATATGAACTCCGAAGTAGAGTTGTATCTGTACTTGATGAAGAGACCGGTGTTATAAGTGTTAGAGCAGAGATGCCTAATCCCTATTTATCTGCAGCTGTTGCAGAATATACAGTAAATCAACTAACTAATTATTTGACTGAATACAGAACCGAAAAGGTTATGTTGGATTTGGAGTTTGTTGAAGAACAATTAATTGATGCAAAGACTAGATTCCAGAGTGCACAACTGAAATTGGCAGAATTCCGAGATAGTAACCAGGGTGCATTAACTGAAAAGGCAAAAACAGAAGAAGAGATTTTAAGACGTGAATATGACTTAGCATTCAATATATACAATACGCTCAGTCAACAGTATGAGCAGTCTAAATTGAAAGTTCAAGAAGAAACACCAATATTTAAGGTTCTACAACCTGTTCAAGTACCTGTTGAGGATACAATAAGTGGTATGGTCATATTAATAGCAGTTACCTTTTTTGCTTTCACTTTAAAAATTATTCACCTAATTATTCAATTTTTTCTCTCAGGGAATAAATGAACTGCCGCATTGACTGCTTCATCAGAATAAATGAAAAGAGATACAGTTCATTATTTAGCGGAAGTATCATCGGTATTTTTGGTTCAGTAATATTCAACGTACTTAAGTTTTTAACGAATATTATTCTTGCCAGATATCTTGGGGCTGGTGTCTATGGCATTTACTCAATTGTAAATAGTATTAATACAATTGGTCAAAAGTTCGGAGCACTAGGTCTTCCTCAAGGGATCGTAAAATTTGTTGGTGAATCAATACATGGTGACAAAAAGCATACTGTAATTGACATATTCGTAACTACTTTACTGATCAACATTGTAATTATTGCAGTAGTTGGTCTTTTTTTTACGTTTTATCCCGAGTTGATTGCCGTAAATATCTATTCCAATTCAGCTTTAGTTGAACTTCTAAAAATATCAGCATTCCTGATCCCGGTGAATATAATGGTACTTAGTTTCACCAGCTATTTACTGGCTATGAAGCGAATAGATCTGAAAATATCCGTGGAAAAAGTATTGGTACCAGTAGTTAATATTGTTGCTGTTTTATTAGTTATTCTATCTTCAGGTGAGATTCTGGATATCTATCAGTCAATACTAATTGCCAATGGCTTTGCTCTGTTGATATCGATCCTACTTCTAAAAACTGCTGGTCTTCCAATATTTGATAATAAAATCAAAAAACTGATACCTGGACCAATATTGATCTATTCAATACCCACATTTCTTACAGGAATGAGCTATATCATAATGAATAGGTTAGACGTTCTAATGCTCGGTTATTTTGTTGAATCAGATATTGTAGGGATCTACAATATCTCATCTCGAACCTCTGAAATAATGGTATTCTTCATTGGTTCAATGATGACATTTTTTGCCCCTGTAATTGTTGAATTGTATGCCAAAAAGAACCTAAACAAGCTTTCAAAGTACTTTGAACTACTTAGTAAATGGATAATTACCCTAACCACGCCAGTATTCATCGTAATCATTATTTTTTCAAAAGACTTACTATCCATAGTTGGTGAAGCATACATCGCAGGATTCCTTGTTCTGCTGATTTTGTCATTTGGTCAGTTGATAAATGCCGCAACGGGACCTGTTGGATTAGTACTTAAGATGACCAGCTATCAAAACATTGATATGTTTAATGGTCTTATTATGCTTGTGAGTAATACCATTTTGAATTTGATCTTAATTCCTAAGTATGGTATGAATGGAGCTGCTACAGCAACAGTAGTTAGTCTTATTGGTATCCATTTACTTAGGCTGGTGGAAGTAACTTATTTTCTAAAACTAAAACTGAATTTTAAGTGGCTTGGTGAGATATTCCTGCTGATACTATTAATATCAACTCCTTCATATTATTTATTTTATATTAATGAGTATAACTTTCTGATCAAGTGCATTACATTCCTCATTATCCTTGCACTATACTTTTTTGTTGTATACAACAGATTGTCAGAGCTGGAATTCAGGTATTTTTCTACGATTATTCACAAATCAAAAAATAAATTCTATAGACAGCTAAAGTGATAAAACCGCTATTTATATTCTCATTACCCAGGGCTGGTTCTACATTACTTCAAAGAATACTTGCTGCGCACGGAGATATCTCAACAGCTCCTGAATCATGGTTCTTACTACCGATGATGTATTCTAGAAAGAAGTATGGTCAAATTTCTGAGTATAGTCATCGCTCCACATTTAATGCGATAACCGATAATATCGAGTTGCTTCCAAATGGCGAGCTTGATTACTTAGAATCGATTGGTGAAGGGGCTACTAAATATTATGAAAAACTTTCTGATGGCAAATCAGTTTATTTCATTGATAAAACCCCGCGATATTATCTGATCATTGATGAGATAGCAAAAGCTTTTCCTCATGCCAAGTTCATATTCCTATTTAGAAATCCTTTAGATGTTATTAGTAGTATTCTTCTCACCTGGACTAATAATTCATTAAATCTTGGTAGAAACTATGTGGATATTAATAAAGGTCCAAAAATGTTGGCTGAAGGATATGAACTGATTAAAGACAAATCCCTTAGGGTCAATTATGAAAATCTTATTTCTGATCCAAATGCTACACTCAGTGAAATTTGCAGGTACCTAGATATAGAATACACTGACGACTTAATTGAACAGTTTAGTAATACTGAATTAAAGGGAAACAAAGGTGATCCTACTGGTCAGTACAAGTATGATGAAATTCATACAAAAAATACAAATAAGATTAGGAAAGTAATCAAGAGTAAATACAGGAAAAAATATCTTAGAAAATTTATTAGAAATATTGGTGTAAAAAACCTTAAGACAATGGGCTATGATGCAGATGAACTAATTAGTCAGATCAATGAAGTTCAGGTAAGCAATTTCAAGTATGATGCAGGTTCAAGAATGCAATCCTTCATAACAAAATTGATTCGTTACTTCGACTATCAATCTGTACGGGTTAAACTTGAAGATAGATTGATAAACAAAACAGATTTTCAGAGGTATAGCTGATGGGGAACAAACCAATACTAATATGTGGGGTTCACAGGTCAGGCACAACATGGCTGGCTAATATGCTTTCTGTAATGGATCAATGTACTTTGGTAGAAGAGCCATTTAATGCTGAGCCTTGGTCATATCGACTTAATGGCCTTGCTACAAAATGGTATACCTATGCACCACTACTAGATCAGGAAAAAGCTAAAAAAGCCTATAATGTAATTTTAACTAAAAATCATAGAAAATTATTTCCTAAAAAATCATTCAAATATTGGCTTCCATGGTTGCGTGGTAAACGTGCAATCATTAAAGACCCACTTAGCTCTGCGTCATTAAGATGGATATTGGATAACTTTGATGTGGAACCGATTGTGCTACTTAGACACCCTTGTGCAATCGTAAACAGTTTGAAAAGGAAGAACTGGGTATTTCCATTTGAAGATTTAATAGCTCAACCTCAACTAATCGAAGAACACCTTCCTTTTTTCTATGAAGAATTCAAGAATATCAATGTAGATGATATCGTTGAGAACGGGGCATTTTGCTGGAAGTGTATAAACACAATTCTAAGTAAGTATTATACAGAAGACAGCAGTATAACTGTTGTAAGACATGAAGATTTGTCTAGAGAGCCACTAGTAGAGTTTAATAAGCTCTATGATGCTGTTGGCTTGGAATGGAATGATGAAGTAGCTCAGGCTATTGAATCTTTCACAGGAGAATCGAATCCGGTGAACGCTCCTAAAAATAAAACACATCATCTAAAGAGAGATAGTAAGCACCTGATTGATGCCTGGAAAGCTTATATGAAAGAAGAAGATATAAACAGAATAAAAGAAATCTCCAGTCCATTATTGGGTCAATTTGGTTATAAGTAAGCAGAAAATAGAGAGTATATTTTTCGCAGGCTATGTTCTGATCATTTTAAACATTCGTCCATCATTATTGGGGCATGTTTTTCCGCGTGAACTCATTGCATTGGCTCTATTCCTAATGACAGGTATAATTCTTCTAAAAAAGAAGATTATAATCCCAAAAGAAAATAGAATTATAGTTGTATTTTATATTCTATTTATAATGTATATATTTGTACAGACAGCATTTCTCAGCAATAGTTCATATAAATCATCTATTTCAAATATAATTTTTGCAACACTGGGATTTTTACCTGTTTTAGTAATTGATGATATAAAATGGAATTTGGCTTTAAAAACTATATTAAATGTTATTTTAGTATTTTCAATAAGTTATATCATATCCTATACTATATCACTAATTACATTATTCAGCGTTGATATAACGTACTATGAATTTATTATTCCTGAGATAGATCCATATTTAAAGTTTAGTATAGATTATCCATTTTCGATATTCTATAGAGCTGGTACAAGTATACTTGAGTTAATTGTTCCGCGTGCAATTGGTATGTACAGGGAACCTGGATTATTCCAGATTGTTGTTATTCTAGCCTATTTTTCAGTTGATTTTGTTGATGCCAAAAGGAAAGTACTGAAGAAGGTAGTATTAGTAATAACACTATTGTTCACAACTTCGACTGCAGGTTTTGCATCATTCTTAGCATGCTTGCTCTATTACTATGTATTTGCACAAAAGTACAACCTAAAGAACATCATAGTGGGAGCTGGTATCCTCACATTTATCTCTATAGTATTTATTATCTACCTCAGTTTGGATGTAAAATTTGGTTTGGGTTCAAAACTTAGTTCCAATTCGGGACAGGTAAGATTAGAGGCAACAACTACATCCTTAAAATTACTATCTGAGAATCTGCTTTTTGGTATTGGAGCCTATTCCAAGGTTTATGATGCGGAATCAATAGGTATTAACTTTTTAGGTGCCATAGCCAGGTTAGGTATTGTTGGTACACTCATTGTACTAATTCCGCATCTATATGTAATGACTGCACTTACTATTAACAAGAGTAAATACCTTGTAATTACTCTTGGATTATTTCTTACACTCCTACTTTCACAGCCATTGTATGATAAAGCACTAACTTTCTTCCTGCTCGTGATGGCAAACTACACTTTAACATTCAAGAAAAGCGATTAAATATGAGTTCGATTTTTATAAATGGTTGTCAAAGATCAGGTACTACACTGCTTAGATCCATACTAACCAGGCATAGTAGAGTAAGCATTCTTTTTGAGACGCATGTCTTTTTAATACTTAATTCTTTTTTGAAGAATGGGGCAAAAAAGGGAAGTGAAGTAGCAGAATACTTTTTCAAAAGACTGCCTAAGCAAAACTCTGGATGGACCTTAGATGATAACGCAGAACTTTTAGTTCAGCTGCAAGAAGAAATAGAATTACCGGAATATATAAATACATCGGAAGAATTCCTGAAATTACTACTCGAGGCTTTCTCTAGGATTACTGAATCTGAGTTTGTTGGCGAAAAAACACCACCTCACATTTATTTCGTTGATGAGATTAATAAAACTATCGAGGATTCTAAATTCATCACAATACATAGAGATCCAAGGGCTATAGCTTTATCGGAGTTAAATAAGCTTGTCAAAAAAGGGCCGGATAGAAAATTCAATATTCTGAAAGTACTATACAGATGGTACTCAAGTTTTTATTACGCTGATAAGTATCAAGCTCGTAATGATCTGCAAACAACAGTTGTTAGGTATGAAGAATTATTGTCCAACCCTGAAGAGACACTGAAACACCTCTCGCAGTTTGTTGGTTTGGAAATGGAGGAAGCAATGCTGGATATTCAAGTCATTAATTCTTCATTTAATGACACAATGAATGGATTTGATACATCAAAAATTACAAAGTGGAAACAGGAATTGAATGCAGAACAGGGTTATCTTCTTGAGAAAGTACTGTCTGAGCAGATGTCTGAATTGGGTTATGAAAAATATTTTATCGATAAGAACAGCATAAGTCTTTTTAGAAGAGTTTTCCTTAGTATAAAAGCTTCAATGTTCAGACTATTCATCAATCTTGTAGGAAACAATAAGTCATTCATCAATTATTACTATGGGCGTAAGCGCTAAACCAAAAATTTCCATCATTACCCCATCTTTCAATCAGGTTCAATTCTTAGAGGCGACAATGAGATCAGTTCTGGATCAGAATTATGAGAATCTGGAGTATATTGTTATTGATGGAGGATCCAATGATGGATCGAAGGAGATCATTAAAAAGTATAGTGATCAATTAGCTTATTGGGTTTCTGAAAAAGATGAAGGACAAACCCATGCTATTAACAAAGGATTTCAAAAGGCAACTGGTGATCTTGTAGCTTGGATGAACTCAGATGATACCTATTTGCCGGGGGCGTTTGAAAAAGTAGCTGAGTATTATAATAGATATCCAAACGTAGATGTATTATATGCAGATAAACATCATATAGATGAAGATGGTAACTTTTTGCATAGTCAAAGATATGTTCCCTACCGATTATATACATTTGCAAATGATAAGATGGTCATGTGCAATCAAAGCGCATTTTGGAAAAGAGACATCTTTGAAAAAATTGGCTATCTGGATGAAACTATCCAATTTGCGATGGATTATGAATTTTTTGTCAGATTGGGTGTGCATAAATTAAATATGAAGCACTTTCCTGAATTCTGGGGTGAACAGAGATACTACTCAGGTACAAAGACTTCAGATGAAAAATGGTTAAAAATATTGGCTGAAAATCATAAGTCAATAAATGCAAAATTTGGTTTGAAAAAGTCGAAATGGTTGAAATATCGCTCACTTTTTCACCGCCTTTCTTATTACATAAGTAAAGGAAACTTCTCTTACATTTTCGAAAAGAAAACAACTTGATGAAGAACCTAATTTTCTTAATTCGAAGGGCATTTAAAGATATAATTGATCCGTTTCGATTTAATGTCTCAGAGGATTATCTGCAAGGTAAGTATTGGCCATATGCCTTAGACTACACATCACATAATATGTTGGAATATTATGATATGAGTCTTGATGATAAGGGCATCATACTAATGTCACATTACTACGATCATATTGAGAAATATAATCCAGCTACAAAACACTATTATTCACCAGTAAAGATTGCCCATTACGGACTTGGTGCGTTCAACGATTATCTTAAAACTAAAGATAAAGCATATCTAATAATTGTTGAAGCACAGTTGAAATATCTCTCAGAGAATTTTGAATATCTGGATGAGGATCAAAATTACCTAGTTTGGAGAACTGATAGCTCGAATCCTAAGTATAATCTTGAACCTGGGTATATAAGTGCAATAGTAAACGGATTGGTTATTTCATTCTTAATTAGAGCTTATCAGTACTTTAATGATAAAAAATATTTGAATTTAGCTGAGCAAGCATTAAGAGTTTTTGAATTGCCAGTTGAAGATGGTGGCTTGCTAGCTAATTCAATTTGGGGACCAGCATATGAAGAGTACCCGGGAGTTCCTTACAGTCATGTAGTAAATGGTTTTATGTTCGCTCTAATTGGAATAATGGAATTACATAAGTTGAATCAGAATATATTAGCTAAGAAATTATATGATGAAGGCAAAACAACGATAGTTAAAATGCTCGATGCTATGAAATATTTGGGTTGGTGTAGATATGACCTCCATGATCACACGAATGAAGATTCAGGAGTGAATCTTGCAACCAGACACTATCAGTATCTTCACTTAGATTTATTGGATGCTCTAAATAAACTTGATGAAGATAAATCCTATCATTCATTTATGAAGTTGATCGAACGTCAACTCAAAAATCCATTTTTGTTACTCATTGTTTATGGGAATAAGTTTCAGAACTTAATTTTAAAGCGTAAATGAAGGTTTTCCATTTAGAGGCAAATGGAGGAACAAATACAGCTGAATATGTGCGCAAAATCACGGAATCGGTAGAATCTGCATCTGATTTTAAATGCAAAGTGTTTACCTCGAAAAAGCATAGTTATTCTAAAGATTCAGCTATTCCTGTATTCTTGGAATATGCTACTTCTGGTAAACTGTCAAAGCTCATATACTATATATTTGGATACCGAAAAATTTATAAGTATCTCAAGGATTTAAATGAGCCTGCTATTTTTCATGCTCATTGGCTTAGGTTTTCTCCGGTAGATCATTACTTTATAAAGAAGTTATCCGGTATTGCAGGACTAATGATTGGCATGACTGTTCACAATATTTTACCTCATGAACCGATGTCTTTCGACCAAAGATATTTTGATAAGATTTATCAATATCTTGACTTCCAGACGTTTCACTATAACAGTATAAAGCAAGCTTATGAGAAGAAATTTAAACTTGCGAAAACTTGGGAAATCATTAAACACTATGGATATGATAAACCGGATTGTAACGTAGCTGTAATTCCCAATTCAATTCTGTTTATTGGGAATATTAGAGATTATAAGGGAGTAGACTTACTCCTTGAAGCAATGGGGCCTTTAAAGCACTTAGTTAAGAAAGTTACAGTTGCAGGGAAATTAGAAATCCCTGAATCTAGTCTGACCACAGTAATTGGAAAGCACGAGCTGGATTCTATTGTAAATTTAAAAACTGATTGGCTTACAGAGGAAGAAATGCATAATCTATTTTGTAGTCATGAACTTGTTGTTTTACCCTACAGAAGCATAGACAACAGTGGCATGGTTCACTTGGTTATGAGTTATGGAAAACCTTTAATCACTACAAAAGTTGGCTCAATTCCTGAGATAATTAGCCATATGGAGAATGGTTATTTATGTGAGCCAAATGATCAGCAAAGTCTGGAAGAAACTATTAGATTGGCGCTGGCAAATAAAGAACTAACAAATAGAATGGGTATTCAGGCTAAAGAGTTGATGCAAGGACCTTATTCGCTTGATGAAGTTGGTAAACATCATATTTCATTTTATAAGAGCTTGATCAATAGCTAGCTATATGATTATTTCACTGATCATATTCTACTCGATTATCGTCGTTTTACTGCTCTCTGTTTATTTATTGTATCCAGTACTGGTACAGATAATCTCTAAAGTCAATCAGGAGTCGGGTGAATTTGAAAGCAATTTCGATGGTAATTGTTATGTGTTGATTTCAGCCTATAACGAAGAGGATGTAATTGTACAGAAGTTGGAAAATCTTATTCAACATAGGGTATACAATTTTGAAATCTATGTTATATCTGATGCTTCTGAAGATAGAACCGGTGAATTAGTAAGTGAATATGCGGTTAAACATGACTTCATTCACTTCATGGTATCTAATGGCAGGCTTGGCAAGAATGCTTGCTTGAATCAATTATACGATTCAATAAAACCAAATGATGATGATATCCTGATTTTCACGGATGCAAATACATATTTCAATGAAAACTCAATACCTGAATTAGTTAAAACCATAAAACAGGGTAGTGATTTTGTTGCGGGTAGCATGGTTTATATCGATGAGGAAACCAATACAGCAAAATCCGAGGGACTCTACTGGAAGTATGAAGAATGGATAAGGAGAAATGAAGGTTTTATGGGAAGATTGATTACAGCAAATGGAGGAATATTTGCTGTAAGAGCTGAGCACTATGAACAATGGCAGCCAAACGTGCCTAATGATTTTGAAATGCCATTAAGACTACTTGGCTCTGGGTTTAGAACTCGATTTAATGAAAATGCAAAAGGCTTTGAAAAGTCAGTCTCTACCTCAGATGAAGAACAGCAAAGAAAAATTCGAATGGCTAATCGCCAAATGAATGCCATAATACAAACATGGGGGAGGCTTAATTTGAGTACAAGGGTGCAGGTTCTACTTCGAAAAGTCTTTAGGTGGCTTGGTATGCATTTATTTTACTTGAGCTCTATAATAATACTTATCTTGTACTTTTTAACATCGGGGCATATAATCATAATTATATTCACATTATTACACATTTCCGTTTTTATTGCCCTGTTTATATCACTTATCATGATAAAAATTGGGATTACTAATAAAATTACATCGGCTATTTATCATGCAGCCTTAGTACATCACGCAGGTGCCAAAGGTGTTTTTTTGTCCTTATCAGGTACAAGTATATCAACGTGGGAGAAAGCCAAATCCAATAGAATATGAAAATTTATGTAGCAGGTCACCGTGGAATGGTTGGGTCTGCAATTGTCAGAAGACTAAAAGAGGAAGGTGATATTGAAATCATTACTTCAAAAAGAGACGAGCTTGACCTAAGATCTCAGAAGCAAGTATCTGACTTTATAGAAGACAGAAAACCAGATGCAATTATTGATGCTGCCGCTAAAGTTGGTGGAATATTAGCTAATGATAGCTATCCATGGCAGTTTCTCTATGACAATGTGATGATTCAATCCAATCTGATTAATGCTGCACATGAGAATGATGTTGAGAGATTCGTTTTTCTTGGTAGTTCATGTATATATCCAAAGTTTGCAGAGCAACCAATGAGGGAAGATTCATTACTTACAGGAAGCCTTGAGCCAACTAATGAGTGGTATGCAATTGCAAAAATTACGGGTGTAAAAATGTGTGAAGCACTTCGTAAGCAATATGGGAGAAAGTACACATCAGCGATGCCAACAAATTTATATGGCCCAGGTGATAACTTTGATTTGCATACTTCACATGTATTACCAGCTATGATCAGAAAATTCTATCAAGCTAAAATGAATGATCATGCACCTGTTACACTTTGGGGCACAGGTACACCCAAAAGAGAATTTCTTCACGTAAAAGATGTTTCAGATGCCATATATCATGTATTGATGGGTGATATGAAGCATAGTTTGTATAATCTTGGCTCTGGAGTAGATCAGTCAATTAAAGAATTGGCAGAATTGGTTCAGTCTACCATTGGCCATGAAGGTGAAATAATTTGGGATTCATCAAAACCAGATGGGACGCCGAGGAAACTCATGGATGTGTCCCGGTTAAAAGAGGAAGGTTGGAGCTATAAAATCAATCTTTCTGATGGTATCAAACAAACCTATAAATGGTTCATAGAAAACATAAAAGATATTAAAGAAGTTAAAATAGACCACTAATGAGTAAAACGGCATTAATAACAGGTGTAACTGGACAAGATGGTGCTTATTTGTCTGAGTTATTGTTGAACAAGGGATATGATGTACATGGTATAAAGAGAAGATCAAGTTCGTTTAATACGCAGAGAGTTGATCACTTATATCACGATCCGCATTTCAAGGGGCTACCATTTTACCTTCACTATGGTGATTTAACTGATTCTACTAATCTTATGAGAATCATTCAGGAAACTCAGCCTGATGAGATATATAACTTAGGTGCCCAGTCACATGTTCAGGTTTCTTTTGAAACACCTGAATATACTGCGAATAGTGATGCTATTGGAGCTTTGCGAATTCTAGAAGCTATACGAATTTTGGGATTAGAGACTAAGACAAAGTATTATCAGGCATCTACTTCAGAACTTTATGGTCTAGTTCAAGAGGTTCCACAAACAGAAAACACACCTTTTTATCCCAGGTCACCATATGCGGCTGCAAAATTATATGCCTACTGGATTACCGTCAACTATAGAGAAGCATATGACATATTTGCTGTGAACGGTATTTTATTTAATCATGAGTCACCTCTAAGAGGAGAAACATTCGTGACCCGAAAAATCACAAGAGCTGCAGTGCGAATAGCTGCAGGAATTGAAAAGAAACTTTTTCTTGGCAATCTGGATGCTCAAAGGGATTGGGGACATGCAAAAGATTATGTTGAAGGTATGTACTTAATGCTACAAAAAGATAACCCTGAAGATTTTGTTTTGGCCACAGGCGAAACGCATACTGTTAGATCCTTTTGTGAAAAAGCATTTGCATTATGTGACATCGAGATCAGTTGGCAGGGAGATGGAGTTAACGAACAGGGTATTAATAAGGCAACAGGAGAAACTATTATCGAAGTTGATCCAAGATACTTTAGACCAACTGAAGTAGATTTATTATTAGGTGACCCAACAAAAGCAAAAGAGAAACTTAAATGGGAACCAAGATATACATTTGATCAATTGATTGAAGACATGATAACTTCAGATAAGGCTCAAATACAATCCTGAATTGAGAATAAATAAAGTAGAATTTTTAAATTAGATTTTAGATTTATAGTTAATAATCCATTATATTTGTGATCTTTCGGGAGATATTATGGATACTCAAACTGATTTAAGACTACATACGGTTAAAGATAGATTCAAGCAGATTGATACCGGTCAAAGCGAAACGAAGTTCAATACCATTGAGCAAAAACTTCTTGATTTGCATGGAAAAGACTATAGTCTTAACAGACTATTTGATTTGATTTTAGGCTCAATCGCACTTACTCAATTCGTCTTGTTATATCCCTTTATTGCACTAGCAATTAAACTATCAAGTAAGGGGCCGGTAATCTTCAAGCAACAAAGAACAGGCAGATTGGGCCATTCTTTCACCTGCTATAAATTCAGAACCATGCACCTGGTTTCAAAGAAAACCGTAAACGGTAAACCGGTGATTACGGAGAAAGGGGATAAACGTATTTTTGCTTTTGGCAAAATTCTGCGAAAGACAAATCTGGATGAATTACCTCAGATCATTAACGTGATAAGAGGTGATATGTCATTAGTTGGGCCACGCCCTTACCCAGTTGAGGAATGTATGCACTGGAATAACACGTTTGATGACTTTTTCTATCGGTACCTTGTACGTCCGGGAATAACAGGTCTGGCTCAGGTGACAGGTTACCGTGGCGGCACCCTGGATGAGGAGCATATGAGGCGACGCCTGGACAAAGACTTAATTTATGTGCAAA
The DNA here is from genome assembly GCA_964413935.1 of uncultured Balneolaceae bacterium. GTDB lineage: Bacteria > Bacteroidota > Rhodothermia > Balneolales > Balneolaceae > CAYPTY01. The sequence goes on along the minus strand of CAYPTY010000001.1, from coordinate 107,965 downwards.
AACAAAACCTCTGGTTTGATATAAAAATCATCTTTTTAACGGTAAAGCAAATGCTTACTTTTAAAACCAACGCGCACTAGAACTTATAGAATTTATAGGATTTATTTAAGCGCAGTTATATGACTGCGCTTTTTTTTTGACTGAACATTAATAAAAATTAGCTCTAAATATGAAAATTGCTGTAGTCGGAACAGGGTATGTGGGCCTCGTTACCGGAACCTGTTTTGCAGAAACCGGTAATAAAGTAATCTGTGTGGATATTGATGAAGCCAAAGTCAATCGAATGAGAAATGGGGAAGTACCCATTTATGAACCCGGACTCAAGCCTTTGTTTGACCGGAATATCAGAGAAGAAAGGCTTTCATTTACTATAGATCTAGAGTCTGCAATTAAAGACGCTAAAGTAATCTTTCTCTGTCTCCCAACCCCGCCTGGAGCTGATGGTCAGGCTGATCTTAGTGCTGTACTTTCGGTTGCAGAACATCTTGGGAAAATTATTAAAGATTACAAGGTAATCGTCAATAAAAGTACCGTTCCGGTTGGCACAGCAGATAAAGTTACCGAAAAAATTAGTATGAATGCTTCCGTAGATTTTGATGTGGTGTCAAATCCGGAATTCCTCAGAGAGGGTGCTGCCGTGGATGACTTCATGAAACCGGATCGGGTGGTCGTGGGCACAAGCAGTGAGCGTGCTGCTCAGATTATGCATGATCTTTATACTCCATTTGTGAGAAGTGGTAATCCCATCATCATAATGGACAAACGATCCTCTGAACTCACAAAATACGCGGCTAATTCTCTGCTGGCTACTAAAATTACCTTTATGAATGAGATTGCCAATATCTGTGAAAAGGTTGGTGCCGATGTGGATAATGTAAGAAAAGGAATCGGGACGGATGACCGAATTGGTAAAAGATTCTTGTTTGCCGGTATTGGGTATGGCGGTTCCTGCTTTCCGAAAGATGTGCAGGCCATTCACTACACCGCCAATGAAATGGGATATGATTTCAAAATTCTGGATTCAGTAATGAAAGTTAATGAATCGCAGAAGGTTTCGATGATTCCCAAAATTGAGAAAGTGTTTGGTAAAGACCTATCCGGTAAAATCTTTGGTATCTGGGGACTGGCCTTTAAACCAGAAACGGATGATGTAAGAGAGGCCCCGGCTTTGTATCTGCTGGATGAGCTGGTTAAAAGAGGTGCAAAACTCAAAGCCTATGATCCAGAAGCAATTGATACATTCAGGGCGGCAGCCTCCGACCGGGTAAATGAAAATACAGAATATGTGGATCGCCCTTCAAAAGCCAAAAGTAATGTGGATGCACTGGTAATTTGCACCGAATGGAGTGAATTCCGTGTCAATAATCTGGATCACTTTCATAATTACATGGATAAACCCATCGTTTTCGACGGCAGAAACCTCTACGATCTGGACAAAGCCAGAGAGGCGAACATAACCTATATCAGCATTGGAAGACCGGAAGTACATGCCAGCTAAAAAAGTATTAATAACAGGCGGTGCCGGTTTTCTGGGATCCCATTTGTGTGATCGTTTTCTGAAAGAGGGTTTTCATGTAATTGCCATGGATAACCTGATAACGGGCAACTCGGATAACATTGCTCATCTGATAGGTCGGAATGATTTCCAGTTTATCCACCATGATGTAACCAATTATATTTACATCGAAGGCGATCTGGATTACATCCTGCATTTTGCTTCACCAGCCTCACCCATTGATTATCTAGAAATGCCCATACAGACCCTGAAGGTGGGCTCACTCGGAACGCATAAGGCACTTGGGCTTGCAAAAGCAAAAGGTGCTACCTTTTTACTGGCTTCTACATCCGAAGTTTATGGCGATCCTAAAGTTCATCCTCAAAAAGAGGATTACTGGGGCAATGTGAACCCTATTGGATTTCGCGGGGTATATGACGAAGCAAAGCGTTTTGCAGAAGCCATGACCATGGCTTATCACCGTTATCATAAAGTTGAAACGCGCATTGTTCGAATCTTCAATACCTATGGGCCCCGCATGAGAGTAGACGATGGCAGAGCACTCCCGACTTTTATGAGTCAGGCCCTGAAAAATGAGGATATAACCGTATTTGGAGACGGATCACAAACCCGTTCTTTTACTTATGTAGATGATCTTGTGGATGGGATTTATCGTCTGGCAATGAGTGACTACACTGAGCCGGTAAATATCGGCAATCCACAGGAAATTACGATAGAAGAGTTTGCTAAGGAAATAATTGAACTTACCGGCAGCAATTCTCAAATTGTATATAAGGAATTGCCTCATGATGATCCAAAGGTAAGACGACCGGATATCGGAAGGGCAATGGAGGTATTGAACTGGTCGCCCAACTACCCCCGAGAGAAAGGTTTATCAAAAACCCTAGATTATTTCAAGCAACAGGTATTGGGTTAACTCTTAATGTAACCACCCTATGAACAGGGATATTTTACTGTTCTTTGCTAAGGCTATTTGCTTTTTCATAGCCTGGTACCTGCTATACGAACTCTTGCTGTTGCCCGACGGCCGGCTGGATCTGTGGTTATCGCTTAATATTGTCAAAGTTTCTGATTCACTCCTTGGAATCATGGGTTTCGACACGTTCAGAATGCAAAGGGTAGTGGGACTTGAAGGCAATGGAGGTATTGAGATTGTAAACGGCTGCAATGGTATTGCTGCCATGGGTTTATTTGTCGGTTTTATTATTGCTTACCCGGGTAATCTCAAAAGAAAAATGAGTTTCCTTTTCTTCGGGATTTGTGTGATTTATTTAACCAATGTTTTGAGAATAGGTGTACTTGCTATCACACAAGAATACTGGCCATTATTCTTTGATATTACACACGATTATTCTACGACTGCAATTTTTTATCTGGTAATATTCATACTCTGGGTTGTATGGATGAATCAAACAGATACTTCATCTGATTTTAAAATGATTGATTCAGATTTACGGCCAAGATGAGCGACGATAAAATGTTTCGATTACCAAAACAGGCTTTTCTTCGTCTTCTCTTGGTTACTTTTTTAGCATTTTTATACCTGACAGCCTGGAAAAGTCTTCGCTCTTTTTCACTTAAAGCAATTGTAAATGAGGAAACACTTTTGAATAGTCCCTATATCGAAGTTGAATCTCATCATTCCCACAGAATAAAATACAGGCTGACAGATTCAATCATGACTAAGTCTGTCAATATTAAATTTCCTTATGGCCTTTTTTTCTTTATTTCGATTTCAGCTATGATCTTTTTTAAGCTGAACAAGCGTTATTATTTGATTCTTTTGATCATTCAAACGGCAGTTGGTTTATCAGCTTTATTTCTCTTTATGCTAGGGGTTTTATATGGAAACCTGTTTCTAATTTCTTCTGATCTCTTCGGGCATTATCTGCTTCCATTATTAACACTTGCTGTACCCGTGTATGGGCTGAGTCAAAGAAAGCAAAATGGTTGATTCGGATTTTCTCCATCTTGTTATCAGCACAATTAACAAGTATGAATTACTTCAAACAAACCGTTCGGTTTATTCGCATCAGGACTATGTGATACTGATCGGAAAGGCGGTTTCGGTGCTGCTGGAGGGGATTCCGGAGGAGAACCGCATTAAAGACGGACTGGTGATTAGCGATCAGAAACCGGATCTAAGCCGCTTTCCCAATCTGCAGTTTTTGCCGGCTTCCCATCCGCTGCCGGATAAGGATTCCCTGGCCGCCTCCCTGGAAGTACGGGATTTCTGCAGTCAGATTCCCGCCGGAGCAAGGGTGCTGGTCGGGATTACGGGAGGAACTTCGGCCATGCTGGCTCTGCCGCCGGATCCCATCGAAATTGAGGAAGTGGCCACTGCCTATGAGCTGCTACTGCATTCCGGGATGAATATTCAGCAGATGAATACCGTGCGTAAACATCTTTGTGAACTCAAGGGTGGCCGGCTTGGAAGGCTGTTTTCCCATACCGAACTCACTTCAATTCTCCTTTCCGATGTACCGGGTGATGATCCGGCGGTGATTGGTTCCGCACCTACGGTTCCTGATGCGGCCACCTTTGCTGAGGCTCTGCAGCTTTGTGCAGATTTTGAAATTCTGCACCGGCTTCCAGATTCGGTGCGCAAACACCTGAAATTCGGTGCGGAGGGAGTTATTCCCGAAAATCCCAAACCGGGGGATGCCGCTTTTGACCATCAACGGGTAGAGGTGATTGCTCCGGCGGCCGAGCTGGCCCGGGCAGTCGGGAGCAGCCTGAAAGAGAGGGGTTATGAACTGTTTGTATCGGATGAAGCCTATTCGGGTTCCGCGCTGGAGGTGGCAAAAAGGATTTCCCAGAGGTGTATTTCCATCCTCAGCGGGAGGGATGCCCTGAAGAAACCGGCGGCTTTGGTTTATTTTGGGGAATGCTATCCGGAGGTGAGGGGCAGCGGGAAAGGGGGGCGTAATCAGGAACTGGCGCTGATGTGCGCCCTCATGCTGGAAGGTCAGCACAGCATTCAGATGCTGAGTCTGGCTACGGATGGCGTTGACGGTCCTACGGATGCAGCGGGGGCATTTATCACTTCTCACACCAGCCTGCAGGCCCGGAAGTGGGGACTATCCCCTGAGCGCTTCCTGCAGAACAACGACTCCTATCACTTCCACGAGGAGATGGATACCCTGATCCGAACCGGCGCTACCGGGAGGAATTTTATGGACATACAGGTTTTACTGATTGAATGACGAATGAGCGAATGCTCGAATTGACGAATGTTCGAATGTTCGAATTAACGAATGCTCGAATTGGCGAATGCTCGAATTAACGAATGCTCGAATTGGCGAATGTTCGAATTGGCGAATGCTCGAATTGGCGAATGTTCTACATGTCCAACAATGTCACCTCGAGTGAGGCATGCGCAGCATGGCGAATCGAGAGGTATCA
>CAYPTY010000001.1:75027-102944 GCA_964413935.1 uncultured Balneolaceae bacterium | reverse complement strand
CCAACAATGTCACCTCGAGTGAGGCATGCGCAGCATGGCGAATCGAGAGGTATCAAACGAGATTAAGGCGATTCACTTTTGATACCTCTTCCCGCTTAAGCGGGACTCGAGGTGACTGAAGGGTAGGGTGGCTGCTGGTGGCAGAATGATTGAATGTTCGAATGTTCGAATTGACGAATGCTCGAATATTCGAATGTTCGAATGCTCGAATGTTCGAATGCTCGAATACTCGAATGTTCGAATGTTCGAATTAACGAATTACTTTTTCTTTATAGAACTTCTGTAGATTCGTCCGAATATTGCCTGTAATTCATTCGCTTCATTCAATATTGAGTTGTGTTCCTCTGTTTCTTTAATCTCAAGTAATCTTAGCCAATAAGCAGTTTCTTTAGCTTCCTTTCTGCAGATTTTGATTCTGTAAACAAAGTCTTTCTTGCTCATTGCTTCATTAGCCTCAATATAATTAGCGCCAACTGAAGACCCAGATCTGATTAGTTGTTTTAGTATTTGATCATTTTGAACCGAATAAGGGATTTTTTTGCTAAAGGCATAAATACTCTTGGAAAATCTGAATGTTCTGTCTTCTAAATCATACATACCCTTAGGATACTTCTAGATCTTAATCCTTACAAATAAGAAGTAGCCAAAATTACCGGTTTAGATCTTTCGACAATTCGTCATTCGATCATTCGTCATTCATCTAAATTCATCCCCTCAACCCTTCTGTATACCTCCAGCACCGCTCTTGTGGCTTCAAAGGGGAGTTCTTCGGAATGCTGCTTGGCGATTTCTTTGGCGTTGGAGGGGGAGTAGGAGCGGCCTACAGTTTTGAAAGCCGGTACATCTCCGCTGCTGTCGCCTATGTAAACGACTTCTTCGGTCGGGATATCCAGCTGCTTGCACAGCCATTTGATGCCTTCTCCTTTGTTGGCCATCTTAAGAATGATGTTGATGGATATATCGGTATGATGCACTTCGAACTGGGCATGCTGTCCGGAAATGTAAGGCTCAATTTTTTCCAGCATGCGCTCGATCTCATCCGGATCCTGATGGATCAATCCGGCATCGGTGTATTTGGTGAATTCCGGAATACAGCCCGGATGCTGCTTGATGATTTCCTCCCCCATCCAGTGCTTGATTTCTTCCACTTCCACCAGTCGGTCATCCGTAAATTCCGGATGCCACATCAGCTCGTTGGTTTTCACGTCATAGGCCCCGCCTCCGCTTTCAAAGAGAAAGGGAAGGTCTATATCCAGCCACTGAGCCACGGCTTCCACATAGGGCATGGGCCGGCCGGAGCAGACCGTCAAGGGTGGTATGTGGGCTTCCTGCTTACTGCGCTGATTGTAGCTTCGGACTTCAGAAATGGCTTCCCAGTCGGGAGTGGTAAAAGGATGAGTGATGCAGCCGTCGAGGTCGGTGATGAATAATTTGATCATATATCGAATTACGAATTACGAATTTACGAATGTTCGAATGTTCGAATGTTCGAATTTTAAGTAGCATTCGAGTATTCGAGCATTCGTCATTCATTTCCTGTAAGTTGGCATCAGAAAGCCTATTAAGAGCAGCAATAAGCCTCCTCCGGCTACCCACTGATACTGATTTTTGAAATCGGCGTATTCCTGGGAGGCAAATTCTCCTTTTTCCAGTTCATCGATGCGGGCCAGAAAGGAGTCGATGCCGTCGTTGCCCCGCTGGATTTCATAATACTGTCCTTCTCCTTTTTCCGCGATCTGCCGAAGGATATCCGACTCCAGCCGGGTCGTAACAATTCGCCCATTATTATCCCGCTTGTAACCAATCAGCTCTCCGCTGTTTTCTTCATACAGAGGGATGTTACTGCCGCTGCGGGTACCGATTCCCAGGGTATAAATCTGCACATTGTCCGAAATCAGAGTGTTCTGGGCATCATCGAAATCCTCTCCCTGATTTTCCCCGTCGGAGATGATCAGCAAAACCTTGGTGGGGGTAGCATTGCTCTCCTCGATGGAATCAAAGGCCTTTTTGGCCATTTCGAGGGCGGATGTGAAATTGGTGGTGGTGCTGGGCATCTGACCCGTTTCCGCAATGTTGAGGAAAAGGCGGAGGGCGGAATAATCCAGGGTCATGGGCGACTGCAAATAGGCTTCGCCGGTGAAGATGACCAGTCCGACCCGGTCGCCCTTCAGACGCTCAATCAGCCGGTTGATTTCATATTTAGCTTTATCCAGTCGGCTGGGTTTTACATCCTCTGCGTTCATGGAGGAGGAGAGATCCAGTGCAATGAGCATGTCTACGCCGCGGCGTTTTACTTCCCGCACTTCGGTGCCGACTTTGGGTCCGGCTGCCGCGATAATGAATAATCCCAGGCTGCTGATCAGGAATACCGTTCGAAGGATGGCCGCGTTTTTCCAGTGTCCTTTGCGAAGGGTCTCGAATACCTCTTCCGAGAAGAATGCGGATCGGATTCTACTGAGCTGCCGGCTTCGCCATATCATCAACAGAATGATGATGGGCAGCAATGCCAGAAACCAGAGATGATGGATGTCTTGCCAGATCAATTCGTTATTTGTTATTCGTTATTCGCTATTCGCCTGCCTGACGGCAGTCAGGTTATTCGGGTAGTCTTGTTGGGTGGGGAAAATAAGAAATCATTTTACAATGCTCGAATTATCGAATTACGAATGCTCGAATTATCGAATTACGAATGCTCGAATTCCTTTAAAGCCTCTCCGGTCACCTCGAGTGAGGCATGCGAAGCATGGAGAATCGAGGTGACATTAATGGTTGTTTAGAACATTCGATAATTCGAACATTCGGACATTCGAAATATAATCCTAGATTCCTTCCGGATTGAGTTTCCTCAGCAGTTCGAAGTATTTCTCAATCAAACGGAGGTAGTCGGGGGAGAACTTGGTGAAATTCGGATCGTTGAGTCGGGACCGTATTTCTTTTTCGAGTTCCTCCAGTGTCATATCGGGAGGAGTGGGACTCAGCGTTGGATCTGCTGTGGTACCCTCGCGTTTTTCTTCCTCATCCCGCTCATCCATAGCTTTTTCCGCTTCCAGCATGCGGGATAAAATATTCTGCTGACGCTCTATTAGGATCTGGTCCACCGCTCCGCCCCGCATATCGTTGATGGTTTCCTCCATCTCTTCAATCATGCGCTGCAGTTCGGATCCGATTTTATCACCCTGCTCAAAGGTGCCATCCTGCTGCATCTGCTGAAGCTGCTTTCGGATTTCATTCTGCTGACGGGATAACTGCTTGAGTCGCTCCGACTGGTCACGGGTCAGCCTCTCGCCCTGAAGGTCATTAATGATATCCTGCAACTGCTGCCCGATGCCCTCCTGCTGTTGCATCATCTGCTGCATCTGCTGCTGCATGGATCCGGCACCGCCACCCCCGTTCTGGCTGTTCTGCATCTGTTCCAGCAAGTTAGCCAGCAGAAAGGCCAGGTCGTTGACCCCGCCCAGAACTTCTCGGGTTGCAACAGAAGCCTTCGGACTGTTCCGCTCGGCCAGCTGAGTCAGAGCCCGGTTCATCACCTTTTCCACCTCCAGCTTTCGCTTGATGACCTCATTCGAAAGTCCGGGCGTATTTTTGGCCAGCTCACTCAGGGAATCGGAAATGGAACTGAAAACCAGGTCCAGGTTTTTCTGCTCCCGGGCATAATCGATGAAGGCCTGACTGCGGGATTCGGCCTGCTGACTGCGGCTGTTCAATCCTTCCTGCTCCTCTGAAATATTAATGAGCGAATAGAGCACATAGTTGATACCGGCCACATTCAGCCTTTCCTGCTGCTGATTCAGCTGTTCGATGGTCTGTCGTGCCTGCTCCGCGATATTCTGAAAATTCTGCTTTGCCCCGTCCTGCGGTTGCTGTTGATTTTGCTGTTGTTGTTGCTGTGGTGGCTGTTGTCCTTGCTGACCTTCCTGCTCCTCCAGCTTTTCTCTGGCTTCCTGCAGCTCTTTCATAGCATCCTGCTGGAACTGATCCACGGCTTCCAGGGTCTGGCTGCTTTTGTTCTCGTCCAGATCGCCGATTTGTTCTTCCAGCTTATCGGCCTGCTCCTGCAGGTTTTGCTTCTGCTCTTTAGATTCGCTCGCATCCGATTCCTCCTGCTGACGGGCCAGGTCCTCGGCGGTCTTTGCAATCTTCTCCAGATCCGAGGTGGTTTTCAGCTGCCTGAACAGCTCAATGGTGCGATCCAGTCTTTCCTTGTAGGCCTGCTCATTAAACTCCACTTCCTCCAGGGCCTTACGAAGCTGATCCGGATTAAAGGACTCCAGCGCTTTCTGCAATTCTTCGAAAGCTTCCATCAGAGCGGGATCGTCAATTTCTTCCATCAGCTTCTGCAGCTCATCGTAGGCCTGCAGGGTCTCTTCCGATAGGGTCTGATCCTGCTTCAGCTCTTCTTTGATTTCCTCAAACTGCTTGTTCAGTTCTTCCAGCTGTTTTTCGATCTCCGACTTTTGCTCCTTCAGCTCTTCCACATCCCCACGCTGCTCCCAGGCCGACTGCGGTTTGTCCCTCAGTTCCTCCCGCATCTCATTAAACTGCTCCTGAAGATTCCGGAACTCCTCACTCACCTCATCCAGTCCGGTAGCCAGGGAATCCTCCGATTCATTCACCTCATCGAAGTAATCCACCAGGGAGGGGACATTCAGGCTGCGGATTTGCGACAGGCTCATTTTGTATCCGCTTACCGCATCATTATCGGTGGCCTCGATCCAGAAATCCACCTGATCCTGCGGACCCAGTCCGAGCGCGGCCGCATCCCAAACAAAATCAACGGTCGTATTTTCCTCCGGTATGTCGAGGCTGCTTCTCACTTCCTCCGATTCCGGGGCAAAAGCTTTCATCACTTTGTACACAAAATCCACCTTTCGGATGCCGAAATCGTCCGAAACCCGGTAGCCAATAAGGATATTACCCGGTTCGATGAGCTCCAGGTTCTGAGCCGGCTCAAAGAGATTCACAAAGGGATAGGCATCATCCTGAGGAGTGATGGTGAAGGTGAATGGATTGGAGTTTTGGAGTCCGTTGGCATCCTCCAGATAAAAATTCAGAGTGTCGGGCTGCGAGACCGCAAAACGGGCGTAGAGGCTGTCGGCATCCCTTACATAATTGTATGCGATGGAAGCCCCTTCTGCATTCAGGATACTCAGTGAATCCACGGCTTTGTTGAGCTTCGCCTCTATTTCGATGCTGCTGCCGGTCAGCGGACGTACATCCGCAAAGGGATAGCGAAAAATCTGTGCTTTCCGGTTGGTATAGGCTGGCGGGGAAACCCGGAGCGTGAGTTCTTCGAAGCGGGGCCTTAGCTGGACATTAAGTTCATTTACCGGAGAGCGGAATTCATCCATTTCCAGGTAATAGCTAGCATCCCGGTTAATTTCGATGGGGAGGGAGCTGAAGGTGCCTTCGGTCTGCTGAAGGTTGAGGTAACGGTATGCTTCTTCCACTTTGGTTTTGAAAGCCAGACGGACGTCCCCGGGAATTTTACCGTCAAATCGGGCGATGATCTCCACCCGGCTGCCCTGTTCCACATTGCGGCTGCCCGGCTCAATGGCATACTGATAGGGATTGGGTTTCTCGAAACTCTCCCAGAAGCTGAGCGCCCGCCCGGTTGCCGAAGGCATGCTCATGCCAAGCATCACTACGCCGATTCCGGAAAGCAGCAGCATCAGCAAAGCAAGCCGGAAAACCCGGAATACGGGCTGGGCCGACTGATAGGCATTCAGTTCTGTTTTGAGATCAGCCGAGGCCGCTTTCTTGAGGTTATCTTCGATGGCCGCTTTCACCAGTTCAGGATTGCCAGCAGCATGATCACTTAAATCGATGGCGTATTTCAGCTCCCGAATTTCATGTCGACTGCCGAAATCCCGGTAAAAGGACGTGAAGCTGGGCTCCTGAAATCGTTTGATGATGAACCACCCGGCGGATGCCGCCAGCAGGATGCCTCCCAGCCAGATCACGGTCTTGACTGCGGCATTCAGAAAAGCGGAATCTTCGATGAGCAGGAAGGCAGCCGTCCAGAGCAGGAAAAGGGAAAGGGGGATGAGTAGGGCAGACCAGCGCCGGTTCAGGCCAAGCCTGCGATGGGCGCTTTTCAGCAAATCAATAATGGAATGTTCTGCTCCGTGCATAAATCAGGTTTTGCTCCAACCAAAGGGCTTTTTGTCAGACACTGTTTAATTAAACACTTTCACTGCGATTAACCGATTATATCTTGTAAATATTGCAGAGAAAGCTCAAAGCTCGTCCAGACTAAGAGTTCGGGCTACGCTGTATTTGTGCCCTTCTTTCTGCAGCTGCATAATTTCTTCGTGGGCATCATGCTCAAGGTAGAGATACCAGTTTTCCTCCACGGCTTTCTCGAGGAACTGTTCTTTCTCCAGGAGGGTATCGGCCGGGTACATATCGTAGCCCATCACCCAGGGAAGCGGCACGTGGACGTGCGTAGGTAATAAATCAGCCACAAAAACCAGGGTTTTACCATCGGCTTCAATTTTGGGAAGCTGCTGACCGATGGTGTGTCCGTTTACCACGATGCATCCCAGACCGGGTTCGTATTCATGATTATCTTCCACCAGGTTGATTTTATCAAAAGCCTTGAGCGGCTCGATATTCTCTTTAAGGAAGCTGGCCCGTTCGCGTTTGTTCGGCCTGGTGGCGGTTTCCCAGTGATGCTTGTTGATGTGATGAACCGCATCGGGGAAGACCATCTGCAGTTCTCCGGCTTCATCGAAACAGGTGGAGCCCCCGCAGTGATCAAAGTGCAGATGGGTGAAAATAGTATCGGTGATGTCGCTTTTTTCGAAGCCTTGTTCTTTCAGGGACTGCTCCAGCGTATACTGACTGAAATCCAGATCGTAGATTTTTGCCATCTTCTCATCAAACTTATCGCCAACACCGTTGTCGATGAGATACACTTTCCCAGTATTGTTGGATTTGATGAGCAGGCATCGCATGGTCATGGGGATGCGGTTTTTGTCATCCGCTTCCAGCGAACGGCTCCATAGAGTCTTGGGCACCACGCCAAACATGGCTCCGCCATCCAGCCTGAAATCCCCGGTGGGGATGCTGTACAGTTCAAAAGGTCCGAATTGGGTTTTGGTCAGTTTCATGGGCTTAAGATATTTGGAGTACAGAGCAAAAAAAACCCCGACCTGAGGACGGGGTTTTAACCATACGAGATAAGTCCTCGGTTAAAAGGACGGAACCACATCCTGCCGGAACATGGTGTCCAGCAATGTGATTGAGAACATCAGAATAAAGAATGTAACTCCGGCAAGCAACAGCATGGTATTGAATTTGATATCATACCAGAGGTTCATAAAGAAGGCGGCTACCAGAAAAGCTTTAAAAAAGGCGATGCCCAGCGCCACTACAAGGTTAAAGGGCTCGGGAATCTCAACGTAGGTTACGGCTACGGTTAAAAAGGTCAGGATGAAAAGGCCAACGGCTACGGCCCAGAGTCGTCCTGCTGATGAAATGTGGTGTCCTTGGTGTGCACTCATGCTTCTCTCCAGTTAATCGATTAAGTACAATAGCGGGAAGAGGAAAATCCAGATCAGGTCAACAAGGTGCCAGTAAAGGCCTACAATCTCGACCGGAGTGTAATACTTGCTGCTGAATTCGTCGCGACCGGCACGGATGATCAGCCAGTACATCAGTCCCATTCCAATTAACACGTGCAAACCGTGAAGGCCGGTCATCATGTAATAGATGCTGAAGAAAATATTCGCCTGCGGATGTGCAATGCCCTCAAAAGTGTAGGCATCACCCGGCCAGATTCCAAGATGCATCTTGTGGGAGTATTCGAAGGCCTTGATCAGCATAAAGACGCAGGCCAGGCCAAAGGTAATCCACAGGTTGATGATTATGCCCTTTTTCTGGTTCAGCTGAGCTGAACGAATGGCCATGGCTACCGTGAGACTGGAACCAATCAGTACAGCGGTGTTTACAGCCCCCCAGAGCGTATTCAGTTCAGTCGCGGCCTCGGTAAAAAGTTCGGGATACCAGGCGCGGTAAATGATGTATGCGCAGAAGAGTCCGCCAAAGAAAAGTATTTCCGTTACCAGAAATACCCACATCCCCATTTTTGCGGAATCGAACTGCTGGTCCGCATTCACAAAATGCTCTTGTAGATGCGAACTGTGCGCGGTTGCAGTGTTATTAGCCATGTGTGTTGATTATTGCTGTGTGTTGATTATGCGACAGTTTCTTTAACCGGTTCTTCGGCATGCTCACCATGACCGTTAGTGCTGGCTGCAAGTCCCAGCTGGAATTCTTCCATTGGTTTGTGGTAATCGTAAGGTTTGTTTACCACAACCGGTGTGTAGGTAAAGTTATGCTGATCCGGAGGCGTGTTGGTCTGCCATTCCAGTCCGCGGCTTCCCCATGGATTCACTCCGGCTTTTTTGCCTTTCAGGAGTGACATCAGCAGGTAGCCGGCAATAATCAGGAAGGCTACTGCAAGAATGTAGGAACCAATTGTGGACAGCTGATGGAAGGGCTCAAACTGCTCCAGATAGTTGTAATATCTTCTCGGCATACCCTGCGCACCCATCACGAACTGTGGAAGGAAGGTGATATTGAATCCGAGGAATATCAGTACGGCCGCCACTTTGCCAAGCGTCTCATTGTACATCTTTCCGGTGATTTTCGGCCACCAGTAATGCACACCGGCCAGCAGTGCAATAAGGGTTCCACCCATCATCACATAGTGGAAGTGAGCCACTACATAGTAAGTATCATGCAGGTGGATGTCGGTAGAAAGAGCACCCAGCATAATTCCGGTAAATCCTCCGATGGAGAACAGGAAGAGGAAGATGAAGACATAAAGCATGGGCGTCTTCATTTCGATGGAGCCCTTGTACAGGGTGGCTACCCAGTTAAAAATCTTGATACCGGTCGGAATCCCAACGAAGAAGGTCAGGAAGGAGAACACGGTGGTGGCAAGGGCAGACTGACCGGAGGTAAACATGTGGTGACCCCATACCAGGAATCCGATAAAGGCAATGGCCAGGGATGACAGGGCGATGGCCCAGTATCCGAAAATGTGTTTCTTGGAGAAGGTGGTGATCACCTCAGAAATGATACCGAATCCGGGTACAATCATAATGTATACCGCCGGATGCGAGTAGAACCAGAAGAAATGCTGGAAAAGAACAGGGTCACCGCCTTTGGCCGGGTCAAAGATTCCGATTCCCAGAACCTGCTCCATGGTGAGCAGCAGCAGGGTGATAGCCAGTACCGGAGTGGCCAGTACCTGAATGATGCTGGTTGCGTACAGCGCCCAAATGTTCAGCGGAAGCTTATCCCAGGTAATACCCGGCGCACGCAACTTGTGAATAGTCACAATAAAGTTGGTTCCGGTAAGGATGGAGGCAAATCCAAGGATAAATATCCCGAGTGTAACCGATATCACGGCAGTGGTACTCTCGATGGAGTAAGGAGTGTAGAAGGTCCAGCCGGTATCCAGTCCACCGTTGAAGATGGCGTAGAAAGTAAAAATGGCGCCTACTATGTAAATGTAGAAGCTGGCAAGGTTCAGCCTCGGGAAGGCGACATCCTTCGCTCCCAGCTGTAGCGGCAATACAAAGTTACCCAGTGCCGCAGGAATGGAGGGCACGAGCACAAAGAAAACCATGATGGCCCCGTGCAGGGTAAAAATCTGATTGTAGGTATCTGCATCAATAAAGGTGCGGGCCGCAGTGAAGAGCTCTGTTCTCAGGGCCACCGCAAGGAAACCACCCAGGGCAAAGAAAAAGATCACAGAAGCCAGGTACATGATCCCGATTTTCTTGTGGTCAACGGTAGTCATCCAGGCCCAGATCCCTTTCTCATAATTGAGATAGTGGCTTTTAGGCTTATCAGTAGGTGCAAAACGCTTTACTTTCAGCGTTTTAACATTGTTTTGAATTTCTGCTGCGTTCATCGGATTACTCAAGTGTTTTGATGTATTCAATTATTGCGTCAATCTGCTCGTCATCAAGCACACCGGTATAGTTGCTCATGACATTGGCGTATCCCTCAACGATTTGTGAGCCGGGATTCAGAATAGAATTCTTGATGTAGTTTTCATCTGCGGTTACGGTAGTTCCGTCCGCAAGCTTTTCGTCTCTTCCAATCAGTCCTTTAAAGGTAGGCCCGATTTTTTCAGAGCCATCCACGGAGTGGCAGGTGATGCAGGCATTCAGGCTAACGAGTGATTCACCGTATTCAGCAGGTGATTGTCCGGCACCGGGCACCTGTGCAGTTGCCAGCCAGGTATCGAAATCGTCTTGCTCATGTACAATCACTTTGGCAAGCATGTCGGAATGAGAGGTTCCGCAGTATTCAGTACAGAAAATCTGAGACTCACCCGTTTCTAGTGCATTAAACCAGATGGTAGAATAGCGACCGGGAACAACATCGTGCTTTACGCGATAATCAGGAATGTAAAAGGAATGCAGTACATCACGGGATGACATAACCAGCTTCACAGGTCGGTCGACAGGTACGTGTAATTCATTTGCACTAACCGCTCCGGTTTCATACTCAAAAGCCCAGCTCCATTTCTGTCCGGTTACTTTGATTTCGTAAGCATCGTCCGGTGGGGTAGTAAGATTCAGCCAGCCGCTGTATCCCCATCCGAAAACACCGATTACCAGGAGGGTAGGAATTACCGACCAGGTTATTTCAAGTGCATTGTTGTGATGGATTACCGGAGTTACGTCATCCTCTGACCGGCGGCGGTATTTGATGGCGAAATAGATCATCGCAGCTGTGATACCGATCAGCAGAACCAGGCTCACTTCGTTGATGAAGTGAAACAGGCTGTCTGTCTGATATGCGGTCGGAGATTTAGCCTCCGGGAGCATGAAATCAAAGATTCTTCCCATTGTAGTGGACTTTATTGTAGATCGAAATTATGTGATTGTTTTTTGCGCTTTTCTCTCAGCCATAAAATGCCGAGAAATATACCCAGAATTAACAGTGTTGCCAAGCCGCCGATCTTCATGATATTGATGGCTACAGGCACATAAGTGTCGGAACTGGGGTCGTACTGATAGCAGTACATCACCACTCGTGAAACGGTACTGCCGATCTTTCCGTCTGCCGCTTCATACAAAGCGTTACGGACATTAAACTCGTCGAATGCGATGCCATACAAATAGCGGGTTACCACTCCGTCCGGACTCAGAAACATGATGGCTGCTGAATGAGCATATTCACCGGTCTGCTCAATCTCTTTATACTTAAAACCCACAGCTTTCGTGAGTTTTTCGATGGAGCTTTGATTTCCGGTGAGGAAATACCAGCCATCCTGGGCTTTGTTGGCCTCCAGTTGGTATAGGTAATTGGTTTTGGCTTTGGCCGCCGTTTCGTGGTTCTCTTTCGGATCAATACTGAAGGAGATTACGATGTAATCTTCACCGGGCGACCACTCAACATCATCGATTACGTTGAATACGCCTTCGATGACCAGTCCGCAGAGCATCGGACATTCATAATACAAAGGATTTAAAAGAACGGGTTTTCCCTGCTCGATCAGCTCTCCGATGGTGACGGAATCACCGGTCGAAAGGGCCATTTTTACATCAAGAGGGATATTATCCCCAAGCTTTTCATCTATGTCAATTCCTTCATAAGCAGGAGCATCGTACTGGGGTACCTGTGCGTCTGTTCTTGAAGGAATCAGGAGCACTGCTGCTACTAAAAAATACAGTGCATATAATTTCATTAACTTTTTTAGTTGTTGACCATCATGTTTATGGCCGAATCAATTGGCACGTGATACAGGCCTGCATCCGGATCAACAACTCCATAGCTGTTGAGCCGCGTCTGCTGTTCGGCTTCCAGCTTGTTTACCTGCAGGTTTTCTGTCTGACCTGCAGCTGACATCATTTTCTGAAACTTAGTATAACCCTCAAGCTGTGTGGCAATAATAACCAAACCTATCACCGTAACAATTCCAATCAAGATCCAGGAAGTCAGGGTTTTGTAGTTCATGAAGTCATTCTGCATGCCTTCCTGTACTGAAGCGAAAAGATTATCATCAGAGACTTCTACCATATAATCTTCACCCGCAGGTCCGTGATGACCGTCATCGTGGCCGTGATCCTGAGATTCCATAGCCTGTGATTCTTCACCGGCCGGTAATCCACCATAGGACTCAGCCCATTCGATGATTTCATTTTCACTGACTTTATACTTCTCAGCCAGTTCAGCAATCATTTTCTTGCTGGAGAGAGCGGCTTCATAGCCAACTCTGGACTTGAATTCCGGGCTGTTTTTCTTTCCTGAACTCATTCGCTTAGTCGTGATAGTGTTTACTTAAAGATATTTCCAGTTTCGGATCGTTGATCGGAATCAGGCTGTGCTTGCTGAATTTCTGGAAGAACAATCCGAAGAAGATACCGCCCAGACCGATGAAGGTGGTGATATCCATCCAGCTGAAGTGAATGCCATGCTCACTGAACGTTGGCATGATAATCCAGTACAGTTCAGCAAAATGCACCACGAGTACAATCGCACTTACAACGCTCAGAACGGTGCGATTGTATTTGGCATTTCGATTCAGCAGTACCAGGAAGGGCATCACAAAGCGGAGCAATAGTACTCCGTAGAGAATGTATTTGTAACCACCTTCCATTCTGTGATAGAACCAGAGTGTTTCTTCCGGAAGGTTGGCATAATAAATCAGCAGAAACTGTGAAAAGGCGATGTAGGCATAGAATACCGTGAAGGCAAAGAACCAGGCGCCCATGTCATATACATGAACTTTCCCGATGGTATTCTGAAGGATGCCGTTACGCTGTAAAAAGAAAACGGTGAGGATCAGCACAGGCCAGAAAGCCTGGAAGCTCATCGCAAAGAAGTACACGCCGAACATGGTAGAGAACCAGTGCGGATCCAGCGACATCAACCAGTCAAAGCCGGCAAAAGCGATAGACAGGGCAAAAAGCAAAATGCCCGGAGCAGAAATTTTGCGCATCAGTGTGGTGATGCCCCAGTCACCGGTTTTATCCATATCGATGGAGGTTTTATGCAGGCGATAGCCCAGATAACCCCAGATAGCGAAGTAAAGCACTTGGCGTGCAATGAAAAATGGTGTATTCAGGTAAGCCGATTTACCCTTCAGAATCTTATCGTATTCCATGCTGGCAGGATCCAGTACCTCTGGATGACTCCAGTGGAAGAGGTTGTGGATACCCAGAATCACCGGAATGATGAAAATGGCCCAGATATGGAAGTTTGATGCGAATGATTCGGCAATGCGTCTCAGTGGCACCCCCCAGGAAGAGCGGGTGATATGATGCAGCATCACCATCAGCAGAGCAGCAAGGGCAATTCCGGTGAAGAACACAAAACTGGTCAGGTACGAGAAGAAAAACTGATCGCTGTTAAAGGTATATCCCACCACACTCGCAATGATGCCTGCGCCTCCGGCAATGTACAGAAAGCGAACAATGTTACTGTCTGATGGAAACTCTAAAGAATCGGTGATTACAGGTTTGCTCATGTTATGTGCAGAATCTATTGGTTATCAGACAAGGACTTCATGTAAAGTACGATTGACTCCAGCTCATGCTCAGCCAGCTGGTATGAGATCATTACGCCCTGAGCGTAGTCAACCGATTTCTTTTTCTCAGGGTAGAGGATGGATTCAATGATATACTCTTCATCCTTAACCACGGTAATTTCTTCTCCGGTATCTGTGATTACCTGTGCTTCGCTGCCGTACAGGTTCTTCCATGTTGGGCCGATTCCACCGGGATCGCCGGTTTCATTGTGGCAGGCGCCGCAGGCATTCATGGTGATCACGTTTTTGGCAATATCAATGCTTGGCTCGGGAGCTTCTTTTGGCTTACGAGCTTCCGCCAGTTCAGCCTGACGCTGTTGTTTGGCCTCAAAATCTGATCTGAGGGCAGCCAGATCCACATCAAACTGCTGCATCTGTCCCTCATCCACGCGCTGGCTTTTCTGAAGTGCACGAATGTAGGCTACAATGGCCCAGCGGTCTTCAACCGGTACCTGAGTGGCATAGGAAGGCATGGATCGCACGCCATTATAAATAGCGGAGTAGAGCTCACCGTCTGAAGCATCCACCAGTCGTTGTTCGTGATAGGATGGTGCCGGTACATAACCGTACTGCCCAACCATTATAATACCTTTACCGTCTCCGGTAGCGCCATGGCAGGGCGTACAGAAAATTTCGTAGCGTTCTTTACCGCGATAGAGCATGTCGCGGGTCATATCCACCGGCATTTCGGCAATCCATTCCCCGTTTTCATCCACACCTTCATAGTAGGCGAGGTCGTCTTTCTTGAGGCCGCGGGCGATGGTTCCGGCTACAGGCTGACGCATGGAGCGGTTATCCTCGAAGAAGCTGTTTACTTCCTGAGCTTCTTTGCGGTCCTGCTGATCCATGTTCATGTTGGGATGGATCGGTGGTTTTTCACTGATGCTGCCCTGGCAGGCTCCGAACAGGAAGGCCAGTGCCAGGATGGCGGGGGTAAATGTTGAAAGTCCTTTAATCATCAATGGCTTGGGCGTTGAATCATTATTGGTCATAAATTTCTTCGATGTGGGTAGCACCGGCCTCCTCAAGCATTTTTCGAACCTTTTCGGCTTCAAATTGCTTATCGCTGGATTCCACACACACAAAAAATCCGTCATCAGTGGCTTTCTTGAAACGCTCTACAGAAAAAAGCGGATTATGCAGTCTTGGGAGTCCGTTCAGGAAGAACATTCCGAAAACCGCTCCGAATGCGGATAACAGTACAGTAAGCTCAAAGGTGATGGGCACCCAGGCAGGGGCGTTAAAAAACGGCTTCCCGCTGATGTTGATTGGATAATCGATCACAGACATGAAATACATCATGGCCAGTGCACCAGTGAATCCTAAAATTCCATGTCCGATTACGATCCAGCCCAGTTTGGACTTCTTCAGGCTCATGGCCTTGTCCATTCCGTGGATAGGAAATGGGCTGTAGGTATCAAATTTGGTGAATCCGGACTGATTTACCTTTCGGGCGGCATCGATCAGCTCTTTCGGATTGCGGTATTCCGCGATTATACCATAAAGGTTGTTGTTATCGGCACTCATCAGGCTACAACCTCCTTAGATTTGGGTTCAGGTACTTCCAGTTTGGGAGCCTCAAATTCTTTGTCATCATTATAGTTATGCGGATCTGCCTGCGGCAGGATAGCCTTAATTTCTGCGATGGCAATCATCGGGAAGAAACGCAGGAAGAGCAGGAACATGGTGAAGAAAAGGCCGAAGGTTCCAACATAGGTGAGTACGTCCCAGATGGTTGGGGAGTAATAATCCCAGGAAGAAGGCAGGTAATCCTGCGAAAGGGAGGTAACGGTAATCACGAATCGCTCAAACCACATACCGATATTCACCACGATGGAGATGAAAAAGGTGAAGGCCACATTTCTTCGGAGTTTCTTGGACCAGAAGAACTGTGGAGAAAGTACGTTACAGGTCATCATCGTCCAGTAAGCCCACGCATACTGACCGGTGGCCCGTTTGATGAAAATGGCTTTTTCGTATTCCACACCACTGTACCAGGCAATGAAGAATTCCATCATATAAGCGAAACCAACCATGGAACCGGTTACCATAATAATGATGTTCATTTTTTCGATGTGGTCATCGGTCATGATATCCTTCATGCCGTAGATTTTACGGGCAACAATCATGAGTGTAAGCACCATCGCAAAGCCGGAGAAAATGGCGCCGGCAACGAAGTAGGGCGGGAAAATGGTAGTGTGCCAGCCGGGGATAAGGGAAACCGCGAAGTCAAAGGATACAATGGTGTGAACCGAAAGTACCAGCGGTGTTGCCAGTCCGGCAAGGATCATGTAGGCTTTTTCATAGTTCCACCAGTTACGGTTAGAACCGGTCCAGCCCAGGGCGGCAATGGCGTAGGCCATCTTGCCCCATTTGTTTTTAATTCGGTCTCTAAGTGTTGCAAAATCAGGAACAAGTCCTACGTACCAGAAGAGCAGGGAAACGGTGAAATAGGTAGATACTGCAAATACGTCCCAGAGCAGTGGAGAGTTGAAGTTCGGCCACATCTGCATCTGATTCGGAATCGGGAATACCCAGTAGATCACCCAGATACGTCCAACGTGAATGGCAGGGAACACCCCGGCACACATCACGGCAAAAATGGTCATCGCTTCGGCAAAACGGTTGATGGCCGTACGCCAATCCTGCCGGAACAGGAAAAGAATAGCGGAAATCAGGGTTCCGGCGTGACCAATACCGACCCACCATACAAAGTTGATGATGGCCCAACCCCAGCCGACCGGGTTATTCAGTCCCCAGATCCCGGTTCCTTCCCACACCAGATAAGCGATGCTGACCAACAGCACGTTCAGCAGCAGAAAGGATGCTCCGGTTGCCAGATACCAGCCTTTGGGTGCCGGACGCAGGTTAACGTCCGTTACCAGCTTGGTGATACTGGAGAAATCGTGATTTCCCTTGACGAGGGTAGGTTCAGGTATGTATTCGTAGGTTCTGCTCATAAATTACGTTTCCGAATTTAGGCTAATGCAGGATTTGGGTTTCTGAGTTTCGCTGCATAAGAAGTTCTTGGGCGCGTGTTCAGCTCTTCAAGCACCTGGAAGTCGCGGTTGCTGCGTTTCATTTTCACCACTTCGCTGTTTTCGTCAGTGAGGTCGCCGAAGTAGATGGCATCAGCCGGGCAAGCCTGCTGACAGGCGGTAACTACAGTTCCGTCAGCCGGTTTTGGAGAGCCGGTATCGATTTTGGAGTCGATTTTGGCTCGGTTCACACGCTGCGCACAGTAAGTACATTTTTCCATAACCCCGCGGAAACGAACCGTTACCTCAGGGTTCATGGCCATCTGTATGATTTCAGGATCATCACCGGTGGTTAAGTACTCCTTCGCATAGTTGAAGAAGTTGAAGCGACGTACTTTGTATGGACAGTTGTTGGCACAGTAACGGGTACCGATACAGCGGTTGTAGGTCATCTGATTCATGCCATCTTCGCTGTGGGTGGTAGCGGCTACCGGACAAACCTGCTCACAGGGTGCCAGCTCGCAGTGCATACAAGGAATCGGCTGGTGCACGGCACGCAGGTTGTCATCATTTACATTCTGTTCTTTGGTGTCGCCGGAGCTCACAAAGTAGCGGTCGTTGCGGATCCAGTGCATTTCGCGTCCGCGACTTACCTCACGCTTCCCGATAACCGGGATGTTGTTCTCTGACTGACAGGCGATTACGCAGACCCCACAACCAAAGCAGGAGTTAAGATCGATAACCATACCCCATTGTGGCTCATAATCCGGGTAAGTCTGCTCATCGAATAGAGAAATAGGTACATCTTCGCCTTTGGCGCGGGCTTCTTTGAGTCCCGGTACCTCGTAAGTATGAATTTCTTTGAAGGAATTGACTTCCGGATTCTCGTTGTACTCCGTCAGCGTGGCTTCACGGTAAATATCGCGGCCTTCGAGGGAGTGGTGATCCTGTACACAGGCGATCTGATAGGTTTCGCCGGTTTTGCTCAGACTCACATTGGAGAAGAAAGCGGTTGAAGTGGTCCGGATGGGGCTGATGTCAACGCCACCGCCACCGGTTTCATCAACATCGGCAACCGAACCGATTCCCTTTCGACCATAACCGGTGTGTACAGTGATGGCTTCATCCACATGGCCGGGCTGAATCCAGGCCGGAAGGGTTACACTGTTGCCATCCACCGTCAGTGTGATAAGATCTTCGTTTTCCAAGCCCTGCTCTTCGGCAGTTTTCGGGCTCATCAGGGCCACATTATCCCAGGTGATCTTGGTCATCGGGTCGGGTAGCTCCTGCAGCCAGCCGTTATTGGCGAAGCGGCCATCGAAAAGGGAGGCATCCGGGCGGATAACAATTTCCATTCCGGCAAGCTGTGTGCTGTTGCGGAAATAAGTGGAAATATCACGGTTGAAAGAGCGGGAAAGACGGGCGTTTACAGCGGTAAAGGCTTCGTTATCGTCTACACCATCATGGAGAACGGTTCTCCACTTACTTTCAAAATTATTTCGGTAAACACTTTTCCAGGTTTTCTGAACCAGCTCATATCCTTTGGTGAAGCTGCCTTCCACAATGATATTCAGGAATTCCATTTCACTCAGACCGCCGAAAAGAGGCTCAATCTGAGGCTGAATGATGGATCGGCTGCCGGTGAAGGAATGTCCGTCGCCCCACATCTCCAGGAAGTGAGCCCGGTTCACATGCCAGTTGGCCAGTTTGGAGGTTTCATCCACATAATCGGAAAGGTGAATCACCATTTCCGCTTTTTCCAGGGCGCCGGCTACATTCAGGTTGCTGTAAGCGCTGTAAGCAGGATTGGTACCGATGAGCACAACCGTGGTCTCCTCATCGATGCCGGTTACGGCATTTTCAAAATCGGCAGTGGTAAAACCTTCCGTAAGGTGAGGTACCCGGTGGTAACTAACGGTATTGTTCAGGTTGCCGAGGGCCAGATTAATGGCGGCAACGGTTGCGTGCACCTGCGGACCGTGTTGCAGGCCGGCCGTAACCACGCACTCGCTCTGGTTCTCAATCAGGTCGTCGGCCAGGGCTGAAATCCATATGTGGCCGGTAAATTCGTTGCTGATATCGGAGTAAGCGCCCAGTCCGCTTATTCGTGAAGAAAGCTCTGCCGCCAGGGCAAAGGTGAAATCCTGAATCTGGCTGGCCTTCAGTTTCAGTCGGTTATCCGCAGAAGAACCGGTGATGCTGAATGAATCTTCAATCACATACAAGCGATTCATGCTGCCATTTGAGTCTACGCTTTTGCGGCGAGCAGAAAACTGTTTCGCATAATCCACATTATTCGGGTGGGTTGCTCCGAGGAAGTCATCATTCAGGGAAACAACAACATTGGCATCCGCCAGATTCATGTAGGCTCTGAGCGGCTCACCAAAGGCTAGCTCTGTACCCAGCATACTGTTTTCTTCAGAAAAAGGCTCATAGGTAACCCAGGAAGCGTTTCTGAACTGTCGCTGTGCCTTCTCCTTGATTGCATTATAAGTAGGAGAGGAGTTGGCTTCAGAAATGAATACCACTTTACGGCTTCGGTCACTGAAATGGGTGCCTGCAGCAGAAACAAAATCTTCAAGTGTGGCTTCCTCGCCCTGATTTAAAATTTTTCTGGATCGCTCCTGGTCATACATGCTCAGGATGGCGGCCTGATGGTAGGCATTGGTGTTGCCTCCGCTGGCAGGATGCATATCATTCCCTTCCAGCTTGGTAGGCCGACCTTCATGATTCTCAACTACCAGTCCGGTCAGGTTGCCCTGGAACGGCATAGAAGTCGCATAAAAAAGAGGAATACCCGGTACAATGTCTTCTGGCTGCTTTGAGTAAGGCAGGATCTTCTGAACCGGACGTCTGCAGGCTGCAAAGCCGGCCAGTGCAATGGAAGCCCCCATTACTTTGAGGAATCCGCGACGGGATACACCGTCAGTGAGTTCCGTTGCGTTTTCCGGAAATTCGCGGTGTACAAACTTCTCATATTCCGCATTCTTAGCCAGTTCGTTCAGGCTTTTCCAGTAAGTATTTGTTTTTACTTCACTCATTTATGCGAGACTGATATAGAGATTAATATCTGTGTTACCTTATATATCGTAGAATCAGTAATGGCAGCCCTGACAGTAGGTTGGCGGGTGAACATTGTTTTTGGATACAAGTGCTCTTCCCAGTTCAACCTGGTTTTCAACTTCGTAGCCCATGGTTGTAACTTCTTCGATGGGGCGTAGATATTCTTCGGGAGCCCGGTGGCAATCCAGGCACCAGCCCATGGATAAATTCTCAGCCTGATAAACCACTTCCATTTTATCGATGCGACCATGGCAGCTTTCGCAACCCACACCCACATTCACGTGAGCGGCATGATTGAAGTAGGCATAATCAGCAAGATTGTGCACTCTGATCCACTCAATGGGCTCACCCGTTTCCCAGCTATCTCTGACCAGGGTAAGTTTTTCACTGTCGGTTTTAATCTGATTGTGGCAATTCATACAAGTCTGTGTAGCCGGAATATTAGCCTGCTTGGATTCATACACAGAGGTATGGCAATACTGGCAGTCCATGCCTAATTGCCCGACGTGCAGTTTGTGGCTGTAAGGGACGGGTTGTTCGGGCGCATAACCTACATCAGTATATTCTGGAGAAAAGAAATACCAGACACCGAAAACGATAACATTGACAAGAACGATTAATCCAATCAGCAGCTTGCGGGGTACACCATTTACCCACTTAGGAAAAATCTGAGCCATATAGCGATATAATAAGTTTGTGTTCTACTAACGAACTGATTCTTTGATGTATCGATGAATAGCCTTGAAGCTTGATTTTCATTATCGGAAGCGAAACTTCCGACTTAATGAATTTGCCGCCCTTGAAACAGTTCAAGCACTTGGTCGACACGTGCGCAAAATATAATGAGATTTGTAAAAAATGCCTCAGGAAAGTTAATTCAACATTACGGTGCTAATCCATGAATTACTTCGATGTTTAAGTAACGATAAATCAATGGGCTACAGTAATTTAAAATATACATCCTTTAATTAGAGCGAATCTAATTAAGCGGTTTAAGAACGTTATAGATTATTCTGATGTAATAGGGCGTACTTTTTGAGCGTGAACCCCAAAAGCCTGTCAAACAAGATGTCAGATTCAGCACAAAACATCAGTCAGCTCAGTATACTTAAAGGCGTAGAAACGAATAAAGCCATCGCCGTTATCATTGGGATCAGTGTGATTGCCTCCCTGTTTCTGGTGTGGCTGATTTACTTCAATCCGGGAGCCGAAGACAGCATGGGCTGGACCGCCAATCTTCCCTATGTGAATGCAACGCTGAATGGCATAAGCACCATTCTGCTGATCCTGGGATTCCAGTCAATCCGGAAAAAGAAATACAGTCTGCACATGAAGCAGATGATCGCTGCTTTTATTTCATCCACCTTTTTTCTGGTGAGCTACATCGTTTACCACACCTATCAGGGTGACACCACGTTTGAAGCCGAGGGATTCATCCGCTATATCTACTATTTTATCCTGATTACCCACGTTTTTCTTTCACTCTTTGTGGTTCCGCTGGTACTCACCACCTTTTACTTTTCCCTTTCCGGAAAGATCAGCAGGCACCGGAAGATTGCTAAAGTGACATTCCCTGTTTGGCTGTATGTGTCGGTGACCGGAGTCCTGATCGTGATTTTCCTGAAGGCCTTTAATCCCTGATCAGATTCGTGCGGATCAGTCTTTATGCTGCATCAGCGGCATATAAACTGTGAAGAACTGTTTTATGGGCAGTGCGTTTTGCTCAATTTTGATGCGGTTCAGGATGCCGTAGTACACATCGAACAGAAAATTGGTGATGGCTGCTGATGACCATTTGTTACTGAAGCTGCCTTCTTCCCGCGCGTCCTGAATCATGTGTCGCAGGCTCTCCTTCCACTGGTTCCAGCTTTCCTCAATCAATGCCGCCATTTCTTCGTTGATGCTCCCCATTTCCAGTGACAGATTGCCCAGCAGGCAGGTCTGGCTGAAATCAGCCTCATTGTAGTCATCGAACAAAACCTTAAATGCCGCATTCACTTTTTGTTCTCCATTCAATTCTTCGGAATGTTCAATGGCCTGCCAGTATTCCAGAATCTCATTGCTGTATTGTTTGATGCAGGCTATGGCATAGGCTTCCTTGCTGTAGAAATAATTGTAGAAGGAGCCTTTGGGGATGTCGCAGGCTTTCAGGATTTCCTGAATCCCCGTTTTGTGGTAGCCTGAGGTCCGGAAGAGGCGGATCCCCTTTTCGATGATTTCTTCTCTGCTGTACTTTTTATTCACAATTGCTGAATTATTAGACCGGACAACTTAAAAAGGTTCGTAGAACTGAAAAAATTAAGTTTTAAAAAGGCATTGGTTACTTTGCCCGGCAGATGCTGAAATCAATCAAACATTTTTTTGGTCCCAGTACCCTGGTTACGGCGGCATTTATAGGTCCGGGCACCCTAACCATTTGTACGCTTGCCGGTGCGCAGGCAGGTTATGCTTTGCTATGGGCCCTGCTGTTCTCCATTCTGGCTACCATCACCCTGCAGGAGATGTCGGCCAGGCTGGGATTAATCAGTCAGGCTGGGCTGGGTGAAGCCATCCGCAGAGAACTCCGTCATCCGCTGCTGAAATGGATGGGCATCATTCTCATTCTTTCTGCCATTGTAATTGGCAATGCCGCCTATGAAGCCGGTAACATTTCCGGAGCTGTGCTGGGCAGTCAGCAGCTGGTCGCAGATCTGAGTGTAGAGCTGGGCACTCTGAAACTAAGTCTCTGGCCGCTGCTTATTTTTGGGATCGCATTCTGGCTGCTGAATTCAGGTACCTTCAAATGGATTCAGCGTTTTCTGGTGGTTCTGGTCATTATCATGAGTGTGGTTTTCCTGATCACAGCCATACTGGTGCAGCCCGATCTGGGAGGCATCGCAAGAGGCTTGCTTCCCTCAACAGGCTCAGCCGATGATCTCATGCTGGCCATCGCTCTCATCGGAACCACCGTGGTTCCCTACAATCTGTTTTTGCATGCCTCATCCATAAAGGAAAAGTGGAATAAGGCTGAGCAGCTGGGCGGTGTGCGAACCGAGAACACCACCGCCATCCTCACCGGCGGGTTTATTTCGATGGCGATTGTAATAACCTCCGCGGCGGCGGTTGCGGGCGGAGCCACATCCGAAGTTGAAAGCATTCAGGACATGGCCGAGCAGCTGCGTCCCACGCTTGGCAGGCTGGCGCCCGCTTTTCTGGGTATCGGTATGTTTGCAGCCGGTATTTCTTCTGCCATCACGGCACCGCTGGCGGCCGCTTATGCGGCATCGGGGATCCTGGGCTGGGAATCGGGACTGAAGGACCGGCGCTTCAAGTCGGTCTGGCTGGTGATTCTGGCACTAGGTACGGTTTTCTCCTCCCTGGGGTATAAACCCGTGGAAGTCATCCGATTTGCACAGGTGGCCAACGGACTGCTTTTGCCGGTAATCGCAGTGTTCCTGCTTTATATTATGAATAAGAAATCCCTGCTGGGCAGCTTTACCAATTCCAGGCTGCAGAACACAGCCGGCCTTGTGGTTGTGCTGATAACCCTGTTCATTAGTTTCAGAACTTTGAATTCCGTTTTTAATTTTATCTGATGAAACAAATTGACCTGAACTGCGATCTTGGCGAATCCTACGGCAAAAGCTGCTCCCGTGATGATGAAATCATGCCCTTTATTTCATCCTGCAATATTGCCTGCGGATTCCATTCCGGAGATCCCTCCACCATTCAGTCTACCACTGAATTGGCACTGGAACACGAGGTGTCGGTAGGTGCGCATCCGGCTTTTCCGGACTTGCAGGGATTTGGCCGTCGGGAAATGAAGATGCCCGTCTCTGACATCAATGCTATGGTTCGCTATCAGGTCTCGGCTCTGAAAGGGATGATCGAGGCCCTGGGAGGTAGGCTGAATCATGTTAAACCACACGGCGCATTGTATAATCTGGCGGCCCGTGACCTTAAGACTGCACAGTCCATTACCGATGCGGTGGCCGCTGTGGCACCGGAGGCTCTGTTTTTCGGCCTTGCGGCATCTGTGATGGAAAGAGCGGCCGGGCAATCCGGACTCCGTTACGCTTCGGAAGTATTCGCCGACCGTGTTTATGAAGAGGATCTTCAGCTTCGGTCCCGCAGCTTTACCGATGCGGTGATTCATAATGAGCAAAAGGTTCTGGAGCAGGTGCGCATGCTGGTTCTGGAAGGGCAGGTAAAGACCCATGGCGGACAGACAAAAGTGATCAAAGCGGATACCCTCTGCCTGCACAGCGATACGCCGGGTGCGGTTGAGCTGGCCCGAAAGATCCATGAATTCCTGAAAGAGCATGATGTCCGAATCGCTGCTCCTGAATGATCAAAGCTGGCGGGTTTTTCCCCTTGCTGAAGAGGTACTGCTGCTTCAGTTTGAAGGGGAGGCGGATGCGGCTCCGGAGGCCGTTCATGCCCTGCTCAGCAATCCCCAGCTAACGGAACATCCGCAGATCACAGACCTTGTGGCCGGCTACAACAGTCTGGCTTTATATTTCGATGCAGATGCAGTTACTGCCGGGGAC
Source organism: uncultured Balneolaceae bacterium (assembly GCA_964413935.1). Taxonomy (GTDB): domain Bacteria; phylum Bacteroidota; class Rhodothermia; order Balneolales; family Balneolaceae; genus CAYPTY01. The sequence goes on along the minus strand of CAYPTY010000001.1, from coordinate 78,813 downwards.
CTGACCAGGGAAATCAGCCGCATTCAATGGACATCCACGCAGGACAAAAAAGAGGCACCCATCACCGAAATACCGGTGTGTTATGAGCTGGGAACCGACTGGGAAGAGGTGGAAGGGCAAACGGGCCTGAGCAGGTCGGAAATCATCAAAATGCATGCTGGTGGTGAGTATAAGGTGGCTTTTGTGGGCTTCATGCCGGGATTTGTGTACCTGGACGGACTGCATTCCCGGCTGCACTGCCGGCGTAAGGAACATCCGGACACGCGTGTCCCGGCTGGAGCGGTGGGTATAGGTGGGATGTTCACCGGAATTTACTCCCGGCCTTCTCCCGGTGGCTGGCAGATCATCGGCCGTACTCCCTTCGATCTTTTTGATGCGGCTTCCATGCCCCCGCTGAAAGTACAGGCGGGCAGCCGTATCCGCTTCCGGCCCGTTTCCGAAGCAGACTTCAACAAACTGAAGCAGGAATCCCATGAAGATTGAAGTCCTCAAAGCCGGTTTGTTCAGCACCATTCAGGACCGGGGTCGTCCGGGTTACCGGGCTTACGGGGTGCCCGCATCCGGGGCAATGGATGAGTGGTCGGCCGCCATCGCAAATGCGCTGGTCGGCAATGATGTCGCGGAAGCCCTGATCGAATGCACACTGGCCGGCGGTTCGTTTCAATTCCGGGATGAAGGCCTGATTGCACTGGCCGGCGCAGACATGCAGCCGCTGTTGAACAAAGCTCCCATCGAAATGCACCGAGCCCTTGCTGTTCAACCGGGCGATGTGCTGAAGCTGGGCTCTGCCCGCAAAGGTTGTCGCGCCTATGTGGCCGTTCAGGGTAGTTGGCAGGTGGACAGGGTGATGGGCAGTGCCTCGGTGTATCAGGTAGGCGGATTTGGTGAGGCGCTTAGGGACGGTGAGGTCATCACCATAGAAAAAGGGAATGAAAACAGGCCCGTACTTGAGTCAGCCGAGGGATTGATTTATCTGCCGGAATCCGTGAAACTGCGCTTCATCGCCGGACCGGAATGGGAGTGGCTCCTTCCGGATCAGCAAAAGCAATTTCTGGAATCCCGCTTTGAAGTTCAGAGCAACAGCGACCGCATGGGCATTCGCCTTAAAACCGCGGAAGCTGTGCAGCTGCAGGCGGAATCCATGCTTTCATCCCCCACAGCCACCGGATGCATTCAGCTCACCAACAGCGGTTTTCCGGTTGTTCTGATGAGAGACGGTCAAACCACCGGCGGTTATCCTCGTTTGGGAACGCTGATCCGGATGGACCTGAACCGTATTGCCCAGCTAAAACCGGGCGATCAGATTCGATTTGAAGAAATATCCTATGAGCAGGCTGTGGAATTGCGCAAGGCTTACCTGCGGAATCTGCAGAAGCTGTTCCCTTAAGCCGATTCCGCTGTGGATTTCAACTCTTTCAGCAGGTAGTCCCATCCCCCGATGGAATCCTGATATCGCTTTTCTCCATCGGCTACGCTTGCAAATCCCCATTGCAGAATATCCAAGCGGCTGCCGTTATCCGTTTCGGTGATTTCATATTTGATATGCAGGTAATTTTCGGGGATATCGTCCATTTCCGAACCGGTGGGGAAGAGGCTGTGCACCAGCAACCGGTCTTCTTCAATCTCCTCGATGATGCCATTCACCACCACTACTTCCTTTCCTTCGATGTCCATGCTGTATTCGATGCTTTCTCCCGCTTTCCAGCTGCTGTGCACTTGCGACCCAAACATGTATTGCTGAACCAGCTGAGGGTCGGTGAGTGCGGCCCAGGTTTTTTCGGGCGGGCAATGTAGTTCCAGGCTCAGTTTAATTTCATTTTGCATGGCCTTCGATCTCTTTGAGTTGTTGAAGGTGATGGTAATTGTGGTAAATCGTGAAAAACATCATTTCCCGGACTGTAACTTTGCCCAGCAGCGGATGAGGTAGCAAGTATTCCGAGATTTTTTCTTCATCCCAGCTTTCCAGTCTTCGGATCAAGGTGAATTTTTCCCTATCGTACTGCTCCAGCATCTTCACCTTCACTCCGACCGATTTTTTCCCGGGGATGTATCTTCCGCTGGCTTTGTAGCCGGTTTCCAGTTTGTCCAGATAAGCATCCCGGATATCCTCAAAAGTCCGTTCCCCGTCTTTGTTTTTACCGAAGATCCAGCCGATGATAAAGGACGGAAGCAGCAATCCCTGGTTCAGGGGTTTCACACTGCGGATCATGTGATCCAGCTGTTCGGCGGTCGACCATTTTTCAGCCTGAAAACGATGATCGAAATGCTCGTCCGGCTGCTGACGGATCAGATCAATGATGCAGTTGAAGGAATGCTCCAGCGCTACCTGTATCTCAGGGACCGTATGGATCTGATCCGGTTTCAACGTACTTGTGAGGTGTCGACCCGGGTGGGGGTGTCGCGGCCGGAAACGATGCCCTCCGCGGCCCTTGAAATCGCCCTTATGGTGTTGGTCAGGTGTTCCACATTCAGCGTTTCGAATTCATCGCTTACGCGGTGGTAATCCTTATCCACATCAATGGGAGTGGTACTGATGGTATGTGCCGGAACTCCGAGGCGCGCCAGTGTGGCGTTGTCGGACCGGTAGAACAGATTCTGTGAGGGATAGGGATCCGGGTAGAATTCATATTCGGTTCCTTCGGTGCTCTTCTGCAGCAGCTCCCCGAAGGTGGAACGGTCGAAGCCGGTGATCCAGGCGGTATTGGGGCCTTCCACGGCCGGTTTGCCGATCATTTCGATGTTGAACATCGCTACGATCTCATCGGGGTTGAACTGCCGGGAGAAATGCCGTGAACCGTAGCCGCCCATTTCCTCGGCAGTGAATCCCACAAAAAAGAGGCTTCGTTCGGGCTGAGGCTGTGCCGCAAAATAGCGGGCCAGTTCGATGATGGCGGTCACTCCGGAGGCGTTGTCGTTGGCACCGTTGGCGATGGAGTCGCCCTCAACCGGCTGCCGGATTCCGATGTGATCATAATGAGCGGAGAAGATTACGATTTCGTTCTCCCGCTTCCCTTTGATCATTCCACCCACATTGGCCATTTCAATTTCGGTACCCGGATTACGGCGGGTTTCGGTGCTGAAGCGCTGTAGGTAATCTTCCTCGCCCGGCAGGGGTTGCAGCCCGATCTCTTCAAATTCGGAAGCGATAAAATCAGCGGCTTTCCAGATGTCATCGCGCATGGCCGATCTGCCGTTCAGGCTGTCGGCGCTCAGTGTTTTCAGGATGCGACTGCTGCGTTCGATACTGAATTCAGTGTTTTCAGAGGGTGCTTTGTTGCCATCATTGCAGGCGATTAGCAGCGCAAGTATGGGAAGGAGGAAGAGGCTTCGGTTCATATGTGGATCTTGGTTTTAAATGAACTGGAATCTATAAGAAATCGGCCTATTTAAATAGTGGGAATCCACTTAACCGCTATCTGCTGCATATTCTGGTTCCGCTGCTCTGCTGCGGAACCATCTGGTGAGGCACAGCCTCGGGCTGGCGTTACGGAGCGAAGCGCCGTAACGAGGGTTAGATCCTGGTTCCGCTGCTCTGCTGCGGAACCATGTGGTGATGCAGAGCTCGCGGGAGTGCGTTACGGAGCAGAGCGCCGTAACGAGGGTTAAATCCCTGGTTCCGCTGCTCTGCTGCGGAACCATGTGGTGATGCAGAGCTCGCGGGAGTGCGTTACGGAGCGGAGCGCCGTAACGAGGGTGAGATCCTGGTTCCGCTGCTCTGCTGCGGAACCATCTGGTGATGCAGAGCTCGCGGGAGTGCGTTACGGAGCAGAGCGCCGTAACGAGGGT
>CAYPTY010000001.1:0-74927 GCA_964413935.1 uncultured Balneolaceae bacterium | reverse complement strand
TGGTGATGCAGAGCTCGCGGGAGTGCGTTACGGAGCAGAGCGCCGTAACGAGGGTTAAATCCCTGGTTCCGCTGCTCTGCTGCGGAACTGTATGGTGAGGCAGTGACCCCGGTAGTGCGTTACGGAGCAGAGCGCCGTAACGAGGGTGAGATCCTGGTTCCTCTGCTCTGCTGCGGAACCATCTGGTGAGGTATAGCTTCTTATACTGCATAAATTGTGATCGGAATCAATCCATTTGATCCTTCATAGTTTGAAGCGGATGAGTATCTCCAGTGCAAAGGTGATTCTACATAACCTGCTTTAACTGGATTGTAGTGTATGTAGTTTAACTTTTGCTCAAGCATCTCTGATGAGGAAATCTGCTTGGGATGAAAACCTTCCTGCCATACCTGATACTCACTATCCTTGTGGTGATCTAATTTTAATGATCTTAGCTGTGTGAGAATTCTTTGCCGATTGTTGAGTTGAAGATGGTTTATGATACTTCGGGCACTAAAAGACTTAAAGGCTCTCAATTTGTGACTCAAATGCTCCCCTTTTACAATGAAATGCATATGATTTGGCATAATCACGTATCCAAATATTATCAGATCATTCACCTTCTGTGCATAAGTGAGGCAATCAAGTAATATGGTGCAAATATTTGGGTTCGTGAATAGTGGTAATCCCTGAATGATTGAACTCGTTACAAAATGAGGATAGCCTTCTTCATAGATTTTGTATCTGCTTCTACCCATTCTCTGTTCTGTTTTTAATCATTAAGACCTGAAACGAGCAGATTCTTTACAGAATATTTATATCCATTTATTCTGGTTCCGCTGCTCTGCTGCGGAACTGTATGGTGAGGCAGTGACCCCGGGAGTGCGTTACGGAGCAGAGCGCCGTAACGAGGGTTAAGTTAAATAGTGGAAATCCACTTATCCAGAACCAGGCGCATGCTGTCGATGGAAATGGGTTTGGGGATGAAGTCGTCCATGCCCGCATCCAGGCAGCGTTTGCGGTCTTCAGGCAGGGCATTGGCCGTGAGCGCAATGATGATGGGCCTGCTCTCACTCTGATCCTGTTCCCTCAGCTTGATGGTGGTTTCAATGCCGTTCATATGGGGCATCTCCACATCCATAAAAATAATGTCGTAGTCGTTTTCGGAATGGCGCTGCAGCACCAGCTGGCCGTTTTCGGCAACATCAGCCTCTAGATCCAGCTTGTCGAGCACACTCAGTGCCACCACCTGATTCACCTCGTTATCCTCAGCCAGCAGTATTTTGGGTTTCTTGAAAGATATGGTTCTTCCGTCGGCAAACAGCTTGAACTCCCGCGTCTCCTCCTTCTCAAAAACTTCATCAGCCTTGATGGTAAAGCTGAACACGGATCCATGCGGAGTGTTCTGCTCATGCCAGATGTCACCACCCAATTCTTTAACGATTTCTTTACTCAATGCCAGGCCAAAACCGGTGCCTCCGAATTGACGGTTCAGGCTGGTATCGATCTGGGAGAAACTCTTGAATAGGGTTTTTTCGTCCTTGCCCTGAATGCCAATACCCGTGTCCCGGATGGTAAACTTCAGATTTCCGGTTTTAAGCTCATCCTCATTCCGGCTTACTTCGATGCGGATGCCACCTTCGCTGGTAAACTTGAGTGCGTTGTCGGCCAGATTGGTAATCACCTGGAACAGACGCTGCCGATCGGTACGCAACCGCGGCGGAATATCTTCATTCACTTCAATAGAGAAACCCAGGTTTTTGGCTTCTACTTCAGAAGAAAGTGCGATGCGGATTTCATCCAGCAGGTTTTCAAGGCTGAATACTTCCTCCCTCAGAATGAGGTCTCCCGAAATGATGGTGGAGTAATCAATAAAATTATTAAACATGCGCAGCAGGTTTTCACCGTTGCGCTTGATGGTGCGTGCAAAATTCTTCGAGGATTTTTCCCGGGTGGTTTTGATCTGAAGTCCGCTGAGTCCGATGATGGCATTCAGCGGTGTCCGAATCTCATGACTCATGGTACTCAGGAATCGGGATTTAGCACTGGAGGCCTGTTCGGCATCTTTCAGGGCTTTTTTCAGGAAGTGGGTGGAGCGGTAAGCCAGAATCAGCGACTGTATGGAAAAGAAAAAGAGATAGCCAATTAGATTGATCAGGATGGAATCATCTGCAATGCGGTAGTAAACCAGCATATTATAAATAAAAACACCGTAAACGAAGATCGTTGCGGCCAGCGAAAGGCGGGCACCAATACGATTATGCCGGGCAGCATTGATGAAAATGAAAACGGCATAGGCGATGTAAGCCACAATGATGACGAAAAAGGGATTCACCAGCAGGGTGAATATTTCCGGTGGCAGGAATATGGCCACTGCGGTAAATGAAAGGCAGATCCAGCCCAGAATCTTTATGAGGATGTCGGTGGTTTCAGCCGGATACAGGTGCTTGGTGAACAGACCGAACAGATAGGGTGCCATGAACAGACTCACATACTCCAGCTTGGTGGTTAGGATCCACGGAAGGCCAGGGAGCAGGTGATGCAAATGATATTCTCCAAAACCTAAAATTCGGTAGATGTAAACAATACAGAACAGCGCAAAAAAGAGCATAGCTTTATCATGTCTGCCGAACAGATATAAGCCCATGAAGAAGAACCCGGCCATAAAAAGTACCCCGCTGATTCCATAAGCATAGGCAAAGCGGTTCTCTCTCAGTTTAAAAAGAAAGGACGAGGAGCCCAGCTGTATCTGCTGTGAGATCCCCCCCTTGGAGTGATCAAAATTGGCGATCTGAATCACCAGCTGAAGGGTAGGTCCGTCCACATCAGGCAGACTCACCGTTTCAGGCAGCCATTTCGGAGTGTAATCATTTTCATTTTTTGCGGGAACGCCATTCTGACTCACCAGTTTTCCATCCGCAAAAACCCGATAGGAGGAATACATGTCCGGGATGCTTAACGCCAGTGGAGGGATGGAATCCGGCAGCAGCACAATCACCCGGTAGCTGGCATAACCCTGAGCTTCCAGGCTGTCACTGTCATTCCAGAGGGCAGGGAAATATGTGTAGCTGCGCTCCTTATTTCCGAATTCACCCGGGGCAAGTAATTCCTTCCAGTAAAACTCAAAGTCGCCTTTCAGATCAAATGCGCGATCCTGAAAAAAGTCCTCGTTTCTGAGATCCAGTACACCCGTATCCGCTTCAGGCTGTGCATGAACAGTGAAGGGAATTAAGACCGTTAATAACAGCAGAAGAAAAAAAGTACCCCGAGAAAGCTGCCGGCCAGTAGAATATGTTCCGAAAGCGTACACAGTATTATTTTAAGCGATACCCAAAGATAACAGGCTTTGCCTAAGATTCTATTATTATTGAATTAGACTTTGTTAATATTATGCTTCTGAGCGAAGGACCTTACCCAGGTAAATCTGGTCCCTGAAGGTATTATCGACAGCAATCACTTTTGGCAAACGGGCCCATTGTTCAAATCCGAATTTTTTGAGCAGTCGGATGCTGCCTTCATTTCCGTCAATGATGATGGCAAAAACTACGCGGATCTGTTCCGGAGCGTTTTTCAGTAAGTGTTCCACCAGCGCAGAGCCCACTCCCTTCCCGTGATGCCCATAATCCACAAAGTAGCTGATTACAGCCGTGCCGTCTAACAATTCCCGCCCTTCCCGATAGGGCTCCATCGAAAGCCAGCCCAGTATTTCATCTTCATGCTCACAAATCCAGACCGGATATCGATTCCGGTCGCGGCTTTCAAACCAGGTTCTCCGCTGCTGCAGGCTCCGTTCGCTTTTTATAGCAATCCGAAAGCGATCCCGTATGGCCTGATTGCCGATCTCATTGATGGAGGGCAGATCGGCTTCAGTAGCTTTCCTAATCTTCATGCGTGAGTGCGTAGAAATCTACCCGGTTCAGGGCTATGTAAGGAACCGCTACCCGCATGCGTTTGGGATCTATGGCGATGTCGGCCGGTTTGCCTCTCACTTTAAGCAGCTGCTGCTCAAAACCATTTTCCATGATGCGGAGGGAGGAATCGGCCTGACTGGCTGAAATCATGGCTCCTTTCACAAATTCAATGCCATCGAAAAAGCCACCGGCTTCCGCTTCGCCAAACTGTTCAAGGGTGTCGAGCAGAGTGTCATACGCATAATATTCGCGGGCACCGCCCCAGGGAGCCAGTACCAGAAGATTGTTAAAGGTGTCAAAGGTAATGCCATTGGGCTGTACCGGCAGCGAATCGGCCAGAACACTCAGCCGTTGCCCCTGCAGCTTGTAAATTCGGCGCTTTCCGGTATCGGTAATGAAGAAATTACCCTGGTCATCAATGGTGATGTCGTTCAGGAAACCGGGTTTGAACCCACGGAAATCAATGAAATTAATTTGTTTGCGGGTGTTGGTATCAAAGGAGTGTAAACCGTGGATGTCAGTAGCCCAGAGTACATTGCCGGTTATGTACATGCCACGGGGCGCATGCAAGGGAATACTGTCGCTGCCCACCAGATATCGTCTGTCCAGGACTTCACCTTCGGGTGAAATCAGGGAAATAAACCCGTTACTGTCGGCTTCCGAACCCCGCCCGTTAAAATTGGATACGTAGTAGACATCGTTAATCTCATCATATCGAACCGCTTCAGGCTGACTAAAACCAGTAACGCTAAGCACCACATCGGCAGGAGTTTGTCCATATTTCCAGTTTACCGATTCAGAATTGACTTCAGTTTCGCGATTGCAGGATGCCAGTGCAAATAGAACTAGCAGCAGTAAAATGGAGGTTTGGGGTTTCATAGCTACAGTTCTCTGAGGTTATTTATTCTGAATATAGGATATAGAACGTTAATCCTGAACAGGATAAGAACATCCTAATTGTTATCTATTTGTGATGCAGAATGTTCCCCGAAGCAATAATATATTTTAAGCATTTGATATTACAGCGATGCGGCTGTAAACTGATGAAATTAACAGAACCGCTCTCGGAATACATGCATTTGGTTATTATCGGCAATGGCATCACCGGAACTACAGTTGCCCGTCTGGTGAGGAAACAAAAAGACTGGGATATCACCATCATTTCCAGCGAGAGCAAACACTTTTATTCCCGTACGGCCCTGATGTACATCTACATGGGGCATATGAAGTACGAGCACACCAAACCCTACGAAGATCATTTCTGGGAGAAGAACCGCATTTTTTTGATGCAGGACCATGTGGATTCCATCGACTTTGACGCACGCATGCTCAACCTGCGCAGCGGTGAATTTGTGCAATACGATAAACTGTTGATTGCCACCGGTTCCAAACCCAATATGTTCGGCTGGCCGGGACAGGACCTGGATGGGGTGCAGGGTTTGTACAGCCTGCAGGATCTGGAAAAGATGGAGCAATATTCTGCCGGAGCTGAGCGGGCTGTGATCGTGGGAGGCGGACTCATTGGGGTGGAAGCAGCGGAAATGTTCCACAGCCGGCATATCCCGACCACTTTTCTGGTGAGGGAGCAGAATTACTGGGATAATGTGCTACCACTAGAGGAAGCAAAGCTAGTGAACCGTGAGATCCGGGCCAATGGCATCGATTTACGCCTGAAAACGGAGCTTAAGGAAATTCGGGGAGATGAAAAGGGAAGGGTAGAATCCGTGATCACCGGCAGCGGAGAAGAGATTGATTGCGATATCGTAATGCTTACAGCCGGGGTCAGGCCAAATATCGGTTTTCTGGAAGGAACCCGACTGGAAACCGATCGCGGTGTGCTGGTAGACCACTATTTCAATACCAACATTAAAGACGTTTATGCCGCCGGCGACTGCGCCCAGTTCAGCGATGCGGCTGAAGGCGATGCTGAGATCGAGCCTCTCTGGTACACCGGCAAGATGCAGGCCACCGCACTGGCCCGACTGCTCTGCGGAGGCGACCATCCCTACGAAAGGGGAATCTGGTTTAACTCTGCCAAGTTTTTCGACATCGAGTATCAGACCTATGGGCGGGTTCCCAATACACTGCCTGAGGATCAGGAAACTTTTTACTGGGAACATGAAGATGGGCGAAAATGTCTGCGCATTAATTTTGATAAGGAAAGCCGTGCCATCACCGGTTGTAATGTGTTTGGTATACGGCTGAGGCAGGTGGTACTGGAGGCCTGGATTCAGCAGCAAAAAACACTGGAATATGCACTGGAGCATCTGGGTGAAGCTCTTTTTGATGCTGAATTTGAATACAATCCCCATCGTGATGTCCTGAGTCAGTACAACGCGAAAGCAGCCGGTAGCGAAAAACTCAGCCTGCAAAGCAAACGGGGACTCCGCCGCCTTTTTCAGTTCAGAAGAAAATCAGGGTAAGCATGACAAAACAACCATCAGTCACCGGAAAGCCAAAAGCAGCACTGAAAGCACATCTATCGGCTTCGCTGCGCCTGCTGCGTTGGTGCGGGAACCTGCTCTTTATCCTGGGTTTTGGCATTTTCAACTACAGCTTCTTTACCGCCGATTATAAACTTACTCCCGATTTGCTGGAAGCAAAGATATCGGATGAAAGCAAGCGACAGGGACTGATCGAAAGTGCTGAATCACTCTATCAGGAAACCGGCTCGGTTTTCACCTTTATTTCGCGGCTGGATCAGGCTTTTGAGGATTTCAACGAAAAGCAGGTGCAGGCTTTTGCCCTGTCAGATTCGGAAATTGAATCGCTTGTGGAACTGAATGCACAGACCTTTGACCTCAGCAGCATCGAAGAAGTTTTTGATGATTCCGAGTCAGGCCGATTCAAAGCCGGAGCCCTCAGGAATTACGGCAGTTGGCTGGGTGGGCGCAGCTATAGCTCAGCGGATGATCTCCGCAAAGACCTGAATCTTGTGGCGGAAAACATCCGCAAATATGCCATCACCGGGGAGAAAGGGTTTGATCGCTATCAGATTGCAGATCTGAAATACACCCTGGCCAGGTCCGCTTCTCAGGGTCCGGTTAAACAGAACCCGGCACTCTTTCTCTTCCTGACCTATGGCCTGTGCATCATCGGGGCCATGATGTACATCCTTCCCAAAAAGCAGGAAGGTAATCCGGGTATTAAGAATAACGGCATTTTCTTCAACCCAATGACCAATACCGGCTGGCTGGGTATTCTCACCGGTAGCTATCTGATTATTTTTTATGTGGTTCTGTACTTTTTCCCCGAATACATGACCAGTTGGATCATTATGGTGGATCCGGTGAGTGAGTTTCTGAAAGGATCGGAAGCCGGTGAGTTTTTCCTCTACGGCTTCATCTACACCTTGTGCATTCTGGTGATGGGGGTGCGGATGATGATCAAATACCGTCACAGTAAGTACCACCTGATCCGAACCGCTTCAGTGATGTTTTTCCAGACCGCTTTTGCCTTTTTGATTCCGGAAATCCTGCTTCGTTTGAACCAGCCTTATTTCGATTTTAAAAATATCTGGCCACTGGATTATGACTTCTTTTTCGATAACGAGCTCAACACGCTCATCGAAAGCGGCGGACTGGGTATCTTCATGCTGGGATGGGGCATCGCGCTTATCCTCATTGCGGTTCCTGTTTTCGTTTATTTCTTCGGAAAGCGCTGGTACTGCTCCTGGGTCTGCGGATGCGGCGGACTGGCCGAAACCCTGGGCGATCCCTACCGGCAGCTTTCGGATAATTCGCTCAAAGCCTGGAAAGTGGAGCGCTGGATGATCCACAGCGTGCTCGTTTTTGCCGTGGTGATGACCGGAGGTGTTTTGTACACCTACTGGACCGGGGAGAGCCAGATTTTGGGACTATCCACCTATGATGTTCGTTCGGTCTACGGCGCCTGGATTGGGGCCGGTTTTGCCGGCGTGGTTGGAACCGGATTTTATCCTTTTATGGGGAACCGGGTCTGGTGTCGTTTTGGCTGCCCGCTGGCGGCTTACCTGGGTTTTGTACAGCGATTTAAATCCCGGTTTCGGATTACCACCAATGGTGATCAGTGTATTTCCTGCGGTAACTGTTCCACCTATTGCGAAATGGGTATCGACGTGCGCTGGTATGCCCAGCGCGGTCAGAATATCGTGCGTTCCTCCTGCGTGGGATGCGGAGTCTGCGCTTCGGTTTGTCCGCGGGGAGTGCTGCGCCTTGAAAACGGCCCGGAAGATGGCCGGTTCAATGAACCCAAAGCCTTCACGATCACAGACAAAGGAGTGCTGGTGAATGCCTGAACCGCTGATTGAAGAATGGGGCAGGGATGTGGTTGAAATCGACCTGCAGACAATAGCCGTCATTATTCCGGCTCAGAACGAGGAAAAGTCGATTGGGCAGGTACTGGCCGACATCCCCCGAAAAAGTATTTCTGAAGTGATTGTGGTTGACAATGCATCCGATGATGCCACTGCGGAAAGGGCGGTAGCCGGCGGTGCCACGGTTCTGAGTGAATGCCGCAAAGGGTACGGTTATGCCTGTCTGGCCGGAATGGCCTACTGCGAGCTATTAGATCCGAAACCGGATGTGATCGTCTTTCTGGATGCCGATTATTCCGATCACCCGGAAGAAATGGATTTAGTTATCAAACCGATATTGGAAGGGGATGCCGACCTGGTCATCGGTTCCAGGGCCCTGGGGCAGCGGGAAGCCGGTTCCATGACCCCTGCACAGATTTTCGGGAACTGGCTGGCTGCCTTTTTGCTGAAACACCTTTACGGCGCGTCATTTACGGATCTGGGGCCTTTCCGTGCTATCCGTTTCGACAAGCTGCTGGACTTACAGATGCAGGACAAAACTTACGGCTGGACGGTGGAAATGCAGCTGAAAGCCGCCAGGCAGAAGCTGCGCTGTACCGAGGTGCCGGTCTCGTACCGGAAACGCATCGGCAGGTCCAAGATCTCGGGCACCATCAGCGGGACCATCAAAGCCGGCTATAAAATCCTATATACCATTTTCAAATACCGCTGATATGGACTGGTGGCATTATCCTGTTTTGATTCTTTACGCCCTAAGCCTGCTGGCTATTCTTGCCTACACGCTGATGCAGAGTCATCTGCTGCTGATCTATCGCAGAAGTCGCAGGCATCCTGAATCACCCTTGCCTGCAGCAAAGCACTTTCCCAAGGTCACTATTCAGTTACCGGTGTTTAATGAAAAATATGTGATACGCCGCCTGATCCGTAGGGTAGCCGAAGTGGACTGGCCCAGAGATCGGCTTGAAATTCAGCTGCTGGACGATTCCACCGATGAAACCACATCTTTGGCAGCCCGGGAGATTGAAATTCTGTGTAAAGAGGGGCTTGATATTCAGCACATTCGACGGCCTGGCCGGAAAGGCTTCAAAGCCGGAGCGCTGGCATACGGTTTGGAGAGGGCGTCGGGTGAGTTTGTCGCGGTTTTCGATGCGGATTTTCTGCCGCCCCCCGATTTCCTCCAGAAAACCATTCCGGCTTTTGAGCATGCGGAAACCGGTCTGGTGCAGGCCCGCTGGGAGCACCTGAATGAGGATGCATCCCTGCTTACCCGGATGCAGGCCTATGCCCTTAATGTCCATTTCACCATCGAACAGAAAGGGCGTAACGCAGGCGGATTCCCCATGAATTTTAACGGCACGGCCGGCGTATGGAGAAAAAGCTGTATAGAGGACGCCGGCGGCTGGCATGACGATACCCTCACCGAAGACCTGGACCTGAGCTATCGTGCGCAGCTGCGTGGCTGGAAATTCCGTTATCTGGATGAGCTTGCCGCACCGGCAGAACTCCCACCTTCAGTTCAGGCCCTGAAAACCCAGCAGTATCGGTGGACCAAAGGCGCAGCTGAAACCTCAAAAAAACATCTTTTCCGGGTATGGAGCGGTAACTGGACGCTGAAATCCAAAGTACATGCCACATCTCATCTGCTTAGCGGCAGCGTGTTTCTTTCCATCTTGTTACTTGCGGTCTTGAGTATACCGCTGGTGGAGATCAAAGCTTTGCGGCCGGATTTATCCGGCTGGTTTTGGTTTTTCAGTGTCTGCTCGCTGGCTATTCTGGCCTGGCTGGGTATATACACAACGGCGAATCATCGTTTCGGAAGTTCAATCAGGCAAAGCCTGTTGCGGTTTCCGCTATTTCTGTCCTATTCCATGGCTCTGTCCTTGCATAACAGCCTTGCGGTGCTCAGTGGATGGGTAGGAAAGCGATCTGATTTCATACGCACCCCTAAGTTCAGTGACGGAGCCGGCACAAAATGGCTCAAAAACGGTTATCTGAAGCCTGAAATAGGCTGGCTGCCATTCACAGAGGCCCTGCTGGCCGTCTATTTTCTGTCCGGAATCCTTCTGGCGGTAAAACACAGTGATTATGGTATGCTGCCTTTCCATCTGATGCTGGCCTTCGGTTTTGGCAGCCTCAGTTTTCACAGTTTCCGGGAATTTATGATGCTGAACCAAAAACAAAGCTATGCGCCGGCCTGATACCGGAATCCTCTTTGGCTTTATCCTGATGCTTGTCATCTGTGTTAAGCTGTTTTACAGTCAGCCCAGGGAAGATTTTACCGGTCTTTTTTTGTCTGTCAGTCTGTGTTTCCTGCTCTATGCCTATCTGCTCTGGAGGGTTCACTGGCTCAGGCATGATGTACAGGTTCACTTACTCATAGCCGGTGCAATTCTGATTCGGGCAGCCGGACTTTTTGCCATCCCCAACCTTTCCGATGATCTCTTCCGCTTTATCTGGGACGGTAACCTGAGACTGCAGGGCGTGAATCCCTTTCTTTTCACCCCCCGGGAATTGATATCGGCCGGATCTGATTTCCGGCTGGACCCCCGGTTGTTCGAGCAGTTGAACTCGCCCGATTACTACACGGTGTATCCCCCGGTGATGCAGGGCATTTTCCTGCTCTCCGCCTGGCTGGGCGGAGCTTCCGTTCTATTCAACAGCCTCATCATGAAGCTCATCCTGTTCGCGGCAGAGATCGGCAGCATCCTTCAGATACGCTGGTTGCTAAAAAAATTCGGAAAACCGGTTTCCTGGGTGCTGATTTATGCCTTGAATCCGCTGATCCTGCTGGAATTCGCGGGTAATCTTCATTTCGAGGCGGTGATGATTTTCTTCCTGCTGTTTGGATGGCGACTGATGCTGCAGGAAAAGTGGATACCGGCATTTCTGATCTTTGCCCTGGCGGTGAATACCAAACTGATTCCGCTGATCCTGCTGCCCTACCTCATTTTCTCCCTGGAGTGGAGGAAGCGTGTTCAGCTTCTGATGATTCTGGGTGGGACGAGTCTGCTTCTCTGGTTTCCCTTTCTGAGCGGCAAGGGAGGTGAGCATCTCTTCAGCAGCCTGAACCTCTATTTCCGCAGCTTTGAGTTTAATGCAAGCATCTATTACCTGTTGCGGTGGGTAGGATTTCAGGTGAAAGGCTATAACATCATTCAGAGTCTAGGGCCCTGGTTGGCGTCAGCATCCACTGTTCTGATTATTGGAACTTCATGGAGGCTCCGCGGTGCAAAACTGAGGCACTTTCCGGTTGTATTTATGGCCTCGCTCACAGCCCTATATTTCCTCTCAACCACCGTGCATCCCTGGTACATCACTCTGATGATGGCTTTTGTCCCTTTTACACGCTGGATCTATCCTCTGGTCTGGAGCTACCTGATCTATTTGAGCTATCAGGCTTACCGTTCGCTCCTAGTGGTTGAACAACCCGTGATTCTTTTTATCGAATATGGCCTTTTGTTCGCTTTTCTGGCTTTTGAATGGAGGCGAAACCGAAAGCAGCCTGAAGAAGGCGGACTCCTTCAGGACTGGCTTCAAAATCTCAGATGAGTTTAATCTTCGTCTTCGTCGTTATCCTCATCCTCATCTTCCCCGAATTCAAGATTTTCCATGAAATTGACGCCGGCATCAGGCACCATCACCACGGTGTCGGAGATGTCTTCCAGCACTTCCCGGAATAATTCCGGATCGGCTTCGATGGGAGGGAAGGTGTTGTAGTGGATGGGAATGGCAATATCCGCCTCGGTGAGCTCAACGGCATAAGCCGCTTCCTCAGGTCCCATGGTGTAATAATCGCCGATGGGAGCCAGAACAATGTGCGGTTCATACATTTCACCGTACAGAGCCAGTTCGGAAAAGATATTGGTATCGCCCATATGGTAAATGCAGGCATCATCTTCAAATGAAAGAATGAGTCCGGCAGCTTCCCCGGCATAATCGCCCTGGAAAGAACTGCTGTGATTGGCATTTACCATGGTTACGGAAAATTCCTCGAAGTGAACACTGCCTCCCTTGTTGAATTCGATGGCCTGTTCAGCATTCAGCCCGTGCTTATTTACCAGCAGATGGGAGAGTTCAACCTGGCAAACTACTTTGGCACCCGTGTTTTTGGCGATATCGAGGGTATCACCCACATGGTCTTCATGTCCGTGCGTAAGCAGAACGAAGTCCGCTTTTTCAACTTTTTTCTCCTCATCGGGTGTGGTCGGGTTCTGAGACAGGAATGGATCCACATAAATAATTTTTCCGGATGGAGTTACAAATTTAAATGCGGAGTGACCCAGCCAGTAGGCTTCAATCTTGGATTTCATATTTCCCTTTTTTTGAAATGAACTTTAACAATAGCTTCCTTATGCTAAGCAAATAATCGTAATGAAACTGTAAATGAATATTTAAATCTGATCATGTTCGGATTTGGTGATCAAATACCTGATGAATGGAATGTTCTGGATGAAAAAACCGACCTGAAGGCTCTGTTGGCTGATTCAGAGCATCATATGCAGTTTATTTTCAAACACAGCACCCGTTGTGGAATCAGTTCGATGGCGAAAAGCAGTCTGAAACAACTGCACGGCAACTTCTATGAACAGGCTGTTGTGCAGTATGTGGATGTGATCCGTGATCGCAGGTTATCTAATCAGATTGCCGCCGAGCTCTCGGTGATGCATCATTCGCCACAACTTATCGCCATTCATGAAGGAAAGGTGATCTGGCATGGTTCTCATTCTGAAGTCCGGAAAGAAAAGATCGAAGCTCTTCTGGAATCTCAGAATCCGGCTACATAACCATCACCCCGCGGGTCGTAGCCGCCCTGTAATCTGCCGGCTTCATCCACATAAATAAGATGGGTGCGGCCAATGCTGAGTGGCCTGAAATCATGGCCTTTTTCGATAAGCCGAAGCCGCGTATCCGGGTTCAGGCCCATATCTTCATAGCGAAGCAAATCCGGCAGCCACTGATGATGAACGCGTGGAGCCGCAGCAGCCTGCTGGGCATCCATATCAAAAAGAGCCAGGTTCAGGAAGGTCTGTAACACAGTGGTGATAATCCGGGATCCCCCAGCCGCCCCCAGTAGCATTCGTACTTCACCGTCGCGGGTAACGATGGTGGGAGTCATGCTGCTGAGCATGCGCTTCCCCGGCTCGATGGCATTGGCTTCCCCGCCGATCAGGCCGAACATATTGGGCACGCCGGGTTTGGCCGAGAAATCATCCATTTCATTATTGAGCAGAAAACCGGCGCCCTGAACAGCCAGTTTGGAACCGAAGGAGCCGTTCAGAGTGGTGGTAACCACAACCGCATTTCCTTCATTATCTAGAATCGAGAAATGGGTGGTCTGATCGGATTCGGGGACCGCGGCAACATCCCCATACGAAAGATCATAGGCCGGTGTGATGTAATCCATCTCGAAATTTTCCATTCTGCTGCGGTTGTATGCTGCTTCCGTAAGTTGCTGCACAGGCACTTCCACAAAATCAGGATCACCCAGGTAATGTGAGCGATCGGCAAAAGCCCGTTTCATGGCCTCAGCCAGCAGATGAATGTAATCCGCGGAGTTATGCCCCAGTTGCTGCAGGTCATATCCATCGATCATCTGCAAAATCTGGTCGATGGCTACCGATCCACTGCTGGGCAAGGGCATCATGTGCAGTTCCCATCCCTGATACTTTGCCGTATGAACTTCTCTCCACTTGCTTCGATAATTGCGCAGATCCTGCAGTGTGATGAGTCCATCGTTTCTTTTCATCTCATCCACGATGAGCCGGGCGGTAACCCCATTGTAGAAGCCGGAACGGCCGAAACGGGCAATGCGCTCCAGGGTGTTTGCCAGCTCTTGCTGAACAAAAATTTCCCCTTCCTCAAAATCGGAAGAATCCTTTTTAGTGAAATAGCTTTTGGAGCTCTCGAACTGAAGGAACTGATTTCTGGATCGGTTCAGGCTGTTCGCTTTGAAATAGGGCAATCGGTAGCCCTCGCTAGCCAGCCTAATAGCCGGTGCCATTACCGTTTCAAGGGGCAGTCGGCCATAGCGGTCATGTGCGTTGATCATCCCGTCAACGGTTCCCGGGACGCCCACAGCCAGCGCTCCGGTGCGACTTAATTCCGAAACAGCTTCTCCGTTTCTCAGATACATATTTTTGGATGCTCCGGCCGGAGCCACTTCCCTGTAATCCAGTGCTTTCAGGCTGCCATCAGCCAGTCGGATAACCATAAAACCACCCCCGCCGATATTACCGGCCTGCGGGTAGGTAACCGCAAGTGCAAACTGAACCGCTACAGCGGCATCGATTGCGTTGCCCCCCTGTCGGATGATCTCAACCCCGGCTTCCGATGCATAGCGGTCGGCGCTCACCACAATGGCGTCATCAAAATATTTGGTCCAACCGGTTTGGGCTTGTGCGGCAGGTACAGTTACGAACAGTAAGATTAAAAGCAGAAGTAGTGAACGCATGATGGTTTTGATATGGGTATTCGGGGTTTCAGGTTCCGAATTTCGAAAGCATCCGGCAAAATGAAAAAACGTGGCTTCAGATTCAGGCACGGGGATGAAACTCCTTATGCACCTGATGCAGGAAGGAACGATCAACATGGGTGTAAATTTCAGTGGTTAGGATGGAAGCATGGCCCAGCATCTCCTGAACAGCCCTCAGATCCGCGCCCCCTTCCAGCAGGTGAGTGGCAAAGGAATGACGGAAAATATGAGGATACACCTTCTTTTTAACTCCGGCACGTTTGGCATATTTCTGAACAATATTCCATACACTCATCCGGGAAAGGGGACCTCCCCTCTGGTTCAGAAACAATTTGTTTTCAGCTTTTTCCGGGTTTCTGCCATTAATAAACTGCGGCCGGGTATATTTCAGATAATGTTCCAGGGCCTCCTGAGCTTTTTCCCCGATGGGTACCAGCCTTTCCTTGCTGCCCTTTCCGATAACACGCACAAAGCCGATTTCGAAAAAAAGACGGTCCTGCTCCAGTCCGGTGAGTTCACTGACCCGCATCCCGGTGGCATAAAGGCATTCCAGTATGGCTGCATCACGAATACCGGCGTCATCTTCCCGGTCGGGTGCATCAATGATGGCCTCAATTTCATCCGGATCCAGCACATCCGGTAGCTTGCGTGCTTTCTTCGGTAAATCAATAAGTTCGGCCGGATTGGCTTTGGAAATATCTTCCACCACACAAAATTCGTGAAAGCCCCGGATACTGGAAATATTCCGGGCGATGGATCCAACCGATAAATTCAGCCCGATGAGCTCATCCAGATAATCTTCGATATGCTTCAGGGTAATGCCACCCAGGTCGTTCAGCTTGAGGTCATTTTGTATGTATAACAGATAGCGGCTGAGGTCATTTCGGTAGGCATTTACGGAGTTTTCGCTGAGCCCTTTTTCAATGCTGACAAACTGCAGATACAGATTTAACTCGGGATCAAAGCGCATGCCTCAGGATTGCTCAGGCGAAGGTTGCTTGCGGGCCTGCTCTGCTTTTTGCTGTTCATCTTCCGGATATTCCACCCGGCTGTGATACACCCCGGCCAGAATGGTCAGAAAAGCTTGCTTAATAAGCTGCAGATCACGAAATGTAAGCGGACAATGACTGAGTTGACCTTCGCTAAGTTTCTCCTCCACCAGCTTATTGATCAGGTTTTTCAGCTTATTGTAATTCGGGTCTTTCATTGCCCGGGAAGCGGCTTCAACGGTGTCAGCCACCAAAACAATACCGGTTTCACGGGTGGAGGGCAGGGGACCTTCATAGCGAAAATCCTCTTTCATGATTTCATCTTTCAGTTCCGGGTCATCTTTGGCTTTCTCATAGAAATAGCGGATTACCGAAGTGCCATGATGCGTGCGGATGAAATCGATTACGGCATTGGGCAGATTATGCTCATCAGCCATTTTGATGCCTTCACTCACATGAGCTTTAATAACCAGAGCTGAAATCTGCGGTTTAATCTTTTCATGTTCGTTGGTTTCACCCTGATTCTCCACGAAATATTCCGGTTTGTCCATTTTTCCGATGTCGTGGTAAAGAGAGCCCACCCGGCAAAGCAAGGCATTGGCTCCAATTGCATTGGCGGCGGCTTCAGCCAGATTGGCCACCTGCAGGGAGTGGTGGAAGGTGCCCGGAGCTTTCATCATCAGGTCTTTGAGCAGTGGGCGGTTGGTATCACTGAGCTCAAGCAGTGTGAAATCAGTGGTAACCCGGAAGCTTTTTTCGATCAGCAGAATGATGGGATAGGTAAAAAGGATAAAGAGTGAACTGATACCCGACATCAGCAGATTAAAGCCGAATTCACTGAAATCCGAGTAGCGAGCCAGGCTGAAACCGGCTATCACCAGAGCGTAGGTTATAAACACAATACCGGGAGTGGTGAAGAAAAATTGTGAGCGGTTTTTGACATCCCGAACGGAGAACACGCCCAGACTGCAGGCTGCAATTCCGGCCACCGTAAACTCGAAATTGTTACCGGCGATGATGGCGGCAATAATGGTGAGGGTGGTAGCACAAACGATACCCACCCTAGAATCAAAAATGATGGTAAGTATGATGGGCGCAATGGCCAGCGGCATGATGTATTCATTGATGCCGTCCAGCTCAATCACGAATGAAATACCCACAATCACCAGCAGTGGCATCAGGAATACCAGCAGAAGCATGGAGTTGTCTTCAAAGATCTTTCGGCGGTACAGATAGAGGTAGAGGTAAAACATGAGCGATATGATGGAAACCGCCAGCACCATTCCGCCAAAACGCAGCCAGCGCTCCAGTTCGGTTGCGTTCAAAGAGCGGGCCTCAGCCAGGCTGTTCAGGATATTGATGGTCTCTTCCGTTACAATATCACCGCGCCGGATGATTACCTGTCCCTGTGTGATAGCCCCTTTCTTCCGGGAAATATTGGCGATGGCTTCACTGATTCGCGCTTCTGTGTCCTCTTCACTGTATATGAAATTGGGAAGGATGATGCGGTTGAAAATCTCCACACCCAGCTGGGTACTCTGTTCATTGAAGAATCTCGACAAGCGGAAGCGGGCAAATTCAATGGCTTCCCTTCGATCCCTCACATTACTCACGTTCAGAGTGCGCTCGGTACTCTGCCTTAGGTTGCGGACCGTAATCTGCGATGAATTGAGTTCATCCTTATCCTGATTGATGATGCCATCGTTCAGCACATTTGCGGTGATGATGTCAATACGCTGGCTTAGTGCGGTAAATATAAAGCGATTGTCCCTGCTGGACTCACTTACCGAACTGTAGTAGGAATTGAGCAGCAGCTGCCAGGAATTTTCGGTGAACTGAATCGGTGATCGGGAAAATTCAGTAGCAAAGCGCAGGCTGTCGTTGAATGAAGCCACCTCGCTCAGCTCTTTGGAAGCCTGCCAGTTGGCATATGCATCCAGTACGGGTTGAATGCGATACAGCACGGAATCCTGTCTTCGTTTTATGGCAATATCGGCGTCGGTGCGTACCAGAAAAATGGGTAGGGTGTTCTGCCGGATACTCTGTTCTTCTCGCTGAATTTCCTCAGCTGTTTTATTCAGCGAAAAGGTAAACGGAGCAGTCAGGTCATTATCTCTCCAGGGCTGAAGCTTTTCATAATTGGTGGCTTTTTTCAAGGTCCCGAAGGGCAGGCACAAAAAAGTGATAAGCAGAAAGCCCAGAAAAATGGCTGTGCGCACAATTCTGCTGTTTTTGATGGTGGTCTTCTGCTCCTCTTTCTTCTTTTTGTCACCAACCATCGGGATGGTTTCTTTCTTTTTTGGAGCCAGACCTAATTTGGAAAGTATATTCATATTCCACCTGTTGCCGTCGTGGGGGCACTGATCACTGATCAGAATTAAAAATTATACGCAAAATGGCATTATTCGCCAATTAATTCATGGAAAGCCGCTTCATCCAGTACCGGAATTCCCAGTTCCTGTGCTTTCTGAAGCTTGGAACCGGCTGATTCGCCCGCCAGCACATAATCTGTATTTTTACTCACTGATGATGCGGTTTTACCTCCATGTTTTTCGATAAGTTCTGTCGCTTCTTTTCGGGTTAGCGTGGGCAAGCTGCCTGTTAAAACTACTTTTTTGCCTTTCAGCACTTCAGAAGCCAGTTCCTCCGCTTCACGGCTGTGCTGCAGTCCGTGATTAAGCAGACTTTCAACCAGTTTATGATTGTGGGCATCTGAAAAGAACCGGATCACGGATTCCGCAATCTTGGGACCAATGGCTTCCACCTCCAGCAATTCTTCTTCTGTGGCTTCCATCAGCTTGTTAATATCCGGGAAGGCCCTGCTCAGGTCCTTGGCTACCGTTTTACCCACAAACCGGATTCCCAATGCATATAAAAACCGTTCATAGGGTTGCTGCTTACTTTTTTCGATGCCATCTATCAGGTTTTGAGCACTTTTATCAGCCATACGCTCCAGCGCTGCGATCTGTTCTTTTTCAAGCTCATACAAATCAGCATAGGTATTGATGAGGCCTTCGCTTACCAGCTGGTCCGCCACCGACTCCCCAAGCCCTTCAATGTCCATGGCATCCCGGGATGCAAAGTGCTCGATTCGGCTGCGCACCTGGGGCGGACAGAGGGAATTAACGCATCGCCAGGCCACTTCTCCCTCAAATTTCACCAGCGGGGCATCGCAAGCCGGGCACTTTTCGGGGAATTCAAAAGGTGCATTACGATCTTCCCGATCAGGATCAACCACAGCCACCACCTGTGGGATGATTTCTCCGGCTTTTTCCACCAGTACGGTATCTCCGATTCGGATGTCTTTTCGCCTGATTTCATCCTCATTATGCAAAGAAGCACGTTTCACTGTGGTGCCGGCCAGTAAAACCGGATCCAGCTCAGCCACCGGGGTAATAGATCCCAGTCGACCCACCTGCAGGGTAATATCATTGAGCGTGGTAGTTGCCTGCTCAGCTTCAAACTTGAAAGCGATAGCCCAGCGGGGGAATTTGGAAGTACTGCCCAGCTGATCTCTTAATTCTGTTTCATTGATTTTGATCACCACTCCGTCGGTATCATAAGGCAGGGTGTGGCGAAGTTCATCCCATTCCGCAATTACTTTATGAACCTGGCTGATATCCTCACAAATTTCATGATAATCGGATACCGGTAGACCCAGATCCCTCAAAATCTGCACTTTTTCAAGCTGGGTGGGCTGCAGTTCATTTTCAAAGAGCACATCGAAGGCAAAAAAGCGGATGGGGCGCTGAGCCACTTCCCGTGGATCCTGCATTTTTAGTGATCCCGCAGTAGAATTCCTTGGATTCATAAATACGGAAAGTCCCTCTTCATCCCGTTTTTTATTCAGCCGGGCAAAAGCCGACCGCTCCATATAAGCCTCACCCCGAACTTCAACCACATCAGGGTATTCACCTTTTAGATTTAGCGGTATATCCCTCACCGTGCGGATATTTCGGGTAATATCATCCCCCTGGGTTCCGTCGCCACGGGTGGCGCCCAGTGCAAGTTGTCCGTCTTCATATCGAAGGCGGAGCGATGCTCCATCAAACTTGAGTTCCAGCAGGTACTGATAGTCTGTATGGCCCAGTATCTTCTGAACCCGCTGATCGAAATCGTTTAGTTCGTTTTCATTATAGGTGTTGTCCAGGCTGAGCATAGCCACGGGATGCTGCACGGTTTCGAAATCTGACGAGGGTTCACCGCCTACGCGACGGGTGGGAGAGTCTTCGGTGGCCAGATCAAACTCATTTTCCAGCTGTTCAAGTTCTTTCAGGGCTTCATCGAATTCCCGGTCAGAAATGAAAGGCGCGGCATCCTGATAATAAGCCTGATTGGCCCGGTCAAGTAAATCCCTTAATTCTCCGGCCCGCTGCTTAGCCTGCTCTTTGGTCATCTTAGCGAAGCTGCATTGACAATGTTGTTGGGTGGAGGAGCATCATCAACCGGAAAGTTGAGCGGAGCCGGTTGGGTGTAGGTCGGATCGTTTTCGAAAATGCTGCGTGTGAGCATGATGGAATTGTAGGTCACATCGAAATAGCGCTGACGAAAATTCTCAACAGGATGACCGTTTAGTAAAATCACCATCCGGCTGTACTGTCCCCGAACCAATAAGGTGTCTCTGAATGCAAATTCGAAGGCTTCGCCCTGTTCCACCCAGTATGGATTCGTCTGCCAGGTGTAATCAGTGGTTACGCGTACCGGTTCCAGCTTATCATAAGCGGCATAAACCAGCACTTTCAGGGTGTCGCCTAAAACCTGGGGTGGCCGGTTGTCAGAACCTTCTTCTTCCGGTTGCGGGGTTGTATTTTCGTTAACGGCAGGTTGAGTCTCATCTTCATCCTGATCCGTTGCTGAAGTATCCGGAATCACCGGATTAACCGGATTGATAGTAGGATTGGCCTGCATATTATCGTTTTCAGTGATGAGGCTGGCCATTTCAGGATCGGTTTCAAGGCCAAAAATTTCAGCACGATAAATGAAGACCACCACAGCAATCACGGAAACCATCAGAAAAATGGTCACAAAAACCCAGATGCGGGACTGTACCGCACCTTCATTGAATTTTTTACCCATATGTACCCAATCCACGCTCTCAACAGTAGGCGGTTCGGGGGTTACCACATACCCTTTTTTCTTATCTGATTTCTTATCTGATATTCTGCTCTTTTTTGGGCTTTTTGTGATCTCAGCTGATTCCTCCGTATCGCCGGCTTCCTCATCCAGTTCAAACAGGGGATAGGATTTTGGTGAGATCCCCTGATTCTCCAGTAATTCGTGATTGTAACGGCCGGCTTCAAAGGCATCCAGGGCGGAAACCAGCACTTCATCACTCAGTTTCAGGGCTTTGCCATAGCTTCGCACAAAGGAACGGATGTACGTTTTATGCTTCTCAGGTGATTGTTCGAAAAGACTGCCGTCCTCTATGGTTTTGAGCGTGGCCATAGGAATCCGGGTGAGCGCATGTATCTCCTCCAGCGAGATTTGTCGTTCTTTGCGGATGGCAGCCAGATCTAAACCAAGTGAGGGCATAAGTACAGGTCGTTGAGCATTTTTGGTGAATCTAATTAATATCTGAACATTGTAAAAGCCGACAGGGCTGAATACCTTGAATCTAAAGTCAGGAGAGAGATAAAATGTTCAGAACTGTATTGAAAGATATTGCCCTGGGGCTTGAAGGAATGGCCTTTCCAAAAGTGTGCGCATCCTGTGCTCACCTTTTATCTGATTCCGAATCATCCGTTTGCGGTATCTGTGTTCGGGAGCGACTTGAACGAAGTCCGGTACCGGGCCATGATATTCTGCTTCCGCCTAAAGTTGAGGCCGTCTATTCACTCTGGGAATTCGACAAGGGCGGTATGCTGCAGGAACTCTTGCACAAACTCAAATATCAGCATCAGAGAGGCATAGCTTTCGATCTGGGCAAGGAGCTCGGAAGGGTGCTGAAAACACCATTTTCGCAGATGCATGGGGATTCGCTTTCAGAATGGGCACTGCTGGCGGTACCTCTGCATCCATCAAAGCAGCGAAAAAGGGGATATAATCAGGCCTTTGAAATTGCCAAAGGGATGCAGAAGCACCTTCATTTCAGGCTTTTAGAGGAGGATGTGGTACTCAGGAAAAAGAAAACGCGCAGCCAGACCGGCTTCAGCCTGCTACGGCGTTCAGATAACCTGACCAATGCTTTTGTTCTGAACCCAGAAAAGAAGTTAATGCACAAAAACATTATCATTGTGGACGATGTTTTTACCACCGGTGCCACCACTTTTGAGCTGTGCAGGATACTGCGCCAACAGGGCATCGATAAACTGATAGTTACAACCTTAGCCCGAGCCTGATTTGAACCTGAGAGACGATCCCGCACCGGTACTTGAAACTCCGTTCGGGATTCTTGCGCATGGCGGTCACTGGTACTTTATCAGCCGTGAACAGATCGAGACCTACGCACCGGGTCTGTTGAAGATTCATCCGCTGGAAAAGCTTCTGCGAATAGCTGACCGCTGGATTCAAAGCAGTGCATCCATCAGTCTAGGGGTATACATCATGTTTGGCTTATTTCAGTTTCAAGCTTATATCAGTTTCTCCGCAGCCATTCTGGCCTTTTTTTTCTGGTCTTCCCTGAAAACGGGGTTTATCACAGCATTCAGCAGTCAGATTGTGAATGTGCTGGGCAGCACGCCTTTTATATATCTCACAATCGGAGTCTATTTATCCTGGCTGGGTATGGAAGGCAGACACCTTGAAGTTCTGCTTGGACTCATCCTTTTTTTTCTGGTGAAGTTTCCGCTGCTGAAAAGCCTGCGCGATCGCATAAATATCAGACTGAAAGGGAGCGCTTATGTATCAGAAGAAGACAGAGTGTTTAACATGATTCTGATTCGTTTTGCCCTGTCGGAGGGCATCCTTACCCGGGAAGTCAGGGAACTCGAAAAGCAGCTTTTTGACCTGATCCATTACAACCGGGAAAATAAAAGATGACACGGCAGACCTATTTCTTGATATTCGTCGGGCTGATGTTGGCATGTTCCTCATCCGGCCCTTTCGTGAAGGAAAGCAATGAAGTGCAAAATGTTTCCATCTCGGCAGATTCAATAGGCTACGATGAAGAAAGCGCTGAATTAATTGGGGAAGAAGTCAGAAAATGGTTGCTGCAGAGTTCAGTACCGGAAAATGCAGCTGCCAATCTGGAACAGATTCTGGTTGGATTGAAAAACAGGCCGGAAGTCCCCTATCAAACTTCCGGATGGGATGAAGCGGATATCCGCCTGAATATTAAAAGTGTGTCGGTGAGCCGAAGAAATTTCACCCTGAATATTGCAAAAAGAGGTCCCATTTTAACGGTTTCGATGGAAATTGAGATTCTGCAAGAGGGCAGGGATCCGGAAATCAGGAATTTTAAAGCGGCCCGGAATATGGCTGAAATTGTGGGCCGGGATAAATCGTTTTACAAACTTGAAGAAGAAGAAATAAATGACCCGCAAATTCAGAAAGCAGTTCTGGATGGAGCGGTAGACAGCCTGCTGGGTTCCGCAATTTCAACCATATTAGGTATACGTTACGAAACATGAATGTTTTTCTGATCCGACACGGAGAAACCGACATCAACCGGGCCAAACAAATACAGGGCAGGGGCATTGATGCACCATTGAATGAACTGGGCCGGCGACAGGCACTGGAAGTGGCCCGTGCCCTTCAGAAACATGAATTTGATGCTGTTGTTAGCAGCAGCATGATTCGAGCCCGGCAGACTGCAGAACCACTGACTCGCAATCAGAGTACCCTGCTTGCCTATCCCGAACTGGATGAAATGTCCTTCGGTGAACTGGAAGGCAAAGATTTTCACCTCATCAAAGAGGAAATAAACCTGATCCATGAGCAGTGGAGCTCAGGAAATGTGGACCACCGCATAAGGGGAGGGGAATCCCCAACAGAAGTTTTCCATCGTGCTTCGGGTAAAATTATCGAGCTGCTTGAAGAACTATCGCCGGCTAACATCGCTTTCGTGTTACACGGACGGCTGCTCAGGATTTTGCTTTCTGAATGGCTGGGACACGGGTTGAAGAATATGCATCTCATTAAACACGCAAACGGGGCAATAAATCACCTCAGATGGATCGATGGTAGTTTTGAAGCGATTCAGCTGAATCGCACCGACCACCTCTCCGGTTTTGTAGTCTATTAATTAAATCAGATATGAGCGAAAAAGTCAGAAATATGTTTGCCGACATTGCGGCGGATTACGACCGGGTTAACACCGTACTCTCATTCGGGGTACATCATGCCTGGCGAAAAGCAACCATCAAAGCCAGTGAAGTGAAGCCAGGCGACCGGGTGCTGGATTGTGCCACAGGTACCGGCGATTTGGCCATAGAATTCAAAAAAGCCGTTGGGGATCGCGGTTATGTACTGGGCACCGACTTCTGCAAAGAAATGATCGATTTTGCCCCCGATAAAGCTGTTGAGCGCGGACTGGTCATCGATTTTGAGGTTGCCGATGCCATGGATCTTCCCTACGACGATAATTCCTTCGATGTGGCTTCCATCGCATTCGGAATTCGAAATGTGGATGAGCCGGCAACAGCCCTGAAAGAAATGGCGCGGGTGGTTAAGCCTGGTGGTAAGGTGGTGGTTCTGGAATTTGGCCAGCCAAAAGGCCTGATGAAATATCCATATGAACTCTATAGCCAGACGATCATGCCTGCTGTGGGCGGGTGGCTTAGCGGAAACCGGGAAGCTTATACATATCTGCCCCGCACCAGCGCAGCATTCCCGGCCGGCCAGAAATTTATAGACCTGATGGAATCCACAGGTTCTTTTTCTGAATGCAGATCGAACAAGCTGACGGGTGGCATCGCATACGTTTATGTCGGATTAGTGCAATAATCGTATATTCTCCCGCTAATTATACCAATACCCTTATGAACATCGAAGAGATCAAAGAAATCCTGCCGCACCGTTACCCTTTTCTTCTGGTAGACCGGGTACTTGAGGTGGATGAGGAACACATCAAGGCCATTAAAAACGTTACGGCAAACGAGGAGTTTTTTAACGGGCATTTTCCGGGCAAAGCATTAATGCCGGGCGTACTTCAGGTAGAAGCTCTGGCACAATGCGGTGCCATCATGCTAATGAAGCAACAGGAAGATGCGGATTCCAAACTGATGGTATTCACCGGCATCAAAAATGCAAAATTTCGGCGTCAGGTAGTTCCTGGGGATCGCCTGGAGCTGGAAGTCACCCTGCAATCCCTTCGCCGCTCTTTTGTGACGATGAAAGGAATAGCAACGGTTGATGGTGAAGTAGCTTGTGAAATTGAAGCATCTGCGGCTATCGTGGATAAGGAATCCTGAGATGAGTACACAAAAGGGGGCATCAGGAAAGGCAAAAATTACTACTCAGACGCTGGTAGACATGAAATCCAATGGTGATAAAATCACCATGCTCACCGCTTATGACTACACCATGGCCCGCATCATTGATGAAGCGGGAATTGAAGTGATTCTCGTGGGTGATTCAGCCAGTAATGTGATTGCCGGTTTTGAAACCACCGTTCCGATGGAGATGGATCACATGATTTACCATACCTCCTGCGTGGTTCGTGGGGTGGAGAGGGCGCTTGTGATCGCGGATATGCCCTTTATGTCCTATCAGGTAACGCCCAAAGAGGCCCTGATTAATGCAGGCCGTATGATGAAAGAAGCCGGGGCTCATGCGGTCAAGATGGAGGGAGGAAAAGCCATCGCAGAAAGCATCCGTAAAATTGTGGATGCCGGTATCCCGGTTATGGGTCACCTCGGGCTCACCCCTCAGAGCATTTACAAATTCGGAACCTATAAAGTACGGGCAACCGAAGAAGAGGAAGCCAATAAGTTAATTGAAGACGCCCGGTTACTGGAAGAAAGCGGCTGTTTTTCGCTGGTTCTGGAAAAAATACCGGCTAAACTGGCTGAGCGTGTATCGGCTGAATTAACGATTCCAACCATCGGGATTGGGGCAGGTGCCGGTTGTGACGGGCAGGTATTGGTGATTCATGATATGCTGGGCCTGAATAAGGATTTTAAGCCTCGTTTCCTGCGACGTTATGCAGATCTGCACAGCAGCATGACCGATGCCGTGCAGCAATACATCAAAGATGTTAAATCAATGGATTTTCCGAACTCTGAAGAGCAGTATGGTGGCTGATGGCTGATCAAAAAAAACCTTTCATTCTGGTTTGTAATGATGACGGAATATTCTCTCCCGGGATAAAAGCCCTGGCTGAGGTCGCTGCAGAATTCGGGGATGTAGTCATTGTGGCACCCGATCGTCAGCAAAGTGCGGTAGGTCATGCAGTAACCATTTCAACCCCACTGCGGGCCAATGAACTTAAAATCGCCGATCGTTTTGACGGCTATGCCGTAAACGGTACACCGGCCGACTGCGTGAAGCTTGCCCATGATCAGCTGCTGGATCGCAAACCCGATCTGGTGGTCAGCGGCGTCAATCACGGATCCAATGCCGGAATAAATATCCTCTATTCCGGTACCGTATCAGCTGCAACGGAAGGAGCCATACTCGGTTATAAAGCCATTGCAGTGAGTTGTACAGATTATGCAGAATCGGCTGATTTGTCAGGATCCAAGGAGGCCGCCCGCCGGGTCATCGCCTTCTGTCTGGAACATGAAATTCCGAGAGGGGTAACCATCAATGTAAATGCCCCGGCCGGTGAATTTAAAGGAATCAGGTGGGCACGCATGGCCGATAGTCGCTATGTGGAAGAGTACGAAGGACGTATCGATCCTTTTAACCGCTCATATTACTGGCTAACCGGAAAATTTGAACTGCTGGATGAGGGTGATGATGCCGACATCAACATACTTGAGAATGGTTTTGCAGCAGCAACGCCCATTCAGTACGACCTCACTGCATACGATCTGCTCAACGACATCAGCCAGAAAGAGCTCTGAGGTTTTTCAGAATCCCCGCTGACCCAGATTCCGCAGTACGGATGTCCAGAACTGACGATACACTTCCTGCCGAGATTTAGGCACACTCACGTTGATCTGTTCCAGATGGGAGATGGAAGTCATTCCAAGATATTCACCCCATTTTGCGCTATCCACAGAAATGTAGGAATCGTTAACGCCCTCTTTTTCATAAATCTGTGAATTCTGGAAATAGTAGATGGGATTGAGCGGAAAGTCCGTGCCTTTACCGCTCGCCGCCGCATAGGAAAAATAGGAGACCTCTTCCACATCAGGTACCTCCGGATTAAATACCTCCTGCACATAAGAACGGGTTAGCTGCTCAACAGAACCGCGTGTATCCGAGCTCATATCCGGATAAATACGATTCCCGAACCAGTCGATGATATCACTGACCTTATCCTTTATGCTCTCAGGGGTCTTCAGAACCAGTTCGGCCAGAAAGGTTCCCCGATGGGGGGACGAAATAGTGGTCAGACTATCGACCAGCTCAGCAGCATCCAGTTTGCTGATGGCATATCGCATGTCCAGCCCACCCATAGAATGGGCCACTACATTGAATTTGGTGAAACCATATTCCTTTTTCAGATTATTCAGGATTTTGACCCAGCCTTCTGCCCGTGTTTCGATGCGGCCATAGGGTGCTACATTGGGTGCAAATGCGATAACTCCATGTTCTCTTGCCAGCATGCAGGGATCATGCAGCAGGGATGGTTTAAGAAAATGCCCGATGGCTCCGTATCCATGGCAAAAAAGCACGGGATTTTTTAGTTGGATGATGTCGGGCTGGGGATATTCGCTTAACCTGAGTCGTTTCAGGATCAGCTCATTTTCCGTCAGCCGCTTCCTGATCGGTTTCTTCATTAAGGAGGTCGTAGTCCGTTATTAAATCAATGGTACGAAACACCGTGCCATTGGCCATCACAAAAATGGTCATTTCATCTTCAGGCCTGTTTACCCTGGCCGGGGTATCAATCTGATACTCGTATAAACGGGTATGAATCTTATGGTGAATCTGTGTTTTTGAGTAGGATGGATGCAGGATCACTGCATAACTCTTTCGGCTGAAGCTGCTGTCAATCTCAATAACCCTTGTTCGTACCTGCTCCCGGATTATGTTAAACTGCTCCAGCTCGCTGAAAATAAGCTCGTCCAGTTCTGCTGTTTTTGTAATGCGATTATTGACCGGAGTTTCCAGAAAAATAAGCAGTACTCCGCTGACCGTGCATAATAGCAGAAGTAACCCGATAAGAATTTTTTTCTTCAAAATGAATGTGCTTAATCCTGCTTATCCCTAAAGATATACAATAACACTTCCAAAGCGATATGCTCTTTCAGGCCGGAAAATTCTTTTTCTTCGGATGGGGAAATCAGGTGGATCACATTGGTGTCGGTACCGAATCCGGCTCCTTCTTCATTAAGGTCATTGGCCAGAATGAAGTCTGCTTTTTTGGAATCGATCTTTTTCCGGGCGTTTTCAAGCAGATTTTCAGTTTCCATGGCAAAGCCAATCAGGATCTGCCCCTCTTTTTTATGCGATCCCAGCCATTTAAGGATATCCTCTGTTCGATTCAGCTTGAGTTCAGCTATATCCTTGCCCGATTTTTTGATTTTCTGATCTTCTTTCTCTGCCGGTGTAAAATCGGACACGGCGGCCGACATAATCACCACATCAGCATCGGCATGCTTCTGTACCGCTTCAAACATATCAGCAGCTGATGTCACAGCCTCTGTATTGAGATCTTCGGGCAGACTTATGCGCACATCACCATGAATGAGTGTCACATCAGCACCCAGCTTTCCAGCAGCCTTGGCCATTGCCAATCCCATTTTACCGCTGCTTGGATTGGAAATAAAACGAACCGGATCAATGAATTCACGCGTGGCTCCGGCTGTAACCAGCACTTTTTTGCCACTCAGGGGCTGAGGTTGATTACCCAGAATGTCCAGGGCCTTTTCCAGTATCAGATGGTTTTCAGGCAGCCGGCCTTTGCCATTCAGGCCGCTGGCGAGGTATCCGCTATCAGGTTCAATGATATGATAACCGTAGTCTTTGACTCTTTGCAGGTTTGTCTGCATTGCCGGTGCCTCATACATTTCCCCATCCATGGTTGGAGCGATTAAGATAGGGCATCGTGCAGCCAGAACAGTACTGCAAAGCATGTTATCAGAAATACCATGCGCGATTTTAGCGAGCGTATTTGCCGTACAGGGTGCGATCACAAATAAATCAGCCCATTCACCCCAGTGGATGTGCCGGGTCCAGCTGTCTGCGTCGCCTGACTCCGGAAAGATTTCAACGGCTACATCATGTGCTGAAAGGGAGGCAAAAGTATCAACACCAACAAAACGGGTGGCGGCCGGGGTCATACAGACCCGCACTTCGGCGCCGGCTTTTTGAAAATCCCTTAACAGGTAAACAGCTTTATACGCTGCAATACCTCCGGTCACGCCCAGTATGATGCGTTTACCGGAGAGCATAACTATTCTTCTTCAGCAGGGTGGCGGTAGTAGATTTTTTCTTCCAGCATTTCATCTAAGGCACGCTGGGTAGCATGTGGAAGCTGCTCAAAAGCCTTTGAGATCTGTTCCTGTTCCTCGTTGAAGGTAAACTCATCATCATCCTCGAAGCCTTCAAAATACTGTAGCTTTTCGTCCAGCTGCAGTTTTTCCTGTGCAGCCAGCTGCCGGGCTCTCTTGGAGAGGATTACAATCATCTCGTATTTATTCCCGGTGATATCTTTTAGTTTCTCTATGTCTAGCGTACGAATGGGCATTCTCTAATACCTTCCTGCGGTTAAGTTGATTGCATAAAATCGGAGACGGCTTTTCTGAGTTCAGAGTATGCGCGTTCAAGTTCATCATTCACGATGACCAGATCAAACTGGTCGGCAAAGGTGATTTCTTTCTGCGCCCGCTCCAGCCGTAATTGAAGAGAATCACTATCCTCTGTTTTCCGGTCTCTGAGCCGCTGTTCCAGAACTTCCATTGAAGGCGGTTTAATGAACACGGAGAGGCAGTTTTCACTGTACAGCTCCTTCACACTCATAGCTCCTTTCACTTCAATGTCAAGAAGGATAAAATATCCTAAATCCAGTTGTTTATCAACCTCAGATTTCAGGGTGCCATAACGTTTGCCGCCATAAAACTCCTCCCATTCGATGAAATCACCCCGGTCTATGGAATCCTGAAATTCTTCATAGCTCAGGAAATGGTAATCTTTACCATGGGTTTCTGTTTTCCGGGGCGGGCGGGTTGTTGCAGAAACGGAGAAGCGAAGTTTGTCAAAATCGCGCAGCAGCATATGAGCAAGGGTAGTCTTGCCGGCGCCACTGGGGGCTACGAGAACGATTATTTTGCCTCTTTCTGCCACCTTAGTTCTGTTCTGAAACCTGATTACTCAATATTCTGAACCTGTTCGCGAATCTGTTCAAGGCTTTCCTTGGAGCGCACCACATGATGGGCGATTTCTGAGTTATTGGCTTTGGAACCGATGGTATTCAGCTCCCGGTTTATTTCCTGCGTAAGGAAATTCAGCCTTCTTCCCATCAGAGAACCTTCCTCTATGGCTTCCAGAAAGAATTTCAGGTGTGAGCGGAGCCGTACCAGCTCTTCAGTGATATCCATTTTGTCGACCATGATGGCGATTTCAAGCTCCAGACGATCTTCATCAAAGTTGTCATCTTCCATCAGGCTTTTTACCCGGACCAGTAATTTCTCCTTAGCAGCCGGAATGCGCCCCTTCGATTTTTCTTCGATCTCGATGAGCTCTTCTTCAATGGTTGTGATGCGTTCCTTCAGGTCGTGCTTCAGCTGGGTTCCTTCCTGCTGCCGCATTTTGATCAGGTTCTTGACAGCATCCGCTGTGGCTTGTTGTATCAGTTTCCAGAAATGCTCTTTCTGTTCGTCGTCTTCTTCCTGAACACTGAAGATATCTCCGAAATTAAGCAGGCTCCTCAGGGTGATTTGTTCATCAATGCCTGCAAGATCACGGATTTCATTTAAAATCCTGGAGTAGGAAGTTACCTTTTCAGGGTCGTAGTGCAGCCCGCTTTCATCTCCGTTTTTCTGGTCGAGGTGAACCGTGACATTCAGCTTACCGCGACTCACGGTATTCTGAATCTGTTCTTTGAGCTGCAGCTCCTTATCCTGGAAACGTTGTGGCAGGCGAATGTTCAGATCCAGAAACCTGCTGTTCAGAGACTTTATTTCAACCGTGCAGATGATTCCGTTATCGGAAACAACCCCCCGGCCAAAGCCCGTCATTGATGTGATCATGGAAAAACCGTCTAAGAGTTAAGTTTTCAATTTACAAAAGCTGACTTTGATGGAAAAACGCTACTTTGATTTCTTTATATTCCGCGCAAATCAAGCGTCACGGACGATTTCTTACCCATGTACATACTCGGAATTTCGGCTTTTTATCACGACTCTGCAGCCTGCCTCATCAAGGATGGGGAAATTCTGGCCGCTGCCCAGGAAGAGCGGTTTACCCGAAAAAAACACGATGCCGGCTTTCCGGTTCAGGCCACCCGATATTGCCTAGAATTTGCCGGAGTCAGCATCGACGAGCTGGATGCCATAGCTTTTTATGATAAACCCCTGTTGAAATTCGAGCGCCTGCTGGAAACCTATTTATCCTTTGCACCCAGGGGCGTACGCTCATTCATGACGGCCATTCCGGTGTGGCTGAAAGAAAAACTCTTCCTGAAAAAACTGATTTATGATGAGCTGGCCAGAATCGGGGATTACAATAAAAAGGATGTAAATCTGCTCTTCCCGGAGCATCACCTTTCTCATGCAGCCAGTGCTTTTTATCCTTCCCCTTTTGAGGAAGCAGCCATACTGACCATCGACGGGGTAGGAGAATGGGCAACGGCCTCGATATGCTCAGGAAAAGGAAAAGAAATCACCATCCACCGGGAACTCACTTTCCCGCATTCGCTGGGTTTGCTGTACTCAGCTTTTACCTATTACCTGGGTTTCAGGGTGAATTCAGGGGAATACAAACTGATGGGACTGGCTCCCTATGGAAATCCGGAGTCGCCACTGCTAAAGGAGTACATAGACTCCATCAAAAATGATCTGATTTCCATCAATGAGGATGGCTCCATCTGGCTGAATCAGGATTATTTCGATTACGCAACGGGACTAAAAATGGTGAAGGAGCGCAAATGGGAACAGCTTTTTGGTTTCCCACGGCGGGATGAGGATGAGGAATTGCAGCAGCATGAAGCGGATCTAGCGCTGGCCATACAGAAGGTGACCGAAGAGATTGTCCTCAAAATGGCTGCATACACCAGAGAAACTACCGGTTTGGATAAGATCTGCTTGGCGGGAGGGGTTGCCCTCAATTGTGTGGCAAATGGAGAACTTCAGAATCAGGGGATTTATCAGGATATGTTTATTCAGCCCGCCGCAGGTGATGCCGGGGGATCGGTTGGAGCTGCACTGGCTGCCTATCATATTTTCTTCGGCAAAGAGCGCAAAGCCCTGCAGCCTGACGCCATGAAGGGTAGCTATCTGGGACCTGAGTTCCATCCTGTTGAGATTGAAAAACAGGTTCGGAAATTTAAACCGGTATACACAGAGCTTGGTGAGGATGAGCTTTATGATTTTGCAGCCGAAAAGCTGGATGAAGGCCTGGTAGTAGGCTGGTTTCAGGGCAGGATGGAGTTTGGGCCGAGGGCGCTGGGCAGTCGATCCATTCTGGGGGATGCGAGGAATCCCGATATGCAGCTGAAGCTGAATCTGAAAATAAAGTACCGGGAGTCGTTCCGCCCATTCGCACCTTCGGTGCTATCAGAATATGCTTCTGAATATTTCGACCTGCAGACCGATTCACCCTACATGCTGCTTGTTCAGGATGTAAAAGAGGAGAGAAGAAAAGTGCTGCCTTCCGGTTATTATGATAAACCACTGAGGGAAAAGCTGGCTTATCCCCGTTCCGATCTTCCGGCCATTACTCATATCGACTTTTCTGCACGCATTCAGACGGTGCACAAAGAGACCAACCCTAAATACTGGAATCTGATTGAAGCTTTCCGTAAGCGTACAGGTTATGGAGTAATTGTGAATACCAGTTTCAATGTGCGGGGTGAACCCATCGTCTGCAGCCCGGAAGACGCCTATCGCTGTTTTATGAATACAGAAATGGATTATTTGGTGATGGCTAATTATGTTTTTGCAAAGAGCGATCAGCCCGAGTGGCAGGAAAAAATGAATTTTGAAAAGGACTAAAACAGGATGGAAACGTTAAAAGACCTCTGGAACTTTATGAAGCAGCGAAAAAAATTCTGGCTGGCCCCGGTTATCGTGGTTCTGCTGCTGCTTGGTGTGCTCATTGTGATCGGAGGCGGATCATCCATCGCCCCATTCATCTACACCTTATTCTGATTTGCAGGCTGCCCATTCATATCAGGAGATAAAAGAGGATACCGGTACGCCCCGGGTACAGCTGGTCATTGTGACCGGTTTTCTGGTGCTGGCGGCCATTTTTGATAATGAATATTTTGCCTACACCGCTCTCATTCTGGGCTTGATTAGTCTCGTTATTCCGCCGGCCGGTATTGGAATTGTCTGGCTTTGGTTCAGGCTTGCGCTGGTGCTGGGCTGGATAAATACCCGGATTATTCTGTCAGCCCTTTATTATGCATTTGTGACCCCCATCGCCCTGCTATTCCGGCTTGCCGGTAATGATCCTATGGCTAAATCAGGAAAAGGGAAATCCATTTATGTATGGAGAGACCACACCTACTCTAAAGAAGACCTGATTAATCCCTGGTAAAAGGTCAGGCTTCGATTATCTTTTGCAGTGAAAGGGCATTGATGCAATAACGCAGGCCGCTGGGTTCGGGGCCATCCGGAAAAACATGCCCCAGATGCGCATCACAGACATTGCATAAGGCTTCTATGCGATGCATGCCGTAGCTCATATCTTCATGATAGGCCACTACATTTTCTTGGATGGGCTGTGTAAATGACGGCCAGCCCGAGCCGGATTCGAACTTTTCAGAAGCATCAAAGAGAAGAGTATCACAGCAGGCACAGGCATAGGTGCCGGGCTCAAAACGGCTGCACATTTCGCTTGAAAAGGCACGCTCAGTTCCTTTTAGTCTTGTAATCTGAAATACAGAAGGATCCAGGATTTCCTTCCATTCCTCTTCGGTCTTTTCCACCCTGCGGGGAGGTTTAGGGTTTCCCTCTCTGCTGATTTTTTTAATGTCGATCCACTTAATCATGGCCGCACTCACTGTATTAAATTGATAATTTTCCCGGCAAAAGCGTCAGCTTCCTGCGGACTTTTCCCTTCCGAATAGATACGAATAATAGGTTCAGTATTTGACTTTCGAAGATGAACCCAGCCTTCCTCAAAATCAACTTTTACTCCGTCGATGGTAACCGGATTCAGGTCGCTGTACTGTTTTTTTACCATTTCAAGAACTTCATCCGCATCCCGCCCCAGTTTGTCCAGCTGTATTTTATTTTTACTCATGAAGAAATCGGGCAATGACTTACGGTATTCGGAGGCGCTGATCTTTCGTTCAGCCAGCAGCTGCAGCGTCATCGCAATGCCGACCAGTGCATCCCGGCCGTAGTGCAGATCCGGGTTTATAACCCCGCCATTGCCCTCTCCACCAATAACGGCCTGCTGCTTCTGCATTTCCTTAACCACATTGATCTCACCCACGGCCGAGCGAAAACAGATCTGGCCGTATTTTTCAGCAACCCAGTCGGCCACCCTGGATGAAGAAAGGTTGGTGGCACAGGCGCCCGGATTTTTTTCCAGCATGAAATCAAAGGCCATGGCTTGTGTGTATTCTTCCCCGAACAACCGTCCGTTTTCATCCACAATAGCCAGCCGGTCGGCATCCGGATCGGTCACAAAACCAATGTGTGCATCCGATGCTTTAGTCAGTTCACAAATATCGCCAAGATGCTCGGGCAGGGGCTCTGGATTGTGAGGAAACAGTCCGTTGGGTTCACAGTGCACCTTGTGGATGGATTTGACTCCCAGCGCTTCCAGCAACTGCGGTACCACATGCGAACCGGCACCATTTACGGCGTCCAGGGCAACGCTGAATCCGGCTTCAGCAATTACTTGCTGGTCAATGTAAGGCAGGTCCAGAATTTGTTGAATGTGGAAATCCACCAGTTGCTCATCCATCCGGCTTTCACCTATCTGATCGTACATCTTGTAGTCCAATGCTCCGGATTCAGCCAGATTGATCACCTCTTTACCTTCCTGTGCGTCCAGAAATTCACTTTTGCTGTTCAGCAACTTCAGGGCATTCCATTCAGCGGGATTATGGCTTGCAGTTATGATAATTCCGCCTGCTGCCTGATGCTTTAAAACACCCATCGCTACGGTGGGAGTAGGTACAATGCCAACACGGATCACATCACACCCCACACTATTCAGGGTTGCTGCTACAATTTCTTCGCAAAGTGCCCCGGTTACCCGGCTGTCACGCCCAAGTAATACGCTTCCTCCTTTCAACCAGCTGCCATAAGCTGCAGTGAAACGGGCGATATTCTCCGGTGTGAGGTCGGTCCCAAAAATGCCTCTGATGCCCGAGACGGATATCATTAATGCCATTAATTCGTCAGTTTGTTTAATTGGTCAAGCCACTCAGCAGCTCCCGGAAAATTGGGCTGAATGCGCATTACCCGAGTGATGACCTCTTTTGCTTTTCGAAATTCATTTTTCATACCGTAGGCACCGGACAAATTGTACAAGGCCTGAGCGTCATTCGGTTTTTCCTCCACCGACACTTCCAGTAATTCTATAGCACGGTCCACATTGCCTTTGTTGAGTTCCACAGCACCCAGCATTTTTGTGGTGTATGCATTACGAGGATTGATTTCGTAGGCTCCTCTCAAAAAGGGCTCAGCTTCAGCCAGCCGGTTGCGATCCAGTTCCAGCCGGGCCGCGAAAATGTAAGGCGAATCATTCCAGGGCTGATTGCGGATCAGTCCGCGATATTCATAGAGGGCTTCATCAATCATACCGCGTTCTGTATACAGCTCGGCCAGCTTAACTTTGGCCTGATCCCAGGTCATATCACCGTGAACGTGGTAGAATGCCAGGCTATCGGCCGGACTATTTGGCCGGTAACTTTCCTGATACCTGATTTTTTCTCCGGTGGTCACAAAAGGCCAGCCCTGTTTCAGGGTTTTAATGCGATGCCAAGCCACCCTGTGATCAAATTCGGAGAAGTAAGCTTTTTCATACAGCGCATCCCAGCTGCGCAGCGGTCCCCAGTCGTTCTGGTTGAAGTAATTCAGCTCCTCGAGCCGGCGGGCAAAAGTCTTGCCAATCAGCACATAGCCTTCCGCATTGGGGTGGAGGTGTTCCAGCATAAGATTATTGCCGATCAATCCGCCTGGCGAGGCCTCAGAAAAGGCCTCCTCCACGGGAACATAATAGGCTTCGGACTCATCCGTGAGCTTTTGGATAATTTCATTGATTTCGCCTGGTGCACGGAATTTCAGGCCATCCAGATCCCGGGCATATTTAAATTTCTCAAGAGCGGCCGTGGTGTCGCCCTCCGCCAGCAATTGCTGTGCCTCCTCATAAACTTCACCGGCAGGCGGATGCTGCCCGCCTTCAATACTATTGAAGGGATAGTGGTTTTTCAGATTGGAAGCCACGGATCCGATGAGTACCGGGACTCCGGCTTCTTCAAACTTTCCGATGATTTCCCGCATGTTACTTTCGAACTGTATTTTGGCGAGATCATATTTTGGACTGTCCAGTTCGATGGAGCGGGAATCCACGATTCGCTCCATGAGTGTTGCGGAGGGGTCATAGTTTGGATCACTGAAGGTCTCAGAGAACCATCGTCCGGTTTCCACGATGATATTTCTAAGCAACAGGAAGGTTTTGAGGCGCTGAATTTTGAGGTAAAAGCGGACAAAGCCCGGAAACCCACCTAGATTCTCATTCGAACCCACGCCGAGGGCGCCATAAAATTCGTTGTGGCCCGCGTAAATCAGGATAACATCCGGATCTTCAGCAAGGATCTCATCCACCTGATCAAAAAGAGTGTAGGTGTTTACAGCCGAAACGGCCACGTTCACCACTTCAACCTCTTTCTGTGGTATGGCTTCTTCAAGAACATCCCGAACCACCCGGGAGTAGAGCCCATTGAAGCCGTAGGGATAAGCCGCCGCGCTGGAACCTCCCATGGAGAAAACACGGTAGCCATTCTCCGGTTTTTCTTTCAGGAAACCATCGGTTGAGGGTGTGGGGATGGTTTTGGTGTAAAAGAAATAGCGGGCTGCAAAATTGGGATTAGGGATGCGGTATTCCTTCTCATAGACCTTCACATTGGAGAAAAGCTCCAGATTGCCCATGTAATTGGCCTGACGCAATCCGAATTCCAGCAATACAAAAAACAGCACCGGAATGGAGAAGGTGATGATGTAGAAAACGGTCTTTTTGGTTGCCGAAAGCTCTTTGGGCTGCTGATCTTTCTGCTTTGCCATAGTGCGTTATTTAGTCGGGAATCCAGGGAGTTTCTTCTGCACCGGCTTTCATGTTTTCATAACGGGCCAGTGTGAAAAGGAAATCCGATAGTCTGTTCAGATATTTCAGTACTTCCGGGGTGATTTCTTCGGAACGGGTACATTCCACTGCCAGGCGTTCTGCCCGGCGACAGATCGTGCGCGCCAGATGCAGATGGGCTCCGCATATACTTCCACCCGGAAGGATAAATGTTTTGAGGGCGGGCAGGCTTTCTTCCATTTTGTCGATGGCCTGCTCCAGGTAATCCGTGTGTTTTGGTGTGATTCTGTCGATGCGGGCTTTTTTTTCCGGCGGTGTAGCCAGATCAGCTCCCAGCACAAACAGTTGTTTCTGTAGTTCGCTAAGCCAGTTGCGGGTTTCATCGGAACAGGAGTGTGCCAAAGCCACACCCAGTACCGAGTTGAGTTCGTCAACGGTTCCGTAGGTGTCTATGCGAATGTGTTTTTTGAGGACGCGCTCACCACCGAAGAGGGAGGTCTCGCCGCTGTCGCCTTTTTTAGTGTAGATCTTCATGAATAGTCGAAAATAGGTGTAAATGAGCAGATTGTCATTGAATTACTGAATTTAGGCATGCAAGGCGAATCATGGAAAGTTAATTCCCGATGAAAAGGCCTTTTTCTCCCGCGATAATGTCAAGGCCGAGATAGCGACTTTCTTCCATTGTCTGTTCGAAGGATTCAGCTTTATTCAGGCTGATGGCAACTTGATGCACTACTTCAGCACCATAATCTGAGCTTTCGATTTGTCCCTCAAATCTTTCCAGAATGGTATTGAACATATTCTGCTGGTCATAGGGGAGCTGAATGGTAAAACGTTGAACTTCCCGAATAGGATGCAACTCAGCCAGAGCAATGACATCCCTGCAGGCCTGACCATAAGCATCAATGAGTCCGCTTTTACCCAGTTTGGTGCCTCCGAAGTAACGCACAACGATACAGGCTGTATTCAGTAGCTCAGCCGATCTTAGTTCATTGAGGATGGGTAATCCAGCCGTACCGGAGGGTTCACCATCATCTGAGGAGTGTTCTTTAACGGGATTTTCAAGAAATCGATAGGCAGAACAGTGATGGCTGGCATCGTAATATTCCTGTCTGAGTTCCCTGAGTTTTTGCTCAAATATCCGGATGTCCTTCGCGGGGAGAAGGATAGCCAAAAAGCGGGATCCCAGGATCTTAAAATCGGTTTGTGTTTCCTTGGTCAGGGTATGCAAGACGGCCTAAATTTGTTGCTAAGTTACTTTGGAATTTCAGTCTAAAAAAACGATTTTTTAGCTGTTAGAGGGCACATCTATTTTATCATCAAACAATCATCAATGTATTAAGCTTGAGCTGCTGAACAAGCAATATTAAACGGGAAAAAACACTCATCGATTTATGCCATCATTATCAAAAGCATTGAATTCCCAGGTAGGACGAAAATTTATGACCGGTCTGACAGGAGTAGCACTCATGCTCTTCCTGATTGTTCACCTGGCGGGTAACCTGACACTCTTCGCCAGTGAAGGGGCCTTTAATGCATACACACACAAACTGGAGTCGCTGGGGCCGCTGTTGTATGTTGCAGAAGCCATCCTTGCCTTTTTGTTTCTGTACCATGCCGTGCTGGGTATCAACATCTGGCTACACAAAAGAAGAGCCCGCGGAAGCCGTTACGAAGTTTATAAATCCAAAGGCGGACCCAGTCATCAGTCGCTGGCATCCAAAAGTATGATTTTTACCGGAATTGTTATTCTGGTATTCCTGGTGGCACACATCATTCACTTCAAATTCGGCGCCTACTACGAAACCACTCTCGACGGTGAGACGGTGCGCGATCTGAAGCGACTGGTAGTAGAAAGCTTCTCCCGCCCGCTGGATACTTTCCTGTATGTGGGCGTGTTGTTGCTGGTGATCCTCCACCTGAGTCACGGTTTCTGGAGTGCATTTACCTCACTCGGAATGAAATCCGGAAATACCTCCAAGAAAATGCAGATGATTGCCTACGGCTTTGCCATTGTATTGATGGGTGCATTTATGTTCATCCCGCTGTACATCTTTTTTGCAGGCCCCGATGCTTCATTGATTGCCAACTAAGATTATCAAACACTAAGCAGATATGAGTTTTAAATTCGATTCAAAAATACCCGATGGTCCACTGGAAGAGAAGTGGGACCGGCATCTCAAAGACATCAAACTGGTATCCCCAAACAACAAGAGAAAGTATGAAATCATAGTTGTGGGAACCGGACTAGCCGGTGGTGCGGCCTCTGCCAGCCTTGCAGAACTGGGCTATAATGTGACCACCTTCTGTATTCAGGATTCGGCGCGCAGGGCTCACAGTATTGCTGCACAGGGTGGAATTAATGCAGCCAAAAATTATCCGAATGATGGCGATAGTGTCTGGAGGTTGTTTTATGACACCATCAAAGGCGGAGACTATCGCTCACGTGAAGCCAATGTGTACAGACTGGCCCAAAATGCCAACCACATCATTGATCAGGCCGTAGCTCAGGGTGTTCCTTTTGCAAGAGAATATGGCGGACTGCTGGCCAACCGGTCATTTGGCGGAGCTCAGGTCTCCAGAACCTTTTATGCACGAGGTCAGACCGGACAGCAGTTGCTGCTTGGTGCCTATCAGGCTATGATGCGACAGGTGCATGCCGGAAAAATCAATTATCAACCACGGCAGGAAATGCTGGATCTGGTGAATATTGATGGAGTTGCCCGAGGTATTATCACCCGTGATTTAGTGAGTGGAGAGCTGAAGCGCTGGGAGGCCGATGCCGTTGTACTGTGTACCGGCGGATACGGAAACGTCTTCTATCTGTCTACTAATGCCAAGAATTCAAATGTTACCGCAGCCTGGAGATGCCACAAGCGTGGGGCTCTCATGGCCAACCCGAGTTTTGTTCAGGTTCATCCGACCTGTATCCCGGTTTCCGGCGATTATCAGTCTAAGCTCACTCTGATGAGTGAGAGTTTGCGTAATGATGGCCGGGTTTGGGTTCCCAGGAAAAAAGGGGACGACCGCCATCCGAACGACATCCCGGAAGAGGAGCGCTATTACTACCTGGAAGAGCGTTATCCGAGTTTTGGTAACCTGGTTCCGCGTGATGTGGCATCCAGAAACGCCAAAATGGTGTGCGATGAAGGACTGGGTGTAGGTGAAACAGGCTTGGCTGTTTACCTTGATTTCCGTGATGCTATTAAACGCGACGGTAAAGATTCCATCGAAGCGAGATACGGAAACCTCTTCGATATGTATGAGAATATCACTGGCGAGAACCCATACATGCAGCCAATGCGCATCTTCCCTGCTGTACACTATACGATGGGCGGTCTGTGGGTAGATTATAACCTGATGAGCAACATTCCGGGACTCTTTGTGCTGGGTGAAACTAACTTCTCTGATCACGGTGCTAACCGTCTGGGTGCTTCCGCCCTGATGCAGGGACTCAGCGATGGTTATTTCATCATTCCAAGCACCATCGGAGATTATCTGGCCGATGTGACACCCGCTACCCGTTATGGAACTGATCACACAGCCTTTGTGGATGCGGAAAAAGAAGCTCAGGATCAGATTGACAAGCTACTAAACATCAACGGTAAGCGAACCATTATCGACTTCCACCGCACACTGGGTAAGATTGTTTGGGATAACATCGGTATCTCCCGAAATGAGGAAGATCTGAAAAAAGCCATTGAGCAGATTCAGGAACTGCGCGAGGAATTCTGGAAAGATGTAAGGGTTCCCGGTGAGAAGAATAACTACAACAAGTACCTGGAGTTTGCAGGTCGAGTTGCTGATTACTTCGAACTGGCGGAAGAGATGGCTTATGATGCTCTGGACCGAAATGAGTCCTGCGGATGCCATCTCCGAGATGAATACCAGACGGAAGAAGGTGAAGCACTCCGGAATGACAAGGATTATTCCTATGTA
Source organism: uncultured Balneolaceae bacterium (assembly GCA_964413935.1). GTDB lineage: Bacteria > Bacteroidota > Rhodothermia > Balneolales > Balneolaceae > CAYPTY01. The sequence goes on along the minus strand of CAYPTY010000001.1, from coordinate 33,869 downwards.
TCGGCCTGGGATTACAAAGGTGTAAACGGTAAGCTTGAGGTAGACCTTCTTAAAGAAGATCTGAAATTTGAATTTGTAGAACTAAAACAACGCAGCTATAAGTAGGCCTTATTATGAGTAAATCAAATATGACTATTCATCTCCGGTACTGGAAACAAAACGGACCGGAGGATAAGGGGCATTTTGAAGAAAGAACCTTAAACAATGTGAATGAGCACATGTCTTTTCTGGAGATGCTTGATGTTCTCAACGAAGAACTCATGCTGGAAGGAAAAGATCCCGTAGAATTCGACTACGACTGCAGGGAGGGGATCTGTGGTTCCTGTAACCTGGTGATCGACGGACAGGCTCATGGCCCAAAAGCCAAGGTGGCGGCCTGCCAGCTGCACATGCGGAATTATAAAGATGGGGATAAGATCACCATCGAACCCCCCAGAGCAGCTGCATTCCCGATTATTAAAGACCTGGTGGTAGACCGGTCAGCTTTTGACCGTATTATCGAAGCCGGTGGTTATATATCCATCAAAACCGGTTCGGCTCCGGAAGCCAACTCAGTACCTGTTGAGCAGGCGCTGGCCAATGAAGCCTTTGATTATGCAACCTGCATTGGTTGCGGGGCCTGTGTGGCGGCCTGCCCGAATGCTTCAGCTTCCCTGTTCACCGGTGCCAAGATTTCACACCTGAATAAATTCCCGCAGGGTGAAGCAGAACGCAAAATGCGTGTGGTAGCCATGGTAGACCAAATGGAAAAAGAAGGATTCGGCGACTGCTCCAACTATGCCGAATGCGAGGCGGTTTGTCCGGTAGGCATTTCCATTTCAGCTATTGCCGAAATGCGCAGAGATTATGTAAAAGCACTGGTCGGGGAAGCCATCCGATAAGTAAACAGATGCTTATCTGAAGTTTTCAAGCCATCTCCTGTAAAAGGGCAGATGGCTTTCTTTTTAATCCGTTGCGAAAATCAAGTGGTTACCGAAAGGATCCATTATGTGCATTTCACGACTTCCCCATGGCATTTCTTCCACCCCAGGATTGGCAAAAGTGTAGGTCTTGGAAGTTAATTCTTGGTGAAATTCATCCACATTGTCTGTGAGTATCCTGATCGCAGAACCCGGAGTGGCATCCCCATGATGTTCAGTGAGATGGATGAGGCAATCATTTCTGGAAATTTGCAGATAAACCGGAAAATCCTTTTCAAACCTGTGTTCCCAGTCCACACCAAAGCCCAGGTAATCACGATAGAAGTCGAGAGCTTTATCCAGATCAAAAATCCGTATGACCGGGATCACTGATTTCAATTCCATACTGCTATATCTCCTCAAATAAGATTTCCAGGTCTTCTTTCCTGTTCATGAGGTTAGGTGAAACCCGGATGCTGTTTAAAAAAGGAGCATCAAAAGGTCGCACCACAATTCCCTGATCCCTGAAAGCCCTGTTCGCAAATTCAGAGGCTTTTTCATTGTTAAGCCCAATAGCAAAGAGAGATCCTCCCAGTTCCCAGTCCCGCGAGGACCTCCACTCAGTTTCAGGGTGATCATCCGCCAGCTGCATGGCATATTCCCAGAGCGATTTAAGATATTTTTCACGCTCATCTCCATCCACCTGATTATGGAAGTCGAAGCAGGCGTTCATACATACCACTTCGGGGAGGTTTCGTGTGCCATAGTCTTCATACACGCGTGCGGTACCGGTCCAGCGATTTTGCCCCCAGCTCACCCACATGGGATCCATTACTTCAAACATGGATTCATCTATATAGGCAAAACTGACCCCTTTTGGAGTCTGCAGCCATTTGTGCGTGCTGCTGCCCATTACATCCACATTCATTTCAGCAATATCCAGGGGCATCATACCCAGAGTTTGAGCTGTATCCACAGCAATCCATTCCACGCCCATTTCCCGTGCCCTGCCACTGATTTCTTTTACCGGTGTGCGGATGCCGATCATATTATCCATATGAGGGAGCACAAGCAGGCGGGTTTGTTCACTGACTTCCGAAAGATGTGCCTGAACCAATTCTTCTTTACTCATCCTGGCTGTTTCTGCGAAATCAAGCATTTTAGTGCGCACTGAATAACCTTTGCGCTCAGCATGAATCTCGAAGGGGAGGGAAGCTCCGGCATGATTCAGATTGGTAAATAACACCTCATCTCCGGCACCAAGCGGAAGTCCCATCGCCATCACATTAAAAACTTCTGTGGTGTTGTGGGTCAGGGCAATTTGTTCCGGTTTTGCATTAATAAATTCCGCAGCCTTTTTACGTACTTCTTCTCTGGGTTCCTCCCACTCACCACTCCACATAAAAAACCAGGGATTGCTTTCGCAGGCCGAAAGCAGTTCCGCATGCGCATCCTGTACTACTTTAGGGATGGTGCCAATGGAGCCGTGATTCAGATAAATCACATCTTCGGAAACGGTGTAATGCTTTCGGAAATCTTCCAGACTTTCGAAGTCGATGTGCTCAAAGGATTGGCGGAAGCTTTCTTCAAAAGACCGGAAAAAGGTGAGGGGAGCCATTCCGGCGATCAGTCCCATGTTTTTTAAAAAGGTGCGTCGGCTGTGCATACTTATGTGTTCAGGTTCATCAGGATTTCAGTGAGGGTATTCATTTCTTCAGGCGTATTGTAGACATGCGGAGCTACGCGGATGCAATCCCCGCGGTAGCTCACAAAAATATGTGCTTCAGAGAGGGCTTCTTTAACTGTATCCATCGAAAGGTGTTCAGGAAGACGAATACCGAAAAGATGGGAAGCACGGTAATCCCGGTCTTCAATGCGATAGCCGGCTGACTTGAGTTTGCTGAGGCGATCTTCGGCCAGGTCGGCACAGTAATGCTGAATTTCATCAATACTCCACTCAAGAAGCTGTTTAATGGCCGTATGCATCATAGGCAGGAGGATAAAGTTGGAGCGTTCACCCACCTCATAACGCAGCGCTCCCGGCTGGTATTTATCCTGATAGTTCACCAACCCGGTAAAATCTTCGCTGTGGAGCCGGTTAATCCAGTTGTTCTCAACGGGACGACCTTCATCAAATGCCGGTCCGTAGTGAGCCAGCCCAATACTGTAGGGTCCCATCAGCCATTTATAACCCGCACAGATCAGGGCATCCGGTTGATATTTCTGCATATCAAAGGGGTAGGCGCCAACGGATTGTGTGCCGTCAATAACCAGCAGGGCATCCACATCACGGGTACGGGTGCGAATCTGCTCCAGATCGAATAGTGTTCCATCGGCCCAGTGCACGTGGGAAATAGCGACCAGTTTTGTATGGGAATTTATGCTCTCCAGAATGCGCTGATTCCAGTTTTTGCCCCGGTCACGATTGGTTGATGGTGCATCAACAATACGAAGTTCAGCCCCCGCTTTTTTACAGACTTCCATCCATGGGTACACATTGCTGGGAAACTGTTCGCCGGCAATGATCACATTTTCACCAGGTTCGAGTACCAGATTATTTGCCACATTAGCCATTCCATAGCTTACGGATGGAATAAGTACAATTCGCTCCGGGGCTTCGCTGTTGATAAGACTTGCATAAGCAGCGCGTATTTCCTCATTCTCCCTGAAAAAGTGTTCGCCTGTAACCTGATTTGGTTTATTCTTACGGCGCAAAGCTTCGATACCGGCTTCCTCTACCGTTTTGAGCTGGGGCGACATATAAGCGCAGTTCAGGTATATGGCATCTTCATCAAGAGAAAACTTGGAGCGTTGGTTTTGCATGTGGTTAAATTGCAGTTCTGAAGTGAAGCAATCTATAAAATCGGCACCTTAATTGGTATGGGATGAAAACTGATTAAGAAGCAGATAGCTTTTCAAATCAAACCGAATTTCATTAACCGAAACCCTGTTATAATTAACGCAACAGATTACCACAGACATAAGATCAAAAGACATAAGATCAAAAAAGCTAAAAAGATGATTATCAGAAAAGCGGAGAAAAAAGACGTTCAGGCACTGTATGAAATTAACAAAGCTGAAATACCGCAGGTCAGCCACATTGAAGAGGAAGATATCCATTGGTTTATCGGGAATGCGCATCGTTTTGAAGTTGCAGAAATAAATGGTGAGCTCGCTGGCCTGTTGCTGGTGTTTAAAAACGGATCAGAGTACGAAAGTGACAATTATCGATGGTTCTGTGAACGCTATGAGGATTTTATTTATGTAGATCGGATCATCGTTTCAGAGCAGTTTAAAAGAAGAGGCATTGGTTCGACTTTTTATTACCGCCTTATTCAGGAATCAGGTGAAGAAAACGTGCCACTCACCTGTGAAGTAAATCTGCAGCCACCTAACGAAGCTTCCATGGAGTTTCATAAAAAACTTGGATTCACTGAGGTCGGCCAGAAGAAAACGGCAAATGGCAACAAGCTGGTCTGTATGATGGCGCGCAATTGATTTACATCGTGGCATTGGAATGATTCCATAGTCATAAAGCTTTTTCCATCATTGCATTAATTGAAAGGAGTCCATTGGCTGAGCCAATCCACATCACCAAAGAACAGGCGGAAGAACGTATCATACAGTTGCTTCAGGAAAAAGACGAGAAAGCCCTGAGACTCATTTTCGATCGATACGGAAATGCCATGCTGAATGCGATCCGAAAAATAGTGCGAAATCAAGCCATGGCTGAGGATGTGCTTCAGGATGTCTTGGTTAAAGTCTGGAAAAAAGGACAGACGTATAAAAAAGGTCGAGGCAGTTTGTTTACATGGCTGATCAGCATTTCCAGAAATGCAGCCATCGACAAAACGCGGAGCAAAGAATTTAGTCAGGCCCGTAAATCCACAGCCTTGGATGAGTTCGTATTTATTGAAGGTGAAGCATCCCTGAAGCGAAGCAAACTCAAAGAATTGCAGGGTAATGTTCAGGAGATGGTATCTCAGCTGGATGAACATGAACAACAGCTGCTGAGAATGTCATTTTTTGAGGGCTTCACCCATGTTGAAATAGCGAAAGAATTGAGTATGCCGCTTGGGACAGTAAAAACTCGAATCCGATCAGCGATAAAGAAATTACGACGTTACATTTAATGGATAATAAGGCATACATAGAAACGGGTATTCTTGAAGAATACGTTAGCGGTGTCCTCACTGATGAGGAAAGCAACGAGGTCGACCGAATTGCCGGACTCTATCCGGAAGTACAGGAAGAGATCAATGAAATACGAAGCAGCTATAATCTGCTTGCTAACCGGCTGGGATTATCACCGGATCAGGATGTACTTGAGAAGTCTTTGAATAGAATACATCTGGAGCTGGTTACAGATGATGAACTGGAAGATCAAGAGAATAAAAAGTCTAAAAGTTATCAATCACTTTTGGTATACGCAGTGGCAGCTTGTGTTACACTGCTTCTGTTCAGTACCGCCATCAATTTCTATTTCTATTTCGAGCTGAACAATACCAAGGAAGTTGTTGAAGATCTGAGCAATGAGCTTGCCATCGTGGAAGGTGCTACAAATCTTAAAATTCCCCTGTGGGGACTAGATAACTCGCCTGAATCTCACGCCAGTTTATACTGGAACACTCAAACTTCAGACATTTACATACAGGTTGAGAACCTGCCGGAACCTCCATCCGGGCATCAGTACCAGCTCTGGGCAGAACAGGATGGTCATATGGTCAATATTGGTGTTTTCCACCACAACAATGAAGTTCAGCATATTAAAAAATTCGCAGGAACCGCAGAATCCTTCAATGTAACACTGGAAGTAGAAGGCGGGGCTGAGCAAGCAACGGTTGAGAGAGCTTATCTCCGGGGTGCGATTTAAAAAATATCAGATTACTAAATCTGACTAAGCTCACATATCGTAACAATAACACACAAAACACAAATCAATACTAATTATGAGAAAATCAATATTAACCGTCGCAATCTTTGCACTTGTTGTGCTTTTCGGCAGCAATGCAAAAGCTCAGGATAAAAACATCGTTGAGCTTGCAGTAGGAAACGAAAATCTTTCTACCCTAGTAACTGCTGTTAAAGCAGCTGGCCTCGTGGAAACTCTATCCGGAGAAGGTCCATTTACCGTTTTTGCACCAACTAATGAAGCATTTGAAAACCTGCCGGACGGAGTACTTGAATCACTCCTGAAGCCTGAAAATAAAGACCAACTGGTTGCTGTTCTTACATACCACGTAGTATCCGGTGGTGTAATGAGCTCAGATCTGAAAGACGGCATGAAAGCCGAAACAGTTCAGGGTGAATCAGCTACAGTTAAATTGAGCTACGGAAAAGCCATGATTGACAATGCCACTGTTGTAGCTGCTGATGTAAAAGCATCTAACGGTGTGGTACATGTTATTGATGCTGTGATTTTGCCCCCAAGCATGAAGTAATAGCAATATTACTTCACTACTCGAGCCAGCTGCCGTCAGGTAGCTGGCTTTTTTTGTTAATGCATATTGAATTGTGCATTGTATTTTGTGGGTTCATCATCCAACACCGCAGAACTCATCATTTTGAACAGCGATACGCGGCAGGCAGCAAAAAAAGCATTACAACAATACTGGGGCTACCCCGACTTTCGTAAAGGGCAGGCAGAAGCAATAGAAGCCCTCCTAAGTGGTAGGGATACTTTTGTGCTTTTTCCAACCGGCGGAGGTAAGTCTCTCTGCTTTCAGGTTCCGGCACTGCTGCTTGATGGCCTCACCCTTGTTATTTCTCCACTGGTTGCCTTAATGCAGGATCAGGTAGATCAGCTGAAACAGAGAAACATAACAGCAGCCTGCATTAACAGCAGTATAAGCAGGAAAGCCATAGAACAAACCCTGCTGAATGCTCGCAACGGGATGTACAAACTGTTATACTGCTCACCTGAGCGATTACAAACCAGCCTTTTTCAGGATTATGCCGGTGAATTGAACCTTGAAATGATTGCGGTGGATGAAGCCCACTGTATTTCAGAGTGGGGACATGATTTCCGTCCCGCTTACCGGCAGATCAGGGAATCCATGGAACAGATCAGCCCGGATCTCAAATGGATTGCACTCACGGCAACTGCAACTCCAAGGGTAAGGGATGATATCGTCCAAAGCCTGTCATTCAGCGATCCTGAAATTGTAGTGTTGCCATTTCGAAGGGAGAATCTGCACTGGTGGGTTGCAGAGTCTGTCCAAAAAAGAAAGCTTCTGTTGAAATCCGCGCAGCGAGGTCTGAAGCTTGGCAGCGGCCTTATTTACTGCAACACCCGAAGAGAATGTGATGAACTGGTGAATCCGCTTTCGGAGCTGGGTATCAAGTCAGCAGCATATCACGCAGGATTAACCTCTGATGATCGCAAATCCATTCAGCAGGCTTGGATAGAAAATGAGATACCGCTGGTGATGTGTACCTCAGCCTTCGGGATGGGTATCGACAAACCCGATTGCCGGTTTGTTATCCATAAAGCCCATCCATACTCCCTGGAGGCGTATTATCAGGAGGCGGGAAGGGCTGGGCGTGATGGTGAAGCTGCCTTTCCCATGCTTCTTTATCGTGAATCCGATTATCTGAAGGCCCGAAAAAATCTGGATGAAAACTATCCGGCAAAAGACGAAATCAGGAAAGTATATGATGCCCTTTGCGATGAGCTTGGGCTTGCAGTAGGCGAGCAGTCGGATGATTTCATGAACCTGGATGCGGAGAAAATCAAAAAACGCGCAGGTTTGAATATGCGGAAAGTCAGAGCTTCGCTAAGGCTTCTGCAGCAGTTTGATGTGATCGAAATACAAAGCCGACATCAGGCTTTTCTTCAACTGCAGTTCCTGTTATCGCCTGAAGCTGTAAAAAATGAATTTCGTTCAGCCGGAGAGAATAGAAAATCAGAATTCACCGATCAGCTGATCCGCATTGCCGGACAAAATGTGTTTCAGGAAGAAATAGAGATACCCGTGGAAATCCTGCTGGATAAAATGAAAATAAGCCTGAACAGTCTGCTGAAAGGCCTGGAAGTGCTGAGCCGGCATGATAAAATCCTGAACTATGCCTATCAGTCTGAAAGCGAAAGGATAAAAGTACTGCAGAGCAGAAGCCGAACATTACCGGTCGATTTCAAGCTGATGCAGCAATACAGAGTCACCCTTTCAGATAAACTGGAAAAGATGCATCAGTATACACAGACTAGGGGCTGCAGGGAAGTTTTTCTCCGCACTTACTTTGGGGATATGGATGCTGAGGATTGCGAACGCTGCGATAACTGCCTTCAGAAAAACCGGAGAGAAACAGCTTACGATCCGGTGCAATTGCAGCAACTTAAGAGCCTGCTCAAAAGTGAAAGCAGAAGTATTCCGGAAATGATTCGTGAGCTGAATACGTCAAAAAAAGGCTTGATCAGGATGCTGGACCATCTGCAGAGGGAAAACAAAATCAGCAGGGTGGATGAAGAAGGAGAGCGCTATCAGTGGGTCAGGTGATTTACTCTTCCTCAGGCTCCTGAGGCTCTAATACCCTGCCCTCCAGTTCACTAACCCGCTCAATGGCTTTTTCTATGCGCTGAACCTGAGCCCTGCCCTCCGTCTGATAATATTCATGGCTGCGCAAAAAGACTTCCTTGCTGATACCGTAGTAATTCAGAACCTCCAGCCGAAGAGAATCGGTTTCCAGACCGGGTTCAATATAGGATTGTGATTTGATGATCTGCAGTTCAACCAGCAGGTTGATGTAAACTTCTTCCTCAATCAGGTCCTGAGGTTTTTCTTCTGCTCCACAGGCAACGAGTAGCAGGCACATCGAAATAACAAAGAACCGGTTCAGTTTCATCATCTTCAGTTAAGCATCCTGCGGCGCCTTCGGGTTGAGAGGGCGCATGGTCAGATCATTGATGAGGTAATTATCTGGTGTTTCCAGTACGAAGATCAGAGTGTCTGCTAGATTTTGGGGAGTCATCATATTGTCGTGCAGGGTAACAGCCTCAATGTTGTCGAAAAAGTTTGTGGCGATGGAGCCGGGGAAAAAACAGGTCACTTTAATGCCATCGTAGCGGAGCTCCTTAAAAAGAGCCTCACTGAAGCCGCGAAGGCCGAATTTGGTTGCGTTGTAGGCAGAAATCTGGGGATTACCCATGAGTCCGGCAACCGAAGCAATATTTACGATGTGGCAAACCGATTCATTTTGCTTCATCAGGGGTACCACCTTTCGGGTGATGTAAAAAACTCCTGAAAGATTGGTGTTCATCATGGCATTCCATTCCTCCAGAGGCAGTTCATCAACATTTCCGAAATAACCGAGTCCCGCATTGTTCACCAGCACATCAGGCAGGTGTTTTTCGCTGAAGGTTTTTTGTACCCAGGCATCAACGGCAGATGAATCGGTTATGTCGAGGGTTACGGGAATAAAGGAATCGCCCAGTTCTTTCTGAATGGCCTCCAGTTTGTCGGTACTGCGGGCCAGGCCATATACTTTTGCACCCTTGTGAATCAGCGATTCTGAGAATGTTCTTCCGATTCCGCTGCTTGCTCCGGTTACAATGGCTACTTTTGATTTTAGATTCATCTGCGTTAAACTCCATTTGATTAGCTTTCAGGCCAAAACTAAATCAGAACCCGCTTCATTCAAAATGAACAGATCCCGGTTTTTCATTGATATTGGTAACAGTCGCATAAAAATTGCTGCAGAGCGGAGTGGTGAGTTTGATCCCTTGCTCCCGGTCTTTGAAACACCAAAAGAAGTATTGAGGTGGATAGATCAGAATCACAACGGAGAAGAGGAAGTAGTGGTATGCAGCGTGGTTGAGGAAGTGCTGCGTCAGCTTACCGCGGAACTGAAAACGCTGCCTGTTAGGGTGATCGAAAATGAATCCATTCCCCGGAAGTATCTGGATTACCACACGCCTGAAACGCTGGGTGTGGACCGCTTTCTGGCCTGCCTTGGAGCTGCCTCCCTAAGCCATTCCGGGGTAATTGTTGTGGATGCGGGTACCGCCTGTACCATAGATTACATGACCCATGATTATATTTTTCATGGAGGAGTAATTATGCCGGGCCTTGGCACCCTCAAAAAGAGCATTCAGTTCAATTTGCCGGCTTTGCCACCCTTTGAATCAAAAATACCGGATCATTTTCCCGGAAAGAGTTCGGTGGAATCGCTTCAGTGGGGCACCATAGAAATGTTTACCATGGGGGTCAGGGAGTTTATCAACCGTCTCCATGACCCGGATGAGGATCCGGTAATCTGGCTCACCGGCGGAGATGCCCGGATGGTGAATAATCTGCTCGGGAAGGATTATCCGGTGCAGCAGAAACTGGTTTTTGAGGGGATGCGCTTATTCTGCGATCTTGTTCCGGATGAGGGCTAAAATCATTTCCAGGCCGGTTTTATTTCGGCCGCCCCGCGGTATAATGATATCAGCATAGCGTTTGGAGGGCTCAACGAACTTCAGATGCATGGGTCGAACAAATTTCTCATACTGATGCATCACGCTTTCTACAGATCGGCCTCTTTCCTGAATATCCCGCTGCAAGCGCCTGAGTAAACGGATGTCATCGTCGGTATCTACATAAATGCGGAAGTCCATGAGTTCTCTGAGTTCGGGTTCTGACAGAATTAAGATCCCGTCCAGTAGAATAATGGGCTTGGGCGAAACGGTTTGTTTCAGCTCTTCGCGAATATGTTCCTGATAATTATAAACCGGAATGTCTACGCTGTAGCCCTCACACAGCGCTTTCACGTGGCGGATCATGAGTTCTGTTTCGAGGGAGGAAGGATGATCAAAATTTACTTTTAACCGTTCTTCAAAAGAGATATGCCTGAGATCGCGGTAGTAGGAGTCGTGTTCGATGAGCTGTATTCGCTCTTCTCCCACATGCTCCATGATGTGTTTTACCACAGTCGTTTTACCGGAACCGGATCCCCCTGCAACCCCGATGATAACCGGCTTCATCCTTAATTAGAGCGACTGGTTGTAAAGTTCGTATTCTCGCTGCGTTCCAGATCTACTTTGTAGTCCCGAACCGCCCGATAGATAGCAGAAGCGATGATACTCTGTCCATAGTCGCTGGTTAGAAAACGTTGCTCGCTTGGGTTGGTGATAAAACCCACTTCAACCAAAACGGCGGGCATGGAAGCCTGATACAGAACCTGAAAACCTTCCTGTTTTACTCCTCTGGATTTTCTTCGGGCCCGATCTTTGAACTGCTCTTCAATCATGACGGCGATCTGCTGGCTTGTAGCCTGATACCCGATGTTGGCCAGTTCATAAATCAGAAGTTCTTCTTCAGGGATTTCAACATTTGCTTCCGGGTTTTCAAACTTGACTACCGAATTTTCTCTCATCATCACATCAAATGCAGTCTTGCTTTTACCGGAACCCAGAAAATAAACCTCAGTTCCTCGCACCCTTTGATTCTTGGGAAAGGAATTGCAATGTATGGAAATGAATAAGTCACCTTCATGCTTGTTGGCAATCTGCCCCCGCTGCTCCAGCGTAAGGTATTTGTCAGCATCCCGGGTATATACCACTTTTACCCCGGGCATATTTTCCTCAATGTATTGACCTACTTTTTTGGTGATCGCCAGGGTGATATCCTTTTCTCTTACTCCTTTATAGCCAATTGCCCCCGGTTCCCAGTCGCCATGTCCCGCATCCAGCACCACCACATCAAACCGTTGCTTATCCTTCGCATAAACATATTCTAAGTCGATGCCATTTGTTTCAAGGGCATTATCCGGTGTGGACATTCTAAGCCAGTCAATAGCTTCATTCCGGTCTGAAATAAGGGAAACTTTCATCTTACTGGATTCTTTCAGGCCCAGCAGAAGATCTTTGCCGTTCATATCCGTATATGCCATTGCTTCCAGAAATACATCCTGATTGAGATGGATGTCGATGCCATAGCCATATGGGATGCGATAAAGCTCATAATCTTTGAAGGATGGCATTTCCGGGGGCAGCTGAAGATCGGCTGTATCCACCTCAGCATGGTAAATTCCTACCTGAATCAGGTCGGGAGACGGCTGGTTTACAATAAAAGAATCCGGTTTTTCATCCAGATGGAAACGGGTAACAAAACCCTTGCCATCGGCTCGTGCTACTGTGGATATGCGATCCAGTACATTTTGCGCCTGAAGAGAGGTAGTTGGGGTAATGACCAACAACGCCAGTATGAATAACAGCGATCTGTACATATCATTTTGGCATATTAAATTATCAAATATATACGTCTGAGATGATTTTGGGAATTTACTTATAAATGCATTTAGATGAAAATGTAGAAGCATTTATCTAAAATTCATAAAGAAGTTTCATTATGTACTAAAATATATTTCGTTTAGAAAAGCATTGTGGCACCCCTAAAATTGCCAGGTCAAATTAATAGGTTGCCACACATCCTTTTAACCGGATATAAATTAGCCAAAAAATCAGCCTTCATGTCTACTTCTAATTTGACATTCAAGACCGCAGGAAGTACAATAAAAAGGCACACAACCTTAACCTTATAAGGAGGCCTACCTATGGAAGTTGAAAAATTTCTAAATGCCGCAGAAAGCGGCGATATGAACGAACTGACCCGCCTTCTCTCAAGCGGCGTTGATGTTAACGCAAGTGATGAACACCAGCGTACCGCCTTATTGAAAGCTGCAAAACACGGACACCTTAATGCGGTTCAGTTCTTAGTTGAAAACGGTGCAGATGTAAATATAAAAGATAACAGAGGAACCAACGCACTTTATTGGGCATCAACCAATGGTCATCTCGATATTGTAAAATTTTTAGTTTCTCAAAATAGTGATGTAGATGTAACGGACGATCGGGGATGGTCGGCCAAAGATCAAGCGGTTAGCCACCATTATGACACTATAGTTAGTGAACTGACAGCAGCAGGCGCACATTGATGCGATTTAATCAGCAAATTTGAAATTTAGGCCCGGCCAACAAAGTCGGGTTTTTTTATTTCCAGAAGAGCAGGAATATAGCCGGACGTTTGTGGAGGTCCGGTAAGGTACTATTCTTCCAATCCCCAATGCCTTTCGATGTTATCTCCTGGGTGGGCAGGGTCAGGTCGGCTGCCACACAAAGTCTGCTGTCATCACGGCCATGCTGAATAACCGCTTTGAGTAATTCCATATTTCGATGGGGGGCTTCCATGAAAATCTGGGTCTGATTCCTGTTTCGGCTTTCATTTTCCAGCTCAGTAATCTTCTGCTTGCGTTCGTTTTTGTCGATGGGGAGGTAGCCGTGAAAAGCAAACTGCTGCCCGTTAAATCCGGATGCCATCAGAGCCAGCAGGATGGAAGAGGGACCAACCAACGGATAGACTTCAACACCCCTGGAATGTGCCAGCTGAACCAGCACAGAGCCCGGATCTGCAATACCCGGGCAACCCGCTTCTGAAATAATGCCTCCATCACGACCGGCAAGAATTGGTTTGAGATAGTCATGAGCATCGATGGGGGAGGTATGTTTATCCAGTGGAAAGAAATCAATTTTATATTCGGGCACGGTATCTTCCACCCACTTCAGATATCGGCTGGCCGACTGTATGTTCTCAACATAAAGCAGATCCAGTTTTCGTATAATCTGAAGCACCTCATCCGGAATAGTATTGTTTGAGGGTGTATTACCAAGGGTATTCGGGATCAGGTAAAGACGGCCGGCACTCATTCGTCTACCCGTTCAATCACCAGCTCTTTTCTGCCCTCACGAGACATCCTAACAGCGTAGCGACTGGCAAAAAAGGCAACCAGGGCTGTGATAAGCAGGCCTATTCCGGCAAAGGTGGTATTCGACATCGCAATGCTTCTCTGTAATTCGTAGGCGGGTATCATTACAATCTCAGGATAGGCTCCTTTGAGATAGCGAATGGGAATCAAAGGCTGATCCATCACCTGCTGAGCAATCTGCACCGAAAGGGAAAGCCGGCGTTCAATCGGCTTAGCATTATCCGGAGTAAAGCGGATGACTACATATCCGTTACTTTGTGCGGCAATCTGTTTGATGTCAAAATCGACCACATCTGCATTATAGGTTGTGCCTGCTTCATAGGTTTTTTGGGTACCGGTATATACACTGAGCTGCTGAAATACAATGAAAGCCAGATATAGAGGCATCAGCCAGAAAAGATGGAGCAGTATGAATTTGTTCATAATTATTGAATTTCTTTTAGCGTGGTCTCATAAAGTGCAGGATCCCAGATCAGGCGCTGCTGATAATCCTCTTGCATATGATTGGCCGACATATGTATATAAAAACCAACCGGTAGCCGGTCAAAAAACACCGCCTGAACGGAAGTGTGTCCATCAAACACAGAAGTTCCGAAATCCACTCCTGAAAGCATGGCCATTCGATTATCATAAATGGCGCCATAGTCTTTAAATGAAGCCTTTATTTTATCCGCATTTTCAGCCCAGCCCAGTTTATCTTTAGCCCGTTTGCAGATTTCAGGGCTTAGAATTTCTTCTTTATAAATTCGACCCATCAACTGTGCAAATTCAAGGGGCTGGGTTTGCGGAAACCTGCTCAAGGCATCACGCTCATCCATAAAGGTCATGTTCAGCCGGTTTTCCTCGAAAATTTCTTTAACCCGCACCGTCCATACATTATCCCTAAGGTATTCTTCAGCATATTCAGCAGGTGAAGTTTGTCCATCTTTGAAGCTGACCACATCCGGATGGATCGCTATATACAAACCCAGAAAAGCTTGTGGAGTGTCGGTCTGTTTCAAATCAAGTTCATTCATCAGGTTCTGAATGCCCTCTTCTCCCAGCAGAAACCAGAGCCAGTCGGCTGCTGCCAGGTCGTTATTTTTCAGAATGGAAACGACCAGAGAATCCAGCACCACAAATTCCTGATCCTCCTTTAAAAGATCTTTCATCACTTTCTGATGCAGTTCATCACTGACCTGTGGCAGGGTAAATGCCTGGATGTCGTCAGGGTCCACAAGTACCGTCGGATCAATAAGGCCTTCTTCAACCTGTCGCTCATACTCCAGCAGCAGAATCAGGTTTTGAAGGGCTCCCATGGTACGGGGAGTTTCAGCCTGATAATAAATTCCGGAGTCGGGTTCTTCCACATTATAGGAAACGACAGATACATGCTGAGGATTTTCGCCGATATATTCCGTTAATCCTTTCAGGGAAAAGGTTTTTTCAATCCATTCAGAACCTTCGGCAAGGCCTTTTTTATTGGAAAACAGGGTATCGAATGCATTCCATCCGAAACCGAATATGATGCCAAACACCAGTGCGGCGGCAAGCAGAAAAATAAACAGGAAAGTGAGTGCTCTCTTCAATCAGGAAACTAGCTTCATTAATAAAGCACAAAGATAAGCACCATAGGTTCCTAATGCATACCCGAAAACAGCAAGAAGCACACCAACCGGAGCAAGGGCTGGGTGAAAAGCGGAAGCCACAACCGGAGCGGAAGCAGCGCCTCCGATATTGGCCTGGGATCCAACCGCTACAAAGAAAAAGGGTGCTTTAATGAGCTTGCCGACTGTGAGTAAGATACCGACATGAATCAGGATCCAGACAATGCCGATCAGGAAAAAACCCGGTTCTTTGAATATCGCCAGCACATCCATCTGCATTCCGATGGTGGTAACCAGTACGTAAATGAACAGACTACCGAATTTGGATGCGCCCGCCCCTTCGAGTTTCCGGAGATTGGTAAAGGAGGCTGCAAAGCCAAGGGAAGTGGCAATAACAATCAGCCAGAAAAAGGAGGAGTCCAGGCTCAGTTTGGAAAGAGCCGGAAAGTTGTTGCCTATAGCCGGTGCAATAATGTCGGCCAGCAGATGCCCAAATGCGGTGATCCCGAAGGCAACGGCCAGAAAACTGACAATGTCATTAAATGTGGGGATGCGTGCCAGATTTGCCCGGTATGCTTCTACCTTATCCTTGAGTTCATTGATCGCGGATGAATCCGCTTTAAACCATTCATCCACGCGTTCCGATATACCAGCCCCATACAGCAGGAAGGCCATCCATATATTGGCCACGATAATATCTACGGTTACCATCGCGGAAAAGAGGGAACTGCTGGGTTGAAACACCTCAAACATGGCCGTCTGATTAGCACCGCCGCCAATCCAGCTGCCAGCAACGGTGGATAAACCACGCCAGACCTCATCTGCACCTTCCCCGGCAATAATTTCAGGACTGATGCTGCCCACCAGAAGTATGGCAATAGGTCCCCCGATCACAATGCCTATCGTCGCAGCCAGAAACATCACCACGGCTTTTGGCCCCAGATTAAGGATGGCTTTCAGATCTATGCTCAGCGTGAGTAAAACCAGACTGGCTGGCAACAGATATCGGGATGCCACATAATAGAGATTGGACTCTTCTGCAGAAATAATGCCCAGCGAATTAAACACCGAGGGAACAAAATAACACAGTAGCAGGGCAGGGATGTAGGTGTAGAATTTTTTCCAGAAAGGATGTTCACTTTTTGCGGTAATGAAAATGCCTGCTAAAATGGCTATCAGGATCCCCAGTACAACAGCATCATTGGTAATTAATGGCATAATGAATTATTGGTTTCCATAAAATTGAATGAGCATATCATCCAGCTGGTCGGTCCAGGCTCCCCATGAATGTCCCTGGTTTACCGTCAGCAGGTTTACTTCAAATCCTTTGGATTCCATCAATTCCTTCATTTTCAGAGTCATTTCCTCCCCGTCATTGATGGTTCCGGTACTCATGAAGATTTGCAGCTGATTGGGGCTGGCCTCAGACTGTTCTACCAGATCATAAATATCGGGTCTGAACCAGAAGGCCGGAGATTGAATAGCGCAGTCGCCAAAAACGTCCGGTCGTTCAAAACAGAAATAGGTGGAATTTATGCCGCCAAGTGAGGTTCCCAGGATTCCCCGGCTTTCAGCCTCAGCCCGAACCTTATATTCAGTTTCTATTTCAGGTATCAGCTCTTCGGTAAAGAACTTCAGGTAATTCTCATTAATCGGCAGGTAAACCCCGCGTCGGTTTTCAAGGTTGCCAGCGGGTTCTCTTGGATCCACGAATACGGCAATTACCGGTTCAATGGCTGCATCAGCAATAAGATTATCCAGAATGGTTTTCATATTGCCCATGCCGTTATGGCTGTAGTCCTGCCCGTCGGTTACGTAGATGACCGGGAGATTCTTCAGTTTATCGTGGTTGTAAGGGGTATACACCTGATATTGATGGTCGCTTTCGGTGTATGTACTGCTGATTAATTTGTTCTCGGATAGGTTACCACGGTCTATAGTTAAGCGAAATCGGGTGATGGGATCTTCTTCAAAATCAGGCATGCGAAGCTCAGAATTGTAACCCGATCCACCCAGCTGCCGGTTGATATTGTATGGATCCTCCATCCAGCGATCACCGTTTACCACAATTTTGTAATCTACCCGGGTATCGCTGGGAAAGTTCTTTTTCAGAGTCCAGATTTTGGATTGACCGATCTGGGTACCGGACCAGTTTTCTGAAGTATCGTTACCCCAGCTGTTGAAACTTCCTCTCCATTCTACGCTTTCAGCAGCACCGAAGTGCACAAAAAGAACGGTGGTATCCTGGGTACCGGGATGATATCGTGCTCTTTTAAGTGAGTCGAGATACTGATGAATTTCATCGGCCTGCTCATAATCATACATCATTGAGGCCAGTTTATTCAGGCGTGCCTCGGCCTGTTCTATGGTTACTTCTGGGATTTCAACTTCCGGATTTTCCACGGAAGTGCAGGAAATGAGGAAAAAAAGGGAGAGGGTAACAGCTGCAAATTTCATGTATTTCAGAATTGGTTGGCAGGTATTTAAAATTATTTAAATCCCGAAGCAAGTCGCCATTTTGTTGATCTGATTAGTATTTTCTGATTCTCTGAAAAACCTCAATATGACAATAGTATCTAAGTTTGGAGGCACATCGATGGCTGACTTTGAAGCCATGCAACGATGTGCCGGAATTGTAGCAGAAAATCCTGAACGAAAAATAATCGTCGTAAGCGCAACTGCAGGTACCACCAACGACCTTGTGGTCCTCAGTGCATCACCTTCAGCACAGGATCAGCAGGCTTTTCTTGCCCGAATTGAAAAACGTCACAGGGATATAATCCGTCATTTGCACAATGCGCAAGAAATGGAAGAGCAGTTTGGGCATACTCTGGATGCGCTCAAAGAGCATTTAAGTCAATCTAAAAAAGATGAAGCCTGGAAAGATGGACTGCTCGCTTTTGGGGAACTGATGTCCAGCCCCATCTTCACGGAAGTGGTGCGAATGATGGGTGTGGATGCCCAATGGCTGGATGCGCGTGAAGTCATTGCCACCGACAGCAGATTCGGAGAGGCACAGCCTGATGTCCTGAAAACAGCCACGCAGGCAGCGAAACTGGATAATGATCAGGTGTATGTGACACAGGGATTCATTGCATCTGATCCCGCCGGGAATACAACTACACTTGGCAGAGGCGGATCGGACTATTCGGCCGCTCTCTTTGCTGAGGCCACTAAAGCCGGCAGACTTGAAATCTGGACGGATGTATCCGGTGTGTATACCACCGACCCGCGAATTGTAGCGGATGCTTTTCCCATACATGAAATTACCTTTTCAGAGGCTGCTGAGCTCTCAACCTTTGGAGGAAAAGTATTGCATCCGGCTACCCTGAAGCCGGTGATCCGCAGCGGCGCAGAAGTTTTTGTTGGATCCAGCCTTCATCCTGACTCCCGGGGTACGCTCATACTGCATCAGGCTACAGAAAAACCAGCCATTCGCGCTATTTCCCTCCGAAAAAATCAGACGCTGGTTACAGTGCACAGCCTGGAAATGCTTGGCCGGCATGGTTTTCTTGCCCACCTCTTCCAGGTGCTGGCCAATCGAAATATTTCAGTAGACCTGGTTACGACCTCGGAAGTAAGCGTTTCTCTAACTCTGGATACCAATACCTATGCGGCATCACCGGTTGACTTAAGCCAGGATGTGATTCAGGAACTGCAAACCTTCAGTCAGGTAGAAATTGAAAAAGGATTATCGTTAATTGCACTCATCGGAAATGAACTGCAGGCCACAGCCGGTGTAAGCGGCAGCATCTTTAATGAACTCAGGGATTTCAATATCCGGTTGATTTGTCATGGCGCCAGTAAACACAATTTATGCTTTCTGGTAGCCGAAGAGGATGCAGAAGAAGTGGTAAGATTGATCCACAAAAAATTCATCGGAGGACATTCTTGAACATATCGGTAATTGGTTCGGGAAAAACAGGCGGAAAAGTGGTTGAGCTGCTGGGCAGCGAAGTGCATCATGTGTTTGATGAGGAAAACCCGGTAAACACAGAAGCCCTGAAAGAATCCGATGCAGTCATCATTTTTGTGCCGGGTAATGCTGTACCTGAAATTCTGGAACAGGTTATTGAAAGCAGAGTGCCTGCGGTTTGGGGTTCAACCGGTTTTGAGTGGACGCAAGAACTTCATGAGCGTGTGAAAGCCAGGAAATGCAGCTGGCTTACCGCATCCAACTTCAGTATCGGGATGAATCTGGTTCGTAAAATGATAGAAGTTTTGTCTCAGAGTTCAGGCATACTCCCTGACCCGGAATTTTCGATTCATGAAGTGCATCATGTGCATAAGCTGGATGCCCCCAGCGGAACGGCCCTTTCCTGGAAAGATTGGCTGGGTGAGGATGTGGACATAACCCATGAGCGGGAGGGGGATGTGAAAGGCAATCATCAGCTGGAAGTGGAGACCGGCTTCGAAAAAATCACCCTCCGACATGAAGCACTGGACCGTGCTGTATTTGCATCCGGTGCTATCTGGGCCACAAAACAGTTTATAAAGCAGAAAGATTGGTTTGGTATTCATACATTTTCAGAACTATTTGATCAGATTTATAAGGAACTAAAGGATGGATAATACAAGACTCTGGACCGCATTGGTCACCCCTTTCGAAGAACACGGAATTATTGATTTTGACAGCCTGGATAATCTGCTGCGTTTACAGGAATCGGCAGGGAACGGGATATTACTGCTGGGTTCAACCGGGGAAGGGCTGGCTCTGGACACCGAAGAAAAGAAACAGGTGGTGGTTTACGCTGCAGGTATGGATTTAAAGGTTCCACTGATGGCAGGGATTGGGGGCTACAAACTGCACAAACAGATTGAATTCATCAGAAGGTGCGATCATGGTAATGTAGATGCCTTTCTGCTGGTAACCCCTCTTTATGCAAAACCGGGGAAACACGGTCAGATTGAATGGTTCTCAAAATTACTGGAAGCCACTGATAAACCCTGTATGCTCTATAATGTTCCTTCCCGTGCCGGAACCAAACTGCATCCTGAAGTTCCAAAAGTACTGTCTGAGCGCTTCAGTAATCTGATGGGGGTTAAAGAGGCGAGTGGTTCCGTTGCAGAGTTTAAAGAATTCAGACAAACAGCTCCGAATGTAGATTTTTATTCCGGTGATGACGGATTAACTCCGGAATTTGCCAGAGAGGGGGCAGTGGGACTAGTTTCGGTAGCATCAAATATCTGGCCTGAAGCTACATCGAAATATCTCGAATGTTGTCTCAACGGCGAGCTTGAAGGGCTTAAAGAGGTCTGGCTGCCTGCCATTGAGCAATTATTCAACGGTCCGAATCCGGTTCCGGCTAAAGCATTGCTGTATCACAAAAAACTAATCGGAACGGATACGGTGCGACCTCCATTAAATCAGGCGGATCTGGGCAGTCTTGAGAGGCTGATCGAGACCGACATTGCAATTGAAGCCTGGTTTGCCAAATACAAATAAGTAAGCTCAACTGAACACATTTTATGGACTGGAAAGAAATTTTAGATAAGCTCGAAACGGGCGAATTACGCTCAGCTAATAAAACTGAAAACGGCTGGGAAGCCTATGTGGAGGTCAAAGAAGGGATCCTTGCCGCTTTCAAAGCAGGTCAGAATGCTTCTTTTTCAGGTATTTATGATGGTTTTGTAGATAAAGAAAATCTGCCACCCCGTTATTTTGAGCCCGAAGATGGGGTCAGACTGGTTCCGGGTGGTTCATCGGTACGGCGAGGCTCGTATGTGGCTTCCGGAGTGATCATTATGCCTCCTGCCTATATTAATGTGGGTGCTTATGTGGATTCGGGTTCTATGGTGGATAGTCATGCACTGGTTGGTTCCTGTGCTCAGATCGGAAAAAATGTACATCTCTCAGCAGGCGTTCAGATTGGCGGTGTTCTGGAGCCGGTGGGAATGAGTCCGGTGATTATCGAAGATCATTGCTTCATCGGCGCGGGAGCAGTTATTGTCGAAGGTATCCTGGTCCGGGAAGGTGCGGTTATTGCGCCCGGTGTGGTGCTGTCCAAATCCATTCCCGTATATGATCTGGTGAATGAGATAGTTCTGGAACGCGGTTCAGCCATTCCGCCAAATGCCGTTGTTGTTCCGGGTACCCGCCCCATCAATAAGGAATGGGCTCGTGAACAGAATCTGAGTATGGCTTGTCCGGTTATCGTGAAATACCGCGATGAGGGGTCAAATGCCTCCCTCGAACTGGAAGACGCTTTACGTTAATCATTCTGCGCAAAGCGCTTTAGCCTGATAAGTGATTAAACTGCTATTGTTTTATGTGCAATAGCCAGTCCCTTGATAAAGGCCTGAATCAGTGCATCCAGTGTGTCTGGTGAAGCGCCCTTGGAGGTGAAGGTGAAATCATCCTTCTTGAGGGTAAGCGTTACGATAACGAGGGAATCGGTATCCGGACTCAGTATTTCTACCTCATGATTTTTGATCACCAGCGGAATGAGAGAGTCGGTCTCCGCTTTGATCGCCGTTAAGATGGCATCCATTGGTCCCACGCCCTGATCCAGAGAAATCACTTCCTGTCCGTTGATATCCAGTTTCACTGCGGCACTCACCAGACCTCTTTTGCGCATAGTGAGTTTGTAATCCAGAACCTGTACGGGATAATCCAGATCGGCATCCTCATGATAAACCAGCGATTTTAAACGCTTAATCTCTTCCTCACGCAGGGTTTTCCCTTTTCTTTCGATGCCGCTCACATACTCGTCGTAGAGACGCTGATGTTCTTCATCCATATTTACATTACCGACCAGCACCTCACGCGATTGTCCCCAGCTGTTTTTCTGCATTTCGATGAAGCCGGAGTCAATATATTGCTGCACCCTGTCCAGGTCAGGATCCAGAACCGGAGAGGAAAGGGAGTATTTAGCAACGATATGCGAACTTTTGAGTCCGGTTCCAGTGAGGACGAACAGGCACTTCTTGCCTTTGAATTTCTCCAGATTATTCTTGAAAGTAGCCAGCGGAATAGCACATGCCGGTTCCGTGAAATAGCCATCTTCTATAGCCATCTCCTTCATGGAGTCCAGTAATTCATTTTCGGTAGCGGTGTATGCCAGTCCGTCGGTTTCTTCGATGGCCTCCAGCACTTTATAAAAATCAAAGGGATTACCCACAGCCACGGCATCGGCCATGGTATTCACCTGATCTTTGATAATTTTTTCCCTTTTGAAAATCCCTTCTACAACCGGTGAACTCTGCTCCGGCTGCGTAGCTACAAATGAAGGAATTCGATCTACCAGTCCGGCCGCTTTCAGTTCTATGTAGGCTTTATAAATGGCTGCAAAATTGGTTCCAGCACCAACGGGTACAAAGATGTAATCGAAGTCATAAATACCCTGCTCATACAGCTCATAGGTAAATGATTTTTGACCTTCCTGCCTGAAGACATAATCACCGGCCAGATAATAATTACCAGAGGCCGCAAACTTTCGGCACAGTTTCTCACAAGTCGCAAAATCCCCTTTAATTTTGATGATGTTTGCATCATAAATGGTTGCCTGAGCAATTTTCACTTCCGGCGTTTGTTCGGGTACGAACACATAACAGGGGATCTTAAAATAACAAGCGTAGGCGGCAACAGATGCTGCCATATTTCCGGTGCTGGCCAGACAGATGGCATCCGCTTCCAGCTCAAGAGCTTTCTGCACTTCGATGTAGGAACCACGATCCTTGAAACAACCCGTAGGGTTTTCAAACTCCAGCTTGGCATAAAGTTCTGCCCTGTATTTTTCGGACAGCCTCTCCAGCTTTTTGAGGGCCGTATAATGGTTCTTTAAGGGATCAGGCCGGATGGTCTCCAGAGGATACTGAATTTCAGGTCGTGCCTCTTTGTACTCAATAGTGAGTACAGAACCACAACTGGTGCAATAGGTTGAGGTTTCACGCTCATCGTTGACACTGCCACAGGTAATGCAGGTCATAGTATAGCCGGAATTTGAACTCTTCATGGAGTGATAATTTTTTTCAAAAGTACAAATAGATTGACTAAGTATGAATGAAAAAAGCGCTTTTCCTGAGAAGAGAAGGTTTATTTCAGGGGGAGAAGAATGATCTCTTCAAAATCCAGATCTAGCTCCTCAAGCACAGGGCCGGCGATCTCCTCAATCTCTGCCTGCTCGTAATCATGCAGGCCTTCCAGCTCTATGTAAAGCACCTCATTCAGATCGTCTTCATAATACCTTGCCTCATCAGATTCAAAAGAATCTTTGAGCACCCCAACCAGGTACTCCACATCCTGCTGATAAGCTTCGAAATCCTGTTCGTTTAATTCTTCCATATTCTCGATGTTATACGCTGAAAATACGGGCAATAAAAGCATGAACAAAAAACTGACCGAAATATTAACAAAGGCGAAACAGGAAGATCGTTTATACATCGGATTGATGAGCGGTACCTCCATGGATGGACTGGATACGGCACTGTGTCGCTTCAGCCAGGGTGATGATCAGGTCAAAGCAGAAGTCCTTTTGTATCAAACCTATCCCTTTCCGGTTGAGCTGAAAGAGCTTCTTGAATCGCTTTTATACAGACAAGAAGTGAACCTGAGACAGCTCACCATCCTGCACAGCCGTTTTGGGGATTTTTGCGGACACATCGTAAATAAATTCCTTGATGAATGTAATGCTAAGAGGGAGGATGTCGTCGCCATCGCTTCACATGGCCAAACTGTTTTGCATGCACCAGAATCATATTCGGATCAGAATAAAAAGAGGACCGCAACCCTGCAGATGGGTGATGCCGATCACATCGCTGTGCAATGTGGTATTCCGGTGATCAGCGATTTCAGGCAAAAGTCTACCGCGCAGGGTGGAGAAGGGGCACCTCTGGCCGGTTATATGGATTTCGAACTGTTTCGAAGCAGCGAACAGAATCGGATTCTGCTGAATCTGGGTGGCATAGCCAATCTCACCTTCATCCCTAAAAGTGCAAAAAACTACGAAGATTGCCTGGTTACGGATACCGGCCCTGCAAATACTCTGGTTAATGCGGCAATGAAGGTTTTCTACCAAAAGGATTTTGATGCGGATGGCAAGACAGCAGACTCAGGTAAATTGCACCCCGCCTTGTTGAGCGGACTGCATCGGCATACATTTTTTCAAAAAGATGCCCCAAAAAGTACCGGTCCGGAAGAATTTAGTCTGAATTGGTTACAACAGGTGATCAAATCCCTGAAAGTGGATGATCTCTTTTCTGAAGATATCATCGCTACCCTGACCCGTTTTACGGCTGAAACGGTTGCGAATGCACTCAACAAACTACCTGAATCAGAAATTCTGGTAAGTGGAGGAGGTGTACACAATCCTGTGATGATGATACAAATCCATGAACTTGCCCGAAAACACACCTTCAAAAAAAGTGAGGAATATGGCATTCAGCCTGATGCCAAAGAAGCCCTTCTGATGGCCTATCTGGCTGATACAATGTTAAGAGGGGGAGAGCCCTCGCTGGGTAGAATTTCTCTACCTTGATTCAGCCCCTAAGTTCCAGCAAGCGCTCATAGGCTTCTATCAACGAACGGCGTACCGGTTTACTTTTTTCAAAAATTCCCATCTGTGCATCCAGGTAATTTTTTCTACCCACTTCGGTTTCGATAGGGATGGGCTCCAGTCCGAAGTCCCTCATATCGTAGGGTGAGGCCTGCATATCGATGGTGCGAGCTTCACAAGCCAGTTTAAAAGCTTGCAGAATGAGATCGCTTCCAATCCAGGGATACATTTTAAAAGCCCACTTGTACAGGTCCATATTGGTATGGATACAGCCCGGTTGTTCCGTATCGGTGAAGTTTTCTCTGGACAGATCATGCCGGTTAAGCGGAACAGCTTCTTTCGTAAAGAAGCGAAAAGCATCAAAATGAGTGCAAAGCAGGGGGCGGGATTCAACAAAGCGGGCCAGTTCATCGGATGGCATGCGCATCGGCAACTGATTATGTCGCGGATTTTCCGATTTGTACACCATGGCCCATTCATGCATGCCAAAACATCCGAAAGCAGGTTTTTTCTGCTCAGCATTTTTAAACAGTTCCAGAATCCATTCGGCCGATTTCAGTCTTTTCTCCGGAATTTCTTCATGCCGAAGCCGAGCCATGGACCCATTAAATTCCCATTCCCCGCAATCTGGAAGTTCGTTTTTGTCCTCAAAACCCAGAAGAACACCTGCCCCGGGCGACCATCGTTTGAGCTGGGCCGGCCTGAAATGATAATATTCAAAAAGGAAATCCATTAGCGGATTTTTCTTTTGATGCGATCGATCATTTAAATAAACTCTGAGCAGTTCAACCACTTTTTCTTCGTGGTGAAGTTGCCGTTTTAACCAGAGGTCTCTTTTCAGTTCGGTGTATGTTTCCTGTGCAATTTCCATTCCTGAAAAATACAATGATTCTGCGTGAATAATAGCCCTGGACATATACCTTATCAAAACCCTGAGGCCATAGTCATACAGATATGGCATTTTATTGTGCATCTGAGGCTTCACTATCAGTTTTTTATTCTTTCGGGGGGATTTCTGATGGGTGCTCTATTCGTTGAGGATGTGAGCTGGTCCAATTATCTGGAGCAGTTTCTGGTGGTTCACATCCTGCTATTTGGAGGGGCAACAGCCTATAATTCCTATTGGGATCGCGACGAAGGCCCTATCGGAGGTATTAAGTCACCTCCACGTATGTATAAGTGGATGTGGATGGCTTCCCTGGCAATGCAGTTTTCGGGATATTTCTTCATTCTGGATGAGGGATGGCTTTACTTCCTGATTTACACCTTCTCTTTTCTTCTGTTCTGGGTGTATTCTTCCCCCTTATTCCGATGGAAATCCAGACCTCTGCTCAGTTTGGTTGCTATTGGGTTCAGCACCGGCACCAATTCTTTTCTGATGGGATATCTGGCAGCTGGTGGATACATCGACAGTTACTGGTTATTACTTACTTCAGTTGGCGTAGCCTTCATCCTGCTCAGCTTATATCCGGTTTCCCAGATATTCCAGCTGGAGGAAGACCGTGATAGGGGAGACCGTACATTTGCGGTTCAGTTCGGCTTAAGGGGGGTTCGTCTTTTTTATGCGAATGCTTTTCTTACCGGTGTTCTCTTGGTTACCCTTGGACTTTCCGCCTATTACCGTTTACCGGCTCTCATATTTGGGACTTTGAGTCTGCTCTCTTTTTTATTTATCCTCAGGTTGATTTTAAACCTGAGAGGAGCTGAAGAAGAATATCCACTGGTTATGAAAATCAAGTTCACCGCTTCATTCAGCTTTGTCGCCTTTATTATAGGGATGATAGTTTTAAAGTATCAGGAAACCGGAATCCGTTGGCTCGACCAGCTGTTTTAGCATCAGATTATTAAACACTCAAAAAAACAAAAATCATTATGGAAACCGATTTAAAGCAGATTATTGGTGAAGATATAATCAGACAGTCCTTTACTTACCCCCAGTTTCTGGAACTGATCGAGAAACTATATGAAGCCGGTAAAACAACCAACGGTGATAACTCCGATTCCATGTTGGAATACACTAAGATGTCACTGCAGAGGCTGAAGAGAATTACAAAATCAGGAAAAATTGATGAAGCTTATGCTGATGAATTCTCAAACAATAAAAGAAAGATGCGCTGGCTGGTGCTGAATGAAGGCTGGTGCGGGGATTCCGGTCAAAGTCTGCCCTTTATTGCAAAAATCGCAGATTTATCTCCACATATTGAACTCCGGGTTGTGCTTCGCGATCAGCATCCCGAACTCATGGATCTTTTTCTGACCAATGGTACCCGCTCCATCCCCAAGGTTATTATTCAGGACGCGGAAACAGGGGAGGTCATTGGTGTTTGGGGTCCTCGACCTGCTAAAGCACAGGAATTTTTTCTTAAACTTAAAGAGGATGTAAGCATCAGCGGTGCTGACCGCAGCAAAGAGCTGCATACCTGGTATGCCCGGGATAAGGGAGAAGAATTGCAGCGGGAGTTTGCTGAATTATTCCGAAGCTGGAATCAGGATTGACCTATCGAAAATAAAAAAGGGAGCCAGATAGCTCCCTTTTTCCATTTCAGGCTGAAAATTATTTGATCAGTGTCATGGTCCGGGTTTGGGTGTAGCTGCGCCCGCCGGCCGAAATGGCTCTCAGGTTATACAGATAAACTCCACTGGCCAGCGCGGAAGCATCAAAGCTGACCTCATGCTGACCGCTTGCAAACACTTCGTTGTTCAGAAGCTCGCCAACCAATCGACCATTCACATCATATACCGACAGCGTCACCTGACTGCTTTGTGGCAGGCTGAAGCTGATGTTGGTAGATGGGTTAAAGGGATTCGGGTAGTTTTGTTGTAGCTCGAAAGCTTGTGGTACTTCTGCATCCGCCACCTCATCATCCGTTGAAACGGATCCTTGTGGACGACCGATAAATAATCCACGGCCGTGTGTTGCTACAGCCAGCGTATTGTCCTGCGGCCGGTAATCCAGATATTCAACTACATGCAAGCCAATACCGGCCGGGGACTCACGTACCCATTCAGTTTGCATACCATTAAGCGATTGGGTTGAATAAAGCCCGATACTGGTTCCCGCAAAATAAACAGTGGTTTGATCATCTATTTCAGCAATAGCGGTGGATCGTATAGAAGGTCCTTCTGAATCAAAATTCAGGTTACCCTGAATACCTGTCCAGGTTGCCCCGCCATCATCACTGTGATAAATACCGGGTATAACTCCATAGTTGGATACGGAAACCAGGAGTTCATTCCCGTTTTTTGGATTGACGGCTATGTCATGGATGTAAGCACCTTCTGGAAGATCCGGGATGGATACATCAGAATAAATATTGCTGGAAAAGGCATTCGGAATTTTCTTAATCGTTGGTTTCAGGTCTCTGTTTCCAGACCGGTCGCTGCCCGCAACATACAGTACACCAGACGGGGAGGCTCGCGATATGTCCATTGCCGTTATTGTTCGGTCCTCAATAAGCGGTTGATTGTTCACAGAAAAACCGGGAATCAGATCCCATCCTTCGGTGGCATCACCGCCATTAAAGTCAGGAATGGCACTGATGTTCGCATTGCGATAGAGCTCATCTTCTGAAGGGTAATACATTACCCCTTCAAACTGATAATCAACCAGATAAGGGTGAATAAAAAGCTGACCAGTTGCACCGGCAGGCTGTACACGTGTCCAGCGACCGGAGGTAGTAAAAGGTGAAAATAAATCACCGGTGTCATCCTGGTAAAAGAGCCTGAATATGTTTCCACGCTGAGATGAAACATATCCACTGCTGAAACGGAGTGCAGCATAAGAACCATCTCCGGAAGAAACGTCCTCACTGGGTTGAGTGCCACCCTGCAGATCAAATCTGAAATAGGGAGAGCCATTATCCTGAGTTCCGCCTACGATCCGGTCATCCCCATCGATTGGAGGGATGGCCACAGTGTAGAACTGGGTAACATTGTAGTCGTTGTTCAGGTCTGTCCAGCTGATGTTGCTGGCATTTATGTTCTCTGTTACTGCAATACCTCCGTCATGCCCTGTGAATAATCGGTTTGGATCATTCGGATCAAAAAACATCACATGCTGATCCGGGTGGTGGTTCGGGTAGAGGAAGTCATTGGGCCCATATCCGCCAATCCAGCCGCTAGCCAATTCAGGGGCAGACGTAAAACCGTTACCAGATCTGAATAGGTTGGTTCCACCGATGATCACCTGATTATCGTTTCCAGGATTGATCCCAATAGTCATATTATAACCACCCTGCAGGTTCATGTTACCCGGGCCAGCAGGTTCAGGATCCTCATCACTGTAATCCGGTATGTTGCTGGTTCTGAGTTCGTTATTGGCCGGGTTGTCCCTGTCGATGTAAAGAAGGTTAGGTGCCGAATTGCTTCCCTCCACAAAGGCATAAAGCTTGTCCGGGTCGGTCGGTGAAACAGCCAGTCGGGTTCGGTCATGAAAGTTTGGCATTTCAGCAGGGGTGATGTCGGTCCAGTTTACACCGTCATCGGTTGATTCATAAATGCCCGGTGAATTGACTTGCGGATCCGAATTCAAAGCTGTGGTTGAAAGTACGGCATATACAGTACCGTCAGAGGCTACTTCTACATCTGAAAATGCATGATTGTTAATGCCTCCCAGATCCGGATTGAAGTCGTCCCAGGTTACTCCGTCTGTGGAGCGGAAAATGCCGCAAACAGCGGTTGCAACGAATACAGTACCGGTGACTGGAGAAACTTCCACTTTGATTCCGTAATCGAAACAGGAGTCAAATCCGGCGATCGTATTGCTGGTGCCATCCAGCAGTTCCCAGCTGTCTCCGTTATCCGTAGATCGGTAAATGCCATGGCCGCCATAAGTTGCTGTGAAACCGCGGTCACTGGCTGAGTTCCCATTCCGCTCTCCGGTGGTGTAGTACCAGATATCCTGATGACCCGGCCGGGGGTCTTGAGCAACAAAAGAAACCATTGGAAGCTGGTCGTCGCGGGTGCGGCGGGCCCAGCTCTGACCACCATCGGTTGATTTCCAGATACCGCCAGAAACACCACCTGCAATAATGATATTGGAGTTTCGAACGTCTACTGCAAGTGCACGGGTACGACCACCCACATTGCTGGGGCCAACTTCCGTGAACTCATACTGGGCATTACTTTTATAAAGTATGTCATCTGTTGTTGGAAGACTGCCCGCGAGCTGAACCTCTCTGGCACGTATACCTTTCGGTATTTCGTTGGTAAAGGGATTCCGCATCAGATCGAAGAAATATTCCTCTCTTCCTCGATTCTCTGTTTCCCTGTTTTCTTCGCCACTGTCTTTAAGGGTGATATCCATTGGTGGCTGAGCCGTGCTTAATATGACAAAGGCACATAGTGCACTCAGGAACAGGATAAGTTCCTTGGGTTTAATCAAATGGGTCATGATGATGTTATTTAGTGATGCTGATTAATTTCCAGGTGTTGGATGCGGTTTGCCCCAGACCGCCCTGTTGTTGGTATTCCAGGACTGCAGTAAGACTGTCTCCTGTTTTATATTCTGATAGTTCTTCGGAGCTATACAGATTTGGATCAACTGAAAGCTCAATTTCCTGTCCTTCATTAAGAGAAGGTGCATTTCTTCCTTGTTTTAAAACTTCGACAATACTGAATTTGATCAGATTTCCGCCATTGCGGCTGCTTAGTTCAATAAATTCAATACTGGCGGCAACCGCTTCAGGTGCCATCTGATCATAATCTACACGCTCTGCAAGATTATCTTCAGATGCTTTATTCTGAGATTTTTCCGACGACTTACATCCGGTAATCATCGCTATAAAAAGAAGGCAGAAGAAGAAATGTTTCATACATATGTTTGTTAAATTGAGTAGGAATATGACAAAATCCTGACAGACAAACACAATAAAAACAACAAACCGCGTAAATCGGTTTGTTTGGAATAACAGCCCCATTGAAAGAACAGTTTCTTAAGCATATTGCCCAAACCAGCGACTTTCCCATTTCCCTTGAAGTGGATAAAGCAAAGGGTCCGTACATTTTCACCAGAGAGGGCCGGCAAATGGTGGATTTCATTTCAGGTATTGCGGTCAGTAGTCTCGGGCACCGTCACCCCAAAGTAATTCGGGCTATTAAACAACAACTGAAGAAGCACCTGCATGTGATGGTGTATGGGGAATTCATTCAGGAAAGCCAGGTAAACTTTGCTGAATTACTAACCTCCAAGTTGCCGGATACCCTCAATCAGGTGTATCTGGTGAACAGTGGTACAGAAGCCAATGAAGGGGCCCTCAAACTGGCCAAAAAATATACCGGGCGAACCAAACTTATCGCTTTCAGGAACAGCTACCACGGCGATACACATGGTTCACTCAGTGTAACCGGGCGGGATATTTACCGTGATCCCTATCTGCCTTTGCTGCCAGATGTGCATTTCCTGGATTTTAATATTACAGAGGGCCTGGATGAGATTGATGAATATACAGCAGCCGTAATTCTGGAGCCTATTCAGGGTGAGGGTGGTATTCGGCCGGCTCTGGACGAATGGCTCAAAGAAGTGCGTCAGCGCTGCACCGACGCAGGTGCATTGCTAATATTTGATGAAATACAGAGCGGCTTCTATCGCACAGGTAAATTTTTCGCTTTTGAACATTATAAGGTGGTGCCTGATATACTTACCATGGCTAAAGCAATGGGTGGAGGCATGCCCATCGGTGCTTTTGTATCCTCTGATCAGATATTTCAAACCTTCAAGTATGACCCGCCGCTCAATCATGTAACCACTTTTGGAGGACACCCGGTCAGTGCAGCGGCTGCTTACGCCAATCTCAAAGAGCTTTCCCGCGGTAGCTATGCAAGAAAAGCCAGGAAAATCGAGAAAGTAGCCCGGGAAATGCTGAAAGGTCCGGGCATAGTGGAAGTAAGGGGAAAGGGAGCCATGCTGGGTTTGCAACTGGAAAGCAGGGAGCTGACTCAAAAAGTCGTAGAAAGCTGCTTCGAAAAAAATATTCTGCTGGGTTGGACCCTTCACAGCGATACACTGATCCGCCTTGCTCCTCCGCTAATCATCAAGGACAAGCTGCTAAATGAGGTTCTGGAAACCATACGTGAGGCGGTTGAACAGGCAAAAAGAGAGTTAAGTACATGAAAACGTTTAAAATCATAAATCCGGCAAACGGTAAGCAAGTAGCAAGCTATGATGCAATGCCTGCTGATCAGGTCAAGGATATCATCAGGGATGCAAAACATGCCCAAAAAGACTGGGCAGGCAAGTCTGTCAAAGAAAGAGCGGAAGTATTGAAGAACCTTGTGGGTGTTTTGCGAAAAAGAAAAAGTGGAGATGCCCGGTTAATGGCCGAAGAAATGGGCAAACCGCTGCCTCAGGGTGAATCAGAAATTGAGAAATGTGCCTGGCTGGTGGAATATTACACTAAAGAAGCCCCTCAACAACTGGCTGTTCAGTCAATTGACACCGATGCACAGCAAAGTTATGTAGCCTTTGAACCGCTTGGAACACTGCTGGCCATCATGCCCTGGAATTTCCCTTTCTGGCAGGTTTGTCGCTTTGCAGTTCCGGCACTGCTTGCAGGAAACGCTGTGATCCTTAAACACGCGGAGAACACCTTCGGGTGTGGTCAGGCCATTGAAGAAATCATGCATGAATCCGGCCTGCCGAAAGGCCTGTTTCGAGCCGTCAGGGTAGAGGTGCCGCAGGTGGCTGAGATCATCAAAGATCCGGATATTGCGGCTGTATCACTCACCGGAAGTACCCGTGCGGGGAAAGCTGTTGCTGAAATCGCAGGTTCTGTGCTGAAACCTTGTGTTCTGGAGCTCGGAGGCAATGACCCCTATCTGATTTTTGAGGATGCCAATCTTGAAAAGGCTGTGGAAGCCTGTGTGAACAGCCGGTTGATAAACAGCGGACAGAGCTGCATTGCTGCTAAGCGCCTTATCGTACATGAAAGACGTTATGATGAATTTTGCGATCGGGTTAAGGAGGCTCTTGAAGGAAAAAGGGTCGGAGATCCCCTGAAGGAAGGTACCGATGTTGGTCCCCTGGCGCGCACCGATCTCAGAGACGAACTGCACCGACAGGTTACCGAATCCGTTGAAAAAGGAGCGGTGCTGGAAATGGGCGGGGAGATTCAAGATGGAGAGGGCGCTTTTTATCCCGTCACCTTGCTGAGAGATGTGAAGAAGGGCATGCCTGCTTTTGATGAAGAATTGTTTGGACCAGTGGCTGTTATCATTAAAGCAGATAGTGACACAGAGGCAGTCAGGCTTGCCAATGATAGTAAATATGGTTTGGGTGCAGCCATATTCTCGGCAGATGAAGCGCGCGCCCGTAGCATTGCAGAAAAGGATATGCAGGCTGGATGCTGCTTCGTGAATGATTTTGTACGATCCGATCCCAGACTGCCATTCGGGGGAATTAAGGAATCCGGTTTTGGCAGAGAGCTGTCCGTTTTCGGAATCCGGGAATTTGTGAACATAAAAACGGTTTATGTTGCCTGAGAACAAACCACTTAATGATCAGCCAAAGCATTGAAAATTAGATTAGCACAGCTTAACCCCACCATCGGAGATATCCAGGGTAACACCAAGAAGGTACTGCAAACCATGCGTCAGGCTGCTGGAGACGGAATTGATCTGCTTCTTTTACCGGAGCTCATTACCTGTGGTTATCCACCGATGGATCTGCTGGAGAGAACTGATTTCAGGCAAGCCGTTTATGATGCAAACAGTGAAATTATTGAAGCAACCTCCAGATACAGTCTCAGCCTTGTCTTTGGAACCATAACTCCCAATGAAACAGGTAAAGGCAGGCCAATTTTTAACACGGCTGTAGTAGCAGAATTGGGAAACGTAAAAGATCATATTCACAAAACACTTCTTCCGACCTACGATATTTTCGATGATCTGCGCTACTTTGAACCGAATACTGAATTCCATCTCACTGAAATAAAAGGGCATAAGTTCGGAATTACCGTTTGCGAAGATATCTGGTTCAACGACAATGAAATTCAGTATCACCAATACACCGTGAACCCCATGGAGGAACTGTGCAGGATGGGAGCAGAGATCATCGTAAACCTGTCGGCATCACCCTATTCAAAAAATAAAACCGAAAGTCGCAGCCACATGCTGCGATCGCATGCCCGTCAGTTTGAGACTCCGGTGCTGTA